>NZ_JADOVJ010000001.1:3616250-4307500 GCF_015752315.1 Nocardioides luteus
CGATGTTCGGCGCGGAGCGGTTCGGCTACGTGCCCGACATGATCACCTCGGCCAAGGGGCTGACCTCGGGCTACGCGCCGCTCGGCGCCACCATCATCTCCGACAGGCTGATGGCTCCCTTCCTCGAGGGCGAGGAGACCTTCTACCACGGCTACACCTTCGGCGGTCACCCCGTCTCCACGGCGGTGGCGCTGGCCAACCTCGACCTCTTCGAGGCCGAGGACCTGCTCGGCAACGTACGCCGCAACGAGGCCGCCTTCCGCGCCACCCTGGAGAAGCTGAAGGACCTGCCGGTCGTCGGCGACGTACGCGGCACCGGCTACTTCTACGGCATCGAGCTGGTCAAGGACCGCGCGACCAAGGAGACCTTCACCGAGGAGGAGTGCGAGCGCATCCTCTACGGGTACGTCTCCAAGGCGCTGTGGTCCGAGGGCCTCTACTGCCGCGCCGACGACCGCGGCGAGCCGGTCATCCAGCTCTCCCCGCCCCTCACCGTGGGCCAGGCCGAGTTCGACGAGATGGAGCAGATCCTGCGCCGGGTGCTGGAGAAGGCCTCGACGATGCTCTGACCCGGGGTCAGCCCTGGATCCGTGGCCACGGCGACTGCTCCTCGAGCGCATAGCCGAGCTCGAGGAGCGTCCGCTCGTCCCCGTACGCCGCGGAGAGCTGCACCCCGATCGGAAGCCCCTCCTCGCTGAGCCCCATCGGCAGCGAGATCGCCGGAGCGCCGGTGATGTTCTGCAGCGGCGTGAACGCGACGTGGCGCCGCAGCCGGTCGACGAGCTCCTCGAACGGCACGTTCGGGGAGAGGTGGCCCAACGGCGGGGTGACTCCGGCGACGACCGGGCAGAGCACCACGTCGTGGTGGTCGAAGACGGCCGCGTAGGCCACCGCGGCCCGCCGCAGGCGGTGCAGCGCGGCCGGCGTACGGCGCCAGCCACCGGAGGTGAAGGCGCGTCGCAGACCGTCGGTGAGGCCGTCGAGCCGGGCGGTGTCGAGGGTCCGGTCGATGGTCAGGCGGCCCAGGTTGCCGGCGAGGAACGCGAGCAGACCCCAGTATTCGAGGAAGTCGTCGCCGAAGCGTGCGTCGACGGGGATCGGGACCGGCTCGACGGTGTGGCCCTGCTCCTCGAGCAGGGTCGCGGTCCGTTCCACGGCCGCCTTCGTCGGGGTGTCCACGACGGCGTCGGTCACCGACTCCATGATCATCGCGACCCGCAACCGCCGTCGCGCGGGGCCCTCGACCAGCCCGAGCGGCGGCAGTGACGGGTTGCGCCAGTGCCGCTCGAGCGCGGCATGGAAGGTCGCGGTGTCCCGGACGGTGCGTGTCAGCACGCCCTCGCTGACCATGTTGATCGGCAGGGTCCGGGCCATCTCGCCGTCGAGGTGCCGGCCGCGGCTGGGCTTGAGCCCGACCAGCCCGGCGGCCGCGGCAGGGATCCGGATGGACCCGCCGCCGTCGTTCGCGTGCGCGATCGGCACGGCTCCGGCGGCGACCAGGGCCGCCGCGCCTCCGGAGGACGCCCCGACGGAGTGCTCGGTGTTCCACGGGTTGGGTGTCGGCGGCCCGCTGCGGAACTCCGTGGTCGCGTTGAGCCCGAACTCCGGCATCCGGCTCTTGCCCAGCACCGTCATGCCCGTGCTGAGGAACTGCGCCGTGTAGCGCCCGTCGCGGGTGACCGGGCGCGCCCGGAACGCCTCCGAGCCGTGGTTGGTCGGCATCCCGAGCAGATCGGTGTTGTCCTTGAGCAGGGTCGGCACGCCGTGGAGCAGGCCGGTGCCGACATCCGCGCGACGGGGCGCGTCGTAGGCCTCGTACGCCATCGCGTGCAGCGGCGGCGCCACCTGCTGGAGCCGGGCGACCGCCGCAGCCTCGACCTCGGCCGCGGCCAGCTCCCCCGACCGGATGAGGCGGGCGAGCTCGACGGCGTCGTGGTCGCCGAGGGCGTCGTCGGTGAAGGCGTGTACGCGGGTCGGTGCGGTCATGCCGACAGCGTGCTGGATCCGCCTCGAAAAGTTTAGAAGATCTTCCAGACTTTATGCTGGTTCCCATGAAGCGACGGCACGGCGACAGCGCCAGGCAGCGACGCGACGCCCTCGTCCGCGCCACGATCGAGGTGGCCGCGGAGAAGGGCATGGCAGGGGTCACCCACCGCGCGGTCACCGAGCGGGCCGGGCTGCCGCTGGCGACCGTCGGCTACTTCTTCGACTCCATCTCCGACCTGGCCGCCGAGGCGCTGCGCACCGGCGTGGCCGAGGACGTCGCCCGGCTGCGTACGCTCGCCGACGAGCTCGCCGCGACCTCGCCCGGCACCGATGCCATGGCCGAGGCTTTCGCGGCGGCGCTGATGTCGCCGCCGACCGACGCGCTCGCGTTCCTGGAGGGACTCCTCCACGCCGCCCGCGACCCCGAGTTCCGCCCGGTCGTGGCCGAGGTGCTCACCGCCGGCCGCGACGTCGCCGCCCGCGCGGCGACCGTCGCCGGAGCGACCCGGACGGACCCGGCCTCCGTGCTCGCCCTGGTGCACGGCTATCTGCTGCACGCGCTCGCGGCCCCCGACCTGGTCGACCCCGACGCCCTCCTGCGCGGGCTGCGCGCCCTCGTGATCGGCACCCTGGTCGAGAGCGGCGAGATCGATGTCGCCCTGCGGCTCGCCGGCCGTGGGTCAGCCGACGACGCGTACCTCGCTCCCTAGGACCGCGCCGTCCTGCAGGGTCAGGTGGTCACCGGACCAGAAGCGGCCGGGGTCGTAGTAGTTGGTGGGGCGCTCGTCGTCGAGCAGTCCCATCTCCTGGTAGGTGGCCGCGACGACCTCGGCGCAGTAGACCTGCTCGATCCCGGCCTTCGAGCGGACCCTCCCCCGGACCCAGCGCCCGGCCAGGTTCACCGTCGAGGGGAACGGGGTGCCGTCGAGGCGGGCGATCGTGCGGAGCAGGGCATCCTCGCGTGTGCGGTCGATGTCGGCGGTGAGCTGGCGCAGCCAGACCTGCTGCTCGTAGCGGCCGGCCCACTGCTCGACCGCGGCGCGCAGGTCATGGAGTTGTACACCGCGGTGATGGGTGCCGGTGTAGAGGTCGAGCAGCCCCTTGCCGAGCTCGGCGTGCCACATCAGCGGCGGCAGGTCGTCGAGCACGACCGCCATCCCGACGTGGTTGACCGGGGCGTTGCTGAGCATCCGGATGGCCCGGTCGGCGACCGACCGGCCGCGGAAGAGCCACAGATCGCCGGTCCGGGTCTGGTCCACGGCGTCTTCGAGGGAGATAGTGGTGTCGTCAGACATCTCGAGCAGGGGGTCCTCAATGGGTTTGGGCAGTGCACGCGTGTGGAAGATCGTCGGTCTCGCCGGTCTGGCCGGGGTCACCGCGACAGGCGTCATCATCGCGCGCAACCACCGCCAGCGTACGCAGCGCACGCCGGAGGAGATCCACGCCAAGCTCCGCGAGCGGATCGCGGCGGCGCAGGACGCGGCCTGAGCCGGTTCAGGAGTCGAAGCCGAGCCCGAGCCGGTCCATCGTCCGCAGGAACAGGTCGCGACGGCCGCCCTCGGCGTCAGCCTTGCCGAGCGAGCGGACCATCATCGAGATACCGGCGTACCGGGCGGGCTCGGGCGGGAACGGCAGCGGCTTGGAGCGCACCATCTCCAGCGACGTACGTTCCGTCTGCTCGCCGCTGAGCAGGTCGAGCATCACCTGGGCGCCGAAGCGGGTGGCCCCGACGCCGAGACCGGTGTAGCCGAGCGCGTAGGCGACGCGGCCGGCGTACGCCTTCCCGAAGAACGCCGAGAAACGGGTGCAGGTGTCGATGACACCGGCCCAGCGGTGGGTGAAGCGCAGCCCCTCGAGCTGCGGGAACGTCTCGAAGAAGTGACTCGCGAGCTTGTCGTGGGTCGCGCCCGTCTCCAGCTCCGGCGAGATCTTCGAGCCGAAGTGATAGACCGCGTCGTAGCCGCCCCACAGGATCCGGTTGTCCCGGGTCAGGCGGTAGTAGTGGAAGTGGTTGGCGGAGTCGCTGACCCCCTGCCGGTTGGCCCAGCCGATGGCGTCCATCTGCGCCGACGAGAGCGGCTCGGTCATGAGTACGTAGTCGTAGACCGGCACCGTCATCATCTTCAGTCGCCGCAGCAGCGGCGGGAAGGCGTTGGTGGCCAGGGCCACCCGCCCGGCCCGCACCGACCCGGTGAGAGTCGACACCCGCATCCCGGCCCCGTCGCGACCGAGCCCGGTGACCGCGGAGCCCTCGTGGATCACCACACCGGCGTCCAGGCAGGCCTGCCGCAGTCCCCAGGCCAGCCGCGCGGGCTCGACGGTGGCCGTGTCGCCGAGCACCTCCAGCCCGCCGAGGTAGGTCGGCGAGTCGAGCTCGGCCCGCGTCCCCGCCTGGTCCAGCAGCCGGTGCTTGATGCCGTGCTCCGTCAATGCGGCCGACCACTCGGCCAGGTCGTCGACCTCGTGCGGCCTGGTCGCGACGTTCAACGCCCCGGTGAGCCGCCAGTCGCAGTCGATGCCGTGCTCCTGGATGGTGGCCGCCATCTCGTCGAGGTTCTGCTGGCCGAGCCGGTCCAGGGTCGCGAGCTCGTCCGGCCAGCGCTCCAGGCCGTTCCAGAAGCCGTGGGTCAAGGACGCCTCCGCGAAGCCGCCGTTGCGTCCCGATGCCTGGTCGCCGCAGCGGCCGGCCTCGAGCGCGATCACCGACCACGATGGAAACCGCTCCCGGGCCAGCAGCGCCGTCCACAGCCCCGAGTAACCGCCTCCGACGACCACCAGGTCGGCCGACTCCACCCCGAGCAGCGGCGGCAGCGGGGCGGGTCTCGCGGGGTCGTCGAGCCAGTAGACGGCGGGCTTCGCATCGGTCAGCGACACATGGTTCACGAGGCTCACTATGACAACTCACGAGGGCTTCAGCCACACAGAATGTACGGAATCATGGAAATTGTTCGTTACACACGACGGATTTCGTTGCATCCGGCGACGACAAACGGGTTGACTGGGCGCCATGACCACTCGCAAGCGCAACGGGGGCGCTCACCTCGACGAGGTCAACAAGCTGATCATCGAGCAGCTCCAGCAGGACGGCCGGCGCAGCTACGCCGCCATCGGCAAGGAGGTCGGCCTCAGCGAGGCCGCGGTGCGCCAGCGCGTGCAGCGCCTCGTCGACAGCGGCGTCATGCAGGTCGTCGCGGTCACCGACCCGCTCGAGCTCGGCTTCGCGCGGCAGGCCATGATCGGCGTACGCACCTCCGGACCGATCGAGGGCATCGCCGACGAGCTCGGCAAGCTCGACGAGGTCGACTACATCGTCATCACCGCCGGCTCCTACGACCTCCTCGTCGAGGTCGTGGCCGAGAGCGACGAGGCCCTCCTCAACCTCGTCTCCAGCAAGATCCGCGCCATCGAGGGCGTGGTGAGCACGGAGACGTTCATGTACCTCCACCTGCACAAGCAGACCTACGCCTGGGGCGTGAGGTGAACAACTACTCCGGCATCAGCCTGTGGCACGAGACCGCGGGCGACTCCTGGGAGCCGCGTCCCGCGCTGATGGGCGACCTCGAGGTCGACGTCGCGATCGTGGGCGCGGGCTACACGGGCCTGTGGACGGCCTACTACCTGGCCGAGGCCAGGCCCGACCTGAAGATCGCGATCCTCGAGGCCGAGGTGGCCGGTTTCGGGGCATCCGGCCGCAACGGCGGCTGGTGCTCGGCCCTCTTCCCCGCCTCGCTCGACAAGGTGGCGGCGGGCTCGAGCCGGGAGGCCGCGCTCGCCCAGGACCGGGCGATGCGGGAGACCGTCGACGAGGTGATCCGGGTCGCCGCGGCCGAAGGCATCGAGGCCGACATCGCCAAGGGCGGCACGGTCGTCGTGGCCCGTACGCCCGCCCAGCTCGAGCGCGCCCGGCACGAGGTCGAGCACGCCCGGTCCTGGGGACTGGGCGAGGCGGAGCTCTCCCTGCTCGACCAGGCCGATGCCGAGAAGCGGCTCGCCGCGACCGGCACCCTCGGCGCCACCTACACCCCCGACTGCGCCGCGATCCACCCGGCCAAGCTCGTCCGCGGCCTGGCCCGCGCCGTCGAGGCCCGCGGGGTCACGATCTACGAGCAGACCCGGGTCACCTCGATCGAGCCGCACGTCGTGCGGACCGAACGTGACGTGGTCTCGGCCGACGTTGTCGTACGCGCCACCGAGGGCTACACCCCGACGCTGGCCGGTCTCGAGCGCGAGGTCATCCCGGTGCGCTCCCTCATCATCGCCACCGAGCCGCTCACCGACCTGGTCTGGGCGAGCATCGGGCTGGAGGAGCGCGAGACGTTCTCCGACGGCCGCCACCTGCTGATCTACGGGCAGCGCACCGCAGACGACCGGCTCGTCTTCGGCGGGCGCGGCGCTCCGTACTCCTTCGGGTCGAAGATCACCCACGCGGACTCCGCCGACCTGCGCACCCACCGTCGCCTGCAGGAGACCCTGGTCGAGCTGTTCCCGGCCGTACGCGGCCACAAGATCACCCACCGATGGGGCGGCGTCCTCGGCATCCCGCGCGACTGGCACGCCTCGGTCGGCTATGACCCGGCCAGCGGGATCGCCCACGCCGGCGGCTACGTCGGTGACGGCGTCGCGACCACCAACCTCGCCGGCCGTACGCTGCGGGACCTGATCGTCGGCACCGACTCCGACCTCACCGCCCTCCCCTGGGTCGGCCACGTCTCCCCGCGCTGGGAGCCGGAGCCGCTGAGGTGGCTCGGCGTCAACGCCGGGCTGCGTGCCATGACCGTGGCCGACGTGGCGGAGACCGCCACCGGCAAGGGCTCACTGGTCGCCCGGGCCGTCGCCCCGCTCGTCGGCGGCCACTGACGTCCCGCGCCCTTCGCCGTTCCCCCGTGCTCAGGCATTACGCTGCGGCTGTCGCACGAGGATCTCGGGGGAAGTCATGGCTGTCTCGTCCGGCGCCAAGAAGGCGCTCGTCTCTGTCGGCGTGCTGGTCTGCGTCGGCGCACTGCTCGTCGGGATCGGACACTGGCGCGCCCACGACCTGGTCTCCGGCGACGTGGTCTGGCACGTGGCAGCCGAGGACAGCGGCGATGAAGCGGTCGTCGTACGCGATCGGATCTACACCTACGACAACGACCTGTTGACGATTCGTGACCTCGAGTCCGGGAAGGAGGTCGCCGAGGAGTATCAGGACGGCGCGTGGGCGTACGTCGGCGACGGCGGCCACGTCGCGGTCGTCGGCAACGAGAGCATCGCGATGTACGACCGGGACGGCGAAGACCTCTGGCACCTGACCATGGACGATCTGTACCTGCCCATCGCCATCAGCCGCGACGGCACGCTCGACGCAATCGCCTGCTCGGAGGAGAGCCGGTGCGTCGCCGCTCAGTTCGACGTCTCCGGTCGAGTGACATCACGCGACTCCCGCGGATCGACCGATCTCTGGACGCCCGCGCTCATCGGCGTCGACACCTTCGAGGACCACCCGTCCGTCCGGCGAGTCCCGACGATCGCGACCGGCATCGACCCGAAGAAGCGTGCGGCCTTCCAGGTGCGCGACGGCGAGCCGTTCGGTCCCGCTGTCGAAGTCACGGACGACGTCGCCGCCCAGGTCGGCGACCTGCTCGTCGGGATGTCCCGCAAGGACGGGACCTGTCACTTCACCGCCACCCGAGCGGGCAAACGGGCATGGACCACGTCGACTCCGTGCCCCGATCTCGGATACCCGAAGGTGGAAGTCTTCACCGACCGGATCTACGTCACCAACCCGTCGGGTGACGCCTACGACGTCGTCACCGCGGACCTCGAAGGCCGGCGAGCCACGAGCTTCCGGATCAAGACCGGGCCGACCTCGGAGGAGGACAGGACCCAGCTCTCGCCCACCCCGGATGCCATCGTGCTCACCCTGACCGACCAGATCGCCGCGTACTCCCCCACGACCGGGAAGAGACTGTGGAGCCAGAAGCTGTCGCGGACCTCTCATGACGCGCTGGACGAGGCGAAGAAGATCTACCCGGGCGTCGAGGTGAGTGGACCGGTCATCGACCGATACGGGAACGGCCCCCAGGCGTTGGCCACGCTCGCCATCGGGCGCGACGTCCCGGCCTACACGCACACCTATCTCGATGCCACCTCCGGGGAGGAGTCGGCCGAGCTCGCGGCGCCGTACGGAGTCTCCTCCCTCGGACTGGAGGACGGACGTGTCCTGGTCCTCGGGGACGACGACATCTGGCTGGTCGCCGGGTAGGGACCGGATAAACCTGTTGCGTACGCCGGTCGCGGTCCTCCACCATGGACCGCGACCGGCGTTCTCGTCCACGAGGCGCACTGATCGAGAGGAGCAGACCGATGACTGTCGTTGTCCTGTGCCTGCCCACAGACCACATCTCTCGTATCAGGAGCACCCGAAGTGACTCAGGAGAACATCTCCGCTGATCCCGCCGTATCCGACTCTCTGGCAGGGATCGACCCCAATTTCGTCTTCGACTTCCAGGCCTACGACGACCTCGAGGACGGACAGCGCTGGTCCACCTGGCTCTCCGTGGAGCCGCTCTCCCGTGGACCGGAGCCGCGCCCGGACTGGGTGGTGACCTCTCAGGGCGCCATCGACACCGAGCTCGGCATTCTCAAGACCGGCAAGGAGGCCGACGCCTTCCTGATCGTGCGGGCGGACCCGCTCTATCCGGAGCAGGAGGCGCTGATGGTCGCCAAGCGCTACCGCGACACCGACCACCGCACCTTCCACCGGGCCGCGAGCTACACCGAGGGCCGTTCGGTCAAGCGCTCCCGCGACGAGCGCGCGCTGAAGAAGAACTCGACCTTCGGCCGCGAGGTCGCCAAGGCCGAGTGGGCCAACGCCGAGTGGAACGCGCTCGTACGCTGCTGGAACCTCGGCCTCCCGGTCCCCTATCCGGTGCAGATCGACGGGACCGAGATCCTGATGGAGTGGATCGCGGTCGACGACGGCAACGGGGAGCTGGAGACGGCGCCGCGTCTCGCCCAGACCCGCCCGGAGCGCCACGTCCTGGAGATGTGGTGGGACGGGCTCGTCGACGCGCTGGCCACGATGGTGCAGGCGGGACTGGTCCACGGTGACCTCTCGCCCTACAACATCCTGGCCCAGCAGGACCGGCTGGTGATCATCGATCTTCCCCAGATCATCGACCTGGTCGGCAACCCGCTCGGTTTCGACTTCCTGCTGCGCGACATCACCAACGTCGCGAAGTGGTTCCAGGCCCGAGGCCTGGAGGTCGACGAGCAGGAGGTCTACGCCGACCTGATGGCGCACGCCTTCTAACGGGCCAGTCCGCGCATCAGGGTCTCGACGACGTCGCGCACCATCTCCTGCGACTGCTCGGGGGGCACGAAGCCGGACCCGACAAAGGTGGCCAGACCCTGGAGCGCGGCCAGGACGGTGACCCCGATGACCTCGGGGTCACCGTCGACGACCTCACCACGGGCCTGGGCGTCGGTGAGCACGGCGGTGGGCCGGGCGAAGGCGGCGGCGATCGCCTCGGCGATCTCGGCGCCAGCGGTCTCGGTGTGCTTGCGCGCGAACATCACCGAGAGCAGTGCCGGGTTGTCGGTGGCGAAGTCGAGATAGGCCGAGGCGAACGCCACCAGGTCGTCGGTCAGCGAGCCACGAACCGCCAGAGCGGCGTTCATCACCTCGGCCAGCCGCCGGAATCCGGCGACCGCGAGCGCGTCGAAGAGCGCGTTCTTGTCGCGGAAGTGAGCACTCGGCGCGGCATGGCTCACGCCCAGATCGCGGGCGATGCCGCGTAGCGAGAGCGCGTCGGTGCCCGACTCGCGCAGCACCTCCTCGGCGCGGCGGAGCACCGCGGCACGCAGGTCGCCATGGTGGTAGCGGGTCATCGTCTCGGTCATCAGGCACACCTTATCGAGATTTCACCAGTCTAGACGTTGTCAAGATTCTTGGCATCGCCTAGATTGGTGTCATGACCGAACAGAAGTGGACTTCCACCCGGCTGCCGTCCTTCGATGGCCGCACCGTGATCGTCACCGGCGCAACCAGCGGCTTGGGCCGCGTCGTCGCCACCGAGCTGGGCGCGAAGGGCGCCAGGGTCGTCCTGGCCGTACGCAACGTCGCCGCCGGCGAGGAGGTGGCCGCCACGATCGGTGGCGGCGTCGAGGTGCGCTCGCTCGACCTGGCTGACCTGGGCTCGGTGCGGCGCTTCGCCGAGGAGTGGGAGGGCGAGATCGACGTACTCATCAACAACGCCGGGATCATGATGGTGCCGAAGCGGCTCACGACCGACGGCTACGAGAGCCAATTCGCCACCAACCACCTGGGGCACTTCGCGCTCACCAACCTGCTGCTCCCCCACCTCACCGACCGCGTCGTGACCGTCGCCTCCTCGGCCCACCGCTGGGGTGGCTTCGACCTCGACGACCTCAACTGGGAGCGGCGCGACTACCAGCCGGAGAGGGCCTACGGGCAGTCGAAGATCTCCAACCTGCTCTTCACCCTCGAGCTGCAGCGACGCCTGGAAGGCACCGGACTCCGAGCGTACGCCGCACACCCGGGCTACTCCGCGACCAACCTGCAGAGCCACACCGGCAACCCCGTCAAGCACGCCCTCATGGCGCTCGGCAACCGGATCGTCGCCCAGTCCGCGGAGGCCGGCGCGCTCCCGACCCTGTACGCGGCCAGCCAGGACCTTCCGCCGGCAAGCTACGTCGGGCCCGACGGGCTCGGCGAGTATCGCGGCAGCCCGACCCTCGTCGGCCGCACCGCGGTGGCCTCCGACCCCGACCTCGCCCGCAAGCTGTGGACCGAGTCCGAGAAGCTCACCGGATTCTCCTGGCCACTGTGAGTCGGTAGATTTCTCGGTATGAAGCATCACCGGGGACGCCATGTCGACATCGAGTCGGTCGCGGAGCTCGATGGGCACCTGGCGGCCGGCGCGGGCAGCCTGAAGGGATGGCGGCTGCGGGCGCTGGATCTGACCTCGCGCTCCGGCACGCTGCGTGAGACCGAGCTCGCCGGGGCGACGTTCCTCGGATGCACCTTCGCACCCGGGGACGTCGACTACGCCGAGGACGAGGGCGCGCTGGTGATGCCGGTGATCCCGGAGGCACCGGTGGACGTCTACCGCTCCCGGCTCTACACCCCCGAGGAGCTCTACGACGACCCGGTCTACGCGCGGAGCCTGGACGCGAAGGCGTACGCCTGGCTGCAGCAGCCGCTCGACGCCGACGACGAGCTCGCGATCACCCTCCACGACCACGCGATCGACGCCGCGCTCGAGGCGTGGGTGCGCGCTCGGCGGGACGAAGGGACGCGGATCGTCGGCATGATGGGCGGGCACGCGCTGCAGCGCGGCGAGGAGGGCTACGCGACCGCCGCCCGCCTGGCCCAGCACCTGGCGAGCCGCCACGTGGTCGCCACCGGCGGCGGCCCCGGGGCCATGGAGGCCGCCAATCTCGGCGCCTTCCTCGCCGGGGCACCGAAGACGGCCCTGGAGGACGCGCTCGAGTCTCTCGCCGCCGTGCCGTCGTTCCGGCCCTCGATCGGGGCCTGGGCGCAGGTGGCCCTCGGCGTACGCAACCGGGTCGAGGGCAGGCCCGCGCGGTCGCTGGGGATCCCGACGTGGCACTACGGCCACGAGCCGCCCAACGTGTTCGCCGGCGCGATCGCGAAGTACTTCCGCAACGCCACCCGCGAGGCGGTGCTCCTGGAGGTCTGCGACGGCGGGATCGTCTTCCTGCCGGGCGCCGGCGGGACGGTGCAGGAGGTCTTCCAGGACGCGTGCGAGAACTACTACGCCGACACCAGCGCGGTCGCTCCGATGGTGCTGGTCGGACGGCGCTACTGGACCGAGGAGCTGCCGGTCTGGCCGCTCCTGCAGGCACTCGCCCGGGGCCGGGCGATGGAGCACCACGTCCACCTCGTCGACACCGCCGAGGAGGTCCTCGAGGTCATCGCAGCTGGCGTGACCGGATGACGTCGCGGTAGTGGTCGACGAGGGCTGCGTTGACCGCACCCCAGGACTTGTGCGCGACGCTCTTGCGGGCCTCGCGTCCCATCCGCAGCCGCAGCTGCGGGTCGTTGTGGAGCAGCGCGACCTGGGAGCCGAGGTCGTCGCGGCTGCCGGGCTCGTAGAAGAACCCGGTCACGCCCTCGGCGACCAGGTCCAGCGGCCCGCCGGAGCGCGGCGCCACCACCGGGACGCCGGAGGCGAGCGCCTCCTGGACCGCCTGGCAGAAGGTCTCGTGGGAGCCGGTGTGCACGAACACGTCGAGCGAGGCGTACGCAGCCCCCAGCTCCTCCCCCTGCAGCACGCCCAGGAAGGTCGCCTCCGGGAGCAACTGGCGCAGCTCACGCTCCTGGGGACCACCGCCCACGAGCACGACCCTGTACGCCGGGTTGTGCGCCAGCGCGGTCAGCAGATGCAGCTCCTTCTCCTGGGCCAGGCGGCCGACGTACCCGACGATCGTCTCGCCGTTGGGCGCGAGCTGGGCGCGCAGGTCGTGGTCGACGCGGCTGGGGTGGAACAGCTCGACGTCGACACCGCGCGGCCACAGGCCGGTGCGCTGCACGCCGAGGCCCTCGAGCTGGGTGAGGGCCGAGGAGCTCGGTGCCAGGGTGCGGTCGGCGGCCGAGTGCGCCTGCCGGGTGAGCATCGCGGCGGCCTGGGGCCCGCCGACGGCCTTGTACTTGTCCCAGAAGCCCACCAGGTCGGTCTGGTAGATCGCCACGCTCGGGATGCCGAGCTCCTTGGCCACCAGCACCGCCTGCCGCCCGAGCAGCGCGGGCGAGGCGACGTGGACGACGTCGGGGGCGAACCGGCGCATCACCGCGCGCAGCTTGCGCCGCGTCTCGAGACCGACGCGGAAGTCCTTGTAGACCCAGAACGTCGCGCCCCGGGTGCGGGTCACCGGGAACCCGGCGTACTCGGTCGGCCCGGTGGGGGCCACGACCTCGACGGTGTGACCGTCGACCGCGAGATGCTCCAGGACGCGGCGTACGGAGTTCGTCACCCCGTTGACCTGCGGCAGGAACGACTCCGTGACGATGAGGACACGGAGCGGCTCCGAGTTGGCGGCGACCATCGGGACCCGATCGAGGCTGATGCTCATGTTTCTGATCGTGAGCGTCCTCCGGCAACGTGATCCCCGACTTGGTTGACAGGTCGGTGAACCTACCGTGGCCAGAACTCCGTGCCGGACGACAGATAGTCCGGCCGGTGTCATCAGCGGAAACGTTGCGTGACTCTCAGAGATCCGTCACCGCACCCCCGCTGGGTTGCCGCCGGCCCGCTCGTCTTGCCACGATCGCGGCATGACCACCGATGAGGAGCACATCCGGCCCGAAGGCGTCGACGACCTCACCGTCGAGGCGCTCGGCACGATCAGTGAGGCACTCGAAGCGATCGAGATCGCCCGCGGCCATCTGTACGCGCTGCATCGCATCACCGGCACGGCCGACCTCACCCTCGGCAAAGGTGTCCAGCAGCTGCGCGAGGCCGGCCACACCGACCTGGCGGACACCTTCGAGCGCGAGCTCGTCGGACGCAACGTGCTCGACGGCAGGTGGACGTTCCAGATCGTCGAGGAGTACGACGACGGCTACTACGCCACCTTCAAGCGGCTCGAGAAGGAGGCACGCGACACTCTCGTCGAGGGCAAGCGACACCTCTACGAGTCGGAGATGAAGGAAGCCCGCCGCACCCAGGGCCGGCACGGCCACGAGCGCCAGCCCGAGCCAGGGGCTTGAGCCGGTCGGTCGTGTCGTCCTCGTAGCGCGAGGACACGGCCCAAGCGGTTACTCGGCGGCGGCGAGCTGGCCGCAGGCGCCGTCGATCTCGCGGCCGCGGGTGTCGCGGACAGTGGTGGAGATGCCCTTGGCCTCGAGGCGGCGTACGAACTCACGCTCGTCGGCCGGGTCGGAGGCGGTCCACTTCGAGCCAGGGGTCGGGTTGAGCGGGATCAGGTTGACGTGGACCCAGCCCCAGTCGCCGTAGCCGTTCAGGACGTCGGCGAGGAGGTCGGCGCGCCAGGCCTGGTCGTTGATGCCGCGCATCATCGCGTACTCGATGGAGACGCGGCGCTTCGTGACGCGGGCGTAGTTCCAGGCGGCCTCGACGGTCTCGGCGACCGAGAAGCGGGTGTTGATCGGGACCAGCTCGTTGCGCAGCTCGTCGTCGGGGGCGTGCAGCGAGAGGGCGAGGGTGACCGGGATGCCCTCCTCGGTGAGCTGCTTGATCCGGGGCACGAGGCCGACGGTCGAGACGGTCACGTGGCGGGCTGAGAGGCCGAGGCCCTCGGGCGCGGGCGAGGTGAGGCGGCGTACGGCACCCATGAGCGCCTTGTAGTTGGCCATCGGCTCCCCCATGCCCATGAAGACCACGTTGGAGAGGCGGCCGGGGCCGCCGGGGATCTCGCCGCTGGCCATCTGCCGGGCCGCGACGACGACCTGGTGGACGATCTCGGCGGTCGACATGTTGCGCTCGAGGCCGCCCTGGCCTGTGGCGCAGAACGGGCAGGCCATGCCACAGCCGGCCTGGGAGGAGATGCAGACGGTGGCGCGGTCGGTGTAGCGCATCAGCACCGACTCGACCAGGGCACCGTCGAAGAGCTTCCACAGGGTCTTGCGGGTGGTGCCCTTGTCGGCCTCCTGCTGACGGATCGGCGCCATCAGGTCGGGCAGGAACGTGTTGACGAGCTCTTCGCGCTGATTTGCCGGAAGATCGGTCATCTTGGCCGGGTCGTCGACCAGCCGCTCGAAGTAGTGCACCGAGAGCTGCTTGGCGCGGAAGCCCGGCAGCCCGGCCTCCTTCGCCGCGTCCTGGCGGCCGGCCAGGTCGAGGTCGGCCAGGTGGCGCGGCGGCTTTCCGCGACCCTTGGGCGGCGCCATCACCAACGGCAGGCGACGCCCCTCCATCGCGGCGGCCTCTGCCTCGGGGCTGTGCGGGGCAGGTACGGTCACGGGGTCGGGCTCGGTCACGCCTCCAGTGTCCCACCGGGGTGCGGCGTACGGCGAAACCTCGATCCGGCCGGCCCGCTCAGCCCGTCTTGAGCAGGATCCAGAACACCAGCGCGCCGACGCCGACCACGACCAGCACGGTCAGGATGATTCCCAGCCAGACGAACTGGGCCAGGCGGCGGGTCTTGCGCGGGACGAGCAGGGCCAGCGGCACGAGCAGGGTCAGTGCCACCCAGGGAAACAGCTCTTCGGCCCGCTCCTGCCCGACCATCCATGCCAGGAGGGCGCCCCAGGTGCCGGGCACCAGGATCGCGTACGCCAGGCCGAGATAGAACCCGACCAGGGCTGCCACGGTCGGGTGCGAGTCGTGGAGCCACGCCCACAGCCCACCGGACCCCGAGGACTCCTCCTCCGGGCCGTGATCAGCCTCGACGTCTGGATCGGGGTCCACGTCGAGGTCCGCGGGACGCTGGGTCACCCTTCAACCGTAGCGCCGAACCCAGCCTGTCTTTGGTAAAGAATCGCTGCCGTGGCGAACTCGGGGAATCCGCGGTCAGGCGTCGACGGTGATCACGTCGGGGAGGCCGAGGTCTCGCCACCGGGCGAGATCCGGGGCCGCGCCGGTGAGCTCGCTCGCCACGAGAGTCCATGCGGTGCCGTGACCGACGAGCACGACGTCCTCGCCGGCGTGGGCCGAGAGGATCCCGGACACGGCTTTGGTCACGCGGGCCCAACACTCCTCGAGCGGCTCCCAGCCGTCGTACGCAGGCACGGTCGGCTCCGGGAAGGCACGCTCGACCGTGGCGTCGAAGTCATCGACCCAGGCCGCACCACGGCGGTGCTCACGCAGCGCGTCGACCACGCCGACCTCACCATCGGTGAGCAGCTGGGCGGTCTGTTGCGCCTTGGGCTCGGGCGAGGAGTACCACGCGGCACCGGCCGGGAGGCGGTCACGCAGGGCCCAGACGTCGTCGAACCCGGCCGGGTCGAGCTCCCAGTGCTCCGCGGCGACGCCGCGGACCTGGACGGGTCGGCCGTGGCGTACGAGATGGAGCATCAGAAGACGCGCCCTCAGAAAACCGCGTAGTGGAGGATCAGCCAGACCGGGGCGACGGTCGCCAGGAGCGAGTCGAGGCGGTCCATCAGGCCGCCGTGGCCGGGGATGATCTGGCTCATGTCCTTGATGCCGAGGTCGCGCTTGATCACCGACTCGACCAGGTCGCCGAGGACGGCCATCACGCAGGCGACCACGCCGAGCGCGACACCGACCCACCAGGACCCGTCGAGCAGCCACACGACCAGGCCGACGCCGGTCGCGACGGTGAAGACCACCGAGCCGATGAAGCCCTCCCAGGACTTCTTCGGGGAGATCACCGGCGCCATCGGGTGCCTGCCGAAGAGGACCCCGGCGACGTAGCCACCGATGTCGGACATGATCGTGAGCAGGACCCAGACGATGATGCCGCGTACGCCGTCGTCCGAGAGGCCGCCCGAGGTCCAGCCGCCGCCCTCGCCGAGCATGAGGGCGACGAAGGATCCCAGGAACGGCAGGTAGAACAGGGTGAGGACGGCTGCCGCCGACGTACGCACGTAGCCGTCGACCCCACGACGCAGCACCCACAGCATGATCACCAGGGCGGTGACCGCCGTGGCCGTGACCAGCGCGTCGGCACCCAGGAAGTAGGCGACCAGGACCATCACCGTGCCGCCGATCATCAGCGGCTGCTCGGGAACGTCCATGTCCTTGGCCATCAGGCCTCGGTGGAGCTCCCAGGTCGCGGCCACGACCGCGGCGACGACGATCAGCATGAACGCCGTCTTCACGAACATCAGGCTGAGCGCGATGGCCACCAGCAGGACGACGGCGGAGCCGATCGCCGCGGGCAGGTTGCGGCCGGCGCGGCCGTAGTCCTTCTTCGGTGGCTCGGAAGCTGACGGCGACGGCGGCGTCTGGCTCACAAGGGATTCCTTCATGCTCAGGTCCTTATCTGGTCGCGGTCCGAATCGCTCGTGGAACTCGACCGCGTACGGGTAGATCTCGACCCGCTTCGCTCGCTCGATCTCTTCGCGTTGTTGCCCTGCGACTTCGTCGCAGGGCAACAGGCTCAGACCTCGAGCAGCTCGGCTTCCTTGGACTTGAGCAGATCGTCGATCGCGTCGGTGTGCTTCTTGGTGAGGCTGTCGAGGCGCTTCTCGGCGCCGGTGACGTCGTCCTTGCTCGCCTCGCCGTCCTTCTCCAGCTTCTCCAGACCCTGCTTGGCCTTCTGGCGCACCTGGCGCACCGAGACGCGACCCTGCTCGGCCTTCTCCTTGGCGAGCTTGATGTATTCCTTGCGGCGCTCCTCGGTCAGCTCGGGGAAGACCGCGCGCAGGATCTTGCCGTCGTTGGACGGGTTGACGCCGAGGTCGGAGTCGCGGATCGCCTTCTCGACGTTGGCCATCGCGCCGATGTCGAACGGGGCGATGTTGATGATCCGCGGCTCGGGGCTGGTGAAGGAGGCGAGCTGCTGGATCGGCGTCGGGGTGCCGTAGTAGTCGACCAGGATCTTGTTGAACATCTGCGGGGTGGCCCGGCCGGCGCGGATGGTGGCGAAGTCCTCACGCGTTGAGTCCACCGACTTCGCCATCTTGCTGTCGGCCTCGTTGAGGATGTCGTTGATCACCAGATGCTCCTGTGCGCTCGAAAGTGTTGTGGGTGTGGGGTGGCGTGTGGCTCGCGCCGCTCAGCCGGCGGTGACGAGCGTACCGATCTTCTCACCCTGGACGATGCGGTAGATCGCGCCCTCGTCCTCCGCGCCGTAGACCACGATCGGCATCTTGTTCTCCATGCAGAGGGCGAACGCGGTGGCGTCGGCGATCTTGAGCTGCTTCTGCAGCGCCTCGCCGAAGGTGAGCTCATCGTACTTCGTCGCCGTCGGGTCCTTCTTCGGGTCGGCGGTGTAGATGCCGTCGACGCCGTTCTTGGCCATCAGGACGACCTCGGCGTGGACCTCCAGGGCCCGCTGGGCGGCGACGGTGTCGGTGGAGAAGAAGGGCATCCCGGAGCCGGCGCCGAAGATCACGACCCGACCCTTCTCGAGGTGGCGCATGGCCTTGCGCGGGATGTAGGGCTCGGCGACCTGGCCCATCGTGATCGCGGTCTGCACCCGGGTGTCGACGCCCTCCTTCTCGAGGAAGTCCTGCAGCGCGAGGCAGTTCATGACCGTGCCGAGCATGCCCATGTAGTCGGCGCGGGACCGGTCCATGCCGGCCTGCTGCAGCTCGGCGCCGCGGAAGAAGTTGCCGCCACCGACGACGATCGCGATCTGCACGCCGGAGGCGGCGACGGCGGCGATCTCCTTGGCGATCGAGGCGACCACGATGGGGTCGACGCCGACCTCGCCACCGCCGAAGTTCTCTCCGGACAGCTTGATCAGGATGCGCTGGTAGCGGGTCATGCCGTGGCCTTTCCTCGGGCGACGTCGTGCGGGGTGGTGCAGGTGGGGATGGCGTGCGAAAGGGCCGGTCCGATGATCACCATTCGGTTCATCGGACCGGCCCTTTCGTCGTACGTTGCTGCTTAACCTAACTGATCACGCCTCGCGGCGCGGGGATCAGGCTCGGTTCAGGCGCCGACGTCGAAGCGGGCGAACTGCTTCACCTGCGTGTTGGCGGCGTCGAGGACCTGCTTGACGGACTTCTTCGACTCGAAGACCGACTCCTGGTCGAGCAGGACGATCTCCTTGAAGAACGCCTTGATCCGACCCTCGACGATCTTGGCGACGGCAGCCTCGGGCTTGCCCTCCTCAAGCGTCTTCTTGGTGAGGACGTCCTTCTCGGCCTCGACCACGTCGGCCGGGACCTCGTCGGAGGTGAGGTACTGCGCCTTGAGCGCGGCAGCCTGCTGGGCGGCCTGCTTGGCAGCCGCCTCGTCGCCCTCGTAGGCGACCAGGACGCCGAGGCTCGGCGGCAGGTCGGAGGCCTTCTTGTGCAGGTAGACCGTGGTCTCACCCTCGAAGTAGGCGACCTGGCCGAGCTCGATCTTCTCGCCGATGGTGCGGGCGAGCTCCTCGACGGTCTCACCGACGGTCTTGTCGCCGAGCGAGACGGCCTTGAGGGCCTCGAGGTCGTTGATCTTGTTGGCGTTGGCGGCGTCGGCGATCTGCTGAGCAGCAGCGACGAAGCCCTCGTTCTTGGCGACGAAGTCGGTCTCCGAGAGGAGGCTGACCAGCGCGTTGCCCGAGGCGGCGACGAGGCCGGCCGAGGTGGTGCGCTCCGCGGCGCGGGCGGCGGCCTTGGCCGTGCCCTTGACGCGAAGGATCTCGACAGCCTTGTCGAAGTTGCCGTCAGCCTCGTCGAGCGCCTTCTTGCAGTCCATCATGCCGGCCTGGGTCAGCTCACGGAGCTTCTTGACGTCGGCAGCGGTGTAAGCCATGTGTGTCTTCCTCTGACTTGTTATGTGGCTCTTAAGTGGACGATGAGGCTCAGGCCTCGGCCGGGGCCTCGGGGGTCTCGGCGGGGGTCTCCTCGGCGGCCTCGGCAGCCGGGGTCTCCTCGACCTTGGCCTCCTCGGCGGCCGGGGTCGCGAGAAGCTCGCGCTCCCACTCGGCCAGGGGCTCCTCGGCGGTGGCGCCCTCGGTGCCCTCGGTCTTGCCACCGGAGCGGGCGATGAGGCCCTCGGCGACGGCGTCGGCGACCACGCGGGTCAGCAGGCCGACCGCGCGGATGGCGTCGTCGTTGCCCGGGATCGGGAAGTCGACCTCGTCGGGGTCGCAGTTGGTGTCCAGGATGCCGACGATCGGGATCCGGAGCTTGCGCGCCTCCTCGACGGCGAGGTGCTCCTTCTTGGTGTCGACGATCCACACGGCGGACGGGGTGCGACCCATCTCGCGGATGCCGCCCAGGGTCTTCTCGAGCTTGTCGCGCTCCCGCTTCATCTGCAGGAGCTCCTTCTTCGTGCGGCCCGAGCCGGCGACGTCGTCGAAGTTGACCTCGTCGAGCTCCTTGAGGCGGTTGATCCGCTGGTGCACGGTCTGGAAGTTGGTGAGCATGCCGCCCAGCCAGCGCTGGTTGACGTAGGGCATCCCGACGCGCGTCGCCTGCTCGGCGATGGCCTCCTGGGCCTGCTTCTTGGTGCCCACGAACATGATCGTGCCGCCCTTGGCCACGGTCTCCTTGATGAAGGCGTAGCTGCGGTCGATGTAGGCCAGCGACTGCTGCAGGTCGATGATGTAGATGCCGTTGCGGTCCGTGAGGATGAACCGCTTCATCTTCGGGTTCCAGCGACGGGTCTGGTGTCCGAAGTGGACGCCGCTCTCGAGGAGCTGGCGCATGGTCACGACTGCCATGATGTTTTTTTCTCCTAGGTGGTGGCCCGCGTGTGCACCGCTGGTGGCTCGACCTTGCGTTTCTCGAGGTCGGGCGGGTGTTGGCGCGAGCCGGTCGGTTTTCAGTTTCGCGCCCATCGGTGGTGATGGGCCCTGACGTCTGCACGCGGTCCGACCTGAGCGGGATGCTCGGGACTGAGGGCCGCGCCCGCGGGCGACCGGCGTCTCGGAGCGAGGCACCGTCGCGGTCTGCTGGCGTGCGAAGTCAGCCCACAGGGGGCTGCCGGTCCAAGACTAGCCGCCGACGGGGGTCCCAAGCCAATCCCGCGCCGCCGACTCCTTCACGGGCCGGTCGGTGTCCACAGGGGTATCTCGGGACGGGGTTATCCACAGGACGTACGCAGCTCGTTGTACGGGTCCTCGATCCGGGGTTGTCTGCTCGTCATGACCTCGTTCTGCCTCTCCGACCGGGCCCGCGCCCTCGTCGCGGCCCTGTTCCTCGTCGTCCTCATCGCCCCAGCAGACCCAGCCCTCGCATCGCCACGTGCCGAGGTGGCGCCGTCCGGCGCCTCGCTGGGTGGGGCTGGGGGTCTCGACGAGGGTCCGAGTCCGGTCGGAGGCCCTGACGAGGTCCCTCAGGGCGAATGGCCGCTGGCTCCCCGGCCGGAGGTGGTCCGTCGCTTCGACCCGCCGGACGCTCCGTGGGGTGCCGGGCATCGCGGCGTGGACCTGGCCGGCTCCCCCGGCGCGGTCGTTCGCTCCGCGATGGCCGGGACCGTCGGGTTCGTCGGGGTGATCGCGGGCAAGCCGGTCGTGAGCGTCGACCACGGCGCCACCCGGACCACCTATGAGCCGGTGGTCGCGACCGTCGCCGAAGGTGACCCGGTCGCGGCCGGTGCTCCTCTCGGCCGGCTCGGCATCGCCGGCTCCCACTGCTTCCCCGCCGCCTGTCTGCACTGGGGCTGGATCCGCAACGCCGACGACGTCTACCTCGACCCGCTGCTGCTCGTCGACGCACCACGTCCGGTCAGGCTCCTCCCCCTCTGGCGCGGCGACCCGGTCCGGTAGACGCGCTCGCGAATCGGTAGTTGTGGCGGCCGAGAAGTGAGTTGTGGGCGACGAAACTCGAGTTTCGTCGCCCACAACTCACTTCTCGGGCGCCATTTCTGCAATCTCGGCCGCCATTTCTGACGTCTCGGCCGACGCGGCTGACGCCTCGGCAGGTCAGGCGCGGGGGTGGGCCTGGCGGTAGGCCTTGCGGAGCCGGTCGCTGCTGACGTGGGTGTAGATCTGGGTGGTCGCGAGGCTGGCGTGGCCGAGGAGCTCTTGGACCGAGCGGAGGTCGGCGCCACCCTCGAGGAGGTGGGTGGCGGTGCTGTGGCGCAGTCCGTGGGGACCGAGGTCGGGGGCGCCGGGGACATCGGTGAGGCGGCGGTGGACGAGGGTGCGTACGGCGCGCTGGTCGAGGCGGCCGCCACGTGCCCCGAGGAACAGGGCGGGACCGGAGTGCTCGGTGACCAGCTGAGGGCGGCCTCGGACGATCCAGCGGTCCAGTGCCCGCGCCGCGGGGCCACCGAAGGGCACCATCCGCTCCTTGCGGCCCTTGCCGAGCACACGAACGACGCGGCGCTCGTAGTCGACGTCGTCCAGGTCGAGGCCGACGAGCTCGCCGACCCGGGAGCCGGTCGCGTAGAGCATCTCCAGCACCGCGATGTCGCGCATCCCGACCGCGGTGCCGTCCTCGGCGGCCGCGATCGCGGCGGCGATGAGGGACTCGACCTCGTCGGGGCGCAGTACGGGCGGAAGGGTGCGATGCGCCTTGGGTGAGCCGAGTGCGGCGCCGGCGTCGACCTGCGCCCGGCCGGTCCGAACGAGCCAACCGCAGAAGACGCGGGCCGCGGTGGCCCTCCGGGCCAGCGTCGTACGCGAGTGGCCGGTCGTCTGCTGCTTGGCCAGCCAGCTGCGCAGCGTGCGCAGGTCGATCGCCTCCGGATCGGTGCGGCCCATGCGGCCGGCGTGATCGAGCAGACTGCGGATGTCGCCCAGGTAGGCCCGGACCGTGTGGTCGGACAGGCCGCGCTCGGCGCTCAGGTGTCGTTCGTAGTCGCCCAGGAGCGCGGCGTAGGCCTCGGAGAGCTCCGCGTCCGCGGACCCGCCCTCCGCCTCTGCCTCCGGATCAGCGCTCACCCGAGCCAGGATAGTTCTTGACGTTCGGGTCAGGTGCGAGCCGCGCCCGGGGCCAGCTGCCACCCCTCGGGGAACCGCTCGGCGAGGCCGAGCGCCTCGAGTCGGGACAGGGCGGTGCCGGCGGTCTTCGGGTGCAGGCAGGCCGACCTCGCGATGTCGAGCTGTGAGGACGGGCTGCTCACCGGGACGGCGTCGAGGACCTGCTTCTCGACGGAGGTGAGGGCGTCACGCCGGCGGACGGGGCCGCGGGGTTCGACCGGGAGGGCTTCACCCATGTCGCCGACGAGTTCGCGTACGTCGAGACCGTCGGTCACGAGGACACCTCTGCCGCTGCGTACGAGCTCGTGGGTGCCGACCGAGGTCATCGCCCCGACCTGACCGGGCACCGCCATCACGGGGGTGTTGATGCTGTAGGCCCAGTGGGAGGTGTTGAGGGAGCCGCTGCGTGCCGCCGCCTCGACGACGACGGTGCCCCGGGCGAGGGCGGCGATGATCCGGTTGCGGGAGAGGAATCGATAGCGAGTGACCGGGAACCCGGGCGCGATCTCGGAGATCACCGCGCCGCTCTCGGCGATCGCATCCAGCAGACGTCGGTTGCGCAGCGGGTAGGGAACGTCGACACCGCCCGCGAGCACCGCGACGGTGCTCCCCGGCGGACCGGTGAGCGCGCCTCGGTGTGCGGCGGCGTCGATGCCGACGGCGGCCCCCGAGACGGTCACGAAGTCGTTGACCGCGAGGTCCGCGGCGATCCGCGCTGCGGCGTCGGCCCCGTAGGCGGTCGCGTCCCGAGACCCGACGACTGCGACCGAGCGGTCGAGATCGCTGAGCAGGAGCGGTCCCCGGACCCACAGGCCCAGTGGCGTGCCGGTGCGGTGCTGGAGCGGCTCCAGCCCGGCGAGCCGCTCGACCTGGGTCGGCCACTCCTCGTCGCCGGGGATGACGTAGCGGAAGCCGGCGTTGGTCGCCCGCTCCAGATCGCGGTCGGGGTGGATCTGGGACAGCCGCAGCCTCGCCTCGAGCCCGTCGTCACCGAGCTCTGGATCCTCCTCGGCGAAGCGCCGGTAGACGTCGGTCGCGGTGGATCCCACCATGCAGGTGTCGAGCAGCGGGTGGCCGGGCTCGATCAGCTGGGTCAGCGCGATCCTGGCCAGACGCTCGCGCTCGAGGTCGGTGATGGTCGGGGCGACGGGTGCGGCGGTCATGCGGACCTCCCCTCGAACGCCGAGACGGTGAGCGAGCCACCGCCGCGCAGCGCGAGCGCCGTCTCGGTCTCGGTGACGCCCGGCCAGTCGACCCCGGCGAGGTCGGCCACCGTCCATGCGAGGCGGTGCACGCGCACCGCGCCGCGACGGGTCAGGGCACCGGAGAAGATTCGCGAGTCGATGAGCGCCTCGGCCGCCGGTGGCAGCGGCCAGTGATCGCGCAGCGCGATCCCGCTGGCCTGTCCGTTGAGCCGCCACCCGAAGTCGGCGTAGCGCTCGCGCTGGCGGCGCCTGGCGGCGGTGACCCGTTCACGGATGTCGGCACTGGTCTCCGATCCCCAGGGATCGTGGTTCTGCTCGGACATCGGCCGCAGCGTGCGGATGATGTCGATGCGGTCGGTGATCGGTCCGGAGACCTTGCGGTCGTAGGCCTGGCGCTCGTTGGACCGGCAGATGCAGCCGTCCTTGGTGACCGAGGCGTCGAAGTTCCCGCACGGGCACGGGTTGGCGGCGAGCACGACGAGCGCCCGCGCCGGGAGGGTCACCGACTCCTCCCCGCGGGACACGGTGATGTCGCCGCTCTCCAGCGGCTCGCGCAGGCACTCGATGACATCGCTCTTGAACAACGGGAACTCGTCGAGGAAGAGAACCCCCGCATGGGAGAGCGAGACCTGGCCCGGGCGGACCCGGCCACTGCCGCCGCCGACGATGCCGGGTTTCGAGGCGTCGTGGTGCGGAGCCGAGAAGGGCGGCCGGACCAGCAGGCCCCGGTCGACGTCGAGCACCCCGGCCAGGGACTGCACCGCCATCACCTCGAGGGACTCCTCGCGGGACAGGTCGGGCAGGATCGTCGGGATCCGCTCGGCGATCGACGTCTTCCCGCATCCCTTGGGTCCCTTGAGCAGCAGGTGGTGTCCGCCGGCAGCGGCGACCTCGACGGCGTAACGGGTCTCGGGCATGCCACGGAGGTCGGACATGTCCATGTCGTCCAGCCTCCGGTCGCCCCGCCAGCCGAGCAGGCTGCCGCCGGTGCCGGTAGCCACCGGCGGCGCGTCGGGCACCGGCTCACCGCGCAGCTCTGCGACCACCTGGCCGAGAGAGCGGAACCCGAGGATCTCCATCCCCGGCACCATCCGCGCCTCGGCCACCTGCGGCTCCGGGACCACCACCCGGGCGATCCCGGCGTGAGAGGCGGCGAGCACCATCGGGAGCACCCCGGAGGTCGGCCGCAGCCCGCCGTCCAGCGCGAGCTCGCCGATGAAGACCGTACCTTCCAGCCCGATCGTCTCGATCTCGCCGCCGGCCGCGAGGATCGCCAACGCCATCGCCAGGTCGTAGTGCGAGCCGCCTTTGCGCAGGTCGGCCGGCGAGAGCAGCACGGTGATCCGCTTGGTCGCCGGCCAGTCGAGGTCGGAGTTGATGATCGCCATCCGCACCCGGTCGCGCCCCTCGGCCAGCACACTGTCGGCGCGGCCGACCAGCGTTACGCCCACCAGCCCGGGCGAGACATCGGCCTGCACGTCGACGAGGTGACCGACCGCGCCGCGGAGCGCGACGCCATGAGCTCGTGCGTATCCCATCACAGACCCCTGACGTGCTCGACCAGCGCCGATCCGCGGGGCGCATGCATCACCGCGACGAGGTCGATCCGGATCCCCGGAGCCCGCACGTCGTGCTGCTGCAGCCAGGTGATCGCCAGCCTCTTCAGCCGGTCGAGCTTCGTCTTGTCGACCGCCTCGTGCGGGGTGCCGCAGCCGTCATGGCTGCGGGTCTTCACCTCGCAGACGACCAGGGTGTCGCCCTCGCGGAGGACCAGGTCGATCTCTCCGTCGTCGCACCGCCAGTTGCGGTCGAGCAGCGTCATGCCCGCCTCGACCAGATGCCTCTCGGCGACCGCTTCGCCGTAGTTTCCCAGCGCGATCCGCGCCGGTGCCGTTGAACTCATCGTGGACCTCCTGCCCTTCGGCTTCGAGGTCCAGACTCATCGCGAGCACCGACAATCCGGGCTGGTTCCGGAGCGCCTGGGGATAACCCCGGATCGAGATCGCCCTGTGGACAGCAACTGGCCCGCAGAGCCGGGCACGGTCAGTCCAGCGGCTGGTCGATGTCGGTCGGGTTGAGCGTCTCGACGTTGACGTCCTTGAAGGTGAGCACCTTGACCGCCTTCGCGAACCGCGCTGGCCGATACATGTCCCACACCCAGACGTCGTTCATCGAGACCTCGAAGTAGACGTCCCCCGAGTCAGTACGTGCCCGGACGTCGACCTGGTTGCACAGGTAGAACCGACGATCGGTCTCGACGACGTACTTGAAGATGCCGACCACGTCGCGATACTCGCGGTAGAGGGTCAGCTCCATCTCGGTCTCGTACTTCTCGAGATCCTCCGCGCTCATGTTCAGGACTCTAGAGCCAACACCGGCGAAGTGCCGGGAAGACTCCACGAGCGGCGGTGATATGCCGAGGGTCCGAGGCGCTCGAGCGCGGCGATGTGGGCGGGCGCGGAGTAGCCCTTGTTGTCGGCCCACGCGTAGTCGGGGTACTCCTCGTGCAGCGCGACCATCAGCGCGTCGCGCGAGGTCTTCGCCAGGATCGAGGCGGCAGCGACGGCGGCACACTTCATGTCGGCCTTGATCATCGTCGTCACCGGCGGCACCTCGATCTCCTCCACCATCGCCGAGACCTCACCGAAGAGGCCCTCCTGCGCGGGCGGGGTCAGATAGTTGTGGTTGCCGTCGAGCAGCAGCGCGTCGGGACGTACGTCCAAGGCACTCAACGCTCGCTGACCGGCCAGCCGCATCGCGGCCATGATCCCGACCTCGTCGATCTCCGAGGCCAGCGCGTGCCCGACGGCCGAGTCGACGGCCCAGCGGCGCACCTTCGGCGCGAGCGTCTCGCGAGCCTCGGGCGTGAGCAGCTTGGAGTCGCGTACGCCCTGGGGTGCTGTGCGCGTCGCCGCGGAGATCACCACGATCCCGATCGAGACCGGGCCGCAGAGCGCGCCGCGGCCCACCTCGTCGACGGCACCGAGATGGGTGATGCCGTCGCGCAGCATGGACCGCTCGACACGCAGACTGGGCGCAGTGCTCACTGTGACGGCACGCCCTCGAAGCTCTCGGGCCGGTGGATCCACTTCGCCCGGTCGATCGGCCAGCCCAGGGCGACGACCTTGCCGACCACGTTGTCCTCCGGCACCCACGGGACCAGGGCGCAGTCGGTCTCGTTGGCCGTGCACATGTGCACGGTCGAGTCGGCCGAGTTGGCCCGGTTGTCGCCCATCACGAACAGCGAGCCCTCGGGCACCGGACCGACCTCCCAGTGGCGGTTGCCGGGCATCGGCCCGAAGCACTCGCCCTCCTTGTTGGGGCGGCCGCACTTGGTCTCGGAGGGCCGGGCGTACGGCTCGTCGATCGGCACGCCGTTGACGATCAGCCTGCCCTGCTTGTCGCAGCACTCGATGACGTCGCCGGGGACCCCGATGACGCGCTTCACCAGGTGGCCGCCCTCGGGGTAGAGACCGATGATCGCCAGGCCCTTGCCGAGCAGGTTGTCCGGACCGCTGGATTCGTCGACACCGAGCCAGGAGCCCGGGTCGGAGAAGACCACGACGTCACCGCGCTGGGGCGTTCCGGCGAACCAGTAGGACGGCTTCTCCACCAGCACCCGGTCGTCGGTGGCCACCGACGGGCCGCCCTGCAGACCCGGCTCCATCGACTCCGAGGGGATGTAGAAGGCCTGCACGAACAGGGCCTTCACCACGACCGCCACCAGGACGGCCAGCACGACCAGGACGATGCCCTCCTGCCAGGCCGACAGGCGCGGCTTGTGCTCCTCCTCGTGGCCCGGAGCCTGGCCCGGAGCATGGCGCGGGCCGTGGCCGGCACCCGGGCCGGCGCCCGGGCCGTTGCCCGGGTGGCGCCCCGGACCCGGCTGCTGGGGGGTCCAGCGCGGCGCCTGGGAGGAAGACGAGAACGACCGCGATCCCCCCATGTCGGGCCCGTCCCAGCGGGCCTGGGGCCCGACGCCGACGGAAGGATCGCGGTCGTTCGAAGTCACGCGGTGAGTCTAGAGAGTTCCTCCACAACGAGCCTCATCGACTCGCAATGCTCAGGAAACCCTCAGACCTCCGAGGCTCACGCCTCGGCCTGGGGCAGATCGGGCGTCGCTTCGCTCCGCCGATCAAGCCCCAGCCGCTCACGCCTCGCGGCGCTCCTTGATCTTCGCCTTCTTGCCGCGCAGGTTGCGCAGGTAGTAGAGCTTCGCGCGACGGACGTCACCGCGGGTGACGACCTCGATCTGCTCGAAGATCGGGGAGTGCAGCGGGAAGGTGCGCTCGACACCCACGCCGAAGGAGACCTTGCGGACGGTGAAGGTGCGGCCGATGCCGGAACCGTGGATGCGGATCACGACGCCCTGGAACACCTGGACGCGGGACCGGTTGCCCTCGACGACCTTGACGTGCACCTTGACGGTGTCGCCGGCGCGGAACTCCGGCAGGTCGTCGCGCTTGGAGGCGTTGCCGACCTCAGCGAGTACGTTGCTCATCATCTCTCCTCACGCTCGCCACAGGCCGATCGCGGTCATCCATGCCCTGGTCAGGGCGATCTTTGGCGGTGGTCCAGACGCGCTGGCCGGCGGCGCACGGTTCCCCCTGTGGCAGGAGCCCGTCGCGACACCTCCGGGTGTCTTCTTCGGAGCGTGCCTCGGCCGACTGGACCGGCTCACAAGTCTGCCACAGCGCCGCGGGGCGCCGAGAATCGAGACGACCGGGCCAGTGGTAGCACGGAGGGCGGAGACGTACGCAGCAACCCCCGCCCCCGTGCAAGGATTCCCCCGTGACCGACACCGACTGGCCACCGCACACCTACATGACGCGCCCCTACCGGCAGCGGATCCCGCGCGGGCCGCGCGCGGACCGGCTGCTCCGCGAGGTCACCGTGGCGCTGCCACCCCACATCGCCGACCTCGACCTGGTGCTGGAGCGTCCGGTGGCGGCGATGACGACCGCCAGCGCCGGGGCGCTGCGACACCTCGACCTGGTCCACGGCCGGACGATGGACGGGCTCAACCACCTGCAGCTGCGCACCGAGGCGATCGACTCCTCCAAGATCGAGCACGTCGAGGCCAGCCTGGCCGACTACGGGCGAGCCCTGCTCGGTATCGGCGCCAACTCCTCGGCGACCTCGATGGCGTCGGCGACCCAGGCCATGCAGCGTCTGATCAGCGAGGCCGACACCACCCGCAAGATCACCTCCGACGCGATCCTGCGCGCACACCGGGACCTGTTCGAGCGGCACCCCGACGAGGCCGCCAACGCCGGCCGGTTCCGCGTCGTGCAGAACTGGGTCGGCGGTTCCGACTACGCACCGCGCGACACCCTGCACGTGCCACCGCCACCGGAGACGGTCGTCGACTACATCGAGGACCTGGTCTCCTTCGCGAACCGCGACGACCTCTCCCCCATCGCCCAGGCTGCGATCGTGCACGCCCAGTTCGAGTCGATCCATCCCTTCATCGACGGCAACGGCCGGATCGGGCGGGCACTCATCCACGCCGTGCTGCGGCGACGCCGTGCCTCCCGCCACCTGGCCGTCCCGATCGCCTCCGCACTCGTCGCCCACCGCGACCGCTACTTCTCCGCCCTCAACGACTACCGAGCCGGCACGGTGGCCACGATCATCGCCATGCTCGCCGCCTCGACGACCATCGCCACGACGGAGTCGTGGAAGACCGCCGAGACCCTGGAGAGCATCCGGGCAGACTGGGGCGAGGCGGCCGGCGGCCCGCGGCCGGGGTCTGCTGCGTACCGTCTTCTCGACCTGCTCACCGAGGAGCCCATCCTCAACGCCGAGCTCGTCACCGAGCAGCTGGGGATCGAGGACGCCGTCGGGACGATCGAGGGTCTGGAGAAGGTCGGCATCCTCACCCGCGCCAAGCGCACCCGCCGCTCCCCCGTCTGGATCGCGCCGGCGGTGCTGGCCGAGGTGGAGGACCTCAGCGCCCGCATCCAGCACCAGGCGCGGCAGCTGCCGTACGGGCCGCGCTGAGGGCCGGATGTTCACCGAGCTACCTCGGTGAACATCCCGCGCGTACGCCACGAGGCCCGCCCCGGCGAACCGGGACGGGCCTCGTCGAACCTGATGAGGTCAGCCGACCTCTTGGTAACCGGGCTCGTGGATGGCGAGGTCGATACCGGCGACCTCGTCCTCCTCCTTGGCGCGGAAGCCGATGGTCTTCTCGATCGCCAGGCCGACGACGTACGCGACGATGAACGCGAAGGCGATCACGGCGACCGAGGAGCCGACCTGCTTGATGAGCTGGTCGAAGCCACCGCCGAAGAAGAGGCCGGTGCCGCCGACCTGGGCGAAGAAGCCGAGGTAGGCACAGCCGATGAAACCGGCGACCAGGTGGATGCCGACGACGTCGAGGGTGTCGTCGAAGCCGAGCTTCCACTTCAGCTCGACGGCGAGGCAGCACACGACGCCGACGAGCAGGCCGAGGACGATCGCCCAGATCGGGGCGATGTGGGCACAGGCCGGGGTGATCGCGACCAGACCGGCGACGACACCGGAGGCGGCGCCGACGGCGGTGGACTTACCGTCCTTGAACTTCTCCACGATGATCCAGCCGATCAGACCCGCGGCCGGGGCGATCAGGGTGTTGAGGAAGATCAGGGTGGTCTGGCCCTGGGTGGTGCCCGGGACACCGGTGTTGAAGCCGAACCAGCCGAACCAGAGGATCGCGGTACCGATCAGGACCAGCGGTACGTTGTGAGCAGCCGTCTCCTCCTTGGAGAAGCCGACCTTGCGCTGACCGAGCACGAGCGCCAGGGCGAGCGCGGCCGCACCGGCGGCCTGGTGGACGATCGTGCCGCCGGCCCAGTCGAGGGCGCCCCACTTGCCGATCCAGCCGATGTAGTCACCGTCGGCGTTGAGGGCCCACACCCAGGCCTGGCCCGGGAAGTAGACGACGGTCGCCCAGATGCCCGCGAAGAGCAGCCACGGCCAGAACTTGGCCCGGTCGGCGATCGAACCCGAGATCAGCGCGACGGTGATGATGGCGAAGGAGCCACCGAAGGCGAGGCCGCCGAAGAAGTTCGTCGAGTCCTCGACCGCCGTGCCGTCGTCGAACTCCTTGACCAGGTCGCCGAAGGCGCCGGTCAGACCGAAGTCCTGGAACGGGTTGCCGAAGAAGTTGGTGAAGCCGGACTCGGAGATGGTTCCGATGCCGCTGAAGCCGTAGAGCACCCACAGCAGGGTGATCAGGCCGAGCGAGCCGAAGCTCAGCATCATCATCGAGACGACACTCTTGGACTTCACGAGGCCGCCGTAGAAGAAGGCGAGGCCTGGGGTCATGAAGATCACGAGCGCCGTGCACAGCAGCTGCCATGCAAGATCGGTAGTCATTCGTACCTCATATGGTCGGGGTTCGGATCGCGTGAGCCGAGCACACGTTTCGCCGGATCTTGTCGAGCCCCCGTTTCGGTAACAAACTCTTTATGTTACAGACGCGTAACAGACTTCCGATGTGGGTGACTTGTTATCTAACCGCTCGCCTCGGTTTGGTGAGGATCACAGCACCGGTCGGCGCATCGAGGTCACGACGCAGCCGGAAACCGGCCTTCTTGTACATCTTCTGGTTCCGCTCGCTCTTGGCCCCGGTGAAGAGCTGGTGGGTCCTGGCGTCGGCCGGGGCCACCGCCTGGATGTGGTCCAGCAGCTGGCGACCGAGTCCGCGTCCGCGCATGTCCGGGGCGGTCATCAGCCGCCCGATCTCCCAGACGTCGCCCTCGAGCCGGCCACGGACCGAGCCGACCAGCCGCCCGGCGGAGCGGACGACGTAGACGTCGTGGGTCTCCAGCGCGCGCACCGTGTCCTCGAGCGACTCGTGCAGCGGCGGGATCACGACGCCGGGGTTGTCGTGCATCTCCTGCACCCAGCAGGCGAGCTGCAGCGTGTGCAGCTCCGGGGCGTCGGCGCGGACGGCGGGCACGATCTCCCACTCCGTGGCCGCCTGGGACGCGTGGAGCAGGTCGGGGCGGCGTACGGCGGTTCGTTCCACGGCCTGCTGGTGGCGCCACTCGGCGATGCGCTTGTGGTCGCCGCTGAGCAGCACCTTCGGGACCTCGAGGTCGCGCCAGGAGGCGGGCTTCGTGTAGACCGGGTACTCCAGCAGGCCGTCCTCGTGGGACTCCTCCACGAGCGACTCGGCGTTGCCCATGAAGCCGGGAAGCAGGCGTACGACGGCCTCGGTGATCGCCATCGCGGCAACCTCTCCCCCGTTGAGCACGTAGTCGCCCAGGGAGATCTCCCGGACCTCGGCGCGGGTGGCGGCGTGGTCGAGGACGCGCTGGTCGATGCCCTCGTAGCGACCGAGCAGGAAGACCAGCCTCTCCCGGGTCGACAGGTCTCGAGCCACGGCCTGGGTGAACGGCTCGCCGCTCGGGGTCGTGACGATGACGGTCGCGCCGTCGATCGCCAGCTCGTCGAAGGCCTCGCCGAACGGCTCCGGCTTCATCACCATCCCGGCACCACCACCGTAGGGGGTGTCGTCGACCGTGCGGTGCTTGTCGTGGGTCCAGTCACGTACGTCGTGGACGTGCATCTCCAGCAGCCCGGACTCGATCGCCTTGCCCGGCAGGCTCAGCCGCAGCGGCGCCAGGTAGTCGGGGAAGATCGTGAGGTAGTCGAGCCTCACTTCGCCTCGTCCTCGTCCTCGGGGAACGGCGTCACGAGGCCGGGCCGGTCGGCGATGACGACCTTCTTCTCGGTGAGGTCGACGACCGGCACCAGCGCCTTCACGAACGGCACCAGCGCGTCGCGCCGGTCAGGGGTACGGATCGTCAGCAGGTCCTGCGCGCCACCGTGGACCAGCGCCTTGACGGTGCCGAGCTCGCGGCCTTCCTCGTCGAAGGCGGTCAGGCCGATGAGCTGGTGGTCGTAGTACTCGTCGGGGTCCTCCGGCGTCTCCTCGGCCGGGACGTCGGCGAAGAGCAGCGTCCCGCGAGCGGCCTCGGCCTCGTTGCGGTCGGTGATCTCCTCGAAGGCGACCTGAAGCACCTGCCCGTGCCAGCGGGCGCCCTCCACGGTCAGCCGCTTCGCGGCGTACGCCGATCCCTTGGGCGGCTGCGTCCGCAGCACCGTCCCCTCGGCGAACCGCCTGTCGGGCTCGTCGGTGCGCACCTCGACGGTCACGAACCCGCGGATCCCGTGCGGCTTGCCGATCCGTCCGACCAGCACCTCGATCAACTCCACGAGGTGAGCCTAGAGGGTGGCGTACGTCGGGCTGAACTCCTCGGGGCGGGCGGCCCGGCCTGCTGTAACACGCTGTTCGTAGCACTATCCGGTCGTTCACATAGGGCGAGTAGTACTACGAACGACGTGTTACCCGGAGCCGGCCGCCGAAATGAGCAACGGGCGCCACCCCCGAAGGAGTGACGCCCGTTGTGAGTTGGTGCAGCCGGTGCTCAGCGACCGCCGTCGACGTCGACGAAGTCGATCCGCGCGCCGCCCTTGCCGGCCAGCGCGGAGATGACCGTGCGGAACGCGGTGGCGGTGCGGCCACCGCGGCCGATCACCTTGCCGAGGTCGTCGGGGTGGACCCGGACCTCGAGAACGGAGCCGCGACGAAGCTGCTTGTCGCGCACGCTCACCTCGTCCGGGTTGTCGACGACTCCTCGGACGAGGTGCTCGAGAGCTTCGGCGAGCATGCTGCTCAGGCCTCGGCCTCGGCGGCCTGGGCCTCGTCAGTCGACGCAGCCTCGGCCTTGGGCTCCTCGGCCGGAGCCTCCTCAGCCTTGGGCTCCTCAGCCTTCTTGGCGGCCTTCTTGGTGACGGCCTCGGAGCCGGCGGAGGCGTGCGCCTCGGCGAGAGCCTTGTTGAAGAGCTCCAGCTTGTCGGGCTTCGGGGCGGCGTGACGCAGGGTGCCCTCGGCGCCCGGGAGGCCCTTGAACTTCTGCCAGTCGCCGGTCACCTTGAGGATCGCCTCGAGAGCCGGGGTCGGCTGGGCGCCGACGCCGAGCCAGTACTGGGCGCGCTCGGAGTCGACCTGGATGAAGCTCGGCTCCTCCTTGGGACGGTAGAGACCGATCTCCTCGATGACAGCGCCGTCGCGCTTCTTGCGCGAGTCGACGATGACGATGCGGTACTGCGGAACCCGGATCTTGCCCAGGCGCTTCAAGCGGATCTTGACAGCCACTGTTGGTGGTATTCCTTCGGAATCGAATATGGGTGAAGAGGCCCGTGTCGGTGTGGGGACACCCGTCAGGCAACTTCGGCGGGCACTGAGCGCCGGGTGAGAGGGTCCCTGCGCACAGGACACGCGCTCCAGTTTGCCAGACCTGCAGGTCGGGAAGAAATTCCCGTACGCAGCGCGCAACCGCCCCACCCGGCGGGGCGTCTCACCAGTCATGACGATCACCGCACCCGCTCCCAGCCCGGCCGAGCACGACGTGCTCGCGATCGCTGCCCGGCGTACGCCGCTGAGCAAGCGCCACCCCTCGCTGCTTCCCCTCGCTCGCTTCGTCCACCGCGAACGGCGCCACCTCGACTGGCTGCTCTCCTCCACCACCTGGGCGACCACCCGCTCGCAGGAGAACCTCCCGGTGCGCGTCAAGCAGCACGGTTCGCTCCTGCTGCGCCAGCTCGGCGAGGCCGAGATGTGGCTGCAGCACAACAAGATCACCAATCTGCGGCTCGCGGCCGCAGAGACGGACGGGGTCGTGGTCCGGCCCGGCGAGACCTTCAGCTTCAACAAGGTGGTCGGCGACTGCACCGCCCGCAAGGGCTACGTCGAGGGCATGCGCCTGTCCAACGGCGAGGCGACCCCGGGCATCGGCGGCGGGATCTGTCAGCTGGCCAACCTGCTGCACTGGATGTTCCTGCACTCCCCGCTCACCATCGTGGAACGCTCGGAGCACAGCTTCGACCCGTTCCCCGACAACGGTCGGGTGCTCCCCTGGGGCGTCGGCTGCTCGATCGTCTACCCCTACCTCGACCTGGTCGTACGCAACGACACCCCGCACACCTTCCAGCTGCGCACCTGGGTCGGCGAGAAGCACCTGCGCGGCGAGCTCCGCGCCGACACCCCGACCGGCGTCTCCTATCACGTGGACGCCCGCGGCGAGGAGTTCCTCCGCGTCCCCTCCGGCGAGGTCTACCGTCGCAACGAGATCTGGCGCACCCTGATCGACACCCGCACCGGGACCGCGTACGCCGAGGAGTGCGTCAAGCGCAACTGCGCCCTGGTGAAGTACCTCCCCGAGGAGCACCGGATCCGCGACGTCGCTCAGGAGTAGATGGTCCCCCGCAGCACGACGGCGGCCGGGCGGGCCAGGACGGTGAGGTCCTCGAGGGGGTCGGCGTCGTAGACGACGAAGTCGGCGGGATCGCCCTCGGCGAGGCCGGGGTTGTGGCCGAGCCACTCCCGCGCGCGCCAGGAGGCGGCGCCGAGGACGACGTCGGCGGGAAGGCCGAGGCGGTGCATCGCGAGCACCTCCGTCGGGAGTACGCCGTGCAGCTGGTCGCCCGCGCCGTCGGAGCCCGCGTAGAGAGCGACCCCCGCCTCGTAGGCGCTCATGATCGTCTCGCGGCGGCGCGCGTAGAGGTCCTCCATGGTGGCGGCGTACGTCGGGAACTTGGGCGCCGCGGCCGCGGCCAGGTCGGGGAAGATCTCCAGCTGGGCGACGGTGGGGACCAGTGCGGTGCCCTGCTCGGCCATCGCCTCGACGAGGTCCGGGGTCAGCCCGGTGCCGTGCTCGATGCAGTCGATCCCGGCCTCGATCAGGCCCGGCAGGACCTCGCGGCCGAAGCAGTGCGCCGTGACCCGGGCGTCGTTGTCGTGGGCCACCTTGATCGCCTCGGCGAACGACTCTGCCGGGAAGGAAGGCTTGAGGTCTCCCTCGGCGCGGTCGATCCAGTCGCCGACGAGCTTGACCCAGCCGTCGCCGGAGCGGGCCTGCCGCTCGACGGCCTCGGCCAGACCGTCGGGCTCGACCTCGTCGGCGTAGTTGCGCATGTAGCGCTTCGTACGGCCGATGTGGCGGCCGGCGCGGATCAGCCGCGGCAGGTCGTCGCGCGACTGCACCCAGCGGGTGTCGGCGGCGCTCCCGGCGTCGCGGAGGAGCAGGGCACCGGCGTCGCGGTCGGCGATCGCCTGGGCCTCGGCGGTCTCCTGGTCCACGGCGCCGTCGCGCCCCAGCCCGATGTGGCAGTGGGCATCGACGAGCCCGGGGACGATCCAGCCGGACGCACCGGTCTCCGCCCCCGACGGCCGCTCGTAGGTGATGCGGCCGTCGAGAACGTAGAGGTCCCGCACCTCTCCATCGGGAAGGACCGGGCCGGAGAAGCGCAGAGCAGTCATGTGACGCAGGTTACTAGCCCGGCGGGGCGGTCACTTCCTCGCCGCGGACACGTCCACCCCGGCCGCCTCGAGGATCGGGATGTGCTGGGCGAGCGGGATCACCTGGCCGGTGACGACGTTGCTCTCGTCCCACCCGATGGAGGTCGGTACGCCGACGAGCTCGCCGTCGTCGTTGACCGCGGCGCCACCGGAGTTGCCGCTGGAGATCCGGGCGGTGACGTCGAAGACGGCCCGCTCCTCCCCCTCGAAGGAGAGGATGGTCGCCACGTTGCCCTCGGCGACGGTCGGCGGCTGGAAGAGCACGCCGGCCTTGTCGGCGAAGCTCTCCTTCGGCAGCATCGGGAAGCCGATCGTGGCGATGAAGTCGCCGCGGTCGACCGCGTCGGAGTTGCCGAGCGAGATCGTCGGCAGGTCCAGCGAGGACGGGTTCACCTGGTTGCCCTCGCCGTCGGCGACGATCTGCACGACCGCGCTGTCGACCTCACCGTCGGACTCGATGACCTTGGCGACGTAGTCGGGCTCGCCGACCTTGTAGCCCTCGGCCGGGTCGGTCAGGTGGATGTTGACGAACTCGGGCGAGACCTCGCCCTTCGCGGCGTACTCCGGGATCTTCGCCGGGTCGGCGACGTGGGCGTTGGTGAGGATCTTGCCGTCCTCGGTGACGATCGAGCCGGAGCCCATCGCGATGGTGTCCTCGGTCGGCGCGTAGGTGATCCAGACGGCGGCCCGCTGGGCGCTGTTGAGCTCGTCCTTGGTGAGGCCGTTGTCCTGGGCGGCCGAATCACCGCCGGGCACCACGAACATCGCGACGACGAGGCCGATGACCACGATCGCGGCCGCGGCGCCGATCCCGCCCCACAGCAGCAGCTTGTTGCGGCGCCTGGCGGCGGCACGGGCGACCTCCACCTCGGCCGCGTAGATCGGGATGACCTTGAGGATCTCGCCGGCCACCGGGTGGCCGAGACGGATCTCGGTCTCCTCGTCGATCTCCTCCCGCGCCAGCGGCTTGCCCTTGAGGAAGGAGCCGGTCTGGGAGGCGTTCTCGAAGGTCCAGCCGCCAGGCTTGGCGACCAGCCGGGCGTGCTGGCGCGAGACGCCCTGGTCCTCCAGCACGACCGAGTTGTCGGCCGCGCGGCCGATGGTCACCGTGACCGGATGGCGGAAGCGGTGCTCCTTGCCCTCGGCCACCAGCAGCAGGTCGGGACCGGTCGGCGGGGTCGGCGGCTGCCCCGGAGCGCCCGGCCGTGCCATCCCTGGGGCGATCGTCATCTCCGAGATCCCGTCGTCCGCCGACGGAGCCGGAGGCGGCGGCGGGCGGTAGCCGGGAGCTGCGGGGGTCGCTGCAGGCACCCCCGCGGGCGGGGCCACGGTCGCGCCCGGACCGGCGAAGCCGGCCGGCGGAGGCGGAGGAGCCGGGGCCTGGGCACGCGGCGCCCCTGCCGCCACCGGGGCGTCGTCGAGCGTGACGGTGATCGTCGAGCCCGGACCCGCCGGGCCCAGCTGGATCTCGGTCGCCCCGGTCAACGGCACCTCGGTGACGCGGCTGCCGGAGACGTACGTCCCGCCGGCGGAGCCCACGTCGACCAGCTTCCACCCGGTGGGGTCCGGGCGGAGCTCGGCATGAGCACGCGAGACCGAGGAGGACGAGAGCACCACGTCGGCATCAATCGAGCGACCTATTCGGACGATCTTGTCGGGCGGGAAGCTGAGCGCACGTCCCGATACGTCCACGCGAAGCGTCTGCATGCACGAATCATGCACCGAAACGGCCCGATCCAAGCGTCGCGAATCGAAGATTCGCACAACTCGGACCGGGCCAGTTCTCCTATCGGTGGGTCCTCAGGCCGTGGCCGTAGGCGAACAGCGGGTCGTAGTCCGAGTCGCCGATGTTGATCGGCTCCTGGTCGACCGAGCGCGGCCACGTCACCGGGAGCTTCCCGGTGAAGGGACGCTTGCCGAAGAGCACATCGGCGACGCCCTTGCCCTCACTGCCCGGCAGCCAGGAGGCCACCAGCGCATCGATCTGGCCGAGCAGCTCGGGCGGGATGATCATCGGACGCCCGGAGATCACCAGCACCGTGCAGGTCGCCGCGGCCGCGCAGACCGTCTCGATCGCCGCGGTGTCGGCGTCGCTGAGGTGCATCGTCAGCGCCGGCCGCTGCACGCCGTTCTCGCCCGGGTCGTAGCCCCAGCGCGGGCCACCGACGTCACCGAAGCCCTCGGCGTACGGGTGCTCGCCGACGACCACGACACCGTGCGCCCCGGCGGGGACCGGTGCGGAGGCGTCGGGCGAGTGGGTCACCTCGCCGTGGGCCGCGGCCTCGATGCCGTCGAGGACAGTGTCGCCGGGGATCTGGTGGGTCGAGTTGCCCTGCCAGGTGATCGTCCAGCCACCGGCCTGGTCGCCGATGCTGTCGGCCTTGCTGCCCGCGACGTAGACGTCGTCGCCGCCGGCGAGCGGGAGCGTGTGGTGCCCGTTCTTCAGCAGGACCTGCGACTTCGCCACCGCCTCGCGCGCGACGCGACGGTGGGCGGCGCTGCCGATCTCGTCGATGTTGCGCCGGTCGGTGAACGGCTTCTCGAAGAGGCCGAGGTCGAACTTCGCGGTCAGGATGCGGGAGACCGCATCGTCGATGCGGGCCATCGGGACGGCACCGTCCTCGACCGCCGCGGTCAGCGTCTCGATGAACTGCGGGTAGCCGACCGTGTCACCGGAGAACGGCTCCATGAACAGGTCGACACCGGCGTTGACCGAGATCGCCACCTGCTCGGCGTACGTCCCCGGGATCTGGTGGATCGCCCGCCAGTCGGAGATCACCAGGCCGTCGAAGCCCTGCTTCTCCTTCAGCCAGCCGGTGATGAGCTCCTCGTGGGCGTGCATCTTGACCGGGTTGCCGAGGCCGTCCTCGGTCCAGTCGACGCTGGAGAAGGAGGGCATCACGGAGCCGACGTCGTGCTTCTTGATCGCGGTGACGTACGGCGAGAGCGCGAGCTTCGCGAACTCGGCACGCGAGGCCTGGGTGATGCCCTGGTCGATGGTGTAGTCGCCCTCGCCGGTGCCGAAGGTCGTGAACCCGTCGCCGGCGAAGTGCTTGGCGGTCGCCAGGACCCGGTCCGGGTCGTCGAGCTCCCCCTTGTCGCCCTGGAAACCCTCGATCATCTGGGACATCTTGGCGGCGAGCTTGGGGTCCTCCCCGAAGGACTCGTACGTCCTCCCCCACCGGTCGTCGCGAGCGACGCAGATGCACGGGGCGAAGGTCCACTGCGGCCCGGAGGCGCGGGTCTCCTCGGCGGTGATGTGGCCGATCCGCTCGGCGAGCTTCGGGTCGCGGGTCGCGCCGAGGCCGATGTTGTGCGGGAAGACGGTCGCGCCGTTGAGGTTGCCGTGGCCGTGGACCGAGTCCACGCCGTAGAGCAGCGGGATCCCCAGCCGGGTCGAGAGCGCCTGCTCCTGGAAGGCGTCGATCGTGTCGGCCCAGGCCTCCGGGGTGTTCTCGGCCGGGGTCGAACCGCCGCCGGAGAGTACGCTGCCGAGCCCGAGCTCGGCGATCTGAGCCGGGTCGGCGGCGACGTCCGCGCGCTCGGCCTGGGCCATCTGGCCGACCTTCTCGGCCAGCGTCATCCGGGCGAGCAGGTCGGCGACGCGGGTCTTGGTGGGCAGTCGTGGGTTCTTGTAGGGCAGCGCGTGGCCGGCGCGGGTGGCCGCGCTGCTCGCGGTGGGAGTGGCAGAAGCCGCGGTGGACGCGGGAGTGACGAGGAGCGTGGCGCAGAGCAGGCCGGCGAGAGCCGAGGCTCCACCGATCGCGCCGCGCTGTCTGTGTGATCGCACGGGACAGGCCTCCTGAGAGTGATCTGCCGGCGCCTCGGCGGTGAGGCGCCAGGGCTCGTGAGAGCGCTCCCAGCGTGACGGCGATCACATCAGCGGTCAATGGCTACGCGTGCGTAACCCCGCGAGTTCCTCAGATCTGGTCAAGCAACCAGGACGGTCCCAGCGCCGTGGCACCGCCACAGCGCGCCTGCAGCATCCGGTCGGCGCTCACCAGCGTCACCCGGTCACCCTTCTCCAGCGCCTCGCGGACGACCCCGACGATCGCGGCGTCACCGTCCTTCGGCGCGTGCACGGTCTGCACGTGGGCGTCCCGCCCCGGACGTACGCCGCCCTTGGCCTGTCCCTCCAGGACCAGGACGATCCGGTCGTGCGGAAGGTCTGCGACCAGCAGGGCCTCGTGCAACCGGCGCGCGGCGCCGGCGCGGTCCTTCCACCAGCCGTCGGGGCGGGCGCCGACGACGTTGGCCCCGTCGACGACCAGGACCGTGGCCACTACTTCAGGAACTTGGAGAAGTCCGCGGGCAGGTTGAGGTCGGCGGCTGCCTTCTCGTAGTCGATCTCCTCGCCGCCGGGCACTCCGAACGGGTTGGCGGCGGCCGGCTTCTTCTCGGCCTCGGCCTTGGCCTGCTGGGCGGCCTTGGCCGGGTTGCCGGACTTGCGCGCGCCCTTGCCCTTCTTCTTCTGCGCGACCTGCTTGGCGCCGGCGCGCTTGCCGAAGCCGGCACCGGGCGCGCCGGGCATCCCGGGCATGCCGCCGCCGGAGGCGAGCTGCTTCATCATCTTCGACGCCTCGGTGAAGCGCTGGATGAGCTGGTTGACGTCGGAGACCTGGCGGCCGGAGCCCTTCGCGATGCGGGCGCGGCGGGAGCCGTCGAGGATCTTCGGGTTGGCGCGCTCGGCCGGGGTCATCGACTGGATGATCGCCTTGATCCGGTCGATCTCACGGTCGTCGAAGTTGTCGAGCTGCTCGCGGAACTGGCCCATCCCCGGCAGCATGCCCATCAGCTTCGACATCGAGCCGAGCTTCTGGAGCTGCTGCATCTGCTTGAGGAAGTCCTCGAGCGTGAACTCGCCGCTCGCGATCTTGGCCGCGTCCTGCTGGGCCTGCGCCTGGTCGAAGGTCTTCTCGGCCTGCTCGATCAGGGTGAGCATGTCGCCCATGTCGAGGATGCGGCCGGCCATCCGGTCGGGGTGGAACAGGTCGAAGTCGGTCATCTTCTCGCCGTTGGAGGCGAACATGACCGGCTTGCCGGTGATCTGGACGATGGAGAGCGCGGCACCACCGCGGGCGTCACCGTCGAGCTTGGTGAGGACCACACCGTCGTAGCCGACGCCGTCGAGGAAGGCCTGCGCGGTGTTGACCGCGTCCTGACCGATCATGGCGTCGACGACGAAGAGGACCTCGTCGGGGTTGACCGCCGCCTTGATGTCGGCGGCCTGCTTCATCAGCTCCTCGTCGATGCCGAGGCGGCCGGCGGTGTCGACGATGACCACGTCGTGGAGCTTGCGCTTGGCCTCCTCGACGGCGTCGCGGGCCACGTCGACCGGGTTGCCGACACCGTTGCCGGGCTGGGGCGCGTAGACCGGGACGCCGACGCGCTCACCGTTGACCTGGAGCTGGTTGACCGCGTTGGGCCGCTGCAGGTCGGCGGCCACCAGCAGCGGGGCCTTGCCCTGCTCCTTCAGCCACAGCGCGAGCTTCGCGGCCAGGGTGGTCTTACCGGCACCCTGCAGACCCGCGAGCATGATGACGGTCGGGCCGGTCTTGGCGTAGCGGAGCCGGCGGGTCTCGCCACCCAGGATCGTGACCAGCTCGTCGTTGACGATCTTGACGATCTGCTGGGCGGGGTTCAGCGCCTGGCTGACCTCCTCGCCGCGTGCCCGCTCCTTGACCCGGGCGACGAACTCGCGCACCACCGGCAGCGCGACGTCGGCCTCGAGCAGCGCGATGCGGATCTCGCGAGCGGTGGCGTCGATGTCGGCATCGGTGAGGCGGCCCTTGCCCCGGATGTTCTTGAACGTCGTGGCGAGCCGGTCGGAGAGCGTGGCGAACAAAGCGGTCCTTCAGCAGAGTGGTTGTCCTGCCAAGACTAACGAACAGATGTGCGCGGTACGGCATCCGGCGGCAGGGAGAGGAACGGGTCAGTACTCGAGGGCCGCGCGCACCGCATGCGCCGCCTCGGCCGCCCGCTGCTCGGCCAGAGCGCCGGCGTGGGCCTCCTGCAGGTAGAACACGTCGACGGCCTGCGGGCCGAGGGTGGAGATGTGAGCGGAGCGGACGGCGATCTCCATCCGCGCGAGCGCGGCGGCGACGGTGTAGACGACCCCGGGGCGATCGATCGTGCGCACCTCGAGGACGGTGGCCTTGCTGGACGCCTCGGGGCGTACGACGACCGACGGCTCGCTCCCCCGCGCGGCCGCGCTCGGCGCCAGCCGGGCGGCCGGGTCGAGCCGGCCCTCGGTGATGGCCGAGAAGCGGGTACGCAGCACCGCGGCGTCGACGTAGGAGTCGTCGAGGTCCCACACACTCACCCCGAAGCCTGCCTGCTGCCAGGCGCGACACGCCCTGACGGGCAGCCGGGCGACCGCGAAGGTGGCGGCCAGGTCGGCGAGCAGCCCGAGCCGGTCGGGCGCGATCACCCAGACCCGGGCACCGTCGGCGAGCGGCTCGGCGCGGAAGGAGGCCGCCCCGGCACGTACGCTCTCGGGGATCTCGACGGCGGCCTGGGGCCGCTCCCCTGCGGCGATGCCGGTGTCGAGCACGCGCGCGGCCCGGCGGGAGAGGTCGAGGATGAGCCGGGCCCGCCAGCTGGTCCAGGCCTGGGCGCTGGTCGCCCGCGCGTCGGCCTCGGTAAGGGCGGTGAGCAGCGCGAGCGCCTCCGCGTCGCCCATCGTGTCGACCACGAGGTCGACGGTCGCCGGGTCGTCCGGGTCGCGGGTGGTCGCGGTCGTGGAGAGCAGCAGGTGCCAGCGCACCAGCAGCGAGATCAGCTCGACCTCCTCGTCCGGGAAGCCCATCCGGGTGGCGATCCGGCGGGCGATCGGCTCCCCCGCGACGCTGTGCTCGGTCAGCGAGCCCTTGCCGATGTCGTGGAGCAGCGCCGCGACGAGCAGCACGTCCGGCCGGGCCACGCGCGGCAGCAGCGCGACCGCCTCGATGCAGGCCTCGATGGTGTGCCGGTCGACGGTGAAGCGGTGGATGATCGAGGCGTGCGGGAGCAGCCGGATCCGCTCCCACTCGGGCAGGATCCGGGCGACCGCGCCGGTCTCCTCGAGCGTCTCCCAGACCGCGAGAAGGCCACGCCCGGCCCCCACCAGCCGCAGGAAGAGACGACGTGCCTCCTCCGGCCACGGCTCGGGCAGCGCCGGGGTGTCGCGGGCCAGCCGGGCGGCGGTCGGCGGCGCCAGCGCCACCCCGTGCTCGGCGGCGAGCGCCGAGGCGCGCAGCAGCATCAGCGGGTCCCGCGACGGGCGGGCGCCCGGCACCAGCACCACCTCGCCGGAGGCGAGCGCCAGCCCGCCTCCCAGCGGCGAGAGCCGGGGACGGCGCGGCGCTCCGGGACGCGACCGCTCGAGCACCCCGTCCACCCGCCGCCAGGCCAGGCGGGAGAGGTGGGTGATGCGGCGGCCGATGGTGCGTACGTGGGCCTGCGCGGTGCGTGCGTCGGCCAGCTCGAGACGCTCGGCGAGCTGGTCCCACATCTCCGGCACGACCCGGTCGGTGGCCCGGCCGGCGATCTCCTGCACGAAATCACGCACGTCGAGCAGGGCCCGGCGCGACTTCTCCAGGTCGACCGCGGGCACGTCGACCAGCCAGGTCGCCACGATCGCCTTGATCACCACCGCGTCCCGCAGCCCGCCGTACATCTCCTTCAGGTCGGGCACCGAGGCGTGCGCGAGCTCACCGGCGCGCCGGTGTCGCTCCACGCTCATCGTCCTCAGCTCGGGCAACAGGGACCGGGCGTGCTTGCGCCAGTGCGCCAGCATCGTCGTACGCAGCCGCAGCACCAGCCCGCGGTCGCCGGCGAGGTGCCGGATGTCGAGCAGTCCGAGGGCGACGCGGAGGTCGCCGGTCGAGGCGGAGAGCATCTCGGAGAAGGAGCGCACCGAGTGGTCGAGCTTGGGCGCGGCGTCCCAGAGCGGATACCAGACCTGCTCGGCCACCGGCCCGGGCGGGACGGCGTCGTCGTGCACCAGGACGAGGTCCCAGTCGGAGAAGGGCGCGAGCTCCCCGCGCCCGTATCCCCCGACCGCGACCAGGGCGACCCCGACCTCGGGGCCGCCGGCCGCGGCGTACGCCTTGGCGCACTGCTCGTCGGCCTCGGCTGTGCGCGCCGCCCGGCCCTCAGCGGTCACGCCGCTCGCTGCCGCTCACTCATGCGCCAGCCCCGTCCATGAGTCAGATGGCGGCGTCGTCGCGGTCGCCGGTGCGCACGCGCACGATGGTCTCCAGCGGGGAGACCCAGACCTTGCCGTCGCCGATGCGCTCGGTCTTCGCCGAGGTCTCGATGGCGCTGACCACCGACTCGACCTCCTCGTCGGGAACGGCGATCTCGATGCGGATCTTCGGCACCAGGGCGACGTCGTACTCAGCGCCGCGGTAGACCTCGGTGTGGCCCTTCTGCCGGCCGTAGCCGGAGACCTCCGAGACGGTCATGCCGGTGACACCGACAGCTTCCAGGGCGACGCGAACGTCCTCCCACTTGTGGGGTTTGATCACTGCGGTGACGAGCTTCATTTCTCTCCTCCGGTGGGATTCGATGGACCGACACTGCGACGAAGCCTAGTCAGAGCGCCTCTACGTCGCGCGCCCCGGTCCGTACGCGGACGACGGACTCGATCGGGCTGAGCCAGACCTTCCCGTCGCCGATCCGTCCGGTCTGTGCGGTCTTCACGACGATCCCCACGACGTCCGCCGCATCCTCGTCCTCCACCACGATCTCGATGCGGATCTTCGGCACCAGGGCGATGTCGTACTCGGCTCCCCGGTAGACCTCGGTGTGGCCCTTCTGCCGGCCGTAGCCGGAGACCTCCGAGACGGTCATCCCGGTCACGCCGAAGGCCTCCAGGGCCTCGCGCACGTCCTCCCACTTGTGGGGTTTGATCACTGCGGTCACGAGCTTCACGAGAGGGCGCCTCCAGAGGTCCTTGATCCTGCCATCTTCACCGCCACCTTCACCTGGCGAGGTTTCGACACCCCGAGGCATGTGTTTCCACTGTGTAACAGACCATTTCACCGTACGTCGCCGAAGCATCGAAACACCCCGCAAATCACCCGTGCCGCACCCGCGCGACACCACCAAAGGTCGCTACCCTCGTCGCATGTCGCACTACGCCGTCGAGATCGACCTCGATCACCCCAACACCAGCCACGTCCAGGTTCTCGACCTGGCTGGGTCGACCGCCTCGGCGGGCGAGGTGAAACGCGTCCTCGACGTCGGCTGCTGGACCGGCGAGATCGGCCGGATCCTCACCGAGCGCGGCTGCACCGTCACCGGTATCGAGATCGACCGCGAGGCGGCGAGCCTGGCCGAGAAGGTCCTCGACAAGGTGGTCGTCGCCGACCTCGACGCGACGCCGCTGACCGAGATCGTCGAGCCCGGCTCCTTCGACGTGGTGATCTTCGCCGATGTCCTCGAGCACCTCGTCGACCCGCGGGCGGCGCTGGAGCAGGCCCGTGACCTGCTCGCCCCCGGCGGCAGGGTGGTCATCTCGATCCCCAACGTCACCCACGGCTCGCTCCGCCTCGCCCTGCTGCAGGGCCGCTGGCAGACCACCGACACCGGCCTCCTGGACCGCACCCACATCAAGTTCTACTCGCGCGAGGGGCTGCTCGAGCTCTTCGCGGAGGCGGGCTACGCGGTCGAGGACCTGCGCGGCACCACCGCCGACCCGCTCAACGTCGAGGTCGCGGTCGACCCCGACCTGCTTCCCGACGTCGCGGTGGAGTGGGTGCGTCAGCAGCGTGACGCGCTGGTCTACCAGTTCCAGCTCGCCGCCCGGCCGCTCGCCGACGGGGAGGTCCCGCCCGCGCCGCCCGAGCTCGTCCAGGCCGCCCCGGCCGACGAGGTGCGGCTCCGCGACGCCCACACCAGGCAGTTCGAGGAGGTCACCCGCTCCCGGCTGGCCACGCGCGACCACATCCTCGGCATCCAGGCCTCCGCCAACTCCGCCCAGGCCCGGGTCGGCACCCTGTCCAAGCAGCTGCGCGAGTCCCGCGAGGTCAACCGGCGCCGCCGCGAGCGCATCGAGCGCCTCCGCGGCAAGGTCGCCGGCCTCGAGGCCGACCTGACCTACGCCAACCGCCACCCGGTGCGTAACTTCGGCCGCCGGGTCGTCCGCCGCCTCCGCCGCGCCGCCCAGTCGTAGTCACACGGAGGCGCTGCGCGAACTGCGAAGCAAGCGCATTCGGTTCAGCGGATGCCGTTGGAGTAGCGCTCGCGTACGTCCATGTAGTTGCCCCACCGGTTGTTGACGAAGTCCTTCTCCCAGTCGTGGACCGCGTTGTCGCGGCTGACCGACTCGAAGTGGAAGAGGACGACGTCGTGGAGCCAGACCAGGCGCAGGCCCAGTGAGCGACGGACCTTGAGGCACAGGTCGACGTCGTTGTAGTTGACCGGTAGCCGCTCGCTGAACCCGCCGGCGTCGAAGAAGACCTCGCGCCGCATCGCGACGCACGCGCCGGTGAGCGCGGAGGTCTCCCGGTTGATGTGCAGCTCGCCGTGGTTGCCGCGCTCCTCGGGGCGGGCCCGGTAGTAGGCGTGGGTGATGGTGCCGCTGCCGTAGATCAGGCCGGCGTGCTGGATGCGGAGGTCCTCGAAGAGCAGCTTGGGGCCGGTCATCCCGACGTCGGGCTCGCGCAGCGGCGCGATCAGCTGCTCGATGACGCCCTCGGAGTAGGCCTCCATGTCGTCGTTGAGGAAGATCAGCACGTCGCCGCGGGCGTGCGCGGCGCCGACGTTGCACTTGGCGCTGAAGCTGAACTTCTCGGTGAACTCGACGAGCTTGATGTCGGCGCCCTCGATCGCCCTCAGCGCCTCGAGCACCGGGGCTGGGGTGGGGGTGTCGTAGACGATCACGAACTCGACGTCGCGGTGCTTGGTGGCGGCGACCACGGAGCGGACGGTCTCGACGACCATCGCCCGCTTCTCTCCCCACACGATCGCGCTGGTGCCGATGGTCGGGATGATCACGCTGACCGGGGTGTCCAGGTCGGGCTCCCGCTCGACCCGGTAGAGGCCGGGCGAGACGCCGTGGGTGGCCCTCGCCCGGATCCCGAGCCGGTCCAGGTGGGCCTGGACCGCGCGTACGCCGGCGTCCCAGGCGTAGGGCTTGGCGTGGTTGTCCGCGGCGGCCGAGCCCGGCACCTGGCGCCAGTGGTAGAGCACTCCGGGGACGTGGACGATGCGCCGGGCACGCTCGCTGACCCGCAGCACGAGGTCGTGGTCCTGGGAGCCGTCGAAGCCCTCCCGGAAGCCGCCGACCTCCTCCACGACGGAGCGGCGGAACACGGAGAAGTGGGTGCAGTAGTTGTGGTGGCGCAGCCGCTCCGGGGACCAGTCGGGCTTGTAGTAGGCGTCGCGGAGCTCGCCCGCGTCGCTCATCAGGTCCTGGTCGCTGTAGGCGTAGTCGAGGTCGTCGAACCGGTCGTAGGCGGCGACCATCTTCGCCATGGCGTTCGGCTCGAGCACGTCGTCGTGGTCGAGCAGGGCGACCAGCTCGCCGCTCGCCTCGGCCAGCGAGGAGTTCGACGCGGCCACGATGCCGCCGTTCTCGGCGCGCTCCACGATCCGCACCCGCGGCTCCTTCGCGGCCAGCTCGCGCAGCCGCGGCAGCACCCAGGGCTGCGGTGATCTGTCGTCGCTGAGGATCCATTCCCAGTCCTCGTAGGACTGGCCGAGGACCGAGGCGATGGTGTCCTCGAAGGCATCGGCGGGCGGGTTGTAGACAGCGGTGATCAGGGACAGCCGGGGCGATGGCATGGGCTTCAGCCTATGCCGCCCGCGGACGGTACGCAGCACCCGACACGGGCCGGGCGACCGTTAGGGTGATGGCCGACATCACATCGTCTCGGAGGTTTGGCCGTGTCCCGGTTGGCAGTGTTGGCGACGTACGACACCGAGGGCCGGCTGTGGCCGCACGTGCGCCGCCAGATCGAGGCGTACGCAGCAGCAGCCGAGGTCGTGGTGGTCTCCGCCGGCGGCCTGCGCGAGGAGGACCGGGCCTGGGCGCGGGCCAGGGCGCAGGTGATCGAGCGCGACAACGTCGGCTACGACTTCGCCTCCTACCAGGCCGGGCTGGACGCCGCCGGGGACCTGACGCGCTTCGACCTGGTCGTGCTGGCCAACGACAGCTTCATCGGCCCGGTGGTGCCGCTGGAGCGGATCTTCGAGGAGATGGCCGCGCGCGGCGTCGACTTCTGGGGGCTGACCCGCAACGAGGAGATGGGCGACCACGTCCAGAGCTACTTCGTGGGCTTCGCGCCGACCACGATCGCCTCCGCCGCCTTCGCCGAGTTCTGGCGCGACTTCGAGCCGCTCGACGACCGGGCCGAGGTGATCACCCGCTACGAGGTCGGGCTCACCCGACGGCTCGCCGAGGCCGGCCTCACCTACGACGCCTACTTCGTGCCGCGGGCCCACGAGCACCGCCGGGCCCGGGCACGAAGGTCCTGGATGGGCGTCAACATCACCTTTGACCCCGACACCGACCCGCACCTGCTCCCGGACAAGACCGCCGAGTGGAACCTGGTCCGCAACATCGGCGACCAGCCGCCCAACCCGTGCAACACCATGGCCGACAGCGTGCTCGACGACGGCCGGCTGCCGATCGTCAAGATCGAGACGCTGCGCGACGATCCCTACGCCCTCGACGCCGAGGCGCTGCTGCGGCACTGCGAGCGGGCCTACCCGAGCGTGTTCGAGGGGGTGCGCGACTACCTCGACCACACCCGCGAGGCCCGCGGCCGACGGCTCACCAAGGTGACTCCGCTGAGCCCCGAGCGCCGTCTCGACGGGCGGGCGCTGGCCTACTGCGCACCCGCGGCGGGGCCCGACGAAGGGCTCCGACCCTCGAGCCGGTTCCCGCCGGGGTCGCTGGCGGGCGAGAACACTCCCCCGGCGCAGATCGCCGCGCTGGTCGGCTCGGCGCCGAACGTGCTCGAGGTCGGCTGCTGGACCGGTGAGCTCGGCCGCCGCCTCGGCGCCCAGGGCTGTCGGGTGGCGGGTGTCGAGGCGGATCCGGAGGCCGCTGCGTACGCGGGTGAGGCGCTGGCCGAGGTGGTCGTCGCCGACCCGGCCGCCACCGCGCTGAGCGACCTGTTCGACCCCGGCAGCTTCGACGTCGTCGTGCTCGCCGACCAGGTCGAGTACGCCCCGGACCCGGCCGCGGTCCTCGAGGACGCCCACGCGCTGCTCGCGCCCGGCGGGCGGATCGTGGTCTCCGCCCGCAACGCGTCCCACGGCTCGCGGCGGCTCGCCGCCCTGCAGGGGCACTGGTCGATGACGGCGCTGCCGGTGGACCGCACCCCTCGGCGCTCCTACGACCGGGCGGGCCTGCTGCGGCTCCTGGCCGACGCCAACCTGGTGGCGACCGACCTGCGCGGCACCGTCGCCGACCCTCTCGTCTCCGACTACGGCGTCCCGCAGAAGACACTGCCCTACGGCATCGCCGAGTGGGTCCGCGACCAGCCCGACGCCATGGTCGAGACCTTCCAGGTCGCGGCGCGGCCGGCGGTCCCCGGCGAGCGCGTCGAAGCCCCGGAGCTCGTCCCCGCCGTGGCCCCCGAGACCGTACGTCTCACCGACGCCCACACCGAGCGGGCCGAGCGGGTGCGGGCCGAGCGGCGCGCCGGCCGCCGGCTCCCCGAGCGCGTCGCGGAGCTCGAGGAGCACGTCCAGCAGCTGGAGGCCGAGCTGGCCCGCCACCCGTTGCGACGGGTGGCGGGCCAGCTCAAGCGGCGCGTGCTCTGAGCTCGGTCAGTAGCGCAGGCGGCGCAGGTAGGAGTAGCCGACCTCCGCGGTGCGGAGCGGGCTGATCTCCGGGGTGTCGTTCTCGACGATGTACTCCTCGACCTCGTGGGCCTCGAAGACCTTCGCGAAGTCGATGAAGCCGGTGCCGAGGTCGACGTGGTCGCCGGTGGTGGGGTTGCGGTCCTTGACGTGGTACTGCCGCACCCGCTGCGGCCCCGACGTGATGGTGTCGATGGCGAAGTCGATCGCCTCGTCGTTGGACAGACCGCGGTTGACCCCGCCCGTCACCGCCCAGTAGATGTCGATCTCGAGGTGCACCAGCCCGGGGTCGAGCTCGGTGGTCAGGACGTCCCAGGGAGTCACGCCGCCGCCGAGATCGGTCGTGAACTCGTGGGCGTGGTTGTGGTAGCCGTAGGCGATGCCGTAGCGCTTCGCGGCGGCCGCCTCGACGTTCATCTGCTCCGCCCAGGTCTGCCAGTCGGAGAGCGAGCTCGAGGCGAGGTAGGGCACGACCATGTAGCGCTGGCCCAGGGTCGCGGCGTTCTGCAGCTTGGTCTGCAGGTCGGCGGGCGTGGCGCTGATGCCGTCGTGGGAGGAGGAGGCGCGGATGCCGAGACCGTCGTAGAAGGCGCGCAGCTCGGCCGCGGTCTTGCCGAAGTAGCCCAGCGCCTGCTCGACCCGCGGGTAGCCCATCTCCGCGATCTTCGTCATCGTCGCGTCGAAGCCCGCCGCGCCGTTGAGGTCGTCGCGCAGCGTCCACAGCTGGATGCTGATCCGGCCCGGGGGCACCCGGCAGGCGCCGCGCTTGGCCGCCACGGCCGCGCCGGCCGGCGAGAGCAGGCCCGGCACCGCGGCCAGCATGGCACCGCCCGCGACGGCGCCGAGCGCGCCCTTGACCATCGAGCGACGGCTCAGGCCGCGCTCCTCCAGCGAGCGGCGCAGCGCGCCCTCACCATCGAATCCGTAACACATGGCTGTTTCCTCTCGGGGGGTTTCGAACTCTCGGGGTCGAGTCAGTCGTTGGTGCTGAAGGCGGCGTCGAAGGCGGCCTCCGGGGCGTCGAAGGCGAGCCGGCGGACGAACTCCAGCGCCTCGGGCGCGCCCACGAGGCGGTCCATGCCGGCGTCCTCCCACTCGACCGAGATGGGGCCCTCGTAGCCGATGGCGTTCAGCATCCGGAAGCACTGCTCCCAGGGGACGTCGCCGTGGCCGGTGGAGACGAAGTCCCAGCCGCGCCGCGGGTCGGCCCAGGCCAGGTGGGAGCCGAGCCGGGCGTTGCGGCCGTTGCCGGTCTGCAGCTTCGTGTCCTTGCAGTCCACGTGGTAGATCCGGTCGCGGAAATCCCACAGGAACCCGACCGGGTCGACCTGCTGCCACACCATGTGGCTGGGGTCCCAGTTGAGGCCGAACGCCTCCCGGTGCCCGATCGCCTCCAGCGTCGCGACGGTGGACCAGTAGTCGTAGGCGATCTCGGAGGGGTGCACCTCGTGGGCGAACCGCACCCCGCACTCGTCGAAGACGTCGAGGATCGGGTTCCAGCGGTCGGCGAAGTCCTGGTAGCCCGCCTCGATCGTCTCCTGGGAGACCGGCGGGAACATCGCGACGTACTTCCAGATCGCGGAGCCGGTGAAGCCGACGACGGTCTTGACGCCGAGGTTCTTCGCCGCCCTGGCGGTCATCTTCATCTCCTCGGCGGCCCGCTGACGTACGCCCTCGGGGTCGCCGTCGCCCCAGATCTTCGCGGGCAGGATGTCCTGGTGCCGCTGGTCGATCGGGTCGTCGCAGACCGCCTGGCCCTTGAGGTGGTTGGAGATCGTGAAGACCTTCAGGTTGTGCTTCTCCAGCAGGTCCAGCTTCGCCTGGGCGTACGTCTCGTCCTCGGCGGCCTGCCAGACGTCGAGGTGGTCGCCCCAGCAGGCGATCTCCAGGCCGTCGTAGCCCCACTCGGAGGCGAGGCGGCAGACCTCCTCGAACGGCAGGTCGGCCCACTGGCCGGTGAAGAGCGTGATCGGTCGGGTCATGATTGTCCTTCCTCAGGGGGAGCTTTCAGGCGAGCAGGGATGCGAGCAGGTCACGGACCTCTGTGGCCTCGAACCGGTCGCGCTTGGCGGAGGCGTCGGAGCAGACGAGCACGGGGCCGTGCCGCGGGTCGTCCGGCAGCCGGCCGTGGCTGCCCGAGACCGGGGCGGGGTCCAGCGGCACCACGCTCATCGCGTAGCGGAGCCCGGCGGTCTTACGGGCCAGCGTGGCGGCGGCCCGCAGCTTGACCCAGCGGTCCTCGGGGTCGAGGAACAGCTCGGCCGGGTCGTAGCCGGGCTTCTTGTGGATCTCGACGCCGCGGGCGAAGTCAGGCGCGTTCGCGTCGTCGAGCCAGTAGTAGTAGGTGAACCAGGCATCCGGCTCGGCCACCACGACGAGCTCGCCGGCCCGCTCGTGGTCGAGTCCGTACGCCGCCTGGCCGGTGCGGTCGAGGACCTCGGCGACGCCGTCGAGGCCGGTGAGCAGGTCCCGGACCCGTTCCAGGTCGGCGGGGTCCTTGATGTAGACGTGGGCGATCTGGTGGTCGGCGACCGCGAAGGCCCGCGACGTCCACGGGTCGAGCAGGTCGCCGGTGGCGTTGTGGTGGACGTGCAGGAGACCCTCGCGGCGCAATAGCCGGTTGATGTCGACCGGGCGGGAGGCGGCGGTGATGCCGTACTCGCTCAGCAGCACGACGCGCACCCCTGCGGCCTCGGCGTCGTCGAGCAGCGGTGCCAGGGTGGCGTCGACGTCGCGGGCGGCCTGGACGGCCTGGGGGCTGTCGGGTCCGAACCGCTGCAGGTCGTAGTCGAGGTGAGGGACGTAGACGAGGGTGAGGTCATGGTCGGGCATGACCTTGCGGGCGGCCTCGACGATCCATGCCGAGCTCTTGATCGAGGCGGTCGGTCCCCAGTAGGTGAACAGCGGGAACGGGCCGAGCTCCTGGGTGAGCTCGTCGTGGAGCGACGGTGGCCAGGTCCAGCAGTCCGGCGACTTCTTGCCGTCGGCGTGGTAGGCCGGGCGCGGGGTGACGGTGGTGTCGACGTCGGCGCCCATGGCGTACCACCAGCAGATGTTGGCGACCTTCGCGCCCGGGCGCCGGCGGCGTACGACGTCCCAGAGCTTCTCGCCCTGCACCAGCGCGTTGTGCTGGCGCCACAGCAGCACCTCGCCGAGGTCACGGAAGAACCAGCCGTTGCCGACGATGCCGTGGTCGCGTGGCAGCGCACCGGTCAGGAAGGTCGACTGGACCGAGCAGGTCACCGCGGGCAGCACGGTGCCGAGCTCGGCGGTGAACCCCGACTCCCCCACCTGCCGCACCCGCGGCATGTGCTGGAGCAGCTCGGGGGTCATTCCGACCACGTCGATGACCAGCAGCTTCTCGTCGTGCTTGCTCATGCGGAGGCCTCCTGCAGCTGTTCGAGTCCGGCCTCGAGGAGCCGGTCGCGTGTCCAGTCGAGCTCGGCCGCGATGCCCGCGACCAGGCCGGCGTCCCCGTCGGGGCGGACCTGCTCGGGGAGCACGCCCCAGGTGTAGGTCTCGACCTCGAGGTGGTCGGTGTGAGCCACCGGGCCGCCGAGGAGCGCGTCGAGCGTGCCGGCGAGGTGGTCGCGGGTGCTGCGCAGCGGCGGAGCCGGGTCGGCGTGGAGGGGTACGTGGAAGTGCACCCGCCACGGATGCTCGGCCGGCAGCGGCCGATGGCCACCGAGCGCCTCGGGCAGGTCGTCGCGGCTGTCCACCCGCGCCCCGCGGGGTTCGCGGGTCTGGTGGAGGAAGCGGTCCTCGGAGTAGGACGCGAGGGCCTCCCGGGTCGCCTGGTCGCTCGGGTCGTCGGCGTGCAGGGCCGCGGAGACCTGGACCTTGACGACCGGCAGCCCGGCCACCTGCAGCCGGTCGAGCGCCTCGGTGGCGTCCTCGAACTGGGTGGCGAGGTGGCAGGTGTCGACGCAGATCCCGAGGTGCTCCGGGGCCAGCCCGGCGAGCCGCGTGACCGCGTCGCGGGTCGTCTCGACGACGCAGCCCGGCTCCGGCTCGAACCCGACCCGGATCGTCCTACCGTGCTCGGCCTCGATGCCGGCCAGGCCGTCGGCGAGCTCGCCGATCAGCTCCCGGGCGGCCCGGTCGCGGTCGGTGAACCACGGGGTGCGCCAGCCCAGCGGGAGCGTCGAGATGCTGCCGCGGGCGGCATCGTCGGGTAGCAGCGCCGCCAGCACCCGGGCACAGTCGAGGGTGTAGTCGAGGCGGCGCCGGGTCGACCAGTCCGGGGAGTAGACGTCGCGCTTCACGACCGGGGCATGGAACCCGGCGTACGGGAAGGCGTTGAGGGTGACCACCTCCAGGCCGTGGCGGTCCAGCCCGGCGCGGAGCCGGCCGAGGGTGGCCGGGTCGCCGGCCAGCTCGTGGGCCGTCGCCGCCGGGAGCCACAGCCCGAGACCGAGCCGGGGCTCGCCGAGCCGCGCCCGCACCTCACCGGCGTAGCGGCGGAGCTGGTCCAGGATGCCGTCGACGTCCTCGGCCGGGTGCACGTTGCTGCAGTAGCCGAGGTGGACGACGGTGCCGTCGCCGTGCCGGAACCTCATGCCCGCTCACCCCGCAGCAGCGAGTTGCCGGCGAAGGTCGCGCCCTGGTCGGCCTCGGGTACGTCGAGCAGCAGCCGTCCGCTCTGGCCGAAGAACTCCACCGGGTTGCGCCACAGCACCTTGTCGACGTCGTCGTCGGTGAACCCGGCGGCGAGCATCGCCTCGCCGGTCGCCCTCGTCCGAAGCGGATCGGACCTGCCCCAGTCGGCGGCGGAGTTGACCAGCACCCGATCCAGCCCGCGCCGCTGGAGGATCGCGACCATCCGGTCGGGGTCCATCTTGGTGTCGGGGTAGATCGAGAAGCCCATCCAGGCGCCCGCCTCGTCGACGACGTCGACGGTGACCTCGTTGAGGTGGTCGACGACGACCATGCCGGGCTCCATCCCGGCCGCCTCGACCAGGTCGAGGGTGCGGCGGGTGCCGGCCAGCTTGTCGCGGTGGGGCGTGTGCACCATCGCCGGCAGCGCGAACTCTCGGGCCAGCTCGAGCTGCCGGCTGAACGCCTTCTCCTCCTCCTCGGTCATCGAGTCGAAGCCCACCTCGCCGACCGCGACGACCCCGTCCTTGGCGAGGTAGCGCGGCAGCAGGTCGAGCACCGGCGTGCAGCGCGGGTCGTTGGCCTCCTTCGGGTTGAGCGCGATCGTGCAGTGGTGGGCGATGCCGAACTGCGAGGCCCGGAACCGCTCCCAGCCGACCAGTGCGTCGAAGTAGTCGACGAACGAGTCGACGCTGGTCCGCGGCTGGCCGAGCCAGAAGGCGGGCTCCACCAGGGCGCGGACGCCGGCGGCGTACATCGCCTCGTAGTCGTCGGTCGTGCGCGAGCTCATGTGGATGTGCGGGTCGAAGATGCGCATCAGGACTCCCGAGTGGGGTGGAGGGGGACGGGGTCGGGAAGGAAGGGCAGGGCGTCGGCGGGCACCTCGCGGCCGGCGGCGCGCCGCTCGGCGGCGTAGTCGGCGACCATCCGGCGCAGCTCGTCGTCGGCACGGATCTCGAGGCCGTCGACCAGACGAAGAGGCACGCCGACAAAGAGGCACTTGAGGACCGCCTGACGCCACGCGGCGTCGTCGAGACGGGCGGCGTACGTCCCCATGGCGGCGGCCACCAGCCGCGGGTCGTTGGTGCGCAGCGCGTCCTGGAGCAGGTCGACGGCTCGGTCGCCCAGCACCTGCGAGAGGTGTCCGAGGCCGAGCAGGACCGCGCGCCGCTCGTCGGCGTCGCCGAAGCGGTAGAGGTCGTGGATCTCGGCGCTCAGCGCGTCGGCGTCGCCCGCGAGGCCACGGCCGAGCGCGCCCAGCAGCTGCACCCGTATGTCGTCCTCGACCCGGTCCGCACCTGGTTCGGGCGAGGTGCCCGGAGTGCGCCCGATCTCCCTGGCCGCGGCCGGGAAGCGGGTCCGGATCCGGGCCGGGGTGGCCTCGATCTCGGTGCACCACTCGGCCAGAAGCGTCTCGTTCATGCCCGCACCTCCTCGGTGTGTGGGAGCGCCGCCAGCGTCTCGCGCAGGAACGCCAGGGAGCGTTCGGCGACGACCGGGGCGGCGTGGGACTGCCGGGGCAGCTCGAGCGAGGCGAGCCCGGTGTAGCCGATCTCGACGAGGGTGCCGAGCGCGGCGGTGAAGTCGACCTCGCCGGTGCCGAGCTCGAGGTGCTCGTGGACGCCCTCGACCATGTCGTCGACCTGCACGTTGGCCAGCAGCGGACCGGCCCGGCGGATGGTCTCGGCCATCCCCCGCGGCTCGTTGCAGACGACGTGTCCGAGGTCGAGGGTGACCCGGAGCAGCTCGGGGTCGTCGAGCCGGCGGCGCAGCTCGAGAAGGGCGTCGAGGGTGTCGATGAAGTGCCCGGGCTCGGGCTCGACGGCGCACACGACGCCGCGACGCTGGGCGAGGTCGAGGACCCGCCAGACGCCGTCGCACAGACGGCCCCAGGCCCGGTCCTCGTCGACGCCCTCCGGCAGGCTGCCCGACCAGAACGAGACCGCCTCCGCGCCGAGGTCTGCGGCGACCTCGACCGCGCGGTGCAGGTAGTCGACCCGGCGGCTCGCCTCCGGAGCCGGGTGGAGCAGGGTCGGATGGTGCTTGCGGAACGGATCGAGGATGTAGCGGGCGCCGGTCTCGACCACGACGGACATGCCGAGCTCGTCCAGCCGGTCGCCGATCTGCGCCACCCGGCCCGCAAGGTTCGGCCGGTAGGGGTCGAGGTGGAGGTGGTCGAGGGTGAGCGCGACACCGTCGTAGCCCAGGTCGGCCAGGACCGTCAGGGCGTCCTCGAGCCGGTGGCTGTGCATGCCGTTGGTGCCGTAGCCGAACCGCAGCGTGCTGGTCGTGGTCATGTCGGCGACACCACCTTCGAGGCGGCCCTGACGATCGGCCCTGCGGCCAGCAGCCCGAGCGCGGCCAGCGGCGAGCGACGCGCGATCAGGGCAGCCTGCAGCGGGATCATCCCGCGGATCCCGGCGCCGGTGGCCCGCCGGACGGTGCCGGCATCCGGCGAGGAGACCGCGGCCAGCTGGGCGGAGCCGACACTGCCTGCGTACGTCGCGGCGAGGGCGACGGGAAGCGCCGCCCGCCCGTGCCCGGCCGCCATGGCCGCGGTCGCGACCGTGACGCCACCGGCGAGCCCCGCGGTGAGGGGCCGGGTGCCGTGGACCTCGCCCCGGCTGAGCAGGGTGACCCCTGCGGTGTGCGCGGCGAGCAGGCCGGCCGGGACGAGCCCGGCCCGCGTACGTCCGGCAGCACTCGCCCCGAGGAGCACGTCGAGACCTCGTGCCGCGGCCATCGCGAACGGTCCGGCCGGGGTGTCCTTGAGGACGGTGTCGTAGGCCCACACCGCACCGGCCAGGGCCGCCGCCGTGGCGGCGGCCGGACGGCCTCCGGCGAGCGCGGCCAGCCCGACGCCCGCCGCGGTCAGCCCGACGGCCGCCCCCAGCGCCTGGCGGGGGCTGACCCGGCCCGATGGGATCGGCCGCTCCGGTCGCTCGACGGCGTCGAGGTCGCGGTCGGCCCAGTCGTTGAGCGCCATCCCGGCCCAGTAGAGCGCCACCGACGCGGCCGGCATGGCGACCGACCGGGCCCGCAGCGGGCCGGCCGCGGCCGCCCCGGCCAGGGTGTCGCCCGGCACGGTGAGGGCGGCCGGCAGCCGGACCAGCTCGGCGAAGGCTCGGGCGCGAGGCGTCATACGCCCACCTGACCGACGCGACTGCACCACGCGACCAGCTCGTCCCACTGCGTACCGAGCCGGTGCTCGGTGGAGCCGGCCGGGTCCTTGAAGAAGAACCCGAACGGCAGCGGTCCGCTCTCCCCCACCTCGGCCGCCCGCAGGGTGAGCCGGGCCAGGTCGAGCACCAGCGGCGCGGCCAGCGCCGAGTCGCAGCCGCTCCAGGTGAACTGCAGCGACATCCGCACCCCGAGGAACCCCTCGAAGGAGACGTGGTCGATGGCGGTCTTCCAGTCGCCGTGGTCGGGCACGTAGTCGATGTGCATCGGCCCCTCCACCGGGTGGCCGAGCATCGCCTCCAGACCCTGGGCCTTGGTGGCCAGCTTGCTCTGCGCGTTGGCCGGGTCGGCGAGCGTGGCACCGTCACCGCCGCCGAGCATGTTGTAGGACGCCCAGGCGTTGACCTGCAGCGCTCGCGTCGCGAACATCGGCGCCAGCGCCGACTTCAGCAGCGTCTCGCCGGTCTTGCCGTCGGAGCCGGCCCACGGGAGGCCGGCCCGCTCGGCGATCGTGACGAGCACCGGCAACCGCGGCCCCGGGCTCGGCGTGAAGGAGACCACCGGGCAGCCGGCCCGGTAGGCGGCCAGGACGTAGACCGAGCTGGCCGGCAGCGGCGACTCCCCCGCTGCCAGGGCCGCGTCGAGGGCATCGGGGTCGGCCAGCGGCCCACCCTCGATGACCTCGGCCGGCCGCTCGGTGCTCGCGACGTCCACCACGACGACCCGGTCGAGCCCGTTCTCCTCACGGAAGGCGACGAGATCGGCGGTCAGCCGTTCGACGGCGACACCCTGCGGCTCGGCGGCCGCCGGGTCATAGCCCGTACGCAGCCGCCCCTCGACCTCCTCGAGCTCGCCCGTGATCGCCGGCAGGATCCCGGCCGGGAGGACACCGCCCGCGGCGAGCCGCTCGGCCCGCTTCACGAGCGGCTCGGTGCACAGATCGTGCCCGCCGATCACCAGATCGTCGAGAGAGGGCAACCCGGCAGCGGCGATCTCCGGCTGCTCGGCCACCAGCCCGACCCGTCCGGCGAGCCCGGTCCGCACAGCCAGCGCGCCGACCGTCGTGGTGACACCCACCGAGCCGCAGGCACCGACCAGCCAGACGCCGACTCTGCTGCCCATCAGCCCGCCTCACAGCGGAACGGGGCGACCCCCGCGACCATCTGGATGCCGCCGAGCACGTGGGAGAGGAACGCCGGCTCGGTGAACGACTCGTTCGTGTGGCCCATCCCGGTGTAGAACGCCCGCCCGCCGTCGTACTCGTGGCACCAGGCGATCGGGTGCGGGTCACCCATGGCGAACCGGCCGGGGTTGTAGCTCGTCTCGTCGAGGTCGGCGAGGACACGGATCGAGTCGGCGGGACGGTCGCGGAAGCTGTACCACTCGTCCCAGCGCGTCCACCGCTTCGGCAGCTCGGCCGTCGCCGCGGTGTTGCGCGCGTGCACCTTCACGGTCGCGGTCTGCTGCGCGGGGTGTCCGGCGAAGTAGGCGCCGACGAGGCCGCCGTACCACGGCCAGTTGTACTCGGTGTCGGAGGCCGCGTGGACACCCACGTAGCCGCCGCCGTCCTGGATGTAGCGCTCGAACGCGGCCTGCTGCCCCGCGTCCAGCACGTCGCCGGTCGTGGAGAGCCAGAGCACCGCCTCGTACTCAGCCAGGCTGCCGTCGTTGAACACGGCCGCGTCCTCGGTGGCGGTCACCGTGAAGCCGTTCTCGGCCCCGAGCTGCTGGATCGCCGCGATGCCGTTCGGGATGGACCCGTGCCGGAACCCCGCGGTCTTGGAGAACACCAGGACGTCGTACGTCCCCAGCCCCTCGCTCCCGTCGGAGCTGTCGGCGCTCGCGGCCGGTGCCGGCGACAGGCCCGGGGCCATGGCGGCCACGGCCACCAGCCCGATGCTCGCGATCAGCGTCCGGAACCTTCTCGATGCGTACTTCATGGTGCTGTCCCTTCTGTGCTCAACGGTCTGAACAGGCTGGAGGCCGGGGTGGCCCCGGGGTGGATCAGGCAGGGATCTCCTGCCATGTCCTGGTGTCGGAGCTGGTCTCGACGGCGGCGAGCACGCGCTGGACCTGGAGGCCGTCGGCGAACGACGGTGTCGGCTCAGCCCCCTCACCGAGCGCGCGGACGAGGTCGACGACCTGGTGGGTGAAGCCGTGCTCGTAGCCGAGGCCATGGCCGGGCGGCCACCAGCCCTCCAGCCACGGGTGCTCGGGCTCGGTGACGACGATCCGGCGGAAGCCGCCCTCGGTGTCCGGCAGGGTCGCGTCGTGGAAGTGCAGGACGTTCATGTCCTCGAAGTCGAAGGCCAGGCTGCCCTTCGACCCGTTGATCTCGATCCGGATCGCGTTCTTGCGGCCGGTGGCGAAGCGGGTCGCCTCGAACGAGCCGATCGCTCCCCCGGCGAACCGGGCCAGGAAGACCGCGGTGTCGTCGACGGTGACCGGGCCACGACCTTCGCCGGCGGTGGCGGAGAGACCGGACGAGGCCTCGGCCACCGGACGCTCCTTGACGAAGGTCTCCAGCATCCCGGAGACCTCGCGGATCCGGTCTCCGGTGATGTGCTGGGTCAGGTCGATGACGTGGGCGCCGATGTCGCCGAGCGCGCCCGAGCCGGCCTTGGTCTTGTCGAGCCGCCAGCTCAGCGGGGTCTCCGGGTCGGCGAGCCAGTCCTGGAGGTACTGAGCCCGCACGTGGTGGAGCTCTCCGAGACGACCGTCGGCGACCAGCTTCCGGGCCAGGGCGACGGCAGGCACCCGGCGGTAGGTGAACCCCACCATCGCGCGCACCCCTCGCTCGGCGGCCTCGGCGGCGGCCGCGGCCATCCGCTCGGCCTCGGCCACGGTGTTGGCCAGCGGCTTCTCGCACAGCACGTGCTTGCCGGCCGCCAGGGCAGCGATCGCTATCTCCGCGTGGGTGTCGCCGGGGGTGCACACGTCGACCAGGTCGACGTCGTCACGGGCGATCACCTCGCGCCAGTCGGTGGCGCTCTCCTCCCAGCCGAAGCGGGTGGCGGCCTCGGCCACGCGAGTGGCGTCGCGGCCGCAGACGACCTGCATCCGGGGGGTGAGGGGAAGGTCGAAGAAGCGGTGGGCGCTGCGCCAGGCGTGGGAGTGGGCGGCACCCATGAAGGCGTACCCGATCATCCCCACCCCGAGAGTGGCGTTCTGCTCGGTCATCGGAACTCGATCCTGTGTCTCGGTGGTGTCGCCCCGCGCCCGAGCGCGGAGCGACCTTGCGGTCTGGCTTGGGCAGGCGGTCAGGACTCGAAGGCCGTGGGGAGGAACTCCTCCACGTTGTCCTTGGTGACGACCGGCGCGTCCAGCTGGATGGTGCGCGGCACGGTCACCTCGACCAGGTCGGACATCGCCTTGTCCTGGGCCAGGAGCCGGGCGAGCTTGATCCCGTCGGCGGCCTGGGTGGAGGGGTAGATGACCGTCGCCTTGAGGACGCCCTTGTCCGACTGGATCTCGCGCATCGCGTTGGCCGAGCCCGCGCCGCCGACCATGGTGAACTCGTCACGGCCGGCGTTGTTGATCGCGGCCAGGACGCCGACGCCCTGGTCGTCGTCGTGGTTCCACAGGAAGTCGATCTTCGGCGCGGCCTGGAGCAGGTTGGAGGCCGCCTTCTCGCCGCCCTCGACGGTGAAGTCGGCGGCGACCCGGTTGTCGACGTCGAGGTCGCACTTGGCCAGCGCGTCCTTGAAGCCCTTGCTGCGGTCCTGGGTCAGCGGCAGGGAGTCGATGCCGGCGATCTCGGCGACGACGGCGTCCGTCTTGCCGCCGGCCTGCTCGCAGACGTACTCACCGGCCGAGACGCCCATGCCGTAGTTGTCGCCGAGCACGGTGACGCGCGCGGCGTTGGGGTCGTTGAACTCACGGTCGACGTTGATGACCGGGATGCCCGCCTCCATCGCCTTGAGCGCGACCGGCGTCATCGCGGCGCCGTCGAAGGGCAGCAGCACGATGGCGTCGACCTTGTCGTTGATGAAGGTCTCGACCTGGCTGATCTGCAGGCTGACGTCGTTGGTGCCCTCCGCGAGGCGCAGGTCGACGTCGTCGTAGGCCTCGGCGGCGGTCTTGGCCTGCTCGCTGATCGCGCCCATCCAGCCGTGGTCGGCGGCGGGAGCCGAGAAGCCGATGACGACGGTGTCGCCCTTCTCGTCGTTGGAGCCGGCCGCGGCGTTGGACGTACCGCCGACGTTCTCGGACTTCTCCGGGGTGTTGCTGATGCAGGCCGACAGGGCCAGCACCGAGAGCCCGGCGACGAGGATTCTTGCTGTGGACTTCAGTTTCATGGTGGTGGTGCTCCTAGATCGTGCGAGGGTGGTGGAGGGACGAGTCCGAGAGGGTCGAGGACGTACGCCTGTCATGACCCTGGCCGTCGTGCGAACCGCTGCTGCAGCAGCACGGCGGCGACGATGATCAGGCCCTTGGTGAAGACCTGGGCGGAGATCGAGAGGTTGTTGATCACGAACACGTTGGTGAGGGTCGTGAAGATCAGCACCCCGAAGACGGTGCCGACGATGGTGCCGCGCCCACCGGTCAGCAGGGTGCCGCCGATGACGACCGCCGCGATGGCGTCGAGCTCGTATCCCCCGCCGTGCGTGGCACTGCCGGTCGTGGTGCGGCTGACCAGCATGACCGCGGCGATGCCGCAGCAGAGGCCGAGGAGCACGTAGAGGAGCACCGTGTGGCGGCGTACGTTGATGCCGGCCAGCCGCGAGGCCTCCGGGTTGCCGCCGATGGCCAAAGTGCGCCGGCCGAAGGTGGTGCGGTTGAGCAGCACCCAGCCGGTCACGGCGACGATCACGAAGATCCAGATCAGCACCGAGATGCCCAGGATGTCTCGGGAGAACGCGGCGGTGAAGTCCGGCACGCTGACGATCTGGGTCTTGCGCGCGGAGATGATCTCGGCCAGACCGCGGGCGCTGGCCATCATCGCCAGGGTTGCGATGAACGGCACCACGCCCCCGTACGCGATCAGCAGCCCGTTGATCAGGCCGGCGCCCGCGCCGACCAGGACGGCGGTGGTGACGATGAAGATCCAGTGGATGTCGTTGGCCATCGCCTGCGTCGACAGCGTCGTGCACCAGACCGAGGCGAGCGCGACCAGCGCACCCACCGAGAGGTCGATGCCGCCGCCGGTGATGACGAACGTCATCCCGATGCTGACCACGCCGATCACCGCGGCGAGGCGCAGGATCGTCATCACGTTGTCGACCGAGGCGAACCGCTCGCCACCGGAGACGACGCCGACCAGGGCCAGCAGCGCCAGCGCCACGACCAGGCCGAGGTTGTGGCCCGCCGCGCTACGCAGCAGCTGACTGAGACCACCGGGCTCGGCCCGGCGGCCGTTGGCCGCCTCCTTCTCGACCCTGGCCGTGTCCGCCGGGGTCACAGCAGCGTCTGTGGGCGTGTCGCTCATGCGACCTCTCCTTCCATCACGAGGTCCAGGACCTTCGACTCGTCGATCTCGGTGGCGGGTCCCTCGTGGACGACGGAGCCCTCGCTGATGACGAGGACCCGGTCGGCGAGACCGAGCACCTCCTCCACCTCGCTGGACACCACGACCACGGCGACGCCTTCGTCGGCCAGGCGGCGGACGAGGTTGTAGATCTCGGTGCGTGCCCCGACGTCGACGCCCCGGGTGGGCTCGTCGAGGAGCAGCACCTTGCAGTCGCGCAGCAGCCACCGGGCGAGCACGACCTTCTGCTGGTTCCCGCCGGACAGGTTGCGGACCGGCCGGTCCACCCCGGCAGGACGTACGTCGAGCGAGCGACTGAGCTCCTCGGCGGCACGGCGCTCGGCGCCGTTGTCCAGGAAGCTGGCCTTGGAGAACCTGCTCAGGGACGAGACGGTCACGTTGCGGTAGACCGCCTGGTCGAGCAGCAGCCCCTGGCTCTTGCGCTCCTCGGGAGCCAGCCCGATCCCGGCGGCCACGGCGGCGCGGACCGAGCCGCGGCGCAGCCGGCGGCCGTTGACGGTGACCGTGCCGGCGCTGGAGCGGCGAGCGCCGTAGATGGTCTCGAGGATCTCCGAGCGGCCGGAGCCGACCAGGCCGGCCAGGCCGACGATCTCGCCGGCGTGGACGCGCAGGTCGACGTCGTGGAAGCGGTCGCCGGACAGGCCGCTGGCCTCGAGCACCGGGGTGGCGTCCCGACCGGGTCGCGTCGTGGGGCGGTCGGGGAAGACGTACTCGATCTCGCGGCCGGTCATGAGCGTGATCAGCTCCCGGGTCGGGGTCTCCGCGACGGAGAGCCCGGTGGCCACGGTGCGGCCGTCCTTGAGGACCGTGATCCGGTCGCCGATCTGCCGGATCTCCTCGAGGCGGTGGGAGATGTAGATGATCGCGACGCCCTCCGCGGTGAGGCCGCGGACCACCCGGAAGAGGTTGTCGACCTCCTCCTGGTCGAGGACCGCCGACGGCTCGTCGAGGATGAGCAGACGGGTGTCGTGGGAGAGAGCCCGCGCCATGCTGACGATCTGCTGCCCGGCCGGCGAGAGGTCACCGACCAGGCGGTTCGGGTCGACCTCGCTGTGGCCGAGCCGCGCCAGCAGCGTACGCACCCGCTGGGTCGCCTCGGCGCGGCGGCTGAACCCGGCGGTGGCGAGCTCGTGGCCGAGGAAGATGTTCTCGGTCACGGTGAGCCCCGGCACCAGGTCGAGCTCCTGGTAGATCGTCGAGATGCCGAGCTTCATGGCGGCGACCGGGGTGGCCAGCCTGACCGGCTCGCCCTCCCAGAGGATCTCCCCCTCGTCGGGCTGGTACGCCGCCGAGAGCACCTTGATCAGGGTCGACTTGCCGGCACCGTTCTGCCCGAGCAGGCAGTGCACCTCGCCGGCGCGGACGTCGAGGTCGACACCGCCGAGGGCGAGCACGCCGGGGAACCGCTTCACGATCCCGCTCATCTCCAGCAGTACGCCACCCCCTTCCGTGCCGGCGGTGGGGCCGTCGGGCGACGGCGTCGGGGTCTGGGTCATCGGGTTCCTCCGTGCAGTTCGGGCAGGTCGGCGAGGACGGTGGGGTCGGAGAGCACCGTCTCGAGGGAGACCAGTGCGCCGCCGCGGACCGCGGCGGTCGGGCCGAAGACTGAGATCGCCACCCGGGTGCCGCCGGCGCGCGGCGCGAGGACGTCGGCGGCGAGCCGGGCCTCGACCGCCGGCCGCAGCCACTCGCCGAGGACGGCGTAGTAGCCGCTGAGCACGACCGTGCCGGGGTTGAGCGTGTTGACCAGGACGGCGGCGCCGGTCCCGAGCCAGGTCCCGACCTCGTCCAGCGCGGCCAGGGTGCGGCCGTCGGCGAGCCGGGCCCGCTCGACCAGGGTGGCGAGCCGCTCCTCCAGGGTCAGCGCCGGGTCGCGGATCGGGTCGTCGGGGTCGGTGGCGGCCTCGAGCAGCGCCCGCAGACCCACCACGGTCTCCCAGCAGCCCGTGCGGCCGCAGCCGCAGAGGCGGCCGCGTGGGTCGACCGGGAGGTGGCCGATCTCGCCTGCCCAGCCGTGCCGGCCCGGCGCGACCCGGCCGCCGCTGACGACCGCGCCGCCGAGGCCCACCTCGCCGTAGAGCACCACCATGTCGGCGCGGTCGTCGTCTGTGAGGTCGAGCTCGGCGGTGGCCGCGAGGTTGGCCTCGTTGGCCACGCGCACCGGAGGCACCGGCTCGGCAGGGGTGGCGGCCAGCCGCCGGCGTACGTCCTCGACGACGTCGATGTCGCGCCAGCCGAGGTTGGGGGCGAGCGTGACCCGCTCGGTGGTGGCGTCGACGAGGCCGGCGACCCCGACGGTGATGCCGGCGACGGTGGCGCCGGCGGTCCGGGCCTCGGCGAGGGCATCGGCGATGAGGCCGGCGAGCTCGGCCAGCACACCCTCTGGCGGGAGGTTCCGGCCGTCGATGCCGCGGCGGGCCTCGGCGATCACGGTCCCGGCCAGGTCGAGGGCGACGACGGCGAGGTGGTCGACGTTGATCTCCGCGCCGATCCCGCACACCGAGCGGCCGACGAGCCGGACCTGGACGCCGGGGCGACCGGCGCCACGACGGTCGCCGTCCTCGCGGCAGACCAGCCCAAGCTCGGCGAGCTCGTCGACCAGGCCGTTGGCGACCGACCGGGTCAGCCCGGTCTCCTCGGCCAGGCGCCCCCGCGTGCGCGGGCCGCGGTCGCGCAGCGACCGCAGGAGCAGGCCCATGCGGGCGGTCCGCACGGCGGCCGGGTCGGCGGTGGCGGAGACCCGCACGGTGATGTCTGCGTCGCGCACGGTGGCCTCCTGTCCGGGTCGTGATGGGTCGCTCGACGACCACGTCCTGTGATGGCGGTCACAGAATTCCGTGGCCGAGAGACAAACTAGTGACCCGGCTCACGTTGTACAACCCTTTCTCGGCGGTTTCTGCAAAGTTTCTGGCGAACTTTGAAAAGTGATTGGACAAAGTAACCGAAAAGAGGCACCCGGCCACTGCTGGCCGGGTGCCCCTTTCAGGCGATCGCGAGGGTCACTCGCTGGGTGCGATCACCACCTCGTCGCTGCCGGTGAGCGCCGGGATGTCACCCTCGCCCGGGTCGGTGTACTCCGCCACGAAGACGGCGTTCAGGTCGTCCTGGCCGGGGTCGTGGCCACCAGGGACGCTCGTCACGATCGAGCCGCTGCAGCCGTTGGCGGTGGACTGCGGGTGGCCGTGCTCGTCGTGGCCCAGGACGTACGTCACCGAGACCCGGTCGCAGTCGACCGGCTGGTCGTCGGTCACCTCGACCTGGAAGTGCACGGTGTCGCCGAAGTGGAACGCCTCGCCGGGCGCCGGGCTGGTGGTCAGGGTCACCACCGGCACGTCGTTGCCGACGATCACGTCGACGTCGGCCGAGGCGTGCTTGCCGCGACCCGCCTTGCCCTTGTCCGTGACGGTCAGGGTCGCGCGGTAGGCCCCCGGCTCGGCGTAGGTGTGGGTGGCGGTCTTCCCGGTGGCGTCGAAGGTGCCGTCACCGTCGAAGTCCCACTGGTAGACGAGCTTGTCGCCGTCGGGGTCGGTCGTCCCGGCGCTGTCGAAGGCGACGGTCAGCGGCGGCTGGCCGGCGGTCTTGTCGGCGCTGATCACCGGCTTCGGAGAGTGGTTGCCGGTGCGGGCGATGTAGTCGATCCGGGAGACCTGGGCCTCCTCGTTCTCGCTGAAGTACCCGTCGCCGTACTCGAGCATGTAGAGCGAGCCGTCCTTGCCGAACTCCAGGTCCATCACGTTGTCCGTGGCGAAGGTGGAGAGCACCGACTCGATGCCGGTGAGCTCGCCGTCGGCGTCGAGCCGCATGCCCTTGATGTAGTCCCGACTCCACTCCGCGAACAGCGGGATGCCGTCGTAGTACTCCGGCCAGGCACCGGAGAGCGGGTCCTTCGTCGCCGACTTCCGGAAGTCGTACGCCGGGCCGGCCATCGGGGAGATGCCGCCGGTGCCGAGCTCGGGGAACTGCGCGGACTGGCCGTAGGTGTACCAGACGGTCGGCTGCGTCACCGGCGGGAGCTGAGTCAGACCGGTGTTGTGCCGGGAGTCGTTGATCGGAGCATCACAGTCGAACGCCGGCCCGGAGGTCCCGGTCGCGAAGTCGTAGTCGTGATAGGGCAGCTCGGCGGTGGCACACAGCGGCCAGCCGTAGTTGGCCGGCTTCGTGACGACGGTCCACTTGCCCTGGCCGGCCGGGCCGCGGTCCGGGTTCGCGGAGGAGGCGTCGGGCGAGTAGTCGGCCACGAAGATGCGGTCGGTCTCTCGGTCGATCTCGATCCGGAACGGGTTCCGCAGGCCCATCGCGTAGATCTCCGGACGGGTCTTGTCGGTGCCCGGCGCGAACAGGTTCCCGGCAGGGATGGTGTAGCCGCCGCCGGCCTTCGGCTTGATCCGCAGGAGCTTGCCGCGCAGGTCGGCGGTGTTGGCCGCCGTACGCCGCGCGTCGAAGGCCGGGCTGCGGTTCTCCCGGTCGTCGAGCGGGGCGAAGCCGTCGGACTGGAACGGGTCGGTGTCGTCGCCGGTGGCGAGGATCAGGTTGCCCGCGGAGTCGAAGACGATGTCGCCGCCGACGTGGCAGCAGCGCCCGCGGTCCACGGGTACGTCGATGATCTGCTGCTCGGTGGACAGGTCGATCTTGCCGCCCGCGTACTGGTAGCGGGAGAGGCGGATGGCGCCCTTGAACGGCGCGAAGTCGGCGGGCGTGCCGAACTCCGGCGCGTCACCCTCGTTGACGTCCGGCGTGGCCGGGTCGTCGACAGGGGTGTTCATCGGCGGTGAGTAGTAGACGTAGACCCACTTGTTGGTGCGGCCGTTGTATCCGGGGTCCAGAGCGATGCTCTGCAGACCCTCCTCGTCATGCTGGTAGACGTCGAACTCGGCGGCGACGCTGTTGACGCCGGTGTCGGCGTCGTTGAGCCAGACCTTCCCGGCCCGGGTGGTGTGGAGGACGTCCCCGTTGGGCAGGACCGCGAGGTCCATGGGCTCACCGGGACGGTCGTTGAGGGTCACCTTCTCGAAGTCCGTGTCCGGCGGCGGGGCGGCCGTCAGGGCCGCGTCCGCGGACGTCGTGAGGGGGAGAACCAGGAGCCCTGAGACCACGGTCGTGGCGACGCTCCAGAGGGTGAATCTGCGCACGGTCCATCTCCTTCTCTCGCTGTCGTGGGAGGGGAAGCGAGATCGTCCGCGAACGTAGCGATGTGACGCCGGTCACGTCAAGCGACTTGCGTTCTTTCGCAAGAAGATTTCGAAAGGCGGGACGATAGAGGCCCTCTGGAGCGGTCGGGCGTCGGGTTTACGCCTCCGCGCTGCTGGGCGCGTACACCGAGGCGCTGATCAGGTGAGCGGCACCGATGACACCGCCCTCGTCCCCCAGCTCGCTGAGCACGATCGGGAGGTTGCCGGTGGCCAGCGGCAGCGAGCGGCGGTAGGTCACGCTGCGGATCTCGGCGAGCAGCCCGTGGCCCAGCTTGCTGACCCGGCCGCCGATGACGATGAGGCCGGGGTTGAAGAACGAGACCAGGCTGGCGAGCACCTGGCCGATGCGGTGGCCGCTCTCCCGGATGAGCTGGACCGCCTGGGCGTCACCCCGTGCCACCGCGATGGCGATGTCCTCGGCGCTCAGCTCACCCTTCTCGGCGAGCAGCTCGGCCAGCACCGGGGAACGTCCGGAACGGGCCGCGGCGAGCGCCTCGCGGGCCAGCGCCGCTCCCCCGGAGAACGCCTCCAGGCAGCCGGTGTTGCCGCAGGCGCAGGTGGGGCCGAAGTCCTCGACCCGGATGTGGCCGATGTCGCCGGCGCAGCCGTCGACGCCACGGTAGAGCTCGCCGTCGACGACGATCCCGCAGCCGATGCCGGTGCCGATCTTGACGTAGAGGAAGTCGCGGGCGGTGCGGGCGACACCGGCGTGCTGCTCCCCCGCGGCGAGCACGTTCACGTCGTTGTCGAGCACGACCGGACAGCCCAGCTCGCGGGCAACCGCGTCCCGTACGGGATAGCCGTCCCAGCCGGGCATGATCGGCGGCGAGACGGACACGCCGCGGTGGAAGTCGACCGGCCCGGGTACGCCGACCCCGGCACCCATCGGCTGGGTGACACCGTGCTCGTCCAGGAGCGCGCGTACCTCGTCGAGCGCGGTCGCCAGCACCTTCTCCGGGCCGCTGCGGATGTCGCACGTCCGGGTGCGGGTGCCGATCACCGAGAGCCGTCCGTCGGTGAGGCCGACCGACATGCTGGTCGCGCCGATGGAGATGCCGACGAACCGGATGTCCGGCGCGAGGTCGACCAGGGTCGAGCGGCGACCGCCGCGAGAGGCCGCCGGCCCCACCTCGTGGGCCATGCCCAGCTCGGTGAGCCGGCCGACCTCGGCCGCGATCGTGGTGCGGGAGACGTTCAGCCGGTCGGCGAGCTGCACTCGCGACAGTGGGCCCTCGTCACGGAGCTGGGCGAGCAGCCGGGCCTGCATGGAGGTCTCGGCCCTGCCGGCGAGTGAATGGCGCATACCGGCGATCCTGCCATGCGGCACCTGCTGTTAACCCAGAAGCGCGTCGACGAAGGCTTCAGGCGTGAACGGAGTCAGGTCGTCGGGGCCCTCGCCGAGGCCGACGAGCTTGACCGGAACGCCCAGCTCGCGCTGGACGGCGACGACGATCCCGCCCTTGGCGGAGCCGTCGAGCTTGGTCAGGACGATGCCGGTGACGGCGACTGCCTCGCTGAAGACACGGGCCTGGATGAGGCCGTTCTGGCCGGTGGTGGCGTCGAGGACGAGCAGGACCTCGGTGACCGGGGTCTGCTTCTCGATGACGCGCTTGACCTTGCCGAGCTCGTCCATCAGGCCGGCCTTGTTCTGCAGCCGGCCGGCGGTGTCGACGATGACCGTGTCGACGCCGGTGTCGAGACCCTCCTTGACCGAGTCGAAGGCGACGCTGGCCGGGTCGGTGCCCTCCGGGCCGCGAACGACCTCGACGCCGACGCGCTCGCCCCAGGTGGTGAGCTGCTCGGCGGCCGCGGCACGGAAGGTGTCGGCGGCACCGAGGACGACCTTGCGGTCCTCGGAGACCAGGATGCGGGCGAGCTTGCCGGTGGTGGTGGTCTTGCCGGTGCCGTTGACCCCGACCATCAGGACCACACCGGGAGCGCCGTCGGCGCCGCTGACCTGGAGCCGGCGGTCCATGCCGGGGTCGACCAGCTTGATCAGCTCGTCACGCAGCGCCGCCTTCGGGTCGGCCTTGCCGCCCTCGACGCGCAGCCGGGTGCGCAGGCCCTCGACCAGCTCCTGGGTCGGCGCCACGCCGATGTCGGCGGTGAGCAGGAGGTCCTCGATGGACTCCCAGGTGTCCTCGTCGAGCTGGTCGGTCGAGAGCAGGTTGAGCAGGCCGCGGCCCAGCGCGTTGGAGCCGGCCAGCCGCTGGCGCAGCCGCACCAGGCGGGAGGCGGTGCTCTCCGGCTTCTCGAGGACCGGGGCGGCATGCTCCGCCGTCGCGGGCTCGGCCTCCCCGGCCGTCGGCCCCTCGACCGTGGGCTCGGTCGGGCGGGTGATGACGTCGGTCCCCGCCTCGGGCGACAGCGAACGGTCCTTGCGGCGCCGGGTGCTGGTGACCAGTCCGACGATGCCGCCGCCGATGATCGCGACAGCGGCGACCGCGATGATGACGATGAGGGTGACCATTTCCATGGCCTCATCCAATCAAATCACGCGTTGTTTTCCGTAGTTCCTGACTTGCGCTCACCGAACAGCTCGGCGAGATGGTCCTCGCGGCGGGTCTGCAGGCGCGTGGCCGGGCTGAGCGTGGGGGCCGTGTCGACGGCCCGCTCCATCGCCTCACCGAGCTTGGTGGCGTACGGCATCTTCTGTCCGCGGTGGGGGAAGACCGTGTAGACGATCACGAGTCCGGCCAGCGCGACGATGAGAAACATCGCCACGAAGATGACAAGGATGGTCAACACTGGCTCGGCCAGCCCCCTTCTGAATCGCGCACGGACGGCGTCCACCCTTGCACACCCGTCGCCCGAGGCCCACAACGCCACGCGCGCGAGCACCCGCGCGGGTGCCTGGGCGCGTCCCGGCGTACGGCGCGGGATCTCGACAACGTCCACCGTGCCGGTAGTGTTTCACGGCATGAGGATCATCGGGACAATGATGGTCCGGGACGAGGTCGACATCGTCGCCGCGATGATCGAGCACCACCTGGACCAGGGTGTCGACACGTTGATCGTCACGGACAACGCATCGGTCGACGGCACCACCGAGGTACTCGAGCGCTACGCCGCGACGGGACGGGTCGAGCTCCACCACGACCCCGTCCACGAGAAGCAGCAGGGCAAGGTCGTCACCGCGATGGCCCGGCGAGCGCGCACCCACTTCCGTGCCGACTGGGTCCTCAACCTCGACGCCGACGAGTTCCTGGTGCCGAAGGACAAGGGCCTGACGGTACGCCAGGCACTCGAGGCCACTCCCCTCTCCCTCAACGCGTTCACCGTCGAGGTGGAGAACCTCGTCGGCCCGCCCGCCTGGAAGGGCGGCGGCATCAACCGGCTCCAGTGGCGCGACCGGCGCCCCGACGAACGGCTCGAGGCGGTAGGGCTGCACGCCCACCCGACGCCCAACGCGATCCACCGCGGCGAGTCCGACATCAAGGTCGTCCAGGGCAACCACTTCGTCTCGCTGACGAGCAACGGCCAGCCGGCCGACGAGGTCGCCATGGAGGTGCTCCACCTCCCCTGGCGCTCCTGGTCCCAGCTGGAGCGCAAGGTGATCAACGCCGGCAAGGGCTACGAGGCGAGCCCCGACCTCCGGCCGAGCCCGCGCCACCACGGGATGCGCGACTACCAGCGCTATCTCGCCGGAACGCTGCAGGACGCCTATCTCGCGCGCACGCCCACCCGCGCCGAGCTCGCCGCCGGGGCCTTCTCGGGCGACTACTCGTTCGACGACTGGCTCACCAATCACCTGCACATCGTGCTCGGCCGCTCGCTCGTCCCCGACCTGCTCCGAGACGTGCTCGACCCCGAGAACGACAAGGCCGTGCCCGATGACGAGCACGCGCTCGGTGCCGAGCGCGGCCGGGCCGCCCTGGCCGCCGAGCCCTACATCCCACCCCGCAATCGCTGAACTCTTTCCAGGAGGACCTGTCTTGCCCACCTTCAGGGGCGCCGTACGCCGCGGCCTCGCTGCCGCGGGTCTGCAGACCGTCCGTGCCGCCGACGCCGAGGCAGCGCGCCTGCACGACCGGATCGACGAGCTCAAGCAGCGCAACCAGAGGCTGCGTACGAAGGTGGAGGGGTTGCAGGGAGACCGCAACCGCACCACCGCGGTGCCCGCGATCCCGGGCATGGACCGGCTGGAGCTGCGCCGTGAGCAGGTGCTCGCCGGGGTCAAGCCCGACGCCCTGATCCTGGAGATCGGCCCCGCGCACAACGCGATCCTGCCCAAGCGGGACGGCTACGACGTACGCATCGTCGACTATCTCGACCGTGAGGGCCTGGTGCAGCGGTATGCCGGTTTCTCGCAGTACAACCCCGATGACATCGAGGAGGTCGACTACGTCTTCCGGCCGGGAACTCCCTGGTCAGAGGTGATTCCGGAGCGGTTCGACCTGATCGTCGCCTCTCACGTCATCGAGCACACCACCTCGATGATCGACTTCGTCAACGAGTGCGAGAAGCTGCTCAACCCCGACGGCGTGCTCGCCCTGGTGATCCCCGACCACCGCTACTGCTTCGACCGGTTCCGTGAGCGCGCCTCGCTGTCGCGGGTCATCGACGCCTCGCTCTACCCGTCCTCGGTGCACACCATGGGTGCGGTCATCGAGGAGCGGCTCAACGCGGCCAAGCACGGCGGCATCACCGCCTGGGGCCCGCGCCACAAGGGCGACTACACCTTCGCCAACAACCTGGAGACCGTGAAGGCCAACGGCGAGGAGGCCCGCCGCGGGGAGCGCTACATCGACACCCACAACTGGGTCTGCACCCCCCACCACCTCCGCCTGCTCCTCCAGGACCTCGCCGACCTCGGCTTCATCTCGATGCGCGAGACCTCGTTCCACGACACGGTCAAGCACGAGTTCTTCATCAACCTCTCCCCCTCAGGCGAGGGCACCGGCCTCGCCCGCGAGGACCTCCTCGTCCTCGCCGACGACGAGCGGCGCGTGCTCGACCAGGCCGTCTTCGAGAAGTAGGTCGCCACCCGGTCGAATCTGCAGTTGTGGGTGACGAAACTGCAGATTCGTCACCCACAACTGCAGATTCGGCTGGGGTATCAGCGGCGGAACTCGCGGAGCGCGAGAGCCGCGGCGAGACCCACGACGACACCGAGAAGCGTCTCGGCGAAGCGGGACCACAGCAGCGCGTCGACGGGCTGCGGATGGCCGAGCTGCACCATCAGCAGCGAGAGCGGGGTGATGACGACGAGCGCGAGGCCGTAGTGGCGCCCGACGAGCAGCTCGGTGACCGCCTGGAGAGCGGCGACGACCACCGCGACGACGAGGGCCGGCAGCGAGATAGAGAGCAGCACGCCCGCCAGGACGAGACCGATCACGGTGCCCACCACCCGCTGCAGTCCGCGGGTCGTCTGGGCCATCAGCCCGGTGACGCCGAACGGCACGGCCGCGGCCACCATCGCCCAGTAGGTGTGGCTGAGCCCGAGCGCGGTCGAGACCGTACCGGCCACCACGACCGCCACGACGACCGCCGTCGCGTGGTCGATCCGGACCTCGCCACGGTTCGCCTCGACCGAGGCGCCGTTGACGGCGAGCCGCTCCTCGAGCAGCCCGAGGGCAATCGCGATCAGGGCGGCGGCCGCGGCCACCCCGACCGCCACCGCGACCCCGGACATGGTCACCGGAAGCGCCGCACACGTGGCCACCGCGAAGACCAGGAACATCGGCCCCGGAGGCCGCAGCACGAACCGGTCCGACAGCATCGAGCCGGCCGCCGCCCACACCGCGGCGGCGGGGATGACGAGCCAGGCCCGGTGCGAGGAGGTCGCGACGAGCGCGCCGCACAGGACCGCGAGACACATCAGCGCCCCGGCGGCCGCCTGGGTCCGCCACCGTCCCCGCAGCGGCTGCCGGCCGCCGTAGATCGAGGCGAAGGTGCCGAAACAGGCGTACGCGGCCAGCTCGATGTGTCCGGTCATGGCCAGCGCCACGAGCCCGATGAGCAGGGTGACGCTTGCGCGCCAGGCGGGCGAGTGGCTTCCGGGCGCCGGGGAGACCTTTACGGACTCCTGCATCAACCGCTCGAACCTGCTCCGGTCGCTGCCTGACCCGTCTCGTCCCTGCCGTATCGCCCTCATCGCACCAGACACCTTAGGGCCAGGTGGACTTACCAGTTAGTCCAGGCGGGTTCAGCTCAGCCGGCCGAGAAGCTCGGCGACGCCGTCCCCGTCCAGGTCCGCGACCGCCGCGCGACGACCGGCCATCGCCATGACCAGGTCGAGCAGGCGGCCGCTGACCTCAGGACCGTCACCGGCTGCGAAGTCGGCGTCGACCGCCCGCAGACGCAGCCCCGCGACCAGCGACTCGCTGTTGACCGCGAAGTCCTTGGTCGCGAAGAACCTCGCGACGGCGGTGAGCCCTTCGGCGTCGGGGTCGTGCTTGATTCCCAGCGGTCGCCGGATGTCCTCGCCGTGGACGATCAGCTCGCCCAGCCCACCGACGCTCTCCGTACGCGGCAGCCTGATCGGTCCGATCCCGGCGAACCGTGCCAGCGTCTCCTCGGGCGTGGCCCCGCGGAACTCCTCGAGCCGCCGGCGGTTGTGTACGTCCGGATCGAACCGGGCCCCGATCATGCTGCGCAGCCAGCCCGGGAACGAGAGCTGCGAGGCCGCGCCGAGGTGGGCCAGGACCTCCTCCGTGTCCCACTCGCCGCACAGCGTCGCCGATCTCCACTGCTCGGGCGAGAGCGACCTCAGATCCTCCGCCAGTGCGTCTCGCTCGCGCAGCTGGATCGTCGAGAGCTTCGTCATGCGGACACTCTGACAGGTCCGGGCCGCGCGAGGCGTGGCACCGTCGGCCTACGCGCGGTCCCGTCTCGTCCGCTCCTCGAGCGCGATGTCGAGGAGCGTGCGGGCGCGGGCGTCGAAGCCATGGTCGCGGTGGATGCGAGCGGCCTCGGCGCGGATGTGCTCGTCGGTGCCGAAGACGACCGAGGGGTCGGGCATCGAGGACCACTTCACCAGGTCTTCGGGGGTCTCGTAGACCTGCACGGTGTCGCCGAAGACCTCGCGGAGTCCGACGACGTCGTCGGAGATGACCCGGGCACCGGAACCGACCGCGTCGAAGAGCCGGTTGGAGATGAAGCCGTAGTCGCGCATGTCGGCCCAGTGGTCGTTGAGGACGACCCCGGCGGCCCGGTATTCGGCGCCGAGCCGGGTGTTGGACATGTGCTGGGCCTTGACGTAGTGGCGCGGGATGTAGGGCTCCCAGCCGTGGCCGTAGACCGACAGCGGCAGCCCGGCCGCGACGGCGTCGTGGATGATCGGGCGCTCGACGTCGCGCGAGGTGCCGACGAAGAGCACCGCGTGACCGGAGTCGGGCAGGGCCCGGTCGGGGTTGAACAGCTCGGGGTCGGTGGCCTGCAGCAGCGGGTCGATGCGGATCCCCCAGCGTGCCGACATCTGCTCGGCCCACCGCGGGCCGGCCGCCAGCAGCCGGTCGAAGGCGGCCGCCTCGGCGCGGGTGACCGTGTCGGGGTGGGAGATCACCCAGCCGATGTTGATCCGGCCGTCGGGCGCGGGGAAGTAGCGCGAGAGGCCGCGCAGGGTGACCACGACGTCGTCGTCGAGCGAGCTCGGCCGCTCCCACTCGTAGTGGTGGTCGACGACCGCCGACTGGCCGAGCTTGCGCAGTGAACGCGCCAGCGCGCGGGCGAAGTGGGTGTCGCCCCACCGCTCCCCCTCCGGCGCCCCCGGCGCCGAGATCTTGATCGACCAGCGCAGCTGCGGGACGCCCTCCACCACCGACACCCGGGGCAGAGGAGCGATGATCGGGCGGGTGGCGGCGTACGTCTTCGCCGGACCGGTCGGCTCGCCGGCCGTCGCCCGGCCGACGACCTGGTAGCCGCAGGCCGCCCAGGCGGCCACGTCGTCGCGGGGCTCGGTACGCCCGACCCAGCGGTCGAGGTAGATCAGCCGGTTGCGCGGGGCGCGCGCGAAGCGGCCCTTCGACTTCGACTCGTGGTGGACGACCTCCGAGGAGGTCACGACCCGGAAGGATCCCGGCCGCAGCTCGGCGAGCCGGTGGCACAGGTCGACGTCCTCCATGCCGTTGGTGAAGATCGGGTCGAACCCCTGCAGCGCGACGACGTCGCGGTAGCGCATCACCAGCGCCGCCCCGGTCAGCGCCGAGAACCGGTGGCCCTCGAGGCCGGCGGCGTCCTCGGGCGGGTACTCGGCGAGCATGTTGTAGGGCAGCCCGCCGTAGGGCGGGAAGACGACGCCGGCCGACTGCACCGAGCCGCTCGGGTAGAGCAGCAGCGGCTGCACCGCGAGCACCTCGGGGTCGGCGAGCGCCTCGACCAGCGGCTCCAGCCAGCCGTCCAGCGCCGTGGTGTCGTTGTTGAGGAAGACCACGGTCTCCCCGGTGACGTACGGGATGGCGAGATTGTTGCCGAGCGCGAAGTTGTGGTTGACGGTGCTGTGCACCACCTTCACCTCGGGGAAGCGCAGCGGCAGCGAGTCGAGCACGGCCGAGACGCGGGCCGAGGAGCCGTTGTCCCAGACCACGATCTCGAGCCGCTTCTCCCCCGCGCCGTGCTCCATCACGGCCTCGACGGCGCCCACGGTCAGCAGCGAGTCGTCGTAGGTCGGGATGACCACCGAGACCACGTCGGGGTCAGGGGTGCGCGCAGCGAGCGCGGTCCAGTCGACGAAGGTGCGGTTGCGTACGACGTCCTCCCACGACTCCAGGTCGAAGGGGTCGAGCGGGACCCGGTCCTGGCGGGGACGGCGAGGGTTGATGCCCTGCCGTCGCTCGACGCCGACCTCGGGCACGACCGCGACCTCTGCCTTCGAGGTCAGTCGCAGCGCGAGGTCGTAGGCCCAGCCGACCCCGACGTCGTCGCGCGGCCCGCCGACCTCCTGCAGCAGCGGCCTGGCGATCAGCAGTCGCGAGACCAGCGCCCGCATCAGCGGACCCGGGACGTCCGGCCCCGGCGACGCCGGAGGTACGTCGACCGCGAACCGCTGCTCGGGCAGCCACGGCCGCTCCAGCACGTCGGCGACCAGCGGCCTCCCGGTCGCCTCGGCCACCGAGACCAGTCGCGCGAGACGACCGGGCCTCCAGACCTCTCCCCCGGCGACGTACGCGACGAAGTCGCTGCTCACCTGCGCGAACGCGGCAGCGACGCCGGGCTCACCGCGGTCCGGGTCGCCGGGCACGACCCGGGCCGCAGGGACGATGTCGGCGACCGACTCGGCGACCGACGGCGTCAGGCCACGGTCGATGACGATGATCTCGGTGTCCACGCCGTGCTGCGCGGCGACGCTGCCCAGCGTCGCCCGGGCGAGCTCGTCGGAGGAACCGAGGTCGACGATGACGCTGACGGTGCCGACGGGCTGACGACCGGCCGGAACGGCACGCACCGGCTCGATCGCCGGCCGCCAGGTCTGCGGGACACCCTGCCGGGCGTGCCATTCGGCGCGCCGGTCCCGGATCCAGTCGCGCAGGTCGGGGAAGCGGCCGTCGACCTGGGCGAGCCAGTCGTTGGCGCGCCGTCCGTTGCGGGCTCCGCGGTCGACGTAGTGGCCGATCGCGCCGCCGTAGAAGTTCTCGGTCTTGCGCCGCTCGGTGTAGCCGTCGGTGTCGAAGAGCGGGTGGGTCGGCTGCAGCCACAGCTCGGCGCGCAGCCAGTAGAGGAACGGGTCCTGGTCGCCCATCTGCTTGCGCAGCCGCGGGGTCAGACGGGCGACGAAGAACTCCGGGTCGAAGAGCGGGCTGGGCTGGGCCAGCTGCTTGCTGCGGTCCTGCTCGAGGTAGTGGCGGGCGGCCCGTTTGCGGTCGAGTCGCTGACCGACCTGCTCGGCGTACCACTCGTGGTCGAACAAGGGACAGTCGACGAGCAGGCGCACGTCGTCGGCCCGGCTGTAGAGAGGCGAGTCGTTGTAGACCTTGCGGGCCAGGTCTCGCCCTCTGCGCAGGCCGCCACGTGCGATGCGCTTCAACTCTTCGTCCACAGAGGTCCCCCAAGACGCTCTAGATCGTGCTTCGGCAGTGGGTCAGACTGTCACAGTGCCGAGTGGCGGTGAACGGCGCCACGCACGTTCACCCAACTGTCAAGGTCAATTCTGCCGCCACAGCGGCATGACCGCCTCCCGGATCTCATCGGGCATCGGCGTCACCGGACGTGACGGGTCGGTGTTGTCGACGTAGACGTGCACGAACCGGCCTTCGGCCGCGGCCTCCTCGCCCGGCCCCTGGAAGAGACCGATCCGGTAGATCACCGACGAGCTCCCGACCTTGTCGACGACCAGCCCGGCCTCGACCGGCTCGGGGAACCCGATCTCGCGCAGGTAGCGGCACGAGGTCTCCGCGACGATCCCGATCTTCGGCAGCTTCCGTACGTTCACGCCGGTCGTCTCGAACAGGTAGGCGTTGACCGCGGTGTCGAAGTACTCGTAGTAGGTCGCGTTGTTGAGGTGACCGTAGGCGTCGTCGTCGCGCCAGCGGGTCGTGATCGTGCGCCAGTGCACGTAGTCGGCGCGGGTCGGGGCCTTGCGGTCAGGAGTGCTCATCGGGCCCGATCTTAGGAGAGGGCCTCCTCCACGGACCTGACCAGGTGCGGCGCCAGCGTCTTGGAGAAGGTCGCGGTGATGTGGGTTTCGTCGCGGTAGGCCAGCACGTGGCCGACGACCAGCGGGCACCGCTCGTCGGTGCAGTAGGCGTCGGAGAGGTCGACCAGCGAGGCACCCGCGCCGGCGCGGCGGACGGCTTCGGGGAGCGGGTCGGAGGCGGCGTACGCCTCTTGGCGGGTCATCTCGCACGCCGACGCCTCCGCGAACGACTCCGCACCGTCGAGGCACCCCAGGGCCGCCGGGGTGAGCATCGGGTTGTCGGCGAGCGCGACGATCTTCGTGCCGCGCGCCATCACCGGCCGCCAGGCCTCGAGGAGCCGGTCGACCGCCGGGTCGGGCTCGCCGGCCGCCAGGGTCGAGTTGCGCCGCTGGGTCACCAGTACGACGTCGTACGCCTCCCCGCGGGTCAGGCGGGCCAGCAGCGCCTTCCGATAGGCACGGCGCTCGTCGTCGGCGGCGGGCGAGACCAGGCCGCCGCCGTTGGCGACCATGACGTCGATCGACCATCCCGCGCCCTTCGCGACCTGGGACAGGCCGGGGATGAGCGAAGCGGCGTGGGAGTCGCCCACCAGCGCGACCCGCAGCGCGTCCGGCTTGGTCGAGCCGTGGTGGCAGACCTCGGGGCGGGCGTCGGCGGCGAAGGTCTGGCGCTCGGAGAGATAGCAGTAGTAGGCGTTGCCGGTGTCGTCCTTGCGGGCGATCGGCGCGGGGAGGAGCACATCATCGAGAGCCGGGTTGTCACAGAACTCCAGCAGCGCCGACGCACCGAAGCACTCGACGTCGTCCGTCGCCAGCGCGTTGGCCTGCTCGCGGCTCTGCTCGACGAGGTTGCGACCGTGCACGATCCCGGGCACGGCGACCGCGGCGACCAGCGCCATCCCGAGGACGGCGAAGAGGTAGGCCCGCGGCGAGGTCCGCAGGACCGGACCGGTGCGGAACGAGGTCTCCACGAACCGGTAGGAGAGTGCCGAGAGCCCGATCGTGGCGAGCAGGATCAGCGGCTCGCGCAGCCAGGTGCCGAGCACCGGCCCCGTCGTGGGGACCACGACGACGAGCGGCCAGTGCCACAGGTAGAGCGAGTAGGAGACCGTCCCGATCCACTGCACGACCGGGTTGCCGACGATCGCGGCGCCGGACCGGCCCGGGGCGCCGGCCCAGATGACCAGCGCGGTCCCGACGACCGGCAGCAGGGCCACCCAGCCCGGGAAGGGCAGCGACTCGCGGAAGAGGATCAGCGCGCCGAGCAGGCCGGCCCAGCCGAGGATCGCTGCCGGCGCCGCCCATCGCGCCGGGGCTCGGCTCGAGGCGGCAGGCAGGACGGCCAGGAGGCCGCCGACGGCGAACTCCCACGCGCGGGTGTGGGTGACGAAGTAGGCGGCGGCGCCGTCGGTCACGGTGATGACGACCGATGCCGCGAAGCTGGCCACGAGGACGGCCGCGATGACCGTCCGGATCGCGGTGATCCGCCGCTCGGGACGGCGCCGGGTGAGGAACGCTGCCGCGACGATCAGCAGCGGCCACAGGACGTAGAACTGCTCCTCCACCGAGAGCGACCAGTAGTGCTGCGCGGGCGATGGCGGGTCCTCGGCGGCGAGATAGTCGACCGCCGCCCAGGACAGCTGCCAGTTCTCCACGTAGAACGCGGCCGCGACCGTCTCCCGCAGGAACTGCTGCCACAGCGCCTCCGGCACCAGGACGTACGTCGCCCCCGCACTGAACACGAGCACCAGCAGCGCCGCGGGGAGCAGCCGCCGGATCCGGCGGGCCCAGAAGGTGCCCAGCCGCACCCCGCCGGGCTTGGCGGCCTCGCGCACCAGGTGGGAGGTGATCAGGAAGCCCGAGATCACGAAGAAGACGTCGACGCCTGCGTAGCCGCCCCGGATCGCCCCCGGCCAGAGGTGGAAGAGCACCACTCCCAGCACCGCGGCCGTACGCAGGGCCTGGATCTCCAGCCGCTTGTCCCGCACCGGCTGCCCGGTCTGCGCGGGCTGCCCGTCCGTGGCGGGCGCGACCGTGACAGCGGTCACCTGCGCACCCGGCGGACGATCCGGCCCGCCACCCGGCGGGCCTTGCGGACGCCGCGCTCGCCGAAGCTCAGCGGGATCTCGATCCCGTGGCGCGGGCGACCGTCGAGCTCGACGATCTGCGCCCTTTCGCCGATCCGCTCGCCGATGACGTCCTCGTGGATGATCACCGGCCCGTCGAACTCACCCAGCGCGTCACGGCCCTCGAACCGCACCCGCCAGCGACCGCCCGAGAGCGCGGCGGTGGGCAGCGCGACCTCGAGGCTGCCGGAGGCGAGCTCGGTGGCGTCGTAGTCCAGCGTCCGGCGCCGGCGATCGTGGAGAAACACGACGCGGAGCCTAACGGGCTCGACCATCGTGTGGGCCAGGTGGAGGTGCGCGCGGCCGTCGACGAGCGAGAGCGAGGTCGCGGTGACCGGGTCGGTGGCACCGGAGACCACCTGGCGCACCAATTCGGGACCATCCTCGAGGGCGGCCATGATCCGGCCGAGCCGCCAGCCCGGCAGCTCGCCGGCCTCGCCGCTCTCGCCCGTCTCGCCCGCCGCGACGGCCTCGGCGACCGCGGTGAACAGGTCGCGGTGCTTGAGCACCAGGTCGGCGAGGTCGTCCCCGACCAGCGTCTCGTCGCCCAGCGAGATCGTCGCGACGGCGTTGACCAGCGGCCGCTGGAGCGTACGCAGCGGCACCACGCCGCTGTCGGCGACGAGCTTCAGCGTCTCCAGGAGGTCGGCGACCGTCCGGTCGGCCCAGCGGACGTCGTCACCGATCAGCCGCGCGGCGGTCGCCCACTGGCCCGAGGAGACCAGTCGCCAGCCCCACCGCTTGTCGCGCTCCAGGCTGTCGATCAGGTCGTCGATGCCGGCGTCGTCGAAGAGCGCGATCAGCTCGGCGATCAGGAGCCGCGCGGGCTCCAGCGCCACCGGGTCGACCACCGCCATCCCGCGCAGCGCCCGGACGATCGCCATCCAGCCGTCGGCGTCGAAGACCAGCGAGGCGTACTCCGCCCGCACCTGCGGGTCACCGAGCTCGATGATCCGGCGGGCGCAGCGCAGCTCCTGCTCCAGATAGCTGATGATCCCCGCCGGCGAGTGCGACTTCGCCGTCATCGAACCCGGTCCGGGCCGGTCGCGGTAGACGTAGACCGTCTCGGTCACGATGTCGAAGCGGGCCGTGGTCAGCGCGTGCACCATCGGCTCGATGTCGTTGGAGCGCGAGGCGTCGGGGAACTCGATCTGGGCGGAGTCCCAGAAGTCACGCCGGAAGACCCGGTTCCAGCAGGCCCGGTTGCGCAGGGCGGACGGCGCGTCGGCCAGCCTCACCAGGGTGCGCTCCTCGTCGAAGGCCGGCCACGCCCGCACCGGCCACCAGACCCGGTCGCTGAACAGCTTGAAGAACCGGCCGACCACCATGTCCGAGCCGGTCTCCCGCGTCTTGCGCAGCATCGCGGCGTACGCCCCGCGCGGAACCAGGTCGTCCCCGTCCGCGAAGGCGAGGAAGCGGCCGCGCGCCATCGAGACGCCGTGGTTGCGCGCCTGTCCCCCGCCCTTGCCGGGCGAGCGGACCACCGTCAGGCGCGGGTCGCGGGCTGCGTACGTCTCGGCGATCTCGAACGTCTCGTCGGTGGAGGCGTCGTCGACGAGGATCACCTCCAGGTCCACCGGGTCGGCGGCCGAGGACTGATCCTCGAGGATCGAGGAGAGCAGCTCGCCGACCCACAGGCCGACGTTGTGCGTCGGGACGACGACGGAGAGCTCAGGTGTGGTCATCGGGCGGCACCCTCCAGATCGCGGGTCAGATTTCCGGCCAGCTCGTCGAGCAGCCGCAGGTAGTCGCGCGACATGTCGTAGGGCGTGTACGCACGGGTGAACTCGTGCGCGGCGCGGTGTCGCGCCTCCTGCCCGTCGAGGGCCTCCAGGATCGCCGCGGCCAGGGCAATCGGCTCGTCCGGCTCCGGCGCGTACGTCACCACCCACGGCTGGTCGGCGAACTGCCGCGCGACCGGGGTGTCCTCCGGGATCAGGGCGGTGCGGCCGAAGGTGCAGGCGGCCAGCAGCGAGCCCGAGTTGAGGATCCGACGGTAGGGCAGCGCGACCACGTCGCTGGCCCGCAGCCAGTCGGAGAAGTCCGCGGTCTCGACGAACCCGAGCCGCTTGACGATGTTGGGCGCCGAGAGCATCTCCTCGACCGTCTCCAGGTCGGTCGCGGGCACCACCTTGCCGGCCACGACGAAGGTCAGGTCAGGCACCTGCTCGGCGGCGATCTCGACCGCCCGGCACAGCACGTCGAGGCCCTTGTAGGCCCGGATCTGACCGATGAAGCCCACCGTCGGCACACCCTGCGGGACCCCGATGCGCTCGCGCGAGGCGGCGTCGTCACCGCCGTCCGGATAGACGCCGAGGTAGGACGAGTGCGGCAGGTCGACGACCTTGTCGGGCGGGAGGGTGTAGTAGGCCGAGGTCTCCTCGACGGTGGCCGGGTTGAGCTGGATGATCCGGGTCGCGTAGCTCGCCAGCGCCTTGGCGACCGCGAGCTCGACGTCGACGTAGTCGGCCTCGTGGGCGATCGAGTTGTGCACCGTCCAGAGCACGTCGGCGCCCCGGTCGCGCAGGCTGCTCAGCACGTTCTCGAACCGAGCCGCGTTGGCCCACGCCTCCTCGGCGCTCTCGCAGCCGGCGGTCACCGGTGAGGTCCAGTGCACATGGAGCACGTCGCCGCGGCCCAGGTGCGCCGCGCGGGCCTCCACCCGGTGCAGCCCCTGCACTCCCTCGACGACGTCCCAGCCCGCTGCCCGCGGCGCGACGGTGAGCATCGTGAGATACGGGTTGCTCCGGTAGTACGGGAACGACAGCAGGGTCGCAGGCATGTGGGGGGTCCTCGAAATTCTCAACCGTGACGATCCCCCGAACGTCGAGACGATGTCTCGCCGGTGCCCCGGCCCGGCCGGTGACCGCAGGATTCTAGGCAGGCAAATGGACCCACTTTGACCACTCAGACGGCTTCCCCGCATGCCTTCATCACGGGTTCATCGACGGTTCATCGAAGCCACATCGGGGGGTCGCCTAACGAGCGAATTCACCGCGCGGGCAGCGATGCCGGCGACGTAGCCCACGCCGTTGGACTGCCGCGCAGCCGCCGCCAGGCGCCGAGGGCAACGCACGTGCCGCGGTGCTTCCGCGAAGACTCATCTCAAGACACCCGCGTCGACTCGGGCTGAAGATCTCTGGTCGACTTCCGCGCTGCGACGCGAGTCGTCGCCGGCCACATGACGATCGCGGCGAGCACGAGGAGCACACCAGCAGGGGCCTCAGACCACGGGGCGGTGTCGTGGGAGACGTACCCCGCGGCGATTGGGCCGACGACGAAGTATGTCGGCAGCACAGTCGTCGCGGCGATCAGGAGCACCATGACCACCGTGCTCACGGACCGGGCGGTGGACGGCCGGTCTTCGGAGGCCTCTGGCCATCCATCCGGGCTGTACCCACTCGTTGCGATCAGGGCAGAGATGATCAGCGCGCTGGGCCACAGCACCCCAAGGACAATGAGTGCCGTCAGGTCGAAGCCTGGAACGGTGACCGGCCTGCCCGCGATCCCTGACGCTAGGACCAGCACGCCGTAGCCGGCGAGCACAACAGCCGGGATGACGGCGAGCGGCCACAGCGTGTGGCGGCGAAGGACCGGCATCAGCAGAAACGGCAGCGTGAACGCGGCGACGGCCAGCAGGACGACCGACAGCCCGTAGACCTCCGCCGCATGCCCGATCGGGTGCCACGGGCTGGCTGGCCACTGGTAGTCGTAGAGGTGGTCCTGCCGCTCGAGGCAGGCGGGTTCGTCGAAACCGCCACGCGGGCACACCCCGGACCAGCGTTGCCACGCTGCCACGTACGCAAGGACCCCGGACCCGGCGAGTGAGCCTGAGGTCAGCGCGCGTGCGCCGAGGTGTCCCGGGTTCATACACTCATGAAAGCGGGCCGTACATCCGTTTGACCCCAGTGCGGCCGCGCTTCCTCGATGTTGAGGACGGTCTCACAGGCGCTGACCGGCCCCTTCAGGATCAAGCGTCGTTCAACCAGCGATACGACACTCAGGCCGGCTGCGCGTCGCGCAGCCGCTGCGAGATGACGGTGGTGACACCGTCGCCGCGCATGGTGACGCCGTAGAGGGCGTCACCGACCTCCATGGTGCGCTTCTGGTGGGTGATCACCATCAGCTGGGAGTTCTCGCGCAGCTCCTCGTAGATCTCCAGGAGCCGGCCGAGGTTGGTGTCGTCGAGCGCGGCCTCGACCTCGTCGAGGATGTAGAACGGGCTGGGCCGGGCCTTGAACAGCGAGACCAGGAAGGCGACCGCGACCAGCGACCGCTCGCCACCGGAGAGCAGCGAGAGCCGCTTGACCTTCTTGCCCGGCGGCCGGGCCTCGACCTCGATGCCGGTGGTGAGCATGTTCTCCGGGTCGGTGAGGACCAGGCGACCCTCACCACCCGGGAAGAGCCGCGCGAAGACGTGGTCGAAGGCGACGCGTACGTCCTCCCAGGCCTCGGTGAAGACCTGCTCGACGCGGTTGTCGACCTCCTTGACGATGTCGAGGAGGTCCTTGCGGGTCTGCTTGAGGTCCTCGAGCTGCTCGGTGAGGAACTTGTGGCGCTCCTCCATCGCGGCGAACTCCTCCAGCGCGAGCGGGTTGACCTTGCCCAGCGCACGCAGGTTCTTCTCGGCGATCTTGAGCCGCTTGGCCTGCTCCGCGCGGACGTAGGGAATCGGCGCGACCTCGTTGCCGTCCTCGTCGGGGTGCTGCGGGACCAGCTGGTCGGGGCCGTAGTCCTTCACGATCGCCTCGGCGTCGAGGCCGAGCTCCTCGAGGATCCGCTCCTCGAGCTGCTCGATCCGCATCCGCTGCTGGGCACGGGCCATCTCGTCGCGGTGGACGGAGTTGACCAGCTCCTCGAGCTCCTTGCCGAGGTTGCGCAGCAGCGAGCGGCACTCGCGCAGCGCCTGCTCGCGTCCGGCGCGGGACTCCTCGATCTCGGTGCGTGCCTTGGCGGCCTGCTGCACCGAGACCTCCAGCCGGTCCAGGGCGTACGCCACCGCGGTCCCGACCGCTCGCGCGGCCTCCCCCTCGCGGCGCATCTGCTCGCGACGGGCGGCCGCCTTGGCGCGCTGCTCCCGCTCCTGCCGGGCCGCGCGGAGCAGCCCCTCGGCACGGCCGGCCAGCGCGCGGGCGCGCTCCTCGGACGTACGCAGCGCCAACCGCGCGTCCATCTCGCGCTGGCGCGCGTTGCGGGCCGCCTCCGCCAGCTCGTCGCGGGCACCCAGGTCCGGCTCGTCCTCCGGCTCCTCCTCGGCCATCGCGAGGCGCTCCTCGAGCTCGGCGAGCCCGGCGACGGCGTTCTCGCGGGCCTCCTGAGCCTGCTCGACGGCGGCCAGCAGCCGCTCGGCCTCCCCGCGCGCGGCGCGCGACTGGGCACCGAACTGGCCGAGCTCCTCGGCGACGGCGGCCAGGGTGGCGTCGGACTCGTGCAGCTTGGCGAGCGCGACGTCGACCCGCTTCTGCGCGGCCAGCCGCTCGGCCTCCAGCTTGGACGTCTCGAAGGTGGCCCGCTCGGAGACCGCGTGGGCCTCGGCGAGCTGGGCGGTGGCCTCGTCGACAGCGGCCTGCACCTCGATCAGGCTGGGCACGCTCGAGGAGCCGCCGGCGGCGAAGTGGGCGCCGATCAGGTCGCCCTCGCGGGTCACCGCGGTGATCTGGGGCTCCGCAGCCACCAGCGCCTGGGCGGCGGCGAGGTCGTCGACCACCACGACCTTGTCGAGCAGCCGCGCCACCGCGGGCCGCAGCACCGGCTGGCACTCCACCACGTCCAGCGCGTACGCCGCACCAGCAGGCAACGAAGGCCAGCCGCCGGTCTCCTCGGGCGAACCGCCCAGGAGCAGCCCGGCGCGGCCGAGGTCCTCGGCCTTGAGATGCTCGATCGCCCCGATGGCCTCTTCGGAGGAGGAGACGACGACCGCGTCCGACGCGGTCCCGAGGGCGGCGGCCACGGCGGCCTCGTAGCCGGAGCGCACCGCCAGCAGCGACGCGACCGACCCGAGCACCCCCGGGAGCGAGGAGCCGAGCAGCGCGCCGGCGCCGTCCTTGCGGTTCAGCCCCATCTCCAGCGCATCCTTGCGGGCGGCGAGCGTCGAGCGGTCCCGATCGGCCTGCAACGCCTCGGCCTGCAGCTTGGCCAGCCGCTCCTCGATGTCCTCCAGCGCGGCGGCAGCAGCCTCGTGCTCGGCATCGAGGCCCTCCTCCCCCGCGTCCAGACCGGCGACCTTGGTCTCCAGGGCGGTGAAGTCACGCTGGGCCCGCTCCGCGCGCGCCAGCGCCTCCTCACGCGCAGCCGTCAGCCGGCCGACCTCGTCATCGGCGGCAGCGGCGCGCGACTTGAGCGCGTTGACCTGGCCGGCCAGCCGGGCCAGCCCCTCGCGACGGTCGGCGGCGGCACGCTCGAGCCCCTTGACCCGGCGCTCCTCCTCGGCCGCGGCATCCTCGGCCTCCTTGCGGGACTCGACCGCCTCCTCGAGGGAGTAGCGGAGCTCCTCGACCTCGGCGTCAGCGGCCTCCTCCTGCTCGCGCGCGATCTCGGCCTGCGCCTCGAGCTCCTCGGGGTCGCGCCCCTGGCGCACCTCCAGGTCCTCCGAGCCGGCGGCGTTGCGCACCCGCTCGGAGGCCAGCGACTGGGTGCCGCGCAGCCGCTCGCGCAGCGAGTTCAGCGCGAACCAGGTCTCCTGCGCGGCGGCGAGCGCCGGCAGGTCCTCGCGCAGCGCGGCCTCGAGCACCGCCTCCTGCTCACGCCCCTCGGCGATGGTCTCCTCGACCTCGGCGCGGCGGGCCAGCAGCGCACCCTCGTCGGCGAGCTCCTTGTCGAGCTCGGTCTTCGCGGTGACCAGGTCGTCGGCGTAGATCCGGGCCTTGGCGTCGCGTACGTCCATCTGCACGGTCTGCGCCTGCCGGGCGACCTCCGCCTGGCGGCCGAGCGGCTTGAGCTGTCGGCGGATCTCGACGAGCAGGTCCTGGAGCCGGTCCAGGTTGACCTGCGTGGAGTCGAGCTTGCGCAGCGCCTTCTCCTTGCGCTTGCGGTGCTTGAGGACGCCGGCGGCCTCCTCGATGAAGCCGCGGCGGTCCTCGGGGGTCGCGCGCAGGATCGTGTCGAGCTGGCCCTGGCCGACGATGACGTGCATCTCGCGGCCGATGCCGGAGTCCGACAGGAGATCCTGGACGTCCAGGAGCCGGCACGGGCTGCCGTTGATGGCGTACTCCGAGCCGCCGTTGCGGAACATGGTGCGCGAGATGGTGACCTCGGCGTACTCGATCGGCAGCGCGCCGTCGGTGTTGTCGATCGTCAGCGAGACCTCGGCCCGGCCCAGCGGGGCGCGGCCGGACGTACCGGCGAAGATGACGTCCTCCATCTTGCCGCCGCGCAGGCTCTTGGCGCCCTGCTCGCCCATGACCCAGGCGAGCGCGTCGACGACGTTGGACTTGCCCGAGCCGTTGGGCCCGACGATGCAGGTGATGCCCGGTTCGAGCTCGAGGGTCGTGGCGGAGGCGAACGACTTGAAACCCTTCAGCGTCAGACGCTTGAGGTACATCGACTTCTCCCCCGGCTCAGGACCACGTGGTCGTACACAGTTCGCAACACATCAGCGTGGCTGAGGTGAGCCAGCAAATCTAATCGCCGCTGCTCAGGGGAACCCCAGCGGGTCAAGGATAACCCGCCAGGCGTCGCGATCTGTGGACCTGAGAGCAGAGTCTCAGAGCCCCAACGTCTGCTTCACCTCGGCCCGCAGCTCCCGCAGGTGGGCATCCGCGGCCGTACGCAGCCCGGCGACCGCCTCAGGATCCGGCTCGACCCGCTCGGTGAACCTCTCGGCCAGGTCGGCGGCGTCGAAGGCGGAGACGTTGGCGTCCAGGCCGATGCGCTTCATGAAGTTGCGGTTCTTGTTGGTCGCGATCATCACGATCGACGGCACGCCGTACATCGTGGCCACCACCGAGCCGTGGAACTTCATGCTCGCGAACGCGGTGCACTCCCCGATCGCCCGGGTGAGCTCGTCGAGGTCCTCGGTGTAGACGACCTCCTTGCCCGGGATGTCGAGGTCGTCGGCGTTGGCCACGTCGCGACGGCCGACGTCCATCGTGCCGAGGATGAGGTGGCGTACGCGCCAGCCGTCCGCCATCGCCTTGCCTGCCATCTCCTCGACGCGCGAGTAGTCGTCGGGCTCCTCCAGGTTGGGCCGGTAGCGGGTGACCACGCCCAGGATCGGCGCGCCCTCGGGCTTCTCGACGGGTGGCAGGTCGAGAGAGCAGACCATGTCGGGGGCGACCTTGATGTCCAGGTCGGCGGAGATGTTGCCCAGGATCCAGTCGGCGGTCTGCTGGTCGCGGACGCCGATGAACTTCACGTTCGAGTGCTCGAGGAACTTCCGGTGCCTCTCGATGATGTGAGGCTTGATCTCGGTGTTGCGGTAGATCGGCACGCCGATGCCGACGACGAAGACGGGCTTGGCCAGCATCTTGTGGTTGAAGTAGCGCGGGTCCGCCTGCCACGGCTGCAGGATGTCCCCGCCACCGATGAGGATGGCGTCGACCTCGTCGACGATCTCGGGCAGCGGCCGGTCGTAGTAGGGCTTGGTCATGTTGTCGGCGAGCACCCGCAGCTCGAACTCCTCGCCGAAGTACTGCTCGTAGACCGACAGGAACAGCTCGTCGCCGTAGTTGCCGGCACCGAAGAACCCGGCCAGCCCGATGACCTGCTTGCGACCGCGCCGCTCACGGCGGGCCAGCGCCGCCCTGATCTGCTCCTTGAGCGGGTCGGGCAGACGGCGGGCCGCGGAGCGGAGGACCGGGTGATGACGCAACGAGGACAACGGAGAGCTCCTGTGGGGGATCACGAGACGGGTAGCCACCTGCGATGGCGAACCGCGCGAGCGTAGCGACGCCAAGTTGTTCCGGGCGCCCGCCAGCCGAACCCCAGGTGAACACTCGGGGACCAGTGCGTACGACGTCCGAAAAGGTCGAAACCGACCCTGATTACCAGAGTCGGTTCCCCCTGAGCGAGGCCAGCCTTGATCAAGAAATGGCTCTCGCCCGTGGTGTTGCTTGCCCGCAGGTCAGGCGGGCTGCATCTCCTGCATCGAGGTGTCGAGGTCCGCGGTGTGGGCCGCGACCAGTGCGTCGTTCTCCGTCTTCAGGGACAGAACGAGTTCCTCGAGCTCACGCACACGTGCACGCAGCCGAGCGTTCTCGGCTGTGAGGTGGGCGGGAGTCCGCAGGTCGCTGCTCATGTAACCGATCAGCGCCTTCGCCATGAATACGTTTCCTTCGTTGGAATCACTAGAAGTTCCCGCGATACCGGGCCGTCTACAAGGGTGACACCGTTATCGACAAGCGTCAACGTCGCGCGTCCAAAGCCGGGACCTCCGACCGTGCAAACCGCGGATTTCAGGCAGAACTTGAGTTCATCGCACTCAACTTTTGCCCGAACTCGGGTCAGCCGCGGCGACGGCGCTCACGCAGTTGCATGAGCTCCTTCTTCTCCTTGCTGGTCAGCGAGTCGGCGCCCTGGGCGTGGATCTTGTCGAGGAGCTCGTCCATCCGCTGGTCGTCCTTCGAGACGGTCGAGGACTCCCACGGGCCGGTGACCACGGTCGGGCCGGACTTGCGCTTCTTGGCCTTGGCGGGCTTGGCCGCCCTCGGCTGACCGGAGCCGGCCACCTGCGGGATCCAGGCGAACCGGTCGAGCAGGCCGAACTGGCGCGCGACGAACGCGTTGACAGCCAGGCCGACGACGAAGACGAGCAGCATCACCCAGCTGCGGTAGCCCAGGTATTGGATCAGCTGGATGCCGACCAGGATCACACCGAAGAGCCAGGCGGGGATGTTGAACATGAACATCCGGTCGGGCCACTGCGCGATCCACAGCAGCACCACCATCATCTCGAGCATGCCCAGGCCGAAGAGGGCGTAGGAGGGGTCGAGCACCGCGCCGAAGAAGACGGCCAGGACCGAGAGCACCGCGGTGAACGCCACCAGCAGCCAGGCGAACCGGACCCGGCCGAGCTCGTTGCGCTCGAGGTCGGAGCCGAAGTACCAGAAGAAGAAGATCGCGAGTACGTCGAAGATGCCGAACTGCGGATAGGCGAACGGCCAGGTCAGCAGCGTCCACAGCTTGAGCTCGGCGATGTTGGGCTGGACCAGGGCCAGCCCGAGCACGCCCCCACCACCGAGGATGGCGAAGAGCACCAGTCCGACGATGCTCGCGAAGACCACGAGCCATGTCGTGGTCACCCCCAAGGAGCCGATGTGGAACCAAGGCTCGTGGGGGTAGCGACCGCCTGGGGACAACCGGAAACGTTCTCGCACGGGGCCGAGCCTATCCACGCATTGGTTGCCGCGTCAGCAGGGCACTCCCATCGACTTTCTCGATGTCACGCAGCTGCGGCGGTAGCGCCGGATCCTCGCGCCACGGATGTTGGCGAAACGCCTTGCCCGCGCCGTACCTGTCGATCATCCCGATCAGTGCGGCGAGGTCCTCGGCCCGGTCCTGGGCGACCAGCCAGGCCATGAGCCGCTGAACGAGCGGGACCGTCGTGTCCTCGAACGGGACGCCGGCGTCGTACCAGAACTCCAGGACCGCGGCGCGCAGCAGCTCCCAGTAGCGGCACGGATCCTCGGTATCGGGGTGAACCGCCGCGCGGAAGTGCTCCCACATGTCGATCGGCAGGATCTCGACGAGCAGCGTCTCCATCAGCTTCGCCGAACCGGCCGCGCGGACCAGCTCGACGGTCTGGCGCTTGGTGTCGATCCGCTCGACGAGGTTGGCCGTCTGCGCCCGCTTCTGCGTCGCCGAGGACCGGTCGGCGCGGACCTGCCAGTCGTAGACGATCTCGGTCAGGACGTCGAAGGAGTCGGCGGCGAGGAACACCTGCGTGAGCGCGACCTGGTCCTGGTAGCGGGTGCGCTCGGGGAAGGCGATCGAGTTCTCCGTCCAGAACGACCGCCGGAAGATCTTGTTCCACACGAAGATGTCGGCGAGCATCAACGGCGCGTCCTCGATCCGGCACCGGAGCCGCTCCTCCGCGTGGTTGCGGCGCATCAGCGGCGTCATGAACCTCCGCTCCACCCCGCCCTCGACGCTGACCCGCTCCGCGGCCCCGACCGCGAAGTCCGAGCCCGTACGCCGCAACGACCGCACCATCGCCGACCATGCGTCCGGCGGGAGGATGTCATCGGGGTCGACGAACGTCAGCAGCTCGCCGGTCGCCGCGTCGATCCCGGTGTGACGCGCCCTCGACACCCCCGAGTTCGGCTGCGTGATGACGGTGACGCAGGCCTCCTCGGCGGCGATCCGCTGCAGGATCTGCGCCGATCCATCGGTCGAGCCGTCGTCGACGACGATCACCTCGAGCCTCGAGATCTCGCTCCGTGGCTGGTCCAGGACGCTGCGCAGGCTCTTCTCGACGTACTCCGCGACGTTGTAGACCGGCACGACCACGCTGAGCGTGGGCCTGCCTCGCAGCAGCCCTCGTGCCCGACGGACCCCGGCTGCGGTCGTCTGGCGCCAGAACGTCACGCCGATCCGCTTCCTGCGTCCTGCTCCGCGATCTGTGCCCGAAGGGCCACCTTGAGCGAGTTCAGGCGGTAGATCTCCTCGGTAGCCGTCACCAGCGCCGCGACCACCTCTGCCTCCTCGAGCAATCCCGTGGCGGGGCGGAAGACATGGGTCGGAGTGAGGTTGTAGGTGCCCGTCTGGGCGTAGCCCATCCGAATCATCCAGGAGGAGACCTTCTGGTATCCCGTCAGCGTTCCGCACTCGGCATACACGATTGGGCGGTCCCTGGCGATGAGTGCCGCTGCCCCCTCGAGCACATCGATCTCCGCCCCTTCGACGTCGATCTTGAGTGCCGCCACGCGGGCTGGGAACTGCTCGTCGTCGAGAGCGACGACTGCGAAGTCGCCCTCCTCGTCCGCGACCGCGACCGACTGCGCCCCCAGGTTCGTCGCGTCGAGGTCCGCCATCGTGCCGCGTGCCGACTTCGAGTGGACGCCGACGTCACGGACGACGACACGGTCACCGAGGTCGTTCGCCTCCACGCTGGCCCTGATTCCCGCGACCAGCTCGGGGTTCGGCTCGTACGCGACGACCTGGAGGTCTCCGACCACAGCCAGGTACAGCGTGTGGTTGCCGATGTTCGCCCCGACGTCGACCACGAGATCTCCCGGCTCGAGAGCGGCTGCCATCGCCTCGAGCATCTGCTCCTCGTAGGGGCGGCCGGTCTTCACCAGGTTCGACTGGATGTAGTCGGTCGCGGCGTGCGGGACGCAGACCACATAGCTCCGTTCCCCGACCTCGATCGTGGTCATGGGGGCTGGAGATGTCGTGCTGTCAATCATTCGTGATCACTTTCGCAGCGCAAGGACGGGACGGAACAGGTGCCTCGACGCCCTCAGGTTTGTCGCAAGGCGTCTTCGATGGCGCGCCCCAGGTACGGCGCGAGGGTTCGCGTGTAGGTGAGTGTCAGGTGTTCACCGTCGTCACGGTAGACGATGACGTGACCGACGACCGGTCGGCAGACCTTCGGTTCGCAGTAGAGGTCCGTCAGGTCGACCAGCACCGCGTTCGGGTCGATGGCCACAGCCTCTGCCAGGCCCGATGGTGGAAGGACCTTTCTACGAGGCTGAGCACACGCCGATGCTGCGTCCAGCCGCTGCGCCTCCACGCAGGCCATCGTTCCTTCTGGCATCGCCGGGTTGTCCTCGATCGCGATCACGGGCACCTTTCGAGGTGCCGGCCGGTGCGCCCATGCGCGGACCAGCCCGTCAGCAGTCGCACCGACCGAGGTCGTCACGTCGTCACCGGCCAGGATCGGAGAGGAGTTTCGCGCCTTGGAGGTGAGGATCGCATCGAGATCGTCAGCCTTCTCGACGTACGCGCTGATCTGACGTCGCCACTCTTCGCACATCGTCTGGTCTGCGGTGCTGTTCTTCTGGAGATCCGCTTCCGTCCAATAGCAGCCGACCCGGCCGGCAACGTCGATCCGCCACCCGAACTCGTGCGCGATGTCCTCGTACGCCCCGACCAACTGGTCGTTGTGGGAGTCGCCGACCGCGAGCAGTCGCCTGCTGTAGCCGGTCTCCGGACCGAGCCGACACATGACGACGTCGCCGGACTTGGCGGCCGAACTCGACCAGCATTCGGCTCTGTTCGCCTCGTCCGTGGCGAGCTCGGACGGGTCCGGGACCAGGACGCCCTCCAGATCGGGGTCTTCGCAGGTCGGATCAGCAAGCTTGGCTGCACCCAGGCACGACAGGTCCTGGGCGAGCAGGGTGTTCACCTTCCGTTCCGACTCCGCGGCGCCGTTCACCTTGACGGCCAGCCCACCGGCAACGACGGCCAGCACGACGGCCATCGCCGCAGCGCTCCACAGGCCGACCGTGGCCGGGGAGCGTCCGCCAAGAAGGCGTGCGGAGAAACGCACCCGATTCTCCCACTGCGTCGTGCTGAGCCATGCGAGCGGGAACGTCACGCCGAGGATCACCAGCTTCGTCCCCACGTTCAACGGCGCATCGGTGATGTACGGCACCAGGACGATGAGCGGCCAGTGCCAGAGGTAGATCGCGTACGAGGTGTCGCCGACGAGCGACACGGGTCGCCATGACCCGACTCGGGCGAGAAACGTTCCCCGGCCGAGCCAGATGGCGAGTGCGGCGCCGCTCACCGGGACCAGGGCGGCTACCCCTGGAAATGGAGTCGCGCTGGTGTATTGCGTCGCTGCTGTCGCGATCAGCACGAGGCCCAGCGCCACCCCCAGGGCGCGCGCCGTTCTCGAGGCGATCATCGGAAGGAGTCCGACGAGAACTCCGGCGGCGAACTCCCATGCCCGGGTGAAGGTGGAGAAGTATGCCTCCGGGGTGTTCGCGGTGAGCCATACCCCGTAGGTGAAGGAGGCGCAGACGACGAGCGCGAACAGCGACCCGGCGAGACGTCGGGTGGTGACGTACGACCCGGGGCGGATCCACCGGGAGAGCAGCGCCACCAAGAGCAGCAGCACGGGGGTGAACAGGTAGAACTGCTCCTCGACGGAGAGGCTCCAGAAGTGCTGAACCGCGGACGCCTTGTTGTCGGCGGCGAGGTAGTCCACGCTCGCCCAGGCGAGCCGCCAGTTCTCGACGTACAGGCTCGAGGCAGCGATCTCGGTCAGGAACTGCGACCAGAGACTTCTTGGCACCCAGAGGAAGGTCGCGACGGCGCTCACCAGCAGGACGAGGAGCGACGCCGGCAGAAGCCGCTTCGCTCGCCGGGCCCAGAAGGCACCCAAGCGAATGCGGCCGGTCGTCTCCAACTCCCGGAGCAGGTGGCTGCCGATCAGGAACCCCGAGATGACGAAGAACACGTCCACACCGACGTACCCACCACTCAGCCGCCCCGGCGCGAGGTGGTAGGCGAACACCGAGAGGACCGCGATCGCGCGCAGCGCCTGGATGTCCGGTCGATACGCGGCCGCCCGGGTCTGTGTCCTCGTTGCGGCATCCGGATCAGCCGACGGCGTATCCGTCAGGATCGTCATGAAGCTCCCTCGTCCACGTGCACCGTCATCGCCCTCAGAGAAGCGGCGCCGTGTCGACGTCGTCCGGGCCGATCACACGACCGTCGTCCGCGACGCCTCGGATTCGCTGCAGCAGTGCATCACGCGAGACCCCCACGCCGTTCTCGACGTGGTCGAACACCTTCTCCAGCACGAGGTCGTTGTTGCCCTGGAACGCGTTGCGACGCCACAGCGCGACAGCCTGTGCCTCCTGGATCTGCTGGTAGCCGGCCCGCTCGCGCGGCATCCAGACCGGGTAGCCGTTGGCGGTCGCCATGGCCTTGAGCCACAGATCATCGGCGTACAGCGCGGTCTTGGAGATCGCCTCGGTGTCGAAGGCGGCGGCGGGCAGCGAGTGCGGCGGGTAGAGGACGCCACCGATCCCGGTGGGGAGAAGCTGGTAGCTCGCCTTGCCACGCAGGTAGTTGCAGTCGTAGACCCAGCCGTCGTAGGACCGCAGGGTGCCATCGGGCCGGAACAGAGCAAGGTTCGCCCGCTGGCAGATGATGGCGTGCGGGTTCGCCACGTGCCCCTCGTACAAGGAGTCGATGAGGTTCTCGTCGTAGATCACGTCGTCGTCGACCGTGACCACGATCGCGTCGGGGTACTCCTGCATGGCGTAGAAGTACTTCTTGTGAGGCGCGATGTCGCCGTCCACCCAACGGATCCGGAAGCAGTCGCCCTGGCGGTCCAGGACCTCCTTCGGCACATCGGACTCCCGGTTGGGGAAGTTCTCCGTAGAGAGCCACAGGAGCACCTTGTCGGGCCGCCTCGTCTGTTCCACGAGGGAGTCGATGCACTGACCGATGGTGAGCATCCGGTGAGGAATCGAGGTGAGCGACACCACGATCTCCCGCGTGCCTGAGGCAGCTCGTCCCCGCCCTCGATCAGCCGTTGACCTGGCCGGCTGGATCTTCCGACCCGCGCCGGCGGCGATCCGACGCTCGAAGAGGGCTCCGAGGTCCTTGGCGTACGCGTCCATGCTGGCCCGCTCCTCGTACGCCCGCCTGGACGCGATGCCCATCTTCTCGAGGGTCGAGGCTTCCTTGTCCATCATGGCCATGAAGGCGTCGCGCAGCGACATCACGTCACCGGTGTCGACCACCAGGCCGTTCGCGTTGCTGACCATGTACTTCGCGCCGACGTTCTCCGTCACGATCAGGGGCTTGGACAGCATCGCTCCCTCGAGAGCGACCAGGGAGCACGACTCGTCGCGTGACGCGACCACCACGGTGTCCATCTGCGAGAGCAGCTCGATCTTCTTGCGCTCGTCGGAGATCACGCCGTGGTAGTGGATGTTCTCCTCGTCCGCGATCTGACCGAACACGTAGGAGGTCACCGACGTGCCACTGTTGATGAACCCGCCCGCGAAGTGCAGCTCTGCCCGAGCGCGATACTCCTCCGGCATCGCCTTGAAGGCAGCGATGAAGACGTCGTATCCCTTGCGGTGCTCGACGGTACCGAGCTGGACGAACTTGAACGTGCCACCGGCCGCGATCTCGTACGGCTGCGCGTACTCGGACACGTCCACGACGCTGTTGCGGACGATCTCCACGGGACCGTCGGCGTGCTCCGCAACGGCAGCTGCGGCGTACTCGCTGACCACGCAGATGCTGCGGCTCTGGCGAAGCGTCTCCTGACGCTCCGGAGCTGCGGCGAAGAAGTCCGGCAGGTTGGTCGCCTCACGGACGTACCAGACGAGCGGGATCCGACCTTCCAGGGCGCGAACGTAGTCGTCTGTCGCCACGGTGTTGCAGACGACGAGCTCGACACCGCTCTCGATGAGCTTGTTGATCCGCTTCGGGCCCAGCTGACCGGCGCGCACCACCTTCACGGAGATGCCGAGTGCCGCGAACTCCTTCGAGAAAGGACCGGGCTTCGCAGTCCAGACCACCGGCTCGTACCCCAGCGACATCGCGACCTTGCACATCCTGTGAAGGCTTCTGGGCGTACCGGTGTACGTCATCTCCGGCGAGACGAACACGATGCGTCGCGGCCGCGAGAGCTGCGCGGAGTCGTTCGCCGCGTCCGCGGACTCGAGGGCCTGGATCGGCCCGGTGAGGTCGAACAGGTCACCGAAGCGTTCGGTGTGCGTCTCCTCACCGAACAGCGCCGGTGTCGCGTCGTAGAGGAAGTCCTTGTAGACCTCGTGGGAGTACGACTCGTTCTCGATCGCCGCCTTCAGCGGGTTGAACGCGACGTAGGGAGAGATCGGGCGGATGTCCCGATAGTTCTTGGTCCGCGCCTGGTACGCCTCGACGAAGTCGACGATCCCGCGCTGCATCTCGGTGATCTGCTCGACATTGCGCGGAGCGTTGTTCCCCCGGAGGGCGACAGGCCGGCCGTCGTCGTCGAACCCATAACCCACGACGCTGGAAGCAACCTGGGTGAACAGATACTCGAGCGGGTGGTGCAGCAGATCGGTCTTGCGTGCCGCCTTCGGTCCGCCGGGCATCATGAACCTCGCCAGGTCCAGGTTGGACATCGGCGAGTACGCGTAGGCGCTGATGAACCCGTCAGACACCATGTCGGTGACCTGTTCGGTGCGGCTCGTGCACATGAGTGCACCGAGGACCTCGAGTTCACGGTCTGCCAACGCGGTGCGGAAGAAGTGGCGGAGGGTGGTGATGCAGGTGCCGCTCCAGCCGATGTCCACGATCAGAACCCGCCGGGCATCGCCGACGGCCTCGGTGAAGTATGCCTTCGCCGCATCGACGCTGGTGCGGTTGTGCTCCTCGATGACGTGCTTGTGGTCCCAGAAGAACCGCTCCAACCGCCGCCGGGTGGCGCTCGCCGGGAACAGGAACCTCTCGATGTCTGCCTTGTCCAGGTAGGGCAGGAGGTAGTCGAACCCTGTGTCGATCAGCAGCTGCTCGATGGTCTTGGTGTTGTTGGATTCCTTGAACCAGCGGAAGAAGGAGCGCCCGACGAAGTCGTCGAAGTTCAGATCCAGAGTGATCCCAGAAGCTGCATACCGCGAGACGTCGATATAGGCGCTGTCGGCGCTGCCGTAGAAGCGGTCGTAGACGCGCGAGATCACGTCGCAGTCCCGCCCGCAGAACAGAACCCGGTCGATGGCCTTCTCACGAACGACCGTCTCGAGAAACTCGCAGAAGCCGGCTGCCAGGACGCCGCCGACGCGGTAGCCGTGCGTGTAGTGCAGACCTTCGGTCCAGGTGCCGGAACCGATCGTGTTGTTCAGGACCGCGCCGTAGAAGCTGCCGGCCAGGGTCTCCATGTACGGCTCCCGAACCAACCGTCGCTGGTCCTCGTTGTACACCGCCGGTAGACCAACTCGTTCGGACTGCTCGACGTCAGCCTCGAGATTGTCACCGACGTGCACGAGCGACGTCTCGCTGCCGTAGTACTCCAGGAGGACCTGCTGCAGCGTCCCATCGCCCTTGCGGCGGAGGTACTCGTTCGAGAGGTAGATCTTCTCGTAGCCCGTATATCCGTTGCGAACGAGCATCTCCTCGATGACCTCCCGGGGAAGGTACATGTCCGAGGTGAACACGATGGTCTTGCCCTGGGCGAGGAGCCGGTCGAAGACCTCTTTGATGTACGGGTTCGCTTCGGACAGCTCGATCTCGAGGTTCTGCTCGAGCACCTCCCACGCCGGGTCCGCGCCGTACCGCTCGGCCATCACGGTGTAGATGTCACGCAGCGTGACCTCACGAGAGCCCTTGTGGTTGTCGTTCTCCCGCCGCGCGTGGTCCTCGGCCTGCCTGCGGATGCTCGGGAACCTGTCGATGCCGAGCCTCGACCCCATGATCCGGAAGACATCCTTCGGGAACTCAACAGCCCGATACAGCGCCGTGTCGAAGACGTCGAACGAGACGACGTCGTACGCGGCCAGCTTCTCGGTCATCTCGTCGATGCTGAGCCGCTCGACGCTGTCCGGCTTGAGGTAGTAGGGCCGCCCGGTCTCCAGCTCTTCGCCTGGGGTCTCTCCGAGACGGGCACGGAGCCGCTCGATCTTCGCGTTCAGACCGGACTGTCGGTCCAGGAGGCGGGTGTAGCGGGACACGACCGGACCGCCGCTGGTCGGACGACCGAACAGCACCAGCTTGTGCTCCCCGTCCACCTCTGCGACGCGCACCATCCGATGGCGCAGCCCGAGCTTGTTGGTCGGCTGCTCGCCCATACCGGCAGGCATGGTTCCTCCTTGTGTTTCTGGGGTGACGACAGTGCGGGCAGCCCCGCGGTTGGTCTGGTTGTGATCGAGTTGGCTCATGGCCGCGACGGTGCGGGCTACTTCTCGAGGGCGCGGGGCTGTGGCTGCGACGGGCGGACATCCCGCTTGAGCGAGTTGCGGATGACGCGCGGTCCGGACGTCATCAGGGAGCCGATCCTGAACGACACCGACCTGCGGGTGTCGGCGAGCTCCTGGTCACGGCCCTGGAGCTGCTGCTCAAGGCTGACCACCCGGCTCCTCAGCCGCTTGCGGACGGCCGAGGTGACGCCGGCTGCTGCCGCGACCGCGTCCGCGAGGTAGACGGCCACGATCTCGCCGCACATCGGGCTCATCGCCGCGTACTGCCACCACCGCTCCGCGAAGTCGGCCGAGACGTCCATCCACGGCTTGCGCTTGTCAGCGAAGTGGATGATGACCGGCGAGCTCATCGCATCGTCGTACTCGTCCCGGGACCAGACCCGCTGGACGGCCGGCCGGCTCCAGAACTCCTCGACGTTCTTGGGCCCGTACTTCGTCATCAGGTTGAAGCGGAGCGGAAGATGACGGATGCCGTCGTAGCAGACGATGTTGATGATGTCCTGGTCGTCCGAGTCGAACCCCCGGGAGGAGAGCTCGAGGAACTCTTCGACCAGACCGTGCTCACGCATCCGCTTCAGGTTCATCAGCATGACGCCGGAGTTGACGTAGCGGTCGAAGGACGGGAGGCCCATTGCCTGCGCGGCCTCGGCCGAGCGGACGTGGTAGGCGGCGGCGGGCACCGCGGCGACGTAGACGTCGTCCACATCCTGCGTGTAGAGCTGCGACAGATCGCTCTCGATGATCGTGTCGACGTCGAGGTAGATGATCCTGTCGACGTCCGGGAAGAGGTCCGGCAGCTTGAGCCGGAAGTACGCCGGTGCCGTCAGGTGCGAGGTGCTGACCTTGACGTCGGCGAAGCCGTCCACGACGACGAACGAGACCGTGTTGCCCGGATAGCGACCTTCGAAGGAGAGGAACTGGTCGCGCACTTCTGCCGGAAATTCCTCCGCCACCAGGATTCTGAGGTCATATCCGGTGTCGGTGTCCGAGTTCTCCAGCAACGACGTGATCGCCACCGACATCGGCTTGGCGTAGTTGAGGTCGGCGGCCATGGCGACCGGGATGGTCCGGGTCTGCTCGGCCTGGCCGGTGTCTACGCGGGGTTGCGGTAAGTCCAGATCCTGCGGGCGCTTTGTGGGCGCTTGATCGGATACGGCGAGCTTGTGGGGAGCCACCTGTTGTCCTTGTCGAGCTTTGACCGCCCCGGTGGCTGGGAGTGTGGTTCACGCCTGTGCCTGTGGAGGAGGGCCTTGGTTTTTCATCCCCGAGATCCGGGTGACCACGTCGCCACCCGGCTTGAACCGCCGGCCCGAACACAGCGGTGTGTCGTCCGCCCCTTTCGGCGGGTGCAGGCGAACTGCACCCAGGACGAACGACCCGAAGGTTAACTCACCCGAATCCTGAATCCTTAACGAACGATGAGGAATCCGGGAAGTGTCATGCGCCTGCAACATTTGAAGGGCCCGAACAGGCCATGAGCAATAGCCTGAGTGGGCTATTGCGCGGTGATCCTCCGCACCCGAGGGGCTGGTTGGCACTTCGGGCAGAAGTAGGAGGAGCGGTTCATGAAGGCGATGCGGCGCATCGGGGCTCCGCACCGGTCGCAGGGCTCACCCTCACGTCCGTACGCAGCCAGCGACCGCTCGAAGTAGCCCGACTCGCCGTTCACGTTGACGTAGAGCGCGTCGAAGGAGGTGCCGCCCTGGGCGAGGGCCTCGGTCATCACGTCGTGTACGTGGCCGAGCAGCTCGCGCACCTTCGGGGCGGTCAGGCGCTCCCCCGGTCGTTCGCCGTGCAGCTTCGCGCGCCACAGCGCCTCGTCGGCGTAGATGTTGCCGACGCCGCTGATCACGGTCTGGTTGAGCAGGATGCGCTTGATGCCGCTGGCCGACCTCCGGACCCGCCGGACGACCGCCTCGGCGTCGAAGGCGGCCTCGAGCGGGTCGGGGGCGATGTGGGCGATCTCGGGCGGGAGCTCGGCCCCACCGGGGCTGATCGAGAGGCCGCCGAACATGCGCTGGTCGACGAAACGGAGCTCGCGCCCCTCGGCGGCGCCCTCCAGCCGGATGCGGACGCGCAGGTGCCTCTCGTCGGGCGAGGCGGGAGGCTGGACGAGCATCTGGCCGCTCATGCCCAGGTGGGCCATCAGGGCGTCGCCGGAGTCGAGCGGAAGCCACAGGTACTTGCCGCGACGGCGGGCGCCGGTGAGGACGCGGCCCTTCAGCTCGTCGGCGAAGGCCGAGGCGCCGGCCAGGTGGCGGCGTACGGGCCTGGGGTGCAGGACGTCGACGGCGACGATCCTCGTGCCGAGTACGTGGCGCTCGAGGCCGGCGCGTACGACCTCGACCTCGGGGAGCTCAGGCATCCGGGCCGGGCTTCTAGGCCGAGGAGGAGGCGGAGGCCTGGATCTCGCCGTAGGCGGTCTCCGCGGCGGCCTGCTCGGCCTCCTTCTTGGACCGGCCCACGCCGTTGCCGTAGAGCTGGTCGCCGACCCGGACCTTCGCGGTGAAGGTCTTCATGTGGTCGGGGCCCTCGTCGGTGATGACGTACTCGGGCACACCGAGGGCGCGCTCGGCGGCGAGCTCCTGCAGGGAGGTCTTCCAGTCGAGACCGGCTCCCAGGTCGGAGGCCTTCTCGATGAGCGGGTCGAAGAGCCGGTGGACGAGGACCGTGGAGACCTCGATGCCACCGGAGAGGTGGACCGCTCCGATCACCGCCTCGACGGTGTCGGAGACGATCGACGCCTTCTCGCGCCCACCGGTGGCCTCCTCGCCCCGGCCCAGCTTGATGTGCTGGCCCAGGCCGATGGCCTGACCGACCTCGGCCAGGGCGCGGGCGTTCACAACCGCCGCCCGCAGCTTGGCCAACTTGCCCTCGGGCAGGTCGGGGTGGGTGCGATAGAGGGTCTCGGTGACCACGACGCCGAGCACCGAGTCGCCCAGGAACTCCAGGCGCTCGTTGGTGGGCAGGCCACCGTTCTCGTAGGCGTAGGACCGGTGAGTCAGCGAACGCTCAAGCAGCTCGGGGTCCAGAATCGGATCCCCGAGCGCTTTGCGTAGCTCGGCGTAGTTGGTCAGGAGACTAACCGCGTGTCAGATCAGAGGACCTGGCGACGCTCGGCGCGAGCGCCGTACTGGCCGCACTCGCCGCACGCACGGTGCGGGATGTGCTTGGCGCCGCAGGCGGGGTTCGCGCACGTCACCAGGGTCGGCGCGACGGCCTTCCAGGCCGAGCGGCGGTGGCGGGTGTTGCTGCGCGACATCTTCCGCTTCGGAACAGCCACTGTTATCTCCTCATAATTCGACCGGCCGGATCTCGACCGGCTACTGAAGCCTGTTGTGCTGGGTGATCCTAGTTGCTGGAGTCGTCTTTCAACGAAGCCAGCCCCGCCCAGCGCGGGTCGACCTTGTCGCCGTGGTTGTGCCCGGGCTCGTCCGCGAGCCGCGCCCCACACTCGGGGCACAGTCCCGGACAGTCGTCCTGGCACATCGGCTGGAACGGCAGCGCGAGCACCACCGCATCCCTGAGCACCGGCTCGAGGTCGATCAGGTCGCCCTCGGTCCGGCTGGTCTCGTCGTCCTCGTCAGGGTCCTGGCCGTCACGAGAGTCGTCGTAGACGTACAGCTCCTGGATGTCGACCTCGACGTCGTCGTCGATCGGCTCCAGGCACCGCACGCACTCGCCCTCGAGGCCGGCGAAAGCCGTCCCCGTGACCAGCACACCCTCCATGACCGCCTCGAGCCGCAGGTCGAGCTCGACCGGCGATCCCTCGGGGACAGAGAGGACTTCGATACCAAGATCTGCCGGCGCCGGCACCGTCAGCTCGACGTGACGCTCGGACCCCGGGCGGCGGCCGAGCTCGCGGGTATCGAGCACGAGCGGCGCTCTCGGGTCCAGGCTGGTCACGTTTCACTTCCGGATGAGGGCACGACAGATCAGATAGATCTTAACGGGACCGGGCGACGGCGACCAAAAGGACGGTCGCCACGCCGACCGCGCACGCGACCCCCGCGACGCCCGCGGTCACCCAGGCCGCGGTCTGGAAGACCGGAGCGGTGGCCAGGTCGCCGCCGGAGGGGTTCGGCGGGGCGATGTGGGCGACGAAGACGGCGTACGTCGCCGCCGCCCAGACCCCGGCCAACGGTCCTGCCAGGCGAGGCGTGGCGGTGAGGCCGAGCGCGGTGAGCAGGCTGGTCACGATGGTGAGCGGGAGGAGATAGCGCCAGTACGCTCCCCCGCCCCCGGCCGCGTAATCGAGCTGGATGGCGACGATGACGGCGGTGAGGGCGAGCAGCAGCAGCGCCGAGGCGACCCGGACGGGCTCCCGCCGTTCCCGGGAGAGGGCGCGGAGACCGACGACCAGGCCGAGCACGAGCGGCCCGATCGTGAGCACGGCGCCGATGACCACGTGCTCCTGCAGCGCGGGCGGGATCAGGAGCTGGTGCCAGATGTCGGGGTCGGTGGCGACGTCGAGCACGGAACGTACCTCCCGCTCCTGCAGGGGGCCGCCGGGCTTTCCGACGAGGTCGGTCTGCATCCCGGACCAGTTGCCCGTGGCGCGGAAATTGCGGACGTAGAACCACGCGTTGACGGCGACGGCGAGGAGCACGGCGATGCCCAGGCGCAGGACGCCCGCCCAGTCGCGGCGCGGGCCGGTGAACAGCCAGACCAGGCCGAGTGTGGTCGCGCACAGGCCGATGAAGACGACACCGGGCAGCCGGGTGCCGAGGGCCGCGGCGGCGTACAGGCCGAAGAGCACCACCCCGCGGGTACGCGGCCCGTGGCGGAGCAGCCAGACGGTCTGCCCGACCAGGAGGGTGACCCACAGGACGAACAGGTTGTCGTTGAAGACGACGCCGCCGAGCCGGGTGAGCGCCGGGCTGAGTGCGGTGGCCAGGCCCGCCGCGAGGGCGACCTCGGGGCGGCTCGGGACGATCTGCCGCGTCGCCCACATCACCGCCGCCACGACCAGGCAGGTGATCAGGAGAGTGATGCCACGGGCGGCCAGCCCGGCGGCGAGCAGGTGGCCGGCGTCGGTGAGCGGTCCGACCACGGGCGCCAGCAGCAGGTAGAAGAGCGGCGGATGCTGCCCGGTCCAGTCAAAGGGCAGCGTGTAGCCCCAGATCTGCGGCATCCGCATCGGCTCGCCGATGGCGATCAGGGTGCCGTGCCAGAGCTGGTAGGCGTGGTCGACATGGGCCACCTCGTCCTTGGTGCCGTAGAGCGGCGAGGAGAGGGCGTAGCCGGCACACACGCCGGCACAGGTGATGAGGTTGGCGATCAGGCCTGCGGTCCAGAGCTGCGATGCGGTGGGCCGTGGGGTGGGCACAGAGATCTCCCGAGTTTCTCGTTGGCTGGTTGCTGAGCAGGTGGTGGAAGGTCGCCGGCGCGACGGGTCAGGAGAGCGGCGGCGAGAGCGACGACGACATCGGCCAGGACCGCGATCCCGCGGGCCAGCAGGGCGACCAGCAGCGCCAGCCCGGGCGAGAGGACTCCCGAGAGGGCGACGACCAGGACCGCCTCGCGCAGCCCGGCGCCGGCCGGGAGCCCGATCGCGGCCATGCCCAGGCTGAACCCGAGCGCATAGCCGCCGACGCTGGCCAGCAACGAGGGCAGCGGGTCGCCGCCCAGGCCCACCACGACCACCCAGATCTGCAGGCCGAGCAGGAGCCAGACGAGGCCCTGCAGCGCCAGCGCCCTGCCGATCCCCCGCCAGGTCGGCAGCACCTCGAGCGGCTCGCGCCGCAACAGCCGCAGCCCGGTGTCGACGACCTTCGCGAAGACCGGCGGATGCAGGGCGACCAAGATCAGCGGCAGGAGCAGCACCGCCCACCAGTAGCGCGCGAAGGTCTCCCGCCCGAGGAACGGCATCAGCAGCACCGAGACCATCACCCCGGCGCCGACGGCGATCGCCAGCACCAGGACGCCCTGGGTCAGGGACGTACGCCGCGGCACCCGCTCCGCGCGGGCGAGCTCCATCTGCCCGACGATCGTCCACACCGAGCCGGGCAGGTACTTCCCCAGCTGGCTGACGTAGAAGATGCGGGCCGCGGGCACCAGCGGCAGCGGCGAGCCGAGGTCGGCCAGCACCACCCGCCACATCAGCAGCGCGACACCCTGGGCGAGCACGGTGAGGACGAACGCGATGCCCAGGACCCACAGCGGGAGCTCCTGGAAGCCGCGTACGAGCGCGGCCCAGTTGCGGTGGATCGCGTAGGCCGCGACCGCGACGACGATCGCGACGACCACCGCCTTGAGCGGCACCGCCTTCGTCCAGCCTCTGCCCACAGGTCCTCCCAGGCAGCACTTTTCGGGTGCCGACATCTCAGATGCGGGGTGTGCTGCACGATCTCTCCTTGACCTCGACCCTAACGTTGAGGTGATGCACATCGTCGCCTTCGGCACCTATGACGTGGCCTCCCATCCGCGGGTCGCGGTACTCATCGAGGGCTTACGCGCCTGCGGCGCCGAGGTCACCGAGGTCAATCGGCCGCTGGGTCTGGACACCGCGGCGAGGGTGGCGATCCTGCGACAACCGTGGCGGCTGCCGCTGCTCGTGCTCCGGCTGCTGGTCTGCTGGAGCGCGCTGGTGGTGGAGTCGCTGCGACGCCGCCGGCGGGAACGTCCCGACGCCGTCCTGGTCGGCTACCTGGGCCACTTCGACGTGCACCTGGCCCGCCTCCTCCATCCTCGTTCGACCATCCTGCTCGACCACATGGTCTCGGCGGCGGGCGTGGCCACCAACCGCCGGCTGGCCGGCTCCGGCGGCCTCAAGCTGCGCCTGATGAAGGCGATCGACGCGATGGCGCTGAAGCAGGCCGACGTCGTCATCGTGGACACGGTCGAGCAGCAGCAGGCACTGCCCGAGGACGTACGCCTCCACTCGGTCGTGTGCCCGGTCGGAGCCACCACGGAGTGGTTCGATGCGGGCGCCAGGGCGCTCGAGCGGCCGACCGAGGCGCCGCTGCAGGCCGTCTTCGTCGGTCTCTTCTCCCCCACCCACGGCACCCCGGTGATCGCCGACGCGCTCGACCTCCTCGCCGACGACGACCGGATCGAGGTGACGATGGTCGGCCAGGGCCAGCAGTACGAGGAGGCCCGTCGGCTCGCGGCCGGCAACCCACGGGTCTCCTGGGTCGACTGGGTCGACGCCGAGGACCTGCCCGACTTCGTCGCCGGGTTCGACGTGAGCCTCGGCATCTTCGGCACCGTCCCGCAGGCGCGCCGGGTGGTGCCGAACAAGGCCTTCCAGGGCGCCGCGGCGGGCGCGGTGGTCGTCACCTCCGACACCGCACCTCAGCGACGGATGCTGGAGAGCTCGGCCATGCTGGTCTCCCCGGGTAGCCCCGAGGAGCTCGCCTCGGCCCTGACCAAGCTGGCCGACGACCCCGACGAGGCCCAGCGCCTGCGGGAGGCGGCCTATGAGCAAGCCCGGGAGCACTACACCCCGCAGGCCGTCGCCTCCCCCCTCCTCGAACTTCTCAGCTGACCCGACCCCGACCCAGGAACCAGATGTCGCTCACCGCCACCGACCGCCCGCTGCCACCGCTCGCACCCCGCGCCTGGCTGCGCTACGACGTCGTCAGCCGCATCATCGACCGGCTGGCCCCGGCGACCGCGCTGGAGATCGGCTGCGGCCAGGGAGCCTTCGGGGCGCGCCTGGCCACGCGCGCCGACTACCTCGGGGTCGAGCCGGACGCGGACTCGTTCACGGTGGCGTACGAGCGGATCACGGCGCTGGGCGGCAAGGTGCTCAACGCGATGTCCTCCGAGCTGGAGCCGGGATCGGCGTACGACCTCGTCTGCGCCTTCGAGGTGCTCGAGCACATCGAGGACGACAAGGGGGCCCTCGCCGAGTGGGTCACCCATGTCCGACCCGGTGGTCAGCTGGTGCTCTCGGTGCCGGCGTTCCAGGAGCGGTTCGGGCCGATGGACCGGCACGCCGGACACTTCCGCCGCTACAGCCCCGAGGAGCTCACCGCCCGGCTCGAGGAGGCCGGCCTGGGCGACGTCGAGATCACTGTCTACGGCTGGCCGCTCGGCTACGCCCTGGAGGCGGTCCGCAACCGGATCGACTCCCGGAAGCTGGAGAAGGTGGGCGACCTCACACCCGAGGAGCTCACCCGGGCGACGGGACGTACGTTCCAGCCCAGCGGCCGGCTCAAGGGCGCCGCCATCGCCCTCGCGACCAGCCCGTTCATGGCCCTGCAGCGGCTGCGGCCCGACACCGGCACCGGACTGGTGGCCGTCGCGACCCGCCGTGACTGATCCGGTCGCCGTCGAAGACTTGACCGAACTGCCGCGTGCGCTACCGGCGCCCGCTTCCGACTACTCATAGATTTTCGGCTTGTGTTCTCATCGGATCGGTGGCGCTCGGGCGTCGTGCTGGCGCTTCTCGTCCTCTTCGTCGCGGTGACCTTCGGCCCCGCGCTCGTGGGACGCGGGATGCTGCTGGACACCGGCTGGCTGCACGCGATGATGCCGTACGCCGCCGACGGCCCGATCCCGCAGGGAACGCTGTGGTGCCGCGGCGACACCTGGGACTACTACCTGCCCGGTGTCGAGAACATCGTCGAAGGCGTGCGCCACGGCAACTGGCAGACCTGGGCGCCCTACGAGGTGGGCGGCGCTCCCCTGGCCTCGCTGCCGAACCACGCCGTGCTGAGCCCGGTCTCGTGGCCCTACTGGGTGATGCCGATGTGGCTGGCGCCCGCGTGGGTGAAGCTGACCGAGCTGGTGCTCGTGCTGGTCGGGATGGTGCTCTTCCTCGGCCGCCTCGGGGTGCGGCGCAGCATCGCGCTGGTCGCCGGGCTGGTCTTCTTCACCTCCGGGTTCATGATGATGTGGACCAACTGGCCGCACACCAAGGTCGCCTGCCTGGTCCCGCTGCTGCTGTGGGCGCTGGACCGAGCCGTCCACGAGCGCGGCGCGCGCGACCTGGCCGCCGTCGGCCTGGTCGTCGCCTCGATGCTGCTCGGCGGGTTTCCGGCGGTGACGATGTTCGCGCTGACGCTGGGCGGCATCTACGTCGTCGTCCGGGCGCTCGCGCTCCGGGACGTCCGGCGCACGCTGATCGGCGGCGGCATCGCCGCCGGCGGGGTCGGGCTCGGGGTCGCACTCTCCGCGGTGCAGGTCCTTCCGTTCGCGCTCAACATGAGCGCGCTCGGGATCGACGAACGCGTCCCCAACCAGGTCAAGCCCGCCAGCCTCGCGCTCACCACCGTCGCGCCCGACGTCTACGGCACCTGCGTCGACGGGCTCTGGGCGGGCGAGGACAACCCGATCGAGTCGATCGCCTTCATCGGGGTCGCTGCACTGGTGCTGGTCCTGTGCGCCCTGGTCGTCCGCCTGCCCGGCGGACGCCGGCCGTCGACGCCTGTGCTGCTCGCGGTCGTCGTGGCCGCGATCGTCTGGCTGCTGTGGATCGGCGGGCTGCCGCTCGAGCTGCTCCAGAAGCTGCCGGGCTACAGCTCCAACAGCTTCGGGCGGGCCAACTCCATCTTCGGGTTCCTGTGCGCCGTCCTGGCCGGGATCGGGCTGGAGCGACTGGTCCAGCGGGCGGAGGACGCGGATTCGTCGGATCGGGAGGACCGGCCCTGGCGGCCGCGTCTGATGGTGTCGCTGGTCGTGCTGCTGGCGGCCGTCGGGGTGGCGGCCTACTTCCTGTATGCCGCCTACGCCTTCATCGACGGCGCCGAGCGGCCGATCCCGGACGTGGCCGCGAAGCTGCGGGTTCCGGCGCTGCTGCTGGTGGTGTCACTACTCGCCGTCACGGCGACGCTGCTGCTCCGGGGTCGCCTGCGGCTGCTGGGCCCGCTGGTGCTCGCGCTGGCCGTGATCGCGCAGAGCACGATGTTCGCGCGCGAGGTGCTGCCGCTGACCGACCGCGACGACTTCTACCCGGTCACCCCCGCCCACGCGTTCCTGAAGGAGCACCTGGGCGAGGAGCGCTACGGCGCCTCCGGCTGGGAACACTCGGCGGTCGCGGACCACTACCGGCTGCGTACGCCGACCGGCCACGAGTTCACCTCGCCGGAGTGGAAGGAGCTGATCGCGGCGGTCAGCCCGGACGCGCAGCTGTCGACGACCTACAGCGACTTCCCCGCCGGCGTACCCACGCCCGGGCGTCTGCCGGTGCTCGACCAGCTCTCGGTGCGCTACTGGGTGACCCAGCCGCAGGAGGTCATCGGGGCCGCCAAGCCGACGCCGGTGCCTCTCGCACAGCGGCAGCCGCTGACCGTGATGCCCGGCCGGCAGGTGACGTGCCAGGTCCCGAAGGGCGACCTGCGTGGCATCGAGGTCACCGTCCCCGACGGCCTGAAGCCGCGGGCGCAGACGCCGACGGTCGTCCGGGTGAGCGTCGGGGCCGGCGCCGAGAAGGTCACCTCCGAGCGGGCCATCGCCGTGAACCGGCCGCTCAGGCGGGGCGAGAAGCTGCGGGTCGCGGTGCCCGACCACCGCTTCACCACCGGGCCGGTGCCGGTCACCATCACGTTCGCCGGGAAGCGGAAGCCCGTCCACCTGGCCGGCCGCATCGACGGCTCCGCGATCTGCGCACCGGTCCGGCCCGAGAGGGGCGACGGCCTCCGGGTCGTGCACGCCTCGGCCGGCGCGGTCGTCTACGAGCGGGCGAGCGCCCTGCCCCGGATCCGCTGGGCCGGCACCAGCGAGGTCGTCCCCGACGGCGCGACGCGAGTGCAGCGGCTGACCGAGGGGGTCGAACCCGGCACGGTGCTCCTCGACGACTCCTCGACGCCTGCCGCGTCCGGTTCGACCGCCGAGGTCGACGTACGCCGCGACGAGGCCGAGACGATCTCGGCCGATGTCACCGCGGACGGGGCCGGGTATCTGGTCGTCGCCGACTCGATCGCCCGCCCCGGCTGGTCGGCCACGGTCGACGGCCGCCCCGTGGACCTGGTCGCGGGCAACCACGCCTTCGCCGCCGTACCCGTCCCCGACGGCGCCCACACGGTCACCCTGAGCTACGACGCGCCGGGGCTGCGTACGGGTGCGGTGGTCTCGCTGCTCGGCGCCCTGGTGACTCTGGGTCTGCTGGTCGTCCCCGCGCTCGTCGGCCGACGGCGCAGCAGACGCCGTGTGGACCCGTCCTGAACGCCAGGTTTCCTTAGCACATACGCCGGATGACACCCGCGAGGGGGCGTAGGGCCGCGGATTCCACGCGGTAATGTGGCGGGTCAGAAGCCGCTCACTCACCCCCGAACCCGGTGTTCGGTCCCACTACTTGCCTGAGGTCCCTGTGAAGCTTGTCGTTCAAGTCCCCTGCCTCAACGAGGAGGAGACGCTCCCGTCCGTCCTGGAGTCGATTCCGAAGCAGATCCCCGGCATCGACGAGATCGTCATCCTCATCGTCGACGACGGGTGCACCGACCGGACGGTCGAGGTGGCCAAGGAGCACGGCGTGCGCGAGTTCGTGCACCACTCCCGCAACCAGGGTCTCGGCCGGAGCTTCCACGACGGTGTGGTCCGCGCGCTCGAGCTGGGTGCCGACATCGTGGTCAACACCGACGGCGACAACCAGTACCCGCAGGACCGCATCGCCGACCTGGTCCAGCCGATCATCAACGGCCAGGCCGACATCGTCATCGGCGACCGCCAGGTCGACCAGATCGAGCACTTCTCCGGGCTGAAGAAGAAGCTGCAGAAGGTCGGCTCCAAGGTGGTCAACATGGCCGCCGAGACCGACCTGCCCGACGCCGCCAGCGGCTTCCGCGCCTACTCGCGCGAGTCGCTGATGCTGCTCAACACGGTGACCCGCTTCTCCTACTGCATGGAGACGATCATCCAGGCGGGCAACAAGCGGATGAAGATCGCCTCGGTGCCGATCGTGACCAACGCCAAGACGCGTGAGTCGCGGCTGTTCAAGTCGATGCCCGAGCACATCATGAAGTCCGGCGCGGCGATCGTGCGCAGCTACATGATGTACAAGCCGTACGCGATCTTCGTGTGGCTCACCGCCTTCTTCTTCATCCTCGGCGCGATCCCGTTCGTGCGCTACCTGGTGCTGTGGATCAGCGGCGACAACGGCAACCACATCCAGTCGCTGCTGCTCGGTGGCGTGCTGATCAACCTGGCCTTCATGTCCGCGATGCTCGGCGTGATCTCCGACCTGATCCGCACCAACCGGGTGCTCATCGAGGACGACCTGGAGCACACCAAGAAGGCGCGCTTCGGCAAGTCCGGCACCGAGATGCTCCGCGACCAGACCTCGGTCGCCGAGTTCGACCTGCCGCACACCCAGGCCCGTGCGGCCTCGGCCCAGTCCGGCGAGACGTGGACGACCAGCCTGTGACAGCGACCAGCTCCGACCCGGTCTCCGCCACGGAGGCCGGGTCTTCGGCTACGCCGGAGCCTGCGAAGCCCAGCCGTGCGAAGCGGCTCCTCAAGATCGGTCTCGCCCTCGTGGTCGTGCTCGGGGGCGCCTACCTGGTCTGGCGCCAGCGCGCCGACCTGGCCACCGCGGTCCAGGAGCTGAGCCTCGGCCGCTTCGCGGTCGCCGGGGTCCTGGCGATCATCGGCACCATGCTGATCGGCCAGATCTGGGTCGCCCTCCTGCACGGGATGGGCATCCGGCCCTCGCTGCGCGACTCCCACTCGGTCTTCTACGTCTCCCAGCTGGGCAAATACCTGCCCGGCTCGGTGTGGCCGGTGGTCGCGCAGATGCAGTTCGGGCTGCGCTGGGGCGTCGCGCGCCGGACGATGCTCGGCGCCAACATCCTCTTCATGGGCGTGGTTGTCGCCAGCGGCATCGGCGTCGGCGCGCTCCTGCTCCCCTGGTCCTCCTCCGAGGGCCTCAGCCGCTACTGGTGGCTGCTGCTCCTGCTGGTGCCGCTGGCCGTGTGCCTGCACCCGCGCGTCGTCCCGGGCATGCTCGACTGGCTCTTCGCCCGGCTCGGCCGGGAACCTCTCGGCGTACGCCTGACCGCGCGCGGCCTCTTCACCGCGATCGGCTGGGCGGTGCTCGCCTGGGTCGCCTTCGGCCTCCACCTGGCCGTGATGATGCAGTCGTACGCCTCGGTGGGGCTGCTCGAGGTCGCGGCCGCGACCGGCGGGATGGCCCTGGCCTGGGCCGCCGGGATCGCGTTCATCCCCGCCCCGGCCGGCGCCGGGATCCGCGAGGCGCTGCTCGCGCTCACCCTCGGCCCGATCATCGGGACACCCGAGGCGCTCACCGTCGCGCTCGCCTCGCGCGTCCTCCTGCTCATCGCCGACGTGGTGCTGGCTGGTCTCGGAGCGGTTGCGGGGCGGCGTACGTCCTAGCCGGCCAGGCCGCGAGGCAGACGGCGACCAACCCGCACACCACGCCCACGGCCACCACGAGCTCGGCGCCACGTGCGTCGGAGTTCGGAAGTCGGCCGACGTAGGTCTGCGAGCCGATGAACCACCGGAAGATCAGGAACGCGTAGACGCCCAGGGCGAGGGTGGTCGCGGCCGCCGCCAGGTCGGCCCGAGACTCGCGGGAGCCGACCGGGATGACGTCGACGACCGCCATCACCCCCACCGCGAGCACCGTGGCCAGCAGCGGCATGAGCGGCAGCAGGTAGCGGTCGTTCGGGTTCCCACCGCCCGCGACGAAGCCGACCAGGTTCACCAGGACGACCGCCGCGTGGACCGCGAGCAGCAGCCACCCCGGCCGTGCCCAGGTTTGACCCGTCGACCCAGTTCTCGCCCGGCGGACGACCAGCACGAGGAGGCCGATCGCCGCGACGACGGCAAGCAGGTCGGCGACCACGACGTAACCCCCGGCCAGCAGCGGCACCCACAGCCGCTCGTACCAGTCCAGCCAGAGCGAACCGTCCGTCAGCACCTGCCACCAGGTCCCGTTCGGCTCCCGGTCGAACTTCTCCAGCAGCGCACCGGTGGCGGTCGGGTCGCCGTAGAGGACGATGTTGCGGACGTAGAACCAACCGGTCGCGAGCCCCGGAACGCCGGTCGCCACGGCCGCTCCCACCAGTGCCCGGACCACGCCGCGACGCGAACGGTCCTGCAGGAGCAGACCCACTGCGATGGCGGTGCCGCACAGGACGACGGTCAGCACACCGGGCGCCTTCGCACCGGCTGCGGCGGCCCCGGCCAGCGCGACCAGCGCCAGACGCCTCGCGGACAGGCCGCGGTTCAGGATCCGGATCGTGGCCAGCAGGGTCAGCGACGAGGCCGCGACCGCGACCCCGTCGTTGGCGATGTGGCCACCCGCGGTCACCAGCACCGCGCACGAGGCGCTGATCCCCGTGGCCAGGAACGCCGTCGCCGCCCTCCGGGTCACCTCGAAGGCGATCAGGCCCACCAGCAGCACGCACAGCGCGGAGCCGACGGCGTTGATCATCCGCATCCCGACGATCATCACCTGGGGTGCGTCGAGCGCCCCGGCAGCTGCCACGAACGGCAGCGACATCAGGTAGTAGAGCGGCGGGTGGTTGGCGGTCCAGATGTGGCGGTGCGGCTCGTCCACCATGGTCTTCAGCCCCTCGACGACCTGGGGGTAGCGGCGGGCGTCCGTCGTCACGGGTGTGTCGATCGTCGGCAGCCGCCCCGAGGCCAGCTCCACCGCATAGCCGGCGTTCGGCCCCTCGTCGCGGGTCTGGTACTGCAGCGACCGGGTCAGCGCGACGTAGCTGCTCAGGCTCAGCGCGAAGAACGCGACCAGCACCATCGCCGCCAGGAGTCGTCTCGGGAGACGTACGTCGGCGCCGTCCTCGGGTGTGGAGCGGGGCATTCGCTGCTTTCGGGGTGGGCTTGGGGGCTTGGGTTGCGAGCCTATGACGGCTGTGGCTCCTGCGCTGTTTGGCTCGGCGAGTTCAACGATTGTTGTTTGTGGCTGGTCTGGGCCGCCGACCCTGTCCTCGAGTATTTCTCGACCTGCCCCGGAGTCAAGGACGGCCTGCGGCCGCCGGCTGACGCCGGTCGCCTTCGGCGATCCCTGACACCGGACCACGTCGAGAAAGATTTGGCTGGCTATCAGGGGCGGCGGCCCCAGAGTGGCCGGGAGACAGTCGCCCCTCGGGAGGTAGACGCTCCACGATGGACGAAAATTCATTCACCCCCGCGGAAGAAGACGCTCTCCTGGGTGAACGAAAATTCGTTCACCTCGGATCCCAGGCCCCTGCCCAACCCACATCGCCGCGCCAAACCCCTGCCGCCGGCCCGATAGCCAGCCAAAAATTCTCAGCGACGGCCGGTGTCAAGGACCGCGAAGCGGCCGGCGAAGCCGGCGGCCGAAGGCCGTCCTTTACTCCGGACGCCGCTGAGAACACCCTCCCGTAACGGGTCGGCGGCAAACACCAACCAGAAAAACAAAGCAACCCTCAGCGCGTCGGAACAAGCTCCCCACCCCGAACACTCAGATCCCGCCGCTCCACACTCCCCCGAGACTTGTGCGTCCAGATGGTCACGGTCGTCGCCTGCTTCTCGATCCTCACGATCGAGCAGGGGACGTAGTTGGCGTGGATGGCGTCGGTGAGCCAGGGCTGCGGAGTGTGCAGCGGCATGGTCTCGATGATGACTGGGATGGAACCGTCCTCGAGCTGAGGCACGAGCACGGTCTCGTACTGCGCGAAGTCGTAGTGGAACAGGTAGTACGGCGTCGGGTTGGTGATGGCGAGGGTGTCGTAGAGCTCGAGGTAGTTGGGCATCACCAACGCCTCGCGGGTGCCGCCGCTGCAGCGTTCGTACTCCGGGCCCGCCCAGCGGGTGATCGCGTCGGTCACCTGGAACGACTTCGCGTCGCGTCGCATGTCGTTGAGGTGGTCGACGGAGGCGAGGGCGGGTACGCAGCCGAGCACGACCAGCGCGCCGGCGGAGACGGCGGCCGTGGCACCGCGCAGGAAGGTCGAACCGAGGATCGCCCCGGCGACCGCCAAGGCCACGAGCAGCACAGCGCCGGCCATGCTCTGCAGACCGAAGCCGATCCAGAGGGTCGCGGCCGCCCACAGAGCGCCGGCCGCGGCGAGAGGTAGCGCGATCACCGGCGCTCGCGCTCCCTCCGCCGCTGTCTCCGAGGATGTCCGGCGCTCATAGAGCTCGGCCACTGCGAGCACGACGGCGAGCAGGACGAGGGCGGAGACGGTGGTCGTGTGGGGGTTGTCGACGCGCCGGATCGGGACGACGACGAGGACCAGCCCGGCCAGCGCGATCAGCCGGGTCGAGTCGGAGATCTGCTGCCACACCAGCGGTACGAAGGGCAGGAGCAGCGCGAACGGGTAGAGCGCCAGGATGAAGAACCGCCCGGACTCGGTCGGCAGGTCGAAGAAGTTCCAGACGGCGTACTGCGAACCCTCGTGCGTCTCGGTCTGGCCGAGGATCACCTGCCGGTTGAAGTCGGCGAAGGAGAGCCCCCACAGCACTTTGTACGCAGTGGCCTCGACGACCAGCCCGAGCAGGAACCCGCCGGCCAGCTGGACACAGTTCACGATCCGGGTGCGCCAGGCGGCGTCCCGGCGGGCGAAGAGCTCGAAGAGGCCCGAGGCGCCGGTGAGGAGCACGGCCAGCTCGACGTACTGCCAGAAGACCAGCGCCGGGAGCAGCACGCGGGCTGCCGTGGCCAGCCGTGGCCGCGCCTCGAGCCACCCGGTCGGCAGCAGGACGAAGACCCACAGCAGGCAGATCGTGTACTTGATGTGCAGCGGGGTGGCCAGCAGGAGCACCCCGAGCGCGACCGCGACCATCACGGCCGGGTGCAGCCGCAGCCGCAGCCCGATGGCGGCGGCGAGGACCGCGCCGAGGCCGGCGCCGAGGAGGCGGCCCCAGAGGAAGTACCAGATCGTCGGGGACCCGGAGGCGACCGCGTAGAGCGCCGCGTTGACCCAGAAGGAGCCGGCGTTCCAGCCGTGCTCGAAGTCGACCAGCGGGATCGCGCCGTGGGCGGTCATCTTCGCGAGGTGGTACTGCGCGCCGAAGTCCTGGGTCAGGAACGTGCCGTTCTGGGCGCCGACCGAGTAGGCCGACCAGAGCAGCGCCAGCACGCAGACACCGGCGAACGTCGCCCAGCGCACAATCCCCACACGTTCGGTCTGCTCCCCCGATGTCGCCATGGGGAGGACCCTAGGGCGAGCACGTGGCGGCGCGGAAACTCCACGCCGTCACGTACGAGAATCAGCCTTTGGTGAGGACCGAGGTGCGCTCGGGGTAGGGCAGGGTCGGGGTGAGACCGGCGTGGATGGTCTCCTTCAGCCCCGAGGCGGCGATCGCGTCGACGTAGCGCTTGCGGCGGCTGTTGTCGAAGACGATGATCCCGCCGGGAGCAAGGCGGTCCTTGGCCTTCTCCAGGCACGCCTCGCGGGCGCGCCCGTCGATCACCACGAGGTCGAACTCGCCGTCGACGTCGTCGATGGAGTCGACGTACGCCTCGAAGTCGAGGCCCGCGTGGCCCTCCTTCTGCGAGGGGACGACGGGGTTGTCGTTGGGGACCGGCTCGATGACCCGCAGCGAGATCTTCTCCTCGCCGGCGAGCTCGGCCTGCATCATCTCGCCGAAGCCCTTGTGGTGCTCGACGGAGTGGATCTCGTCGGCGCGGCGGGAGAGCCAGATGGTGGAGGCGCCGGAGCCGTACTCGTAGACCCGGATCGGACGCTCACGCTCGCTCAGCCAGGCGTCGACGGCGGTGATCGCGTCGTAGGTCCACCACGGCACGTCCAGCTTCGCCATCGCCAGGGAGTCGTAGACCTTGGTGAGCGAGTGGGCCCAGTGACGCCAGCGCTGCTCGACCGGCGGAGCGGTCTCCTTCGCGAGCCCCGTCTTCGTCAGCCCGCGACCGACGGCCTTGAGGGAAGCGGCGTAGGACTGCTTGGCCAAGGAAAGCGGTGAACGGCCTGAGGTGGACATTGATCTCCAGAGAAAGAATGACGGGCAGCGCTGATAGACGATACCGGCGAACCGTGCCTGTTACTCGGAACGTTCTGCCAAACGCTTGGTGAGTCGTGCAAGAACATCGGGCGGCAGGAAAGCCGACACATCCCCACCGAAAGTGGCCATCTCCTTGATCAGGCTCGAGGAGACCGCGGCCCAGCACGGGTCGTTGAGCAGGAAGACGGTCTCGACCCGGGTCATGTGGGCGTTCATCTGGGCCATCGGCGCCTCGTACTCCAGATCGGGCGCTCCGCGCAGCCCCTTCACGATCGCCTGGGCGTCGATCTCGACGCAGAAGTCGGTCACCAGCCCGGTGAACACCTGCACCCGGACGTTGCCCAGCGGGGCGGTGATCTCGGTGATCATCTCCATCCGCTCCTCGGGCGTGAACAGGCGCTTCGACTTCGACGGGTTGACCCCGACGGCGATGACGACCTCGTCGAAGATCGCCGAGGCGCGGGTGAAGATGTCGAGGTGGCCGAAGGTGGGCGGGTCGAACGACCCCGGGCACACCGCGCGACGCGTCATTGCTTCTCTCCTTGTTGAGTGCGGTCAGTCCGGCGCCGTGCCGTACCAGAGCGTGGTCTCGCCGTACTTCTTCGACCTCTGGTCGGTGAATCCGTCGGGCCAGACCGGCTCGGGGCTGCGCGCGGACCGCTCGACGACGACCAGCGCCCCCGGCACCAGCCAGCCGTGCTTGACCAGCAGGGCGATGTCCTCGGCGACGGCGTCGTCCGAGAGCGGGTAGGGCGGGTCGAGGAAGACCAGGTCGTACGGCGCCGCCGGCGGCGTCACCAGGGTGCTCGCCACGCTCGCCGCGACCACGTTGGCCCGCGGGAAGCCGAGCTCCTTCGCGTTGGAGCGGATCACCCCGGCCGTACGCCGGTCCGACTCGACCAGGGTCACGACCCCGGCGCCGCGGGACCACGCCTCCAGCCCGACCGCGCCGGTGCCGGCGTAGAGGTCGAGGAAGCGCAGCCCGGCCAGGGATCCGTAGGAGGACTCGATCGCCGAGAAGAGCGCCTCGCGGACCCGGTCGGTGGTGGGACGGGTCCGCACCCCTTTGGGAGCGAGTAGGCGCCGCCCTCCTGCGACGCCTCCGATGATCCGAGTCATTGGGACACCTTAGGACTTCTCGAGGTAGTCGGCCGAGGCGGACTCCTCGATCTCGGCGACCCGCTCGGCCAGCAGCGGCGCGGTCGCGAGCTCCACGTCCTTCTCCAGGAGGGACTCGGCCGCCTCGCGGGCCCGCAGGATCGTCTCCTCGTCGCGGAGCACGCGCAGGCTCTCCAAGCTCGATCGCCGGCCCGACTGGGAGGCACCGAGCACGTCTCCCTCGCGGCGCTGGTCGAGGTCGACCCGGGAGAGCGCGAACCCGTCGGTGGTCTCGGCGACCGCGTCCAGTCGGGTCCGGGCGGGGGTGCCGGCCTCGGCGTGGGAGACCAGCAGGCACAGCCCGTGCAGCCCGCCACGGCCGACCCGGCCGCGCAGCTGGTGGAGCTGGGAGACACCGAAGCGGTCGGCGTCGAGGATGACCATGGTGGTCGCGTTGGGTACGTCGACGCCGACCTCGATCACGGTGGTGGCGATCAGCACGTCGATGTCGCCGGCGGCGAAGGCGCTCATGGTGCGCTCCTTCTCCTCGGCGGGGAGCTTGCCGTGGAGCTTGGCGACGTTCAGCCCGCGCAGCGGCCCGTTGGTCAGCTCCTCGGTGACCTCGTCGACGGCGGAGAGCTGGCCCTTGGCGGAGGCGACCTCGTTGCCGTCGGCGTCGAAGTCGCGCTGGTCGCTCTCGCCCTGCTCGGACTCGTCGCCGCTGATCCGCGGGGCGACGACGTAGACCTGATGGCCCTTCTCGACCTCTTCCTTGACGCGCTCCCACACCCGGGCGATCCACGCGGGATGGTCGACCAGGGAGACCAGGTTGGTCTGGATCTCGGCACGGCCGGCCGGGAGCTCGGTCAACGTGGAGACCTCGAGATCACCGAAGACGGTCATCGCGACCGTACGTGGGATCGGCGTCGCGGTCATGACCAGCAGGTGCGGCGGGGTGCCGGCCTTGTCGGTCAGGGCGGCGCGCTGCTCGACGCCGAAGCGGTGCTGCTCGTCGACGACGACGAGGCCGAGGTCGTCGAACATCACCTGGTCCTGCAGCAGCGCATGGGTGCCGACGACGATCCCGGCCTCGCCGGTGGCGATCCGGCTCAGCGGTCCCTTGCGCTGGGTCTTGGTCATCGAGCCGGTGAGCAGCTCGACATGGGTCTGCTCCTGGTCGCCGGCGAAGAGCCCGCCGGCCAGACCGCTGGCGGCCAGGTCGCCGAGCATCGCGGTGATCGAGCGGTGGTGCTGCTGGGCGAGCACCTCGGTCGGCGCCAGCAGCGCGGCCTGGCCGCCCGAGTCGACGACCCGCAGCATCGCCCGCAGCGCGACCAGCGTCTTGCCGGAGCCGACCTCGCCCTGGAGCAGGCGGTTCATCGGGTGGGGCTGGGCCAGCGCGGTCTCGAGCTCCTCCCCGATCGTCTCCTGACCCTTGGTGAGGGTGAACGGCAGCCGCTCGTCGAAGGCCTCGAGCAGGTGGTGGACCCCGCCGGTGCGGGCGGTGGTGCCCAGGGCCTGGAGCGCCCTCCTCCTCCGGCCCAGGACCAGCTGCAGCCCGAGCGCCTCCTCGAACCGGAACCGGTGCTGGGCGCGCTGGACGTCCTTGAGCTCATGGGGCGCGTGGATCAGGTCGAGCGCGTCGCGCAGCCCCGGCACGTCGTACGTCTGCCGCAGCTGTTCCGGGAGCACGTCGGTGACGTCCTCGACGACCTGCCGGGCGAACCGCACCGCGCGCATGACGTCCCAGTGCTGGAGCCCGGCGGTGAGCGGGTAGATCGGGAAGAGCTCGGTCAGCTCCTCCACGGCCATCTGGTTGTCGGCCGCCTCGGCGGCGTTCTCGGAGTCGGAGGGGTCGCCGAAGACGACCATCTGCGGGTTGGCCAGCTGCCACTCGCCGCGGAACGACCCCGCCTTGCCGACGAAGACGCCCCGGACACCGGGGGCGAGCACGCCGCGACGCCACTCGGCGATCCGCTGCGACTTGGAGAAGAAGGTGAGCTGCAGGTCGGCGGTGCCGGCCTTGAGCTGGGTCTCGACGCGGTAGGCGGGCCGGCCGGTACGGCGGTCGGTGTGCTGGCGGACCACGCTGCGGACCACCTCGCCGAGCACGGTGAGCATCTCGCCCTCGTGCAGCTGCGGCGTCTGGCTGAGGTCGGCGGTGCGCAGGTAGCGCCGCGGGAAGTGGTAGAGCAGGTCGCCCACGGTGCGCAGCCCGAGACCCTTGGTGAACTTCGTGGCGTGCTTGCTGTTGCCCAGCACGGCCTCGATCGGCGACTCGAGGGTGATCGCCACCGTCTCTTCTCCTCTACTCGACCGACATCAGGAGGGGGTAACGCTCCTGGCCTCCGTCGTACACCATCACATCAACGGCCGGATGGTTGGCAGCCAGCCACGCCGCGACGCCCTGGGCGAGCTCGCCGTCGCGGTCCTCCAGGCCGGAGACCAGCGTGACCAGCTCACCACCACCGCCGATGAGCCGGGCGAGGACGTAGGTCGCACATCTCTGCAGGTCCTGGCCGACCTTGACGAAGTCTCCGTCGAGCACCCCGAGCGCGTCGCCCGGCATGCACGGCCCCGCCATGGTAATCGCTCGGGTGTTCGAGATCGTGACCGCGCCGTGCCGCGCGTGTCGCGCGGTGGCGGTCATCTCCAGCACGTCCTTGTCGAACTTCCGGCCGGGCTCGTGGACCGCGATCGCCGCCAGGCCCTGCACCTGGCTGCGGGTCGGGATCACCGCGACGCTGATGTCGAGGTCGTCCTCGGCGGTGCGCGCGGCGGCCTCGGCCGACTGCCGGGTGGGCGCGTCGTTGGGGAGCACGATCACCTCGGAGGCACCGGAGGCGGTGATCGCCTCGAGCAGCTCCGAGGTCGTCGGGCGCCGGTGCGGGCCGCCCTCGATCACGATCGCGCCGGCGCCCCGGAAGAGCTCCGCCAGCCCGGGGCCCGCGGCGAACGCGATCACCGCGCGGCCGCTGCGGGTCGCGTGCCGGTGGGCCTGTCCGGCGAGCTGCTCGGCGAAATGGGTGACGTGGATCCGGTGCGGCCGGCCGGCACTGATCCCGGCCTCGATCGCGGCACCGACGTCGTCGACATGGACGTGTACGTTCCAGATGCCCTCGCCGCCGACGACGACCAGCGAGTCGCCCAACGGCTGGAGCCGCTTGCGCAGATCCGGGATCGCCCCGTCCTCGGCGTCGAGCAGGTACATCACCTCGTAGGCCGGGCCGCCCGGCTCCAGAGCATGACCGTCCGCGCCAGCCAGGCCCGCCGTGATCGGGATCGGGATGTGCGGGGTCGGCGCCTGCGGGCTCGGCCGGCGACCGGTCAGGGCGGTCTCGAAGGCGTCGAGGAGCACGCAGATCCCGCGGCCGCCGGCATCGACCACCCCGGCGGCGGCGAGCGTGGGCAACTGCTCCTGCGTACGGGCGAGGGCGGCGCGGGCCGCGCTGGCGGCAACCGACATCACGTCGCGGGTGCGTGCGGACTCGTCGATCTCGACGCACGCCTCGGCCGCGTCCGCGGCGGCGCGGAGCACGCTGAGCATGGTGCCCTCCTGCGGCTCCCCCACCGCGGCGTAGGCGGCGTTGGCGGCGTTGCGCAGCGCGTCGGCGAAGACGACGGCGGTGCGCTCCTCCTCGGTGGCCTGGATCAGGCGGCGCAGCAGGGCGCCGATCATCTCGGCCAGGATCACCCCCGAGTTGCCGCGGGCGCTCAGCAGCGCGCCGCGGGAGAAGGCACGCAGCCCCTCCCGCCAGTCGGAGCCGGTGAACTCGCGCAGCCGGTCACGGGCGGCGGCGATGGTCAGGTAGAGGTTGGTGCCGGTGTCGCTGTCGGGCACCGGGAAGACGTTGAGCGCGTCGATCTCCTCGCGGTGCGACCCGAGCGCGTCGGTCGCCAGGTCGCCGAACCGGCGGAACAGATCGAGCTTGACCTCGGCCACGCCGCTCTCCCTTCCCTCGACACCGTGCAGGCAACCAGACATCGTGACGCCGGACACACTTCCCGGTATCGCGGCCCCAAGGTTAGGCCGTGCCTGGGTACGGGGTAAACGACGGGTGAACAAATCCAAGGCTGCAGCAAAGACACGAGCGAGTAACAAGTTCTGCCGGGTCGCGCCCCGCGCGGGTGACGAATCATCCCTAGTGTGGAGACTTCCCTACGCCGAAGGACTTCCGGATGTCGATCCCGACCCCGTCCCCACGCGCTCGTCGCGTCGCCGAAATCTTCGACTTCTCCACCGGCCACGGCCTGGAGATAGGACCGCTGCACAAGCCGCTCGTCCCCCGCGGCGCCGCAGACGTGTCCTATCTCGACCTCTACGACCGCGACCGGCTCTACGAGACCAACACCGACAACCCCAACGTGACCCGCGAGGCCATCCCCGAGATCGACTATCCGATGTGGGACGGCACCCGGATGCGTACGATCGAGGAGGCCGCCAAGGAGGGCGCCCCCTTCGACTGGGCGCTGGCCAGCCACGTCGTCGAGCACGTGCCCGACCTGGTCGGCTGGCTGGCCCAGGTCGAGGCCGTGACCGCCCCCGACGGGGCGCTGGTCCTGGTCGTCCCCGACAGGCGCTACACCTTCGACGCCCACCGCCCGCCCACCACGATGGGGCAGATCCTGCAGGCCCACGAGGCCGGCGACACCATCCCGTCCGTACGCGCCGTCTTCGACCACCACCGCGCCGCGGTCAGCCACGATCCCAAGCGGCTCCACCACCACGGTCCGAGCGAGGCCGAGACCTGCATCCACGACCTCGGCCACACGTTGGCCCAGGTCGAGCGGGCCCGCCGTGGTGAGTACGTCGACTGCCACGTGTGGACCTACACCGACCGCTCGTTCCCCGAGATCATCGCCGAGCTGCGCCGTCTCGGGCTGACCGGCTGGTCGGTCGAGAAGATCCTGCCGGTGCCGGAGGACGACATCGAGTTCTACGTCGTCCTGCGCCGCGGCCTCTCCCCCGAGCTCCCCTCGGTGCCCGCCATCCCCGACTGGGTCGAGCAGGGCCTGGAGCTGCGCGACGAGGTCGCCCGGCTCCGTGAGGTCGTCGCGGACCAGCGCCGTAGACTCGAGTCGCAGCGCAAGCAGCTGGCCGGTCAGCGCTCCGAGATCGACGATCTGCGCGGGTCGAAGCGGTGGAAGCTGGCCACCGCGCTGGCGGCCCCGCTGGACAGGTGGCGGGATCGCCGCTCCGGGGACTGACGATTTCGTTCGTCACAGCCCCACAGGTTACGCTGGTTCGGTTGTCCCGGCTGGGCAGTCGTCCATCGCACCCCGCCGGCCTATTCGACCTCGATCATCTATTCAACCTCAGGAGTTCACGGTGGCTGCCGTCTGCGACATCTGCGACAAGAAGCCGGGCTTCGGCAACAACCGGCCGTGGTCCAAGAAGGCGACCAAGCGCCGCTTCGACCCCAACATCCAGCGCGTCCGTGCCGTCATCAACGGCACCCCGAAGCGTATGAATGTCTGCACGACCTGCATCAAGGCCGGCAAGGTCGCTCGCTGACCCGAGTTCTTCCTCGTACGAAGGCCGCTGCCCATTCGGGCGGCGGCCTTCGTCGTTCTCCTCAGAAGTGTGTCCAGCCCGCCGGCCCCTCATAGACCTCGCCGTCGACCGTGACCGGCTCACCACCGGGCTCGTCGATCGTCCCGATCACCGTCCACCCCTGCGGCAGCTCGACCTCCGGCGGGAACGCCGCGAGCAGCGAGTGGTCCTCTCCCCCGCCCAGCACGAACGCGAGCGCGTCGGCGCCGGTCGCCGAGGCGACCGCCTTGAGCTCATCGGGGATGGTCAGCGCGGAGGTGTGCACGTCGATGGAGACCTCCGAGGCCTCGGCGATGTGCCGGGCCTCGGACAGCAGACCGTCGGAGACGTCGATCAGCGCCGAGGCACCGGCCGCCGCGGCGGCGGGGCCGGCTGCGTACGGCGGTTGCGGGCGGCGGTAGGCGTCGACCAGCACGCGAGGTGACCGGAACCCCCGCTTGAGGATCGCCAGGCCGGCAGCGGCCCATCCCTGGCGGCCACACAGCGCGAGTACGTCGCCGGGCTCCGCGCCCGAGCGGAGGACCGGGGCCTGGGCGACCGCGCCGATGGCGGTCACGGAGATGACGATCTGGTCGGCGCCGGTGACGTCGCCGCCGACGACGGAGGCACCCACCAGCGAGCACTCGGCGGCGAACCCCTCCGCGAAGTCGACGGCCCACTCGGCCGGGAGGTCCGACGGGAGCGCGAGGCCGAGTGTCATCGAGTGCGCCACGCCGCCCATCGCGGCGATGTCGGCGAGGTTCTGGCCGGCTGCCCGGTGGCCGATGTGGGACGCCTCGGCCCAGTCCCGCCGGAAGTGGCGGCCCTCGACGAGAAGGTCGGTCGAGACCACCACGTGACCCTGCTTGACCCGCAGCAGCGCGGCGTCGTCGCCGGGGCCGACCAGCACCTGCTCCCCCTGGGCGAAGTGCTTGGTCATCTCGGTGATCAGCCCGAACTCACCGACGTCGGCGAGTGTCGTGTCCCTCGGAAAAGCCATACCTGTATCCAACCCTCCCGGCGATGCCCGGAGATACCGGGACACGCATCACCTGTCTTATCCCCAGGGTCGGTGTAGGTCGAGCGACAGATAACGCGATAGGTTACATGCCTGACGTTGTGCCAAGGAAGGCACGGAGAACAGGAGCAGCACCATGGTCGTACAGGCGTACATCCTCATCCAGACCGACGTCGGCAAGGCCGCAGAGGTCGCCACCGAGATCGGCAAGATCCAGGGCGTGACCCTGGCTGAGGACGTCACCGGTCCGTACGACGTGATCGTCCGTGCCGAGGCCCGCAATGTCGACGAGCTCGGCAAGATGGTCGTGGCTCGCGTCCAGAGCCTCGAAGGCATCACCCGCACCCTGACCTGCCCGGTCGTCCACATCTGAGATTGACGGCTCGTCCCAGCCGTCTGTTAGACAGAACTCATGAGTACATCTCCTCTTCCCGGGCCCGTCGCCGTCATCGCCGGCGGGCTGAGCCACGAGCGCGACGTGTCGCTGGCCTCCGGCCGCAACCTCGTGCGCGAGCTGTCGGCACTGGGAGTGGAGGTGGCTGCGTACGACTTCGACCGGGCGCTGCTGCACAACCTCGAGCGCGACAAGGCGGTCGTGGCACTGCCGGCTCTGCACGGCCAGTTCGGTGAGGACGGCGAGATCCAGACGCTCCTGGAGCTGATCGGGATCCCGTACGTCGGCACCGTCTCCACCTCCTGCCGCGTCGCGTTCGACAAGGCCGCTGCCCGCGAGCTCCTGCGCCGCGGGGGCATCCCGGTGCCCGACTCGGTCTCGCTGTCGTCCACGACGTTCCGCGACGTCGGCGCTCCGGTGCTGATGGAGCACGTCATCTCGCGGATGGGCGAGCGGGTCGTGGTCAAGCCCTCGCGCGGCGGCTCGGCGCTCGGCGTCACCGGCGTCGACGGCCTCTCCGCCCTCCCCGCGGCCCTGGTCAAGACCTACGCCTACTGCGACGAGGCGCTCATCGAGCGCTTCTACGCCGGTATCGACGTCTCCGTGGTCGTCCACGAGACCGACGAGGGCACCAAGCCGCTGACGCCGATCGCGATCGACTTCAGCAAGGGCCACGAGTTCGACTTCGCGGCGCGCTACACCGCCGAGTTCGTCGGCTTCGGCCGCCCCGACCTCCCCGACGCGCTGCTCACCGAGCTCGGCGAGACCGCCGTACGCGCCCACGAGCTGCTCGGCATGCGCGACATCTCCCGCACCGACTTCATGGTCACCCCCGACGGCGGCTTCGTCGTCCTCGAGGTCGCCATCACCCCCGGCGCCACCGAGACCAGCGTCTTCCCCTTCGCCGCCAAGCACGACGGCACCTCGATGGGCGAGGTCACCCTCGCCCTCCTGAAGCGCGCTCTCGCCCGATAAAACGCTGGTCGAGCCGCCGGAGCCGCTAGGCGGAGGCGTGTCGAGACCAACACAGTCCCCTCGGCGCTCAACGGGACTGTGTTGGTCTCGACACGCTCGCTAGCGCTCGCGGCTCGACCAGCGGCGTGGGCTCAGCTCAGGCCGGTGAGCTTGCCGGCGATGCCGCCCGCGGCCTTGAGGGCGACGCCCTCCTCGAAGTTCCGGGTGACCTGGGGGACGTGCTTCTCGGCCTCGGCGATGGCGCTGGTGAGGACCTCGGAGGCCGGGGTGTCGGGCCACAGGTAGAGCGAGAGCGCGCCGGGGATCGAGTTGACCTCGTTGATGAAGACCTCGCCCTTGCCGTCGGAGAGGAAGTCGATGCGGAGGATGCCGGTCAGGCCGGTGAGCTCCACGACGCGTACGGCCAGGTCCTTGATCTGCTTGGTGACCGACTCCTCGACCTGGGCCGGGAACTCACGCGGGGACGAGGAGAGACCGTCGGTGTGGACGTACTTGGCGGAGTAGTCGTACATCTTCGCCTCGTCGGAGCGCAGCGGGCGCTCGACGTCGCTCACCGCGATCTCGGGGGCGGTGCGGACCGAGGCGTTGAGGTCGAAGAGGTCGGGACGGTACGGCTCGACGACCGCGCCGGCACGCAGGTGCGGCGAGGTGTTGAGGAGCGCGAGGCCGGTCTCGTAGTCGTCGACGACCTCGATGCCGATCGAGGAGCCACCGAAGCGAGGCTTGACGATGTAGGGCCCCTCGAAGGACGGGGCGGCGTAGCGCGAGAGCAGCTCGCGCTGCAGGGACGGCAGGCCGGCGTTGAGCATGACCGCGCCGAAGGCGAGCTTGTCCATGCCGAGGGCGGCCGAGGCCGGGGTGGCGCCGGTCGCCTTCAGCCCGGCGAGCTCGAAGAGCCACTGGATGCCGCCGGCCTCGCCCGCGCCGCCGTGGAAGGCGGAGAGGATCGGGCCGGTCTCGAGGCGCTTGCCACCGCCGAAGCCGCCGACGGTGTAGAAGCCGTCGCCCTTCTCGGTGCCGAGCCGGAACTCGACGGCCTTGGAGCCCTTCGGCTCGCCGCCGAGGAAGTCGCGCGCCTCCTGCTTGGCGGGCACCAGGAACCACTTGTCCGAGCGCGCCCAGTAGAGGCAGGTGACCTCGACGCCGGCACCGGAGAGGACCCGCTCGGCCTGCAGGCCGGTGAGGATGCTGATGTCGTGCTCGGCGCTGGGACCGCCGAAGACGATGGTGGCCTTGGTTACGCTCATGGTGGAAGCTCCTGGGGTCCTACGCGTAGTGATCGGGGAGGTCGTTCTCGTACAGCACCACGTCGCCCTCCTTGGCCGCGGTCAGAGCATGATCCGCCGCCGCCTTGCGGCTGTCGAACGCAGTGGTTCGCGCAGGGTCCCCCGCCCGCAGCGCTTTTCGGTTGGTGCGACCGACGATGCACAGCTGCATCTTGTCGGAGGCCGTGGCAGCCTGCGCGAACTCGATGTTGCGCGCGGCCTGCTCGGTGCCCAGCTCGACCATACCGGGCGTGATGGTCCACACCGTTCCCGACTCCCCTGCCAGCCGCTTGGCCTTCGCCAGCGCGGCGGCGGCGCCGGTCGGGTTGGAGTTGAAGGTGTCGTCGATGACCCAGACGCCGCCGGGCGTCCTGTTGGCCTCGGCGCGGTGCGGCGTACCCGGGATCGAGGCCAGCCGCTGGGTGATCGTCTCGATCGGGACCTCGACCGCGAGGGCGAGGCCGACGGCGATCGCGACGTTGATCGGGTGCCCGACCTCGTCGGGCAGCTCCACCGCGTACGTCTCGTTGTTGATCGTCAGCTTGCCGTCGGTCACCAGGACCTCGGCGGCGGTGCCCGGCACCGCGGAGCAGGCGATCACGCGCTTGCTGGCGCGGAGGTTCTCGGCGATGAGGGCGAGCTCGGGCACGTCGATGTTCAGCACCACGGTCGAGGCCTTCGGGAGGATCTCCGACTTGGCCTTCACGATGGTCTCGCGGGACTTCATCCGCTCCAGGTGGGCCTCGCCGATCGTGGTGATCGCGGCGACCTCGGGCGGGAAGATCTCGGTCAGCTCGGCGATCTCACCGGGGCCGTAGGTGCCCATCTCGGCCACGAAGATGTCGGTGCCGGGCTGGAGGCGGTCGTTGACCGCCCGGGAGAGGCCCATCGCGTTGTTGAAGCTCGCCGGGGAGGCCAGCGTCGACCAGCGGCCCTGCATCAGGTGGGTGGCGTAGTTCTTCGTGGAGGTCTTGCCGTAGGAGCCGGTGATCGCGACGATCTTCGGGTTGACCTTCTTGATGGTGGCGGCGGCCTGCACCTGCCACTTCTTCGCCATCGCCTTCTCGATCGGCCACATGATCGCCAGCGCCGCCTCCGCCAGCGGGACCGCGAGGATCGGGAGCAGGCCGGCAGCGACCGGGGCGAGCAGCGCGATCAGGACGGTGACGACGGCGTGCAGCACGAAGAGCACACCGGCCAGGCGCTTGACCCGGTCGGTCCAGACGAGCCGCTTCGCGCCGGTGAACGACATGCCCACGGGCCAGCCGAGGAACAGCAGCGCGCCCACGAGCGCACCGTAGGGCAGCACGAACGACGCCAGGCAGACCACGACGACCGCGCCGAGCAGGATCGCCTCGACCGGGCGGGCCTTGATCCAGATCCACTCGATCGCGAACAGTCGCGTCGGCTCGTAGTGCTCACGCTGAGCGACCCGCAGCCAGCGGTAGTAGGAGACCAGGGTCAGCGCGGAGGTGACCAGGACGATCCACATGCTTCTTCTTCAGCCCCTCAGATTCAGTTCGTACGAAGTTCGTCGATGGCGCCTCGAAGGCTCTTGACCAGCCCGGCGTCGAGCAGGTGTGCGGAGCCCGGGACGATCTCCAGGGTCGCGTTGTCCCCCAGGAGGTCCATCGCCTCACCGGGCATCCAGACCGGGGCGGCGGTGTCGTTCTCGCCCCAGATCAGCCGGACCGGGAGGTCCTTCGGGATGGCCGCCAGCTGCTCGGCGTAGGACTCGTTGACGACCTTCACGAAGATGTCGCGGATGATGCCCTTGGCGTTGCGGTAGTCGGTCGAGCCGTACTTCTCCCGCAGCGCCTCCATCCTGGACTCCGGGATCAGCCCCTTGGAGTGGAGCCAGCGGCCGATGCGGTAGGCGAGCTTGGGCTTGCCGGCGGTCTTCGGGCGGAACAGCGGCACCCCGGTGAGGATGACCCCACGGACCAGCTCCGGACGGCTCGCGGCGAGCTGCACGGCCACCCGGCCGCCGAAGCTGTGACCGACGAGCACCGGGCGGTCGAGACCCTCCAGGATCTGGGCGAGCCACGCGGCGTAGTCCGCGGATCCCCAGACCTCGTCCGGCGCCGGGGTCGCGCCGAATCCGGGCTGGTCGAGCGCGAGCGCGTCCAGGCCCTCGAGCGTCGAGCCCCAGTCGCTGCGGTTGCGGGCCCAGCCGTGCAGGGCCACGACGGTGGCAGCATCCTTGCCGTGCTTCTCACCGAAGGCACGTCCATCCAGCAGGGTCGTCAACACGGCCGCAACCTTATCCGGGACCGTGCGCCGACCCGTAACCGCGCGGCGTGTGAGACCCGTCGACGGAGGGGGCAATAGGGTCGAAGGCATGGATCACAAGCCCGCCACGATCGCCGTCCACGCCGGGCGGCCGGCCCACGAGCCCGACCAGCCGCTCAACGTACCGATCACGATGGCCTCGACCTATGTGGCCGGCGGCGACAAGGAGTACGGGCGCTACACCAACGACGCGTGGGTGGCCTTCGAGGAGGCGCTCGGGCGGCTCGAGGGCGGGCGGGCGCTGTCGTTCGCATCCGGGCTCGCGGCGGTCGCGACGCTGCTGGACCTGGTCAACGACTCGGTCGTGGTGGCCACCGAGCAGAGCTACCTGGGGACCATCGGCCAGCTGGCCGACCTCGAGGCCCGCGGCCGGCTGACCGCTCGCCTCACCGACTTCTCCGACACCGAGGCGGTCGTGAAGCTGCTCGAGCGGCTCGACGGCGAGGTCGCGCTGGTCTGGGTCGAGACGCCGACCAACCCGGGCATGCAGCTCGCCGACCTGCCGGCGGTCATCGCCGCGGCCCACAAGGCGGGCGCGCGGGTCGTGGTCGACAACACCTTCGCCACTCCCCTGCTCCAGCAGCCCCTCGCGCTCGGCGCGGACATCGTCATCCACTCCGCCACGAAGTTCATCGCCGGTCACTCCGATGTCGTGATGGGCGCGGTCGTGGTCTCCGACGACGCGCTGTGGGACGTGCTCAAGGCCCGCCGCGACCTCCTCGGCGCGATCCCGGGCCCGTTCGAGGCCTGGCTGGCGCTGCGCGGCCTGCGTACGCTGCACCTGCGCGTCGAGCGCTCCGCCGCCAACGCGGCGACCCTCGCCGAGCGCCTGGCAGCCCACCCGGCCGTCGCGGAGGTCCGCTACCCCGGCTTCGGCGGCATGCTGGCCGCTGTCCTCCCGACCGCGGACCAGGCCGACCACCTCACCCGCTCCACCTCGCTGTGGGTCCACGCGACCTCGCTCGGCGGGGTCGAGTCCACCTTCGAGCGCCGACGCCGCTGGAAGACCGAGTCGTCGACGGTGCCCGAAGGGCTGGTGCGGATGTCGGTCGGGATCGAGGACGTCGACGACCTGTGGGCCGATCTTGCCCAGGCGCTGGACGGTCTCGACAGCTAGTCCTCCGGGTCCACCGGGCTGACCACCAGCGCGGACCCGCCTCCTCGACGCCAGGGCTCGGCCGTCGAGGTCAGCAGCCCGTCGGGGCCGATCTCGATCGCGGTGGCCGCGCCGAGCTCTGCCGTGGAGGCGAGCCGGTGACCCAGCGACGTCAGCGGCCCGCCGTACGTCTCGATGAACGCCGGCTCGGCGCCGGTGTTCGCGGCGTTGCGCTGGGAGACCCGCGGCGCCGCCATCGCCTCGGGCAGGGTCCGGTCGCGGGCGTAGCGCTCGATCAGGATCTGGAGCACGGTGGTGATGATCGTCGAGCCTCCGGGCGAGCCGACCGCCAGCACGGGGCGGCCTTCGGAGAGCACGATCGTGGGCGACATCGAGCTGCGGGGACGCTTGTTGGGCTCGATCCGGTTGGGGTCGTCGGGCCGGTAGGTGGTCGAGAAGTCGGTGAGCTCGTTGTTGAGGATGAAGCCGCGGCCGGGAACGGTGATCCCGGATCCTCCGGTCTGCTCGATGGTCAGGGTGTATTCGACGACGTCGCCCCAGCGGTCGACCACGGTCAGGTTGGTGGTCTCCAGGTTCTCGGTGTCCTTGGCGGTCTCGCCGGTGCCGGCCGGATCGTCGCAGACGCCGTCGTAGTCGTCGACGTCTCCCGCCGCCACCGGCTTCGGCCGGGCTGCCGCGGGATCGATGCCGCAGGCCCGCTCGGCGGCGAAGGCGTCGTCGAGGAGCGCCGCGACGGGCACGTCGACGTGGTCGGGGTCGCCCAGGTAGGCGCCGCGGTCGGCGAAGGCGATCGCGCTCGACTCGATCAGGTGGTGGTAGGCCTGGGTGGCGCTCATCCCGGCCAGCTCGTAGCGCTCGAGGATGTTGAGCGCCTCCCCCACCGTCGTGCCGCCGGAGGACGGCGGTGCCATCCCGTAGACGTCCAGATCACGGTAGGTCGAGTGGGTCGGCTCGCGGCCGGGGGCGGTGTAGGCCGCCAGGTCCTCCGTGGTGACCCAGCCGGGCGGGACCGGCAGGTCGGTGTCGTCGGTCTTCGGCGGCTCGGCCACGGTCGCGGCGATCTCCGCCGCGAGCGGGCCGCGGTAGAAGGCCTTCACGCCCTTGCGTCCGAGCAGGTCGTAGGTCGCGGCGATGTCGGGGTTGCGGAACCGGCTGCCGACCTCGGGGGCTGATCCTCCGGGAAGGAACAGTTCCGCGGTGGATTCGATCGCTGCGAAACGTTCCGCGTTGTCGACGGTCTGCTGCCGGAAGGTCTGGTCCACGACGAAGCCTCGGCGAGCCAGCCGTGCGGCCGGTTCGAGCGTCTGTGCGAGCGAGCGCGTGCCCCACTTCCTCAGCGCCTTGTCCCAGGTCAGCGGGGTGCCGGGAACCCCGACGGAGGCGCCGCTGGTGACCATGTCGGGGAAGAACGGGTACTCCTTCCCGGTCTCCGGATCGATGAACGCGTCGCGCGGCATCGCGGCCGGCGCCTTCTCCCGTCCGTCGATGGTCTCGACCTTCCCGGTGCGCGCGGAGTAGTGCACGAAGAAGCCGCCTCCGCCGATCCCGGCCGAGTAGGGCTCGGTGACCCCGAGCGCGGCCGCCGTCGCGATCGCCGCGTCGGTCGCGTTGCCGCCCTTGCGCAGCACCTCGAGCCCGATCCGGCTGGCATCGGCGTCGACGCTCGCCACCGCGCCGCCGTAGCCCACCGCGGTGGGCACCTTCGGCGGTGGCGTGAGCCGCTCCTCCGGGGCGGCGGTCGCCCCTGCGTACGGGACCAGGGTGGCCAGCGCGAGCGCGCCCCCGGTCAGTGTGGCAACGACTGCAGAGCGGCGTCCGAGCATGGCGATCTCCCAGAATTGGCGGCTCGTCGAACGTACTACTTCCGCGCCCACCTCGAATTACGTTCTGAAATTCCTTAATTAGTACGGGTTGCTTACAAATACGGAGGCTGCCACCATCGAAAGGCGATCGGGCGCCTGGTGCCCGAGCAAGCCATCACCTCGGAGGTGTCACCATGCATGTCGCCTTGCCCCCACGAAGGTCACGCCGGATCGCCGGCCTTCTCATCGGCGCTCTCGCCGGAGCTCTCGCCCTCACCGGCACGCTCGCCCTCACCAGCACCCCGTCCAGCGCATCGCTGCAGGCGGCCGCCGCGGAGACGACCGCGATCAACGGCTACCGCAACGTCGGCTACTTCGTGCAGTGGGGCGTCTACGGCCGCGGTTTCAAGGTCAAGCAGCTCGAGACGTCCGGCGTCGCCGACGACCTGACCCATCTCAACTACGCCTTCGGCAACATCCACCACCAGACGCTGACCTGCTTCGAGGCCAACAAGGCCCAGGGCGAGGGGCCCAACGGCTCCGACGGCGCCGGTGACGCCTACGCCGACTACGGGATGTCGTACGCAGCCGACGCATCCGTCTCCGGCACGGCCGACACCTGGGACCAGCCCCTGGCCGGCTCCTTCAACCAGCTCAAGCAGCTCAAGGCGAAGCACCCGGGCCTGAAGGTCCTGCTCTCGCTGGGCGGCTGGACCTGGTCGAAGAACTTCTCACTGGCCGCGGCGACCCCGGAGTCGCGCCGCAAGCTCGTCTCCTCGTGCATCGACCTCTACATCAAGGGCAACCTGCCGGTGATCGACGGCCGCGGTGGCGCCGGTGCGGCCGCCGGTGTCTTCGACGGCTTCGACATCGACTGGGAGTGGCCGGGCTCGCCCAACGGCAACACCGGCAACCACGTCGACCCGGTCAACGACCGCGCCAACTTCAAGGCGCTGCTGGCCGAGTTCCGCTCCCAGCTGGACGCCCTGGGCGCGACCACGGGCAAGGACTACCAGCTCTCGGCCTTCCTCCCGGCCAACCCGCAGGACATCGAGGCCGGCGGCTGGAACGACCCGGCGATCTTCAACTCGCTCGACTTCGGCAACATCCAGGGCTATGACCTGTGGGGCGCCTGGGACCCGACGCTGACCGGCCACCAGGGCAACCTCTACGCCGACCCCGCCGACCCGCGCCCCGACGGCAAGCGGTTCAGCGTGGACGCGTCGGTCCGGGAGTACCTCGACGCCGGGATCTCACCGGCCCAGCTCGGCCTGGGCATGGCGGCCTACGGTCGCGGCTGGCAGGGTGCGACCTCCGCCAACCCGTGGGGTCCGGCGACCGCCGCCGCACCCGGGACGTACGAGGCGGGCAACGAGGACTACGACAAGCTCAAGACCCGCGGCACCGACCACTACAACGCCGCGACCGGTGCCGCCTGGCGCTACGACGGCAACCAGTGGTGGAGCTACGACAACGTGTCCACCATCAGGCAGAAAGCTGCGTACGCGATCTCCAAGCGCCTCGGCGGAGGCATGTGGTGGGAGCTGTCCGGTGACCGCCAGGGCGAGCTGATCGGCACCTTCGCCGACGCGATGCGCAACGGCACCGGTGGCCCGGTCGAGGAGCCGGACCCGACCGACCCGCCCACCGAGGAACCGACGGACCCGCCGACCGACCCGCCGGGTGGCGCGGCCGCGTGGTCGGCCACGACGGTGTACGTCGCCGGCGACCGCGTCACCTACGGCGGTCACCTGTGGGAGGCCAAGTGGTGGACCCAGGGCAACACCCCGGGCACCGAGGAGTGGGGTCCGTGGAAGGACCTCGGCACCGTCTGAGGCCCTACCAACAGCGACGGCCCCGGAGCACTCGCTCCGGGGCCGTTCCGCCTCGATGTCCTACTCGGTCTCCGCCTTCGTCGGCCGCTCGAGCATCTCGTCCATGATCTCGCTGACCGTCTTGGCGCCGGAGACGACGTCGTCGACGTACTGCGCCAGCGGCACGTCCACGCCGACCTTCGCCGCCAGCTCGCGCAGCGAGTGCGACGACTTGGCGCCCTCGGCGACCTGGTGGCTGGAGGCGAGGATGTCGGCGGTGGTCATGCCCTTGCCGAGCTTCTCCCCGAACGTACGGTTGCGGGAGAGCGGCGAGGAGCAGGTGGCGGCCAGGTCGCCCAGGCCGGCGAGACCCATCAGGGTCATCGGGTTGGCACCCAGCTTCATCGCCAGCCGCGCGGTCTCGGCGAGACCGCGGGTGATCAGCGAGGCCTGGGTGTTGTCGCCGAACCCCATGCCGGCGGCCATGCCGGTGGAGATCGCGACCACGTTCTTGTAGGCCCCGCCGATCTCGCAGCCGACCACGTCGGTCGAGGTGTAGGGGCGGAACGCGGGCGAGTGCACCCGCGCCTGGATCGCCTTGGCGACCTCTTCGTCGGCACACGCCACCACACCGGCGGCCGGCTCACGACGGATGATCTCCTTGGACAGGTTGGGACCGCTGACGACCGCGATCCGCTCCGGCCCGGCGCCGGTGACATGGGCGATGACCTCGCTCATCCGCTCCAGGGTGCCGAGCTCGACGCCCTTCATCAGCGAGACCAGCGGCACGTCCTTGGGCAGGAACGGCGCCCAGTCGGTGAGGTTGGCGCGCAGCGTCTGCGAGGGCGCGGCCAGGACGACCAGCTCGGCTCCGTACGCCGCCTTCTCGATGTCGTGGGTGGCGCTGATGTTGCGGGGCAGCTCGGTGCCGGGGTGGTAGTCGGGGTTCTCGTGGGTGTCGTTGATCGCCGCCGCGACCTCCTCACGGCGCGCCCACATCGTCACGTCGTTGCCCGCGTCAGCGAGGATGACCGAGAACGCGGTGCCCCATGAGCCCGCTCCGAAGACCGCTACCTTGCCGCCACTCACGCTCACGCCGCCACCTCCGTAGCGCAAGCGCCAGAATACGGACGCGGCGACGTGTTGCACTCATGGTTCACTCGCTGACGCTGGCTCAATTGCCGTCCTTCTTCTTGGTCTTGCGGGGGTCGCCGGTCGCATTCACGCCGGCCTTCTTCGGGTCGAAGAGCTCGCTGGGCGGCTCCTCCTGCCGGATGTCGGCCACCAGGCCGACGATCGCCTTCATGATCCGGTCGGTCGCCTGGTTCACGACCGCCGGCGTGTGCTCCTGGACCTCGAGATCCTTCAGGTCGACCGGGTCACCGATCTTCATCTGGATCATCTTGCGGCCGATCAGGTGCGGCTTGAGAGAGTACGCCGGAAGCAGCTCCTGAGCTCCCCACTGTCCCACCGGGTAGACCGGGGCACCGGTCGCGAGCGCGATCCGGGCCGCACCGGACTTGCCGCGCATCGGCCAGCCGGTCGGGTCCTTGGTGATCGAGCCCTCCACGTAGACGACCACGATGCTGCCCTCGTTGACCGCCTTCACGGCCGCGTCGAACGCCGACGCGCCGGCCGTCCGGTCCACCGGGATCTGGCGGGCCGCCCGCAGGAACTTGCCCAACGGGCCCTTGAACAGCGCGGCCTTGGCCAGGTAGCTGGGTCTGCGTCCGTAGTCCCACACGATGTGCGCGGCGGTGAACGGGTCGATCTCGGAGACGTGGTTGAGCGCGAACACCGCTCCGCCACTCTCCGGGATCTTCTCGCCGCCGTCCCACTGGTGCTTGGTGGTGGCGAGAAGGACGGGCTTCACGATGCCGACGGCCACGACCCATGGCCAGCCGAGCTTGCCCTCCTGGAACTTCCGGTACTTTCCCACGCAGGGCAGGCTACCGGGCCGTCACCTCGAGGTTGTGAGATACCTGTCAGGATCTACCCTGTGCCTGCACCTGCACCCGGTTACGTCGTCCTGCTGCCCGTGAAGCCTCCCGCGCGCGGCAAGTCCCGGCTGGTCGGCATCGAATCGCACGAGCGGGCCGATCTGGCTCGCTCGTTCGCCCTCGACACCGCGGAGTCGTGTCTGGCCGCTGCCAGGGTCGGCGCGGTCCTGGTGATCACCGACGACTCGTTCTTCGCCGCCGACGTCGCCCGTCTCGGCGCCGCGGTCATCCCCGACGGGGTCAGCGGGGACCTCAACGAGACCCTCGTGCAGGGTGCGCGTGAGGCCCGGCGCCGCTGGCCGGAGCTTCGCCCTGCGGCGCTGTGCGGCGACCTGCCTGCGCTCCGTGCCGCCGACCTGGACGCGGCGCTGGCCGCCGCGAGCGGGTTCGGGGCTGCGTACGTCGAGGACGCGGCGGGCGGGGGCACCACGCTGTACACCGCGCCCCACGACCGCTTCCGGCCCGCGTTCGGGCCCGGGTCCGCCGCCGCCCACCGGGACGGCGGCGCCCATCCGCTCAAGGGCGACCTGCGCTCGCTGCGCCACGACGTCGATACCCTCGAGGACCTCGAGGCCGTACGCAGGCTGGGGCTCGGGCCGCGTACTGCTCTGGCCTCGGTGCGGGTCGTGCGTCTCGGCTAGGAGTCGCTCGACGGCGTCTCGGCGCCGGTGCTCGGGCGCGGGCTCGGGCTCGGCGAGACCCCGTTCGCGGGCGCCTTCTTGGCTGGTGCCTTCTTTGCGGGAGCCTTCTTCGCCGCCGTCTTCTTCGCCGGGGCCTTCTTGGCCGTCGTCGTCTTCTTGGCCGCGGTCTTCTTGGCCGCGGTCTTCTTCGCCGTCGTCGCCGTCGTCGCCGTCGTCGCCGTCGTCGCCGGGGTCGACGCCGTCGCCGGAGTAGCCGGGCTCACCGGGGTCGCCGCCGTGGCGGTCTTCTTGGCCGCCGGCGTCTTCTTCGCGGTGGTCTTCTTGGCGGCCGTGGCCTTCTTCGCAGCCGGAGCCTTCTTCGCCGCAGGGGCCTTCTTGGCCGCCGTCTTCTTGGCCGCGGTCGTCTTCTTCGCAGGGCTCTTCGTGGCCGTGGTCTTCTTGGCGGCGGCCTTCTTCGCCGGCGCCGGCTTCTCGGCCGGGGCGGCTGTCTCCGCGGGGGCGGGCTCGACCGGCTCAGCCACCGGCTCCGCAACCTTCGCGACGGGCTCGGGCGTGACGACGGGCTCGGCCACCGGCTCCACGACGGGCTTCGTCGCCGGCTCGGCGGGCTTGGCCGGCGCCTTGCGTCCGGGCCTCGGCACCTTGACCTTCGGGATGGAGGGGATCTTGACCTTGCCGGACACCACGTCGGCGACCAGCTTGCCGGCCGTGTCCTTCACCGCCTCGACTACTTTTCCGGCCTGTTTGCTTGCATCAGCTACTCGTTTTCTCACCACCCGTCCGACCTTAGGCCATGTCCGGTTCCTGCGGACATACCGACGGCATGTGAAAACGGATTGTTCACCTGAACTCTCCTGATCCCGACACCCCGGCGTGGTTACCGTGGAGAGACTCGGGGCACGTCCGCAGCACAGCTTCGACATCTCAGCCTTCGGGAGACTGGACGACGAGGAAGGTACGACCATCACCGACGTGCACATCGACGAGGAACAGCCGCCCGTGGTGCTCGACGAGCAGCCGACCACGGTGCGGCACAGCCACGCCGGAATCCTGTTCTCGGCCTGCATCATCCTGGCCCTGATCGCCTCCGTGGCCTGGCTCGCGGTCCACACGACCCGGCTCGCCGAGGGACGCACCGGCGCCAACGCCAACGTGCCCACCCCCGCGCCGCCCGCTCCGACGGTCCGCAACAGCGCTCCCGCCATCCCGGCGACGTACGCCGACCTGCCCGTCGGTCCGGCGACGACCCTGCCATTCGTCGACCAGGCCGGCCGGCTCCAGCTCGGCGCGAAGCCGCAGAAGGTCTACGGCTCCCGGATGAGCGTGGCCGGGTGGACGGTGCTGATGTACGAGCGCGCCGACAAACCCGGTCCGGTGTGGATCGCGCGCCGCGGGAAGACCATCCAGATTCCCGGCCTGTGGATCCAGCCGGTCCTGAGCAAGGACGGCAACCGGCTCTTCGCCCTGCAGCAGACCGGTGACGAGACCTCCGCCCTGGTCGCGGTCGACGCCGCGACCGGCCAGGAGACCGACCGGCTCGACCTCGAGGGCACCCCGGTCGCCACCGCGATCCTCGGCACCGACCGCACCCGCGCCTACTTCCGCACCGGCATCGTCCCGGCCCCTCCGGCCGTACCCGGCAACTACGGCGAGCTGACCGTCTCCCGGCCGCCGGTGACCGCCTGGGATCCGGGCCACGCGACGCAGCGGATCTCGCTGCCGCTCGGCTACCAGCAGCTGATCCCGCTGCGCCGCGGCGTACTCCTCCACAACCCCGGCGAGTGGGAGGCCCGCTTCGCCGCCATCGAGGCCGACGGCAGCCTCACCCAGCCCGGCGTGCACGCGCCGCTGCCCGGCTCCGTCGCGGACTCCCCCGACGGCTCGATCGTCGCCATCGCCCGCAACCCCGGCGACCCCGGGATGATCAGCTTCGGCGCCGAGCGCGGCATCGCGGTCAACATGAGCACCTCCGAGCACATCGACCTGCGCGTACCCGACGCCGTCGAGAAGGTCTACGTCGCCGGCTTCGAGTCCGACCGAAGCGTCGTCCTCTACACCGCGACCGCCACCGAGTCCTGGTACCTCCGCTGCTGGGTCGACACCGGCTCCTGCGACCGCATCACCGGCTCGCAGCGCGGGGCCGACGGCCGCCAGATCCGCCTCCCCGGCCTCCCCTGACAGCCGAAAAAGCAGTTGTGGGCGACGAGAGTGCACTCTCGTCGCCCACAACTACCGATTCGATCTGCCTCAGGCGTGCTGGGTGACCGGCTTGAAGGAGGGCCGGGTGGCCTCGTACGCCGCGATGTCGTCGGCGTGGGACAGCGTGATGCCGATGTCGTCGAGGCCCTCGAGGAGACGCCAGCGGGTGTAGTCGTCGATGTCGAAGGAGTCCTCGATGGCGTCGGCACCCTCGCCGGCCCGGACGGTGCGCGACTCGAGGTCGACCGTGATCTGGGCGCCGGGGTTGTCGTCGAGGTAGTCCCACAGCTTCTGGACGACCTTCTCGTCGACCTTCGCCGCGAGCAGGCCGGCCTTGCCGGAGTTGCCGCGGAAGATGTCGCCGAAGCGGCTCGAGATGACGACCCGGAAGCCGTAGTCCATCAGCGCCCAGACGGCGTGCTCACGCGAGGAGCCGGTGCCGAAGTCGGGGCCGGCGACGAGGACCGAGGCCCCGGCGTACGCCTCGTTGTTGAGCACGAAGGCCGGGTCGTTGCGCCAGGCGGCGAAGAGGCCGTCCTCGAAGCCGGTGCGGGTGACGCGCTTGAGGTAGACCGCCGGGATGATCTGGTCGGTGTCGACGTTGCTGCGGCGCAGCGGCACCCCGGTGCCGGTGTGGGTGGTGAACTTGTCCATGGTGCTCAGGCCTCCACGAGAGTCAGGTCGGCGGGCGAGGAGAGGGTGCCGCGTACGGCGGTGGCGGCGGCCACCTCCGGCGAGACCAGGTGGGTGCGTCCGCCCTTGCCCTGGCGGCCCTCGAAGTTGCGGTTGGAGGTCGACGCGCTGCGCTCGCCGGGGGCGAGGGTGTCGGGGTTCATGCCCAGGCACATCGAGCAGCCCGCGCCGCGCCACTCGGCGCCGGCGTCGAGGAAGATCTTGTGCAGACCCTCCTCCTCGGCCTGGAGACGCACCTTGGCCGAGCCCGGCACCACCAGGAACCGCGTGCCCTCGGCGACGTGGTGGCCCTGGATGATGTCGGCCGCCGTACGCAGGTCCTCCATGCGCCCGTTGGTGCAGGAGCCCAGGAAGACGGTGTCGATGTGCACCTCGCGCATCGGGGTGCCGGCCTCGAGGCCCATGTAGGCCAGGGCCTTCTCGGCCGCGATCTTCTCGTCGGCGTCCTCGAAGTCGTCGGGGCTCGGGACGGAGGCGCCCAGCGGGACACCCTGGCCCGGGTTGGTGCCCCAGGTGACGAACGGGGTGACCTCGGCGGCGTCGAGGACGATCTCCTTGTCGAAGACGGCGTCCTCGTCGGTGACCAGGGACTTCCAGTGTGCGACGGCCTGGTCCCACTCGGCGCCCTTCGGAGCCTCGGGCTTGTCCTTGATGTAGGCGAAGGTGGTCTCGTCGGGGGCGATCATGCCGGCCTTGGCGCCCCACTCGATCGACATGTTGCAGATCGTCATCCGGGCCTCCATGGAGAGCTCGCGGATGGCCTCGCCGCGATACTCCACGATGTAGCCCTGGCCACCACCGGTGCCGGTCCTCGAGATCAGGGTGAGGATCAGGTCCTTGGCGCTCACACCCTCGGGCAGGGTGCCGTTGACGGTGACCGCCATGGTCTTGGGCTTGTCCTGCATCAGCGTCTGGGTCGCCAGCACGTGCTCGACCTCAGAGGTGCCGATGCCGAACGCGATCGCGCCGAACGCGCCGTGCGTGCTCGTGTGGGAGTCACCGCACACGATCGTCATGCCCGGCTGGGTCAGGCCCAGCTGCGGGCCGACCACGTGGACGATCCCCTGCTCGGCGTCGCCGAGGGGGTGGAGACGTACGCCGAACTCCTCGGCGTTCTTGCGCAGCGTCTCGACCTGGGTGCGGCTGACCGGGTCGGCGATCGGCTTGTCCCAGTCGAGGGTCGGGACGTTGTGGTCCTCGGTGGCGATGGTGAGATCCGGACGGCGCACCTTCCGGTTCGACAGACGCAGGCCGTCGAAGGCCTGCGGGCTGGTCACCTCGTGGATGAGGTGAAGGTCGATGTAGAGGAGGTCGGGCTCTCCCGCGGTCGACCGGACGACATGCTCGTCCCACACCTTCTCCGACAAGGTCCTGCCCATGACACGTTCTCCATCTGGCATCTTTAGGTCTGTAGTGGCCGGTGGCGGCTCGAGCGTTGAATCGCGATGTCAGATCCGCCACTTCCAGTCTGCTTCTACGAGCGTAACGTTGCATCTCAGGTTCTGAGAAGTTAGTCTTGCGATATGGACAGTTCCAGCGGTGTGGGTGTGCTCGACAAGGCCGCCCTTGTGCTCACAGCTCTCGAATCCGGCCCGGCGACCCTGGCGGGTCTGGTGGCCGGGACGGGTCTCGCCCGTCCGACCGCGCACCGTCTGGCGGTCGCCCTCGAGCACCACCGCCTGGTCGCCCGCGACATGCAGGGCCGCTTCGTCCTCGGCCCGCGACTGGCCGAGCTGTCCGCCGCCGCCGGCGAGGACCGGCTGCTGGCCACCGCCGGGCCCGTCCTGGCGCGTCTGCGCGACATCACCGGTGAGTCGGCGCAGCTGTGGCGGCGCCAGGGCGACTTCCGCGTCTGCGTCGCCGCCGCCGAGCGCCCCTCCGGTCTGCGCGACACCATTCCCGTCGGCTCGCAGCTCACGATGCGCGCCGGGTCGGCCGCTCAGATACTGATCGCGTGGGAGGACCCCGAGCGCCTCCACCGTGGCCTGCAGAACGCCGCGTTCTCCGCGGCCGCCCTGTCCGGCATCCGCCGCCGCGGCTGGGCGCAGTCGATCGGCGAGCGGGAGGCCGGCGTCGCGTCGGTCTCCGCCCCCGTCCGCTCCCCCGGCGGCAAGGTCATCGCCGCCGTCTCCGTCTCCGGCCCCCTCGAGCGCCTCACCCGCCAGCCCGGCAAGATGCACGCTCCCGCTGTCCTGGCTGCCGCCGACCGGCTCTCGGAGTCGCTGCGGCGCGCGGCTGCGGAGTAGCGGGGCCAGATGCTCACCGAGTTATCTCGGTGAGCATTCAGCCGCAGATCTCCCGCACCGCCTCACGCACGGCCTTGAAGTCCTCGGCCCGGGTCTGGTCCTCGGCCAGCCCGACGATCGCGGCGACGTGGTAGTCGTCGAAGAGCCGGGGCTGGGCGTCCTCGAGGTCACCGGCGACCAGCACGACCACGCCGGCGGCGGTGCTCTCCGCGAACCTCACCGACCAGGTGGGCTGCTGGAGTCCGCCGACGCGTTCGATGGTGTCCTTCGCCTCGTCGCTCGACACGTCCTGGTCGCACGTCAGCTGACCGTTCACGCGCAGCTCGCTCTCCGCCGCCTCGGCCGACCTCGTGCTCTCACCCGTCGCCGGCTCGGCGGGTTCCGCGGCCTCCTCCGCACATCCGGCGGCGACGCCCCCGAGCACGGCCACGAGCGCACAGGCGGCCAGCGGCGTACGCCACGACTGCGGTCTCGGCCGCCACAACTGCGGTCTCGCCATCAGAAGAGGGCACCGCTCTCCAGGCCCAGCAGCGTCGTCTTGCGGTCCAGGCCGCCGGCGTAGCCGGTCAGGGAGCCGTTCGCGCCGACGACACGGTGACAGGGGATCACGATCGGGATCGGGTTCTTGCCGTTGGCGAGCCCGACCGCGCGGGCGCCGTGGCCGGTCAGCTCGAGGCGGCCGGCGATCTGCCCGTAGGAGCAGGTCGTGCCGTACTCGATCTTCAGCAGCTGCTCCCACACCCTCTCCTGGAACGCCGTCCCGGAGGGTGCGAGCGGCAGGTCGAAGGTGGTCCGGTCACCGGCGAAGTACTCGGCGAGCTGCCGGGCGCACTCCATCAGCAGCGGGTCCGAGTCGGATCGTTCCCCGCGCGGCCGGTTCTCGGCGTAGAGAGCCGGCATGAAGTCGATCGCGGTGATCGCGCCGTCGTGCGCGACCAGCCGGAGCTCGCCGACGGGCGAGTCGATGATGGTCCACATCAGAGTTCCTCCAAGGCAGTCAGTGAAGTCCACAGGTAGAGCAGGGCGTACGAGCGCCACGGCCGCCACGCGGCGGCATCCGCCGCGGGCGCACCGAGCACTTCCAGCGCTCGTCGGATGCCGACGTCGGTCGGCAGGAAGACATCGGGGTGGCCGAGGGCACGCAGGGCGACGTAGTCGGCGGTCCAGGGGCCGACGCCGGGCAGGCCGAGCAGCTGCTCGTGCACGACGTCGCGGTCGGTGCCGCGGTCGAGCTGGAGCTCACCGGAGGCGAGCGCCGCGGCCAGACCGGTGACCGCCCGTCCGCGCGAGCGTGGCATCGGCATGCCGGCCGGGTCGGCGGCGGCCAGGGTCTCCGCGGACGGGAACAGATGGGTGAGGCCGTCGATCTCGGTCGTGATCGGGCGGCCGTGCTCGGCGACGATCCCCGCCAGCACCGTGCGCGCCCCGGCGACCGAGACCTGCTGCCCCACGATCGTACGCAGCGCCAGCTCGCCCCCGTCGACGGTGCCGGGCACGCGCAGACCGGGCAGCACCCGGGCGAGCGGTCCGATCACCGGGTCGTCGGCGAAGACGTCGCCGACCGCACGCGGGTCGCAGTCGGCGTCCAGCAGCCGCCGGGCGCGCTCGACCGCCGCGGTGGTGTCGCGCAGGTCGGCGAGCTTGAAGGTCGCGTGGACGAAACCGGTCTCGCCCTCGGGGATGTCGGCGAGCTCGAGGCGCAGCGTGCCCGGGCCGTTGGGCAGATCGAGGGTCCGGGCGAACCACAGCCGCCCGTCGTCGACCCCGGCGACCTCGATGCCCGGCACCAGGTGGTCGCGCAGGAAGGCGTGCAGGGCACGGCCGGCGAACGGGGTGCGGACGGCGAGGCGCAGCGCGATCGTCCCGTCGGCCCGGCGCCGCGAGCCGCGACGCCCGCGGAGCTCGGTCGGCGAGGCCGCGTAGACCTCACGGACGGTGTCGTTGAACTGGCGTACGCTCGAGAAGCCCGCCGCGAAGGCGATGTCCGCGAAGCCGAGCTCGGTGGTCTCGACCAGCGTCCGGGCGGTCTGCGCGCGCCGCGCCCGCGCCAGGGCCAAGGGGCCGGCGCCGAGCTCGGTGGTCAGCAGGCGGGTCAGGTGGCGAGGCGAGTAGCCGACCCGGCGGGCCAGCCCCTCGACACCCTCCCGGTCGACGACGCCGTCGGCGATCAGCCGCATCGCACGTCCGGCCAGGGTCGCGGCCACGTCCCACTCCGGGCTGCCCGGGGTGGCGTCGGGACGGCAGCGCTTGCACGCGCGGTAGCCGGCCGCCTGGGCGGCCGCGGCGGTCCGGTGGAAGGACACGTTGGTCAGCGCCGGGGTGCGCGCCGGGCACGAGGGGCGGCAGTAGATCCCGGTCGAGGCCACGGCCGTGTAGAAGACCCCGTCGAAGCGCCGGTCGCGCGACCGAACGGCGCGGTAGCACGACTCGAAGTCGAGTCCGTTCACGCTCGTCGTCCCATCCATGTCCCCCATGTTGCCGCGTTCGGAACGAAATTACGCGCGGTTTTCGGACAGTGCCTTCCTCATGGTTTCACATTGCCGTTACCTGAAGGAGCAACCTCTCGGCTCACTGGCGCGTACAACCTGTGTGGGCTGCACACGCAGACGGTCTGCTCACGCGGACGGGCGAGGGAGGGTGATGGGGTCGGAGACGAGGTCGGGCACGCGTACGGTCGTGCTCACTGTCGTGGTCACCATGCTGTTCCTGGCCGTCGGCACCGGGATCGGCACCTGGGCGTTCTACGGCCATCTCAACCGCAACCTCGGCTCCGGCGGCGACATCCACCACCTCGTCGAGGAGCCGGACGACGCCGACGAAGGCCCCAAGCAGCCGCTCAACATCCTGATCCTCGGCACCGACGGCCGTGACTGCGACGGCTGCTCGATCGACGGGGAGGGCGGCTCGGGCGGCTCCGACAGCACGATCCTGCTGCACGTCGCCGCCGACCGGAAGTCGGCCTACGGCGTCTCGATCCCCCGCGACGCGCTCGTCGACCGACCCGAGTGCACCGCCCCCGACGGCACCACGATCCCCGAGGCCAGCGGCGTGATGTGGAACCAGGCCTACGCCCTCGGCGGCCCGATCTGCACCGCCCGCCAGACCGAGCTGCTCACCGGCATCCCGGTCGACCACTACCTCGCCCTCGACTTCGCCGGGTTCCGCGGCATGGTCGACGCCGTCGGCGGCGTCACGATCTGCATCCCCGAGGCGATCGACGACGAGGAGCACAACATCTTCCTGCCCGCCGGGACCCACAACCTGCGCGGGAAGCAGGCGCTCGACTACGTACGCAACCGCTCCTCGACCCCCAACGCCGATCTCGGCCGGATGCGGCGCCAGCAGTACTTCCTCACCGCTCTCGCCACCAAGGTCCTCTCCGCCGGCACCCTGACCCGCCCGCGCCGGCTGGCCACGTTCGCCACCGAGCTGTCGAAGTCGATCACCACCGACATCGGCTCCGTCGCCGGCCTGGCCGACCTGGCCGCTCAGATGCGCGACGTCGACCCGGGCAGCATCGAGTTCGAGACGGTGCCCAACCAGGCCTACCCCGAGGGCGACCCCAACTGGGGCCGCCTCCAGATCCTCCCGAGGGCCGACCAGCTGTGGCAGCGGATGCTCGAGGACCGTCCCCTCCACGACCCGACGAGCGCCCCGACAGACCCCTCGAAAAGCTCGCCGCCCAGCTCTCCGACCGGCACCGCCACGCCCGCGAACCCCGAGGTCAGCGCCTCACCGAACGAGGTCCCGGCCGAGTCCGTGACCCCCGAGCAACGGGAGAAGGACGCCGCCGACAACGGCCTGTGCGCACCCGCCTGAGTGTGATGTGATCCACTCACCTCATGACCAACACCACGGTTCCCGTCGGGGTCGGCGCCCTCACCTTCGACCAGGTAGTCGCCGTCGCCCGTCATGACGCCCCCATCACCCTCACCGACGAGTCCCTGACCGCGATGGCCACGAGCCGCGCGCTCATCGAGGACCTCGCCCACGACACCCGGCCCCACTACGGCATCTCCACCGGCTTCGGTGCGCTGGCCAACACCTCGATCCCGCCCGAGCACCGCGCCCAGCTGCAGGCCTCGCTGGTCCGCTCGCACGCGGCCTCCTCGGGCGCCGAGATCGAGAAGGAGGTCGTACGCGGCCTCATGCTGCTCCGCCTCTCGACCCTTGCCACGGGGCGGACCGGGGTGCGCCCCGAGGTCGCCCAGACCTACGCCGCGCTCCTGAACGCCCGGATCACCCCCGTCGTCGGCGAGTACGGCTCGCTGGGCTGCTCCGGTGACCTGGCCCCGCTCGCCCACTGCGCGCTCGCGGCGATGGGCGAGGGCGACGTACGCAACGCCTCCGGTGAGCTGGTGCCCGCGGCCGACGCGCTCGCCGCCGCCGGGATCACCCCGGTCGCGCTGCGCGAGAAGGAGGGGCTGGCGCTGATCAACGGCACCGACGGGATGCTGGCGATGCTCGTCCTGGCCCTTGCCGACCTCGACGACCTGGTGGCCACCGCCGACATCGCCGGCGCGCTCAGCATCGAGGGACTCCAGGGCACCGACAGCGTCTTCGCCGAGGACCTCCAGGCGCTGCGTCCGCACGCCGGCCAGGCGACCTCGGCCGCCAACATCCGCGCCGTCCTCGCGGGCAGCGGCATCGTCGCCGACCACCGCGGCACCGGGTTCACCCGGGTGCAGGACGCCTACTCGCTGCGCTGCGCGCCCCAGGTCCACGGCGCGGTGCGCGACACGATGGCCCACGCGGCCCGGGTGGCCGAGGTCGAGCTCGCCAGCGCGGTCGACAACCCGGTGATCACCCTCGACGGCCGGGTCGAGTCCAACGGCAACTTCCACGGCGCACCGGTCGGCTACGTACTCGACTTCCTGGCCATCGCCACCGCCGACCTCGCCTCGATCTCGGAGCGCCGCACCGACCGGTTCCTCGACAAGGCCCGCAACCACGGCCTGCCGCCGTTCCTCGCCCACGACCCCGGGGTCGACTCGGGGCACATGATCGCGCAGTACACCCAGGCCGGGATCGTCTCCGACCTCAAGCGCCTCGCCGTGCCGGCCTCGGTCGACTCCATCCCGACCTCCGCGATGCAGGAGGACCACGTCTCGATGGGCTGGAACGCCGCCCGCAAGCTCCGCCGCGCCATCTCCGGGGCACGCCAGGTGGTCGCCATCGAGATCCTCACCGCTGCCCGCGCGATCGACATGCGCGCCCCCGAGCGCCCCGGCGCCGTCGGTGCCGCGCTGGTCGAGGAGATCCGCACCCTGGTCCCGGCGCCTGGCCCCGACCGCTTCCTGGCCCCCGACATCAAGGCCGTCGTGGACCTCGTCGCCACCGGCGCGCTCCTGGCCAAGGCACGCGAGCTCGCCGACATCTCCTGACTGCCGCACGGCGCCACTTTCCCGCCATGGCGGGAAGGTGGCGCCGTCCCACCGTAGATCCCGCGACAGATCCCCTCCATGGCGGGAAGATGCACCGACCACTGTCGCCAGAGCGAGCTTTTCGCCGGGTCGGACTGACACCCGATCCCACGATGAGGTGAGATGGACCACATGAGCGAACCACGCACTGTCCGCGCAGCCCGCGGCCCCGAGATCACCGCCAAGACCTGGCAGACAGAGGCCGCCAAGCGCATGCTGATGAACAACCTCGACCCGGAGGTGGCCGAGCGCCCCGACGACCTGGTCGTCTACGGCGGCACCGGCCGCGCCGCCCGGTCGTGGGAGGCCTACGACGCCATCGTCCGCACCCTCGACGAGCTCGAGGCCGACGAGACGCTGCTGGTGCAGTCGGGCAAGCCGGTCGGCGTGTTCCGCACCCATGAGTGGGCGCCCCGGGTGCTGATCGCCAACTCCAACCTCGTCGGTGACTGGGCGACCTGGCCGGAGTTCCGGCGGCTGGAGTCGCTCGGCCTGACCATGTACGGCCAGATGACCGCCGGCTCGTGGATCTACATCGGCACCCAGGGCATCCTCCAGGGCACCTACGAGTGCTTCGCCGCGATCGCGCGCAAGAGGTTCGGCGGCACGCTCGCCGGCACCCTGACCCTGACCGGCGGCGCCGGCGGCATGGGTGGCGCCCAGCCGCTCGCGGTCACGCTCAACGAGGGCGTCGTGATCGTCGTCGACGTCGACGCGGCCCGCCTCCAGCGCCGGGTCGACCACGGCTACATGGACACCGTCGCGTCCTCCCTCGAGGACGCACTGGCCCAGGCCGACGAGGCCAAGAAGGCGCGTACGCCACGCTCCATCGGTCTCCTCGGCAACTGCGCCGCGGTCTTCCCGGAGGTCCTGGCACGTGGGGTCGAGATCGACATCGTCACCGACCAGACCTCGGCGCACGACCCGCTCTCCTACCTCCCGCTGGACTACACCGTCGAGGAGTGGGCCGCGCGGGCCGACGAGGACCCCGACGACTTCACCGAGAAGGCGCAGGCCTCGATGGCCAAGCACGTCGAGGCGATGGTCGGCTTCCTGGACCACGGGGCCGAGGTGTTCGACTACGGCAACTCGCTGCGCGAGGGGGCCCGACTCGGTGGCTTCGCGAACGCGTTCGCGTTCCCGGGCTTCGTGCCCGCCTACATCCGCCCGCTCTTCGAGGAGGGTCTCGGCCCGTTCCGCTGGGCGGCACTCTCGGGCGACCCCGAGGACATCGCCAGGACCGACCGGGCCATCGTCGAGCTCTTCCCCGAGAACGAGGGGCTCAAGCGCTGGATCACCCAGGCCGGTGAGAAGGTGCACTTCGAGGGCCTCCCGGCGCGGATCTGCTGGCTGGGCTACCAGGAGCGCCACCTCGCCGGGCTGAAGTTCAACGAGATGGTCGCCTCCGGCGAGCTCTCGGCGCCGGTCGTCATCGGCCGCGACCACCTCGACTCCGGCTCGGTGGCTTCGCCCTACCGCGAGACCGAGGCCATGAAGGACGGATCCGACGCGATCGCCGACTGGCCGCTGCTCAACGCCCTCCTCAACACCGCCTCCGGCGCGAGCTGGGTGAGCATCCATCACGGCGGGGGCGTCGGCATCGGCCGTTCCATCCATGCCGGCCAGGTCTGCGTCGCCGACGGCACTCCCCTGGCCGCCCAGAAGATCGAGCGCGTCCTGACCAACGACCCCGGGTCCGGCGTCATGCGCCACGTCGACGCCGGCTACGAGCACGCGCGCGAGGTCGCTCGTGAGCGCGGCCTCAACGTACCGATGCTCGACTAGCTCGACAGATGCACACAGCGTGCATCTGTCTGTTGACCGCACCAGCTTCCGCGTGCCCTGCGCGCCGGGGTTGGTCCAGCCCGTGCGTGGGTACCGTCGATATATGGCATCTCAGCGCGTTCGCAGCGGGCCCCCGGGCGTAGACGCGGACTCGCCGGAGGAGATCCCGCGCACAGGCTGGGTCCAGATTGTGAAGCGGGCGTGGGGAGAGGCGAAGTCCGACCAGCTACCTCTGCTGGCGGCCGGCGTCGCCTTCTACTCGTTCCTGGCGGTGTTTCCGGCGATGATCGCGGCGGTGATGCTCTATGGTCTGGTCCGCGACCCCGGGGACGTTCAGCGCGAAGTCGACGAACTGTCCCAGACGCTGCCCTCGGACGCGGCGAGCGTACTGACCACCCAGTTGGAGGCGATCACCTCCACCTCGTCGGGTTCCCTCGGGCTCGGGCTGCTGGTCAGCCTGATCCTGGCACTGTGGAGCGCTTCAGGCGGCGTCGGCAGCATCATGAGCGCGGTCAACATCGCCTATGACGAGGAGGAGACGCGCGGATTCGTCAAGCGCAAGCTGCTGTCCCTCGGGCTCACCGTCGCTGCGATCGTGTTCGTGATCGTGACGATCTCGTTGGTGGCGGTCGCTCCGGCGCTGCTCGACAACCTCGTCGACGCCGGTCCGGTGCGTTGGGGTCTGGAGGCGGCACGCTGGGTGGGTCTGGTGGTCGCGATGTCGATCGCGCTGGCCGTCCTCTACAAGGTGGCCCCGGACCGCGACGACGCCGAGCTCCGTTGGGTTTCCGTGGGAGCCGTCGTGGCGACGGTCCTGTGGCTGGTAGCCAGCGTCGGCTTCTCCCTGTACGTGGACAACTTCGGCTCCTACAACAAGACCTATGGCGCGCTGGCCGGCGTGGTCGTGTTGCTGCTGTGGCTGTGGCTGACGATGTACGTCGTGCTGCTGGGTGCCGAGATCAACGCGGAGGCCGAGCAGCAGACCGTAGCGGACACCACGGTCGGCCCGGATGAACCGCTCGGCGAGCGCGGCGCGGTGAAGGCTGACAGCGTTCCCGATGACCAGACCCCGCGACCGGCCGACCCCTGAGAGGCCCGAAGCCACGGCGGGACCTGAGAAGGCCCGGTGAGTTGCTGGGCAGCCTGCCTCTCAGCGTTGCTCGTCGGGCGTGGTCCGACTCACCCACGCCGCTTGCCGAGCACGACCAGATAGCGGCACGGCTCGTCGGTCGGGTTGACGAAGACGCAGTCGGCCGGTGGCCCCAGCTGCAGGCAGTCCCCCGCGTCGAGCTCGTGGACGAGGTCGCCCTCGACGAACCGCAGGTGCCCCGAGAGCACCCAGATCTGCTGCTCCTTGAAGGCGTACGCCGAGGCCGGCGCGGCCACCGACGCACCCGCCGGGAACTCCACCTCGACCAGCTCCAGGATCTCGCGCGCGGGCGGCGAGACGGCGCGGCGTACGTAACCGGTCTCGGGGTCCGTCCACTCGGGCTGCTCGGCACGCCTGGCCACGCGCACGGCGTCCCCCTCGACCCGCGCGATCAGCTCGGACAGGGTCAGCTCCAGCGCACCGGAGAGGCGGGCGAGAAGCACCGCCGTCGGCTGCGCCTCGCCCCGCTCGATCTTGGAGATCATCGCCCGCGAGACGCCGGAAGCCTCGGCGAGAGCCGCCACGGTCATCCCGGCAGCCTCCCGCGCCGACCTGATGTTGGCAGCCAGGGCATCACCAAACATGTCACTATCGTCAGCCATGTGACTACTATAGGAGACATGCCCTCCTGGACCATCCGCGACGCCACCCCCGACGATGCCGCGGCCTGCGCGGCGATCTACGAGCCGTACGTCCGCGACACCGTCATCTCCTTCGAGACCGAGCCACCGACGACCGAGGAGATGGCCGACCGCATCAAAGCAGCCCAGGCCGAGCACGCCTGGCTCGTCCTGGAGGCCGACGACAGGGTGGTCGGCTATGCGTACGCCACCAGCCACCGCACCCGCGCCGCCTACCGGTGGGCCTGCGACGTGTCGATCTACCTCGAGACCGGCCGCCGCCGCAGCGGCGCCGGCAAGGCCCTGTACGCCGCCCTCCTCCCGATCCTCCGCGAGCGCGGCTACCGCCGAGCCCTGGCCGGGATCGCGCTCCCCAACGAGGCGAGCATCGGCCTCCACCGCTCCTTCGGGTTCACCGACGTCGGCGTCTACCGCCGCATCGGCTGGAAGCTCGACGCCTGGCACGACGTCGCCTGGATGCAGCTGGACCTCTGAGCCTCGGACGGCGCTTGCGCCGACCGAACGCGAAGAGATCGAGCGAGCGCAGCCGCTGAGCCTGCGAAGCCGCGAAGCCGCGAAGCGGTCGAGATCTACGCCACGAGGATCAGGCGGGAGCGAGCACCTCCGTCAACGTCCGCCGCAACCAGTCGCGATACTCCCCCGACCCCCACCCCGTCGTACGCCGCAGCAGCAGGTAGGTCTCCGCCTGGCACGCCAGGGCCACCGTCTCCTCCTGCCACACCGGGTCGGCCACCTCCGCGAGCAGGCCGTCGTCGCGGGCGGTCCGGACGAAGCGCCTCAGGAGATCGCGGGTGTCGACGCGGCCCGACTGGAAGGCCTCGGCCAGCTCCGGCTCGGAGGCCTGCGCCTGCAGGACGACCTCGAACAGATCACCGGCCCGCCCCATCAGGTCGGCGATCCCGCCGATGAGTGCCGCGATGCGGTCCGGAAGAGCCGGCCCCGTGAGGGCCGCCTGAAACCATTCGCGTTCACCGACGCTCCGCTGCTCAGCATCTCCCCCGATGGCCACATCGACGACGCTCCGCAGCAGAGCCGCCTTGGTGCCGAACCGGACATAGACCGTCCGGTGTCCGACCCTGGCGCGGTCGGCGACCGCCGTGAGAGCGGTCGCGTGGTAGCCGTCGCGCACGAACAGCGCTCGCGCGGCGTCGAGGATGCGCTCCTGGGTCTCGGCCACCTTCGCAGCCCGAAGCCCCTTGACAGGTGTGGTCACGAGATGCAGCATAACTGCATGATTGCAGTATGACTGCATCGAATAGGAAGGTGTTCCATGCTCACCACCGACGCTCCCGCCCTGGACGGGGTGCACCACGTGAAGCTGCCGGTCAGCGACCTCGAGCGCTCGCGTTCGTGGTACGCGTCCAGGCTCGGCTACGACACGTTGATCGAGTTCACCAAGGGCGGCCGGACGACCGGCATCACCATGCGTCACCCGAACGGCGGGCCGATGATCGGGTTCGTCCTCAACCCTGAACTCGCCGTCCGGGCGAGCGGCTTCGACTACTTCTCGATCGGCGTACGCGACAAGGCGGATCTCGAGGAGCTGGCCGAGCGTCTCGGCGGGCTCGGCGAGGAGAACGCCGGCGTCCATTTCGCCACCATCGGCTGGATCCTGCCGGGCACGCACGACCCCGACGGCCATGAGGTCCGCTTCTACACCAACGACCATCACACCCACGTTCCCGACGAGGATCTGCCGCTGGTGGTCGACGACCCGATCGGCACCGAGGCCGAGCGCGAACGAGCCCACCACGCGAAAGCGGTCCCTCCCAGCGCTTGCTGAGAGGGACCGCTTCGGTACTTGTACCCCCGACCGGATTTGAACCGGCGTTACCGCCGTGAGAGGGCGACGTCCTAGGCCGCTAGACGACGGGGGCTTGCACCGCCTGCACCGGACCTTTCGGCCCCGCAGGCAGGAGAAACATTACCGGATGACCTGCCGATCCCCCACATCGGCACCACCCTTCCGACGCAGCCCGACGCAGCCCGGACACAGCCCCGCCACAGCCCCGACACCGGCGCGTCCCGGACCGCGGCAGAAATGACGAAGAGCCCCGAGTCAGTGACTCGGGGCTCCTCCTGCGTGGTACCCCCGACCGGATTTGAACCGGCGTTACCGCCGTGAGAGGGCGACGTCCTAGGCCGCTAGACGACGGGGGCTTGCAGCGGGTGAAACCTTAGCGAACCGCTTCGGTGACTCCCAAATCCTCCGGAGAGGATCCGCTGGGCTACTAGGACTCGAACCTAGAATAACTGGACCAGAACCAGTCGTGTTGCCAATTACACCATAGCCCATCGCCTTGCTGGACTAAGCCCCACAAGGACGATCTGGCCCTGGGGATTTCTCCCTCGAACCGAGAGGAAACATTACCGGCGAGGTCCCCCGGCGACGAAATCGGCACGCCCTAGACGCTCTTCGTCGTGGTCGACAGGCCTGCTGATCGCGCCGCCCACACGGTCAGCGCCAGGAAGACGCCCGACTGGACCAGGGTGACCGGGATCCGCCACCACGACCCCTCGGAGGTGTTGAGCACCGCCGAGATGTCGCCGAAGGCGACCGCCATGCCGAGGCTGACGAAGTTGTTGAGGACGTGCATCGCGATGCCGGCCTCGATGCCACCGGTCGCAATCACGCAGATGCCGGCGACGATCCCGAAGGCGAACCGGTCCAGGAACAGCGGGAGGTCCTGGGATCCGTGGGCGGAGGCGAACAGCAGCGCGGTGATCGTCACCGAGACGGTGCGCGCCCAGGCCATCCCGCCGAAGAGCGAGCCGAAGGTCTGGAAGATGTAGCCACGGAAGAGGTACTCCTCCCCCGCCGCCTGCAGCGGGGTGAGCAGCACGATCACGAGCACGAAGTCGCGCATCGTGCTCGTGTAGGGGTTGAGCGTGCTGGGCCCGAGATCGTCGCCGGGGATCGGCAGCCGCGAGGCGATGATGACGGTGACGACCATGGTGATCGCCGCGATCCCGAGACACTGCAGCAGCCACGGCCAGCGGATCCGTCGCTCGACCGAGGCGAGCCACCCCGGCCGAAGCCCGTGCAGCGCCCAGCACAGCAGCATCGCCGCCGGGATCGCCCCGGCGAGCGAGAGCAGCAGGAAGGCCAGCGACTCCGGGGTGACGTTCTCCACGTCGGCGACCCGGGCCATCCCGGTGGCGACGTCGTCGCCGGTGAGCACGAAGAAGACCTCGAAGCCGACCAGCACCACCGCCGGCGAGACGAAGAAGACGCACAGTCCGATCAGGATGAGTCCGACCAGGGGGCGCCCCCAGCCGCTGCGCCCGCTGCGCTGCACCTGGTAGTACGCCAGTCCCGAGGGCGGCTCCATGACCGTGCTCATCCTGCCCGTCCTGCCACGTCAGCTCCTCCCGAGAACCGCCTTCAGGCGCCCCAGCGTACGCTCCCGGCCGAGCAGCTCCATGGATTCGAACAGCGGCGGACTGATCCGCTTGCCGGTGACCGCGACCCGCACCGGGCCGTACGCCTTGCGCGGCTTGAGCCCGAGACCGTCGATCAGGGCCGCGGTCAGTGCGTCCTGGATGGCGGCCGTCGACCAGGTGGAGAGACCGGCAAGGGCGTCGTGCGACGCCCGGACGACACCCAGACCCTCCTCGTCGAGCAGCTTGGCGGCGTCCTCCTCGTCGAGGGCGAAGTCGGCCTCGGGGACGAAGAGGAACCGCAGCATGTCGGAGGCCTCGCCGAGCTTGTTGATCCGCTCGGCGACCAGCGGCATCGCGGCCTCGAGCATCTGCGCGTCGGCGTCGTGCACCGGGTCACCGATGACGCCGTCGGCCTTGAGGTAGGGAATCACCCGGTGGGTGATCTCCTCGACCGGCAGCAGCCGCATGTGGGAGGCGTTGATCGCCTCGGCCTTCTTGATGTCGAAGCGGGCCGGGTTCTTGACCACGTCGGAGATCTCGAAGGCCTCGACCATCTCCTCCATGGTGAAGATGTCGCGGTCGGCCGCGATCGCCCAGCCGAGCAGCGCCACGTAGTTGAGCAGCCCCTCGGGCAGGAACCCCTCCTCGCGGTACTTCAGCGCGTGCGCCTCGGGGTCGCGCTTGGAGAGCTTCTTGTTGCCCTGGCCCATGACGTAGGGCAGGTGACCGTAGGCCGGTGCGCGCTCGGCCAGGCCGATCTCGACGAAGGCGTCGAAGAGCGCGATCTGCCGCGGGGTCGAGGAGAGCAGGTCCTCACCGCGGAAGACGTGGGTGATGTTCATGGTGGCGTCGTCGACCGGCGCGGTGAGCGTGTAGAGCGGGTCGCCGTTGGCGCGCGCGAGCGCGTAGTCGGGGACGTGCTTGGTCTCGAAGGTCACCTCGCCGCGGACGAGGTCGTCGAAGGTGATCGAGCCGTCGGGCATGCGGAACCGCGGGACCGAGGAGCGGCCCTCCGCCTCGTACGCCTTGATCTGGTCCTCGCTCAGGTCGCGGCAGTGGTTGTCGTAGCCCTGAGCGGGCGCCTCGCCCTTCTCGCCGGCGGCCTTCGCGGCCTTGTAGGCGGCGAGCCGCTCTTCGTAGCGGGCGGTGACCTCCTCGCCGGTGCAGTAGCACTCGTAGACGTGGGAGGAGGCGCGCAGCCGGCCGAGGGCGTCGGCGTAGATCTCCGAGCGCTCCGACTGGCGGTAGGGGCCGTAGGGGCCGCCGACCTCGACCCCCTCGTCCCAGTCGAGGCCGAGCCAGCGCATCAGGTCGATGAGCCCGTCGTAGGACTCCTGGGTGTTGCGCGCCTTGTCGGTGTCCTCGATGCGGAAGACGAAGGTGCCGCCGTGGTGGCGGGCGAAGGCCCAGTTGAACAGGGCCGTCCGGACCAGGCCGACGTGGGGCGAGCCCGTCGGCGAAGGTGCCATCCGGACCCGGTAGTCCTTGGGCTCGAGTGTGCCGATCACTTCATTGCCAGTCAACGCTGTGCCACCTTGTTCGTCAGAGCTCCGAGCCCCTCGACGAAGATCTCGATCTCGTCGCCGGGCTCCATGGGGCCGACACCCTCGGGGGTGCCGGTGAGGATCACATCGCCCGGCAGCAGCGTCATCACGCTGCTGATGTGGGCGATCAGCTTGGGGATGTCGTGGACGAGGTCCTTCGTGGACCCGTCCTGGACGACGTCGCCGTTGAGGAATGTCTGGATACGTACGCCGGCCGCGAGCTGCTCCGGCTCGACCTCGGTCTCGATCCAGGGGCCGAGCGGGCAGAAGGTGTCGTAGCCCTTCGCCTGGGAGAAGTGCTTGAGGCGGCGCTGGACGTCGCGCGCGGTGACGTCGTTGGCCACGGTCATCCCGTAGATGACGTCCTTCACCTTCTCCGCCGGGACATCGCGGCAGATCCGGCCGATCACGATCGCGAGCTCACCCTCGTAGTGCAGGTCCTCGACACCCGCCGGCCGCTGGATCGCGTCGTTCGGGCCGCACACCGCGGTGTTGGGCTTGATGAAGAAGAGCGGCTCCTCCGGCACCTCGTTGCCCAGCTCGGCGGCGTGCTTGGCGTAGTTGCGGGCGACCGCGACCACCTTGCTGCGCGGGATCACCGGCGCGAGCAGCTTGACGTCGTCGAACTTGTGGACCTGATCGGTGAGGTTGATGCCCGAGAACAGCGGGTCGCCCTGGAGCGCGACCACGGTCGCGTCCTCGCTGAGCTGGCCGTAGCCGTCTAGGTCCCCCATGACGACGCCGAACTGGGGCTCGCCACCCTTGGTCGTGAATCTGGCGATGCGCACAGGCTGAGCCTATCCGGACCCGTCGCCACGATTCACTTCACGATGCGCCGCCTTCGTAGGCTTGTACGTCGTGGAGGTGCTGTCGCGTTCGGAGTGGACCGCTCGCGCGGCCGCCCACCACGCGCGCCTGGCGCCCTACGTCGAGCCGCATCTCGCCCGCCGCGGCGCCCGGGTCAAGCACCCGGTCAACGACTTCCTCTTCACCTACTACTCCTACCGCCCCGCTCAGCTGCTGCGCTGGCACCCGGGGTTCGGGGTGACGCTGTCGGACGCAGCGGAGTACGCGGATCTGCGCGGCTATTCGAACGGCACGGTCTCTCTTGAGTTCCTCGCCGACAAGCGCCTGCTCGTCGAGACGCTGCTGAAGCTCCTTCGGGCGACCGCTTCGCGCGACGGCAACTTCGGCTGCTTCGGCCTGCACGAGTGGGCGATGGTCTATCGGCTGACCCCGGAGCAGGTACGCCACGCCGACTGGCCCTTGCGGTTGGGAACCGCCGGCACCGACCGCGTCGTCGAGTCCCACCGCATCGCGTGCAGCCACTTCGACGCGTACCGCTTCTTCACTCCCCCGGCCGCACCGCTCAACACCCTCTCGCCACGATCGGACGATCGCGCCGCCTTCGAGCAACCGGGATGCCTGCACGGCAACATGGACCTCTACAAGCACGCCTTCCGGCTCTCGCCGCTGATCTCCTCCGACCTCGTCGCCGACTGCTTCGAGCTCGCCTGGGAGATCCGCACCATGGACATGAAGGCCGCTCCCTACGACCTCGCCGAGCTCGGCCTCGACCCGATCCGGATCGAGACGGCCGCCGGGAAGCAGGAGTACGCCGCCGCCCAGCGCGCCTTCGCCGAGCGTGCCGCTCCGCTCCGGGAGCGCCTGATCGCCGAGTGCGAGCGGCTCCTCGAGGCGTAACGGACGTCACATGCGGAGCACGCTCCTCCCGGCGTGACCTCGATCAACGGGATACGTTAATCCCATAATGGCCATCATTCCCCGCCCCCGAAAAGCTGCCGCCTCGATCACCACCACGGTCGGCGCCGCCGCGGGGAACGTCGCGCACTCGCTGCTCTACGGTGGGCTCGCCGACCTTCGGCCGATGCCGCGCACGCTGATCGACGACGGCACCAGGCGCGAGCTCTACCACTACCGGCCGGTGCGCGGGGCGACCCCGGAGGGCGACCCGGTGCTGCTGGTGACGCCGCTGGCGGCGCCGGCGCTCTGCTACGACCTGCGGCGAGGCTGCTCGGTCGTCGAGCACCTGGTGGAGACGAACCGGCCGACCTATCTGGTCGAGTACGGCGAGGTGAACTTCGCCGACCGCAGCCTCGGCATCGAGCACTGGATCTCCCACGTGGTGCCGGAGGCGGTCCGGTCGGTCTCCGAGCACGCGGGCGGGCGGCCGGTGCACGTGGTCGGCTGGTCGCTCGGCGGGATCTTCGCGATGCTCGCCGCCGCCGACTCCCCCGACCTCCCGATCGCCTCGCTCGCGGTGCTCGGCTCGCCCTGCGACGTACGTCAGGTGCCGTTGATCGCGCCGCTGCGGCCGCTGCTCAACCTGCCTCCGGGCAACCTGGTCACCACCGCCTACCAGGCCTTCGGAGGCGCCCCGAAGCCGCTGGTCAGGTGGGCTTTTCAGCTCTCGTCGGTCGATAAGATGTTCACCAAGCCGGTGGCGAAGCTGTCCAACCTGGCCGACCGCGAGTTCCTCGCCCAGCTCGAGGCGGTCGACCGGTTCACCGACAACATCATCGCCTACCCGGGGCGGACGTTCGGGCAGCTCTACCACCATTTCTTCCGCACCAACGCGCTGTTCGGCGGGAAGATCGATCTCGGCGACCACATCGTCGACCTGCGCGACATCAAGCAGCCCACCATCGTCGTCGCGGGTGCCAACGACGGCATCGGGCCTGTCGCCTCGGTCCGGCCGCTGGTCGATCTGCTCACCAGCGCCAAGGAGCTCCGCTTCGAGGTCGTTCCGGGCGGCCATCTCGGCCTGCTCACCGGCCGTGCTGCGCGTGAGACCACCTGGCCGCTCCTCGACGACTGGTTCGGCCGGCACGACTGAGTGTCGGTGGTCGGTGGCAGGGTGGGCGCCATGTCGAACCCACCCGCCGAGGCGACCGACGAGCACTTCCGCAGCGAGGACTGGTACGCAGCAGATCTCACCGGGGCGAGGTTCGTCGACTGCGTCTTCACCGACGTCGACCTGACCGAGGCGACGACGTCGGCCGCGCTCTTCGAGAACTGCGTCTTCCACGGCGGCCGGTTCAACGCCTCGACCCACGTCGGCTCGGCATTCGTCGGCTGCGACTTCCGGCGGACCAACTTCTTCGACGCGACCTTCGACGGCTGCAAGCTCAGTGGCACCGAGTTCTCGGACTGCACCCTGCGGCCGCTGAAGGTCACCGGAGGCGTCTGGCGCGGGGTCTCGCTGCGCGGAGCCAACCTCGCCCGGCTCGACCTCTCCGGGCTGGATCTTCGCGATGCCGACCTGTCGCTGGCCGACCTCACCGACGCGGTGCTGCGAGACGCGCAGCTCGGCGGAGCCACGGTCCAGGAGACAACGCTGCACGGCGCCGATCTCCGCGGCGCCGACCTCGACCGCGTCGACCTCACCGTGGCATCGCTGCGCGGCACGAAGCTCGACCTCGCCGGAGCCGTGCTGCTCGCCGAGCTGCACGGCGCGGAGGTCGACTCGGTCTGACCGCGAGCGCCGCGACCTCAGCGGTCGGCCGAGGCCTCGCGGACGGCCTTGGCCATGGAGATGCCGGCGGCGATCAGGCCGAGGCCGGTGATGAAGTCGTCGGTGTCGCGTACGTCGTCCTCGATGGCGCCCGCGGCGGCGGCCTGGCGGTGGGTCTGCTCGTCGACGGCGTGGCCGTAGACGAAGTGGAGCAGGGTGCGGGCGGCGGTCGGGGCGAGGTCGCCGAGGCCACCGTCGTTCAGCGCCGCGACGAGGTCGTCGTAGGGCTGTGTGGCGCCGAGCCCGAAGGCCCACACGGTGGCGACCACCTCGGCACCGTCGCGGTAGGCCAGGAGCGAGTCGCGCAGGTCGGTGCAGACACCGGTGACGCGTACGTCCCAGGCTCCCGTCTGCTCGTGGCGTCCCCGGAGCAGGATCTCGTCGGCCACCGCGGCCAGCAGGGACTGCTTGTTGGCGAAGTGGTGGTAGAGCGCGCTGGGACGTACGCCCAGCTCGGTGCCCAGGCGGCGCATGGTCAGGTCGGCGAGACCGTAGTCGTCGAGAACCTCGAGCGCGCGGGCGACGACGTCCTCACGGCGGTATCGCATGTTGCTCCCAGGGGCCGGGTGGTGGGACGAAGTGGACGAAGACGTACGTCGACCTTAACCTGAACACCGTTCACCTGACCAAGGTTCAGGTCTGAGTACGCAGGAGCGAGTATGACCGAGTCCCCCACAAGCACGGACAAGACCCCCGCGGCCAAGGCGTCGCGTCTGGACACCACCGACCTCGCGCTGATCGCCGCGTTCGCGGCCCTGATCGCCGTCTGCTCCTACCTCGCCGCCATCCCGATGGGCGGCGCGGGCGTCCCGCTGACGCTGCAGGGCTTCGCGCTGCTGCTGACCGGTGCCCTGCTGGGTCCGCTGCGCGGCACGGCCGCGGTGGTGCTCTACCTGGTCCTCGGTGTCGCCGGGCTGCCCGTCTTCGCCGGCCACGCCTCCGGCCCCGGCGTCTTCGTCGGGGTGACCGGCGGCTACCTGTGGTCGTTCCCGATCATGGTGCTCGCCGTCGGCATGCTCGTGAAGTACGTCCTGCGCGCCCGCCGCACCAACCCCCTCCTCGTCTTCGCCGCCTGCGTCGTGGGCGTCGTGATCAACCACGTCGGCGGGATCATCGGGATGGCCCTCGTGCTCCACGTCGGCCTGCCCGAGGCGGCGGCGTTCGACGCTCCCTACTGGATCGGCGACTTCATCAAGGCGGCCGTCGCCGCGGTCGTCGCCTCGCAGGTCCACCGCGCCTTCCCGAAGCTGCTCGCCCGACGTGCCTGAGATCCGCTTCGAGGCCGCCGAGGTCCGGGTCGAGTCCCCGGATCTCGGCGGCTCACGCACCATCCTGCAGCCGACCACGCTGTCGCTGACCGAGCAGCGCATCGGGATCGTCGGCAGCAACGGCTCGGGCAAGTCGACCCTCGCCCGTCTCATCAACGGGCTGGTGCTGCCGAGCGCCGGGCGCGTCACCGTCGACGGGCTCGACGTGGCTCGTCAGGGTGCTGCCGTACGCCGCCGCGTCGGGTTCACCTTCACCGATCCCGCCGCCCAGCTGGTCATGCCGACCTGTGTCGAGGACGTCGAGCTGTCGCTGCGCCGGACCGTGAAGGATCGCGTACGCCGCAAGCAGGTCGCCCTCGAGACCCTGGCCCGCTTCGGACTCTCCGAGCGGGCCGAGGTGAGCGTGCATGCGCTGTCCGGGGGCCAGCGTCAGCTGCTCGCCCTCGCCGGTGTGCTCGCCACCTCGCCGGACGTGCTGGTCACCGACGAGCCGACCACGCTGCTCGACCTGCGCAACACCCGGATGGTCGGTGACCTGCTCTTCTCGCTGCCGCAGCAGCTGGTCCTCGTCACCCACGACCTCGACCTCGTACGCCGCTGCGACCGCGTCCTCGTCGTCGAGGACGGCCGGGTGTGCTTCGACGGGGATGCCGACGCCGCGGTTGCGCACTACGTGCAGGCGGTCAGCGCGGGATGAGCATGACCGTCGGCATCTACCGCCCGGGTGACACCGTGCTCCACCGGCTTCCGGTGGGCGCCAAGCTGCTCGGCCTGGCCATCATCAGCGTGGCGATCGTCGCGCTGCGCGGACCGATCCTCGCCGTCGCCTTCCTCGCGGTTGCCGTGGTGCTCGCCCTCGTCGGCCGGCTCGACCTGGCCGCCACCGCGCGGGCGCTGCGTGCCGTACTCGTCATCGCCGTGGTGGTCGCGCTCCTGCAGTGGTGGCTCTTCACCTTGCCACGGGCGGTGGAGTCGCTGCTCGACCTGGTCTCGCTCGCCCTGGTGGCGCTCACCCTGACCGTCACCACGCCGACCACCGAGATGCTCGATGCCGTGGTCCACTGGATCCGCCCGCTGCGCCGCGTCGGGCTCGACCCGGAGCGGGTCGCGCTCACGATCTCGATGGCCATCCAGGCCCTCCCCGGCACCCTCACCCTCGCCCAGGAGACCCGCGACGCCGCCCGCGCCCGCGGCCTCGGCCGCTCCCCCGGGGCCTACCTCACCCCCTTCGTCATCCGCGTCGTCGCGCGCGCCCACGAGACCGGCGACGCCCTCAAGGCCCGGGGTCTCGGCGACTGACCATCCCCAGCCGAATCGGTAGTTCTGGCGGCCGAATCTGTAGTTGTGGGTGACGAAAGTCGACTCTCGTCACCCACAACTACAGATTCGGCTCGCCATTTCGGCGGTCTCGGCGAGGGGTCACCAGCCGGGCGGGAGGCGGTGGTCCCAGAGAGCGGCGTCCTCGATCTGCGCCGAGAGGGAGAGCAGGAGGGACTCCTCGGCGGGACGGGCGGCGAGCATGACGCCGACCGGGAGGCCGGAGGGGGTCCAGTGGAGGGGCAGGGAGATGGCGGGCATGCCGGTGACGTTCCAGGCCGAGGTCCAGGGGGTGAACTCCTTCTGGGCCTGGAAGTCGCCGGCGGGATCGGCGTCGTCACGGATCGCGCCGACCTTCGGCGGCGGGGTGGCGAGCGTCGGCGTCAGCACAGCGTCGTAGGGGGCCAGCGCCTCGAGCGCCATCGCGGCGAAGCGGCGCAGCTCCGCGATCGCCAGGCCGAACTCCGGGCCGCTGACCGCCTCTCCCCGCTCGGTGAGCCAGCGGGTCAGCGGCCGGATCTGAGAGCGCTGGTCAGGGGTGAGGTTCACGACCGCCATCGCGGTCCCGACGGCCCAGACGGTCTCGAAGACCGCGACCGCCTCGACCGGCAGCGGCCGCGGGATGTCGACGATCTCGTGGCCCAGCGACTCCAGCAGCGTGGAGGCGTTCTCCCACGCCGTGACGCACTCGGGGTCGACCGTGGTCGGGGCGATCAGCGGTTCGATGAACCGGGCGATGCGCAGCCGCCCCGGCGGCCGATCACAGGCGTCCAGGAACGGGAGCTGCTCCTCCGGGGCCCAGAACGGGTCCCCCGTACGCCGCCCCGCGAGCACGTCGAGGAAGGCCGCAGCGTCCCGTACGGTCCGGGCGATCGGGCCGGCGGCGGCGAGACCGGCCGCGTCGCCGTACATCGGCGACGGCGAGATCCGCCCGCGGGTCGGCTTCAGGCCGACCAGACCGCAGCACGAGGCCGGGATCCGGATCGAGCCGCCGCCGTCGGACCCCTGCGCGACCGGCACGAGCCCGGCGGCCACCGCCGCGGCAGCACCTCCGGAGGAGCCGCCGGCGATCCGCGCACGGTCCCAGGGGGTGACGGCGGGCGGCGCCACATCCGGCTCGGTGTAGCAGGGCGAGCCGAACTCGGGGGTGTTGGTCTTCCCGAGCGAGATCATCCCGGCCGCCTCGATCGAGAGCGTCACGTTGTCGGACACGTCCGGGACGAACGAGGCGAAGGCCGCCGACCCGAAGGTCGTACGCACCCCACGGGTGAGGTTGAGGTCCTTGATCGCGGTGGGTACGCCCCACAGCGGTGAGGCGCCGACCGGCTTGACCGCGAGCTCACGGGCACACGTCGAGATCCGCTCCTCGGCCACGGTGACGAAGGCACCCACGTCGTCGAGCCGGGCGATCCTGTCGAGATAGTGCTCGGCGAGCTCCCCCGGGGAGACCTCGCATCGATGCAGCAGCTCTCCCTGTTCCAGGGCGGTCAGATCATGAAGCTCGGCCACTCCAGCACACTAACGCCACTCGTCCTCGAGCATCGCGTAGTGCACCAATGTCGTCCACTCCCCCTTGAACCACTCGGCCTCCCGCTCGACCGCCTCCTTGCGCATCCCGAGCCGCTCGATCACCCGCGCGGAAGCCTCGTTGCGCTCGTCGACCCGGGCGGTCACCCGGTGCAGGCCGAGCCCGTCGAACGCCAGCCCCAGCAGCGCCCGGGCGGTCTCGGTGGCGAAGCCCTGTCCGTGGAAATCCGGGTTGAAGGCGTAGCCGATCTCTCCCGACCGCTGCTCCTTGCTGCGCCAGAAGAGCACGACATCACCGATCAGCCGCCCGCTGTCCCGGTGCTCGACGCCGAGGCAGAGCACCTCGCCCTCGCGGCGCAGGACCGAGGGGCGCTTCCACGCCGCGTAGGACTCGCGCAACGCGTCGCGGTCCTTCGGCACCGGCGGGATGTAACGGCACACATCCTCCCGCGACAGATAGGCGTGCAGGTCCTCCAGGTCGCGTTCGACGTCGATCGGACGCAGCAGGAGCCGCTCGGTGGTGATCGGGTAGTCCGGCGCCAGCACGGGCTCGCCCAGCTCCTGGAAGAGGCTCAGGTGCAGGTCGGCGGGGCCGTCCAGGCGCGCGTTGAGCGACTCCCACGGGGTGCGGGTGGGCGGCGCCACCAGCGCGGCACCACCCTCCACAAGCCGGGACGTGACACCGGCGGAGTCCTCGACCTCGAACGCCACGCGTACGTGTCCGGCCACCGGTCGACCGACCTCGACCTCGTCGATGTAGGCGTGCTGGGCGGGATTGGCGAGCTCGAGCGTCGCCCGGCCGGCATCGAGGATCGTCACGTGGGCATCGCCGGGGCCGGAGAAGGCGGCCTGCTCGGGAAGGCCGAGTGTGTCGCGGTAGAACGCCACCGCCTGCTCGTAGTCCTTCGCCTCGACCACCACTCGGAGCTGCTTCACGGGTCCACTCATGCCGGCAACCTAAGGCCGAAACCCCCATCGCGCACGCGATAAATGACGAAGGTCAGGTCTCCCCCCGGAGAGACCTGACCTCGTGGTGCCGCCTGGATGGGGCTCAGGCGGCTGCGGGCTGGAAGCCCGCGAGCTTCTCGACGGCCTCCTTGAAGCGGGCCTGGGCGTCGGCGTCGGTGAAGACGTCGATCTCGTGGACCGGCTGGGAGACGATGGCGTCCTCGACGACGATGGCGCCACCGATGCCGGCCGAGCGGGCGGCGTCGGCGTGGGACCACTTGGCGCCGTAGGGTGTCGGGGCGACGCCGACGACCGACAGGACCTTGCCCTTGAGCACGCCGGCGGCGTACGGGCGGGAGAGCCAGTCGATCGCGTTGTTGATCACGGCGGGCATGGTGCCGTTGTACTCCGGCGTCACGATGAGGACGCGGTCGGCCGCGTCGATCACCTTGCGGAACTGGGTGACGGCCTCGCCCGGGTCGGCCTCGAGGTCCTCGTTGAAGAACGGCAGCTCCGCGAGGCCGTCGACGATCTCCAGCACGACACCCTCAGGCGCCTCGGCGACGAGCTTCTCGGCGAGCTTGCGGTTGATGGAGTCGGCGCGGAGGCTGCCAACGAGTACGGCGATGCGGGTGTCGGTCACGGGTTCTCCTCGTAGAACGCGGAAAGTTCAATGTTGAACTGTCTAACGTCCTCCGTCCGGAGATTCATTCCGAGACAGCGGCCTCCGAGGGTGTGGTCTCGCCCACATGCCGGCGCAGGCCGAAGGTGAGCCCGTCGACCAGCGCCTCCCACGACGCCTCGATCACGTTCGACCCGACCCCGACCGTCGTCCACGACGTCACGCCGTCCGAGGTCTCGATCAGCACCCGCGTCCTGGCGTCGGTGCCGTGCCCCTGGTCGAAGAGCCGCACCTTGAAGTCGATCAGGTCGAAGTCGGCGACGACCGGGAAGGCGCGCGTGATCGCGGCGCGCAGCGCCTGGTCGAGCGCGTTGACCGGACCGTTGCCCTCCCCCGTGGAGACGTGACGTACGCCGGCGGCATGGATCTTCACGATCGCCTCGGTGGTCGAGGCAGCCTCCGGGCCGCCGCCGCGGGCCTCGGAGATGACCCGCCACGACTCGACGTCGAAGAACGAGGGACGCGCGCCCTCGACCTCCTCGATCAGGAGCAGCTCGAAGGAGGCGTCGGCCGCCTCGAAGGTGTAGCCCTGCTCCTCGAGCGCCTTGACCCGGTCGGTCACCCGGGTCACCAGGTCACGGTCGTCGGAGAGGTCGTAGCCGAGCTCGCGGCCCTTGAGCTCGATCGAGGCGCGCCCGGCCATGTCCGAGACCAGCAGCCGCATGTCGTTGCCGACACCGGCCGGGTCCATGTGCTGGTAGAGGTTGGGGTCGACCTTGATCGCGGAGGCGTGCAGCCCGGCCTTGTGGGTGAAGGCGGAGGCACCGACGTACGGCTGCCGGCCGGCGGGCGGCACGTTGGTCACCTCGGCGACCGCGTGAGCAACGCGGGTCGCCTCGCTCAGCAGCCCGGTCGGGAGCACCTCGCGGCCGAGCTTGAGCTGCAGGTTGGCGACGACGGAGACGAGGTCGGCGTTGCCCGTACGCTCGCCGTAGCCGTTGATGCAGCCCTGGACGTGCATCGCGCCGGCGTCCACGGCGGCCAGCGAGTTGGCGACGGCGCACCCGGTGTCGTTGTGGCAGTGGATCCCGACCGCTCCGTGGGTGTGCTCGCGGACGTCGTGGACGACGTCGGCCACCCAGGACGGAAGCATCCCGCCGTTGGTGTCGCACAGCGCGACCACCTCGGCGCCTGCCTCGTAGGCGGTCCTGAGGACCTCCATCGCGTAGTCGCGGTTGGCCCGGTAGCCGTCGAAGAAGTGCTCGGCGTCGAGGAAGACCTGCTGGCCCTCCTGGCGCAGGTGGGAGACGGTGTCGCGGATCATCGCGAGGTTCTCCTCGAGGGTGGTGCGCAGCGCCAGCTCGACATGGCGGTCGTGGGACTTCGCGACCAGGGTGACGACGCTCGCCCCCGAGTCGCGCAGCGCCGCGACCTGCGGGTCGTCGGCCGCCCGCACCCCGGCCCGGCGGGTCGACCCGAACGCCGCCAGCCGCGCGTGCTTGAGATCGAGCTCGTCGACCGCTCGGCGGAAGAACTCGGTGTCCTTCGGGTTCGCACCTGGCCAGCCGCCCTCGATGAACCCGACGCCCAGGCCGTCGAGGTGCCGTGCGATCGCGAGCTTGTCGGCGACGCTGAGATTGAGGCCCTCCTGCTGCGCACCGTCGCGCAGAGTGGTGTCGTAGACGTGGAATTCCATGGCTTCTGTGTCCTCGGGGTCGACCTGGGGCTGGGCAACAAAAAACCCTCTCGGGAACGAGAGGGTGGCGCGTCGGGCAAGGCTCGACGCGCTAGCGAATGATGATGACGTGGTTCGTCATAGCCCTGATACTGCCACGAAATCTCCTCCCGTGGGACGGGCGTCTCACCAGCCGAGGAGCTCGACCCACCACGGCTCGTCGCCGCCGGAGAACTGCGAGCCCTCCTCGGCGAGGGTCTGGATCGGGAAGAGCGCCAGGGTGAGGACCACGGCGAACCCGAGGATCCAGGGCACCCACCGCGCCGAGACCCGGCGCACCACCGCCGTCACCGGGTCGCGCAGCCGGTCACGGCCGGAGCCGGTCCACAACGCGAGCACGAACGCCAGCCCGGCCAGGCCCAGGGCCGCCTCGAGGGAGAGCTGCAGGGCGTAGCCGATCAGCACCGCCGCCACCACGAACCCGAAGCCCCACACCCCGACCACGAACGTCTTCGGCAGCGAGCGGACCAGCCGCCAGGGCGCGCCGATCAGGAGCCGAGGCGCGTCGTGCCACTTGCGGCCGCGATACCAGCGCCAGCGGCGCAGGTCACCGGCGGCCAGAGTGGCGGCGCGGATCAGCCAGGCCGCGCCGAGCACGGTCAGGAAGCCGACGCTCGGGAAGGCGGCGATGACACCGACGGCGAAGGCGAGCAGGCCGAGCCAGATGGCCGCTCGGCGCAGCTTCTCCAGCCGGGGATCGTGTCGCGGGCCCGCCGGCACGGCGATCGGGGCGACCGGCGTGGTCGCCTTCTCCCGCTCGGCCCGGTCGCTCAGCGAGAGCTGCTCGACCGGCTTGTGCACGAACGGCCGGCGCGGCGTACGCAGCCACTCGCGGACCTCGTCCAGCGTCGGGCGGTCGGCGGGGTCGGGCGAGAGCGCCTGGCCGAGCAGTCCGCGCAGCGGCTGCGGCACCCCCTCCAGGTCGTGCTCGCCGCGCCGGGCCCGGTCCATCAGCTTCATCGGGTTGCCCTCGCCGAAGGGCGGGCGGCCGGTCGCTGCGTACGTCACCACCGAGGCCCACGAGTGCACGTCCGAGGCCGGGGTCGCCGGGTCGCCCACCGCGATCTCGGGCGGCAGGTAGCCGGGCGTGCCGATCAGCAGGCCGGTCACGGTGATCTTCGGGTCGTCGGCGACACGGGCCAGACCGAAGTCGATCAGGATCGGGGTGCGGCCCTCCATGATGATGTTGGCCGGCTTGATGTCGCGGTGGAGGACGCCGACGGCATGGCAGTCGGCGATGCCCTCGGCCAGGTCGCTGGCCAGCTGCTCGACGTCCTCGCGCGAGAGCGGCCCGTCGTTGATGATCTGGTCGTGCAGCGTCGGGCCCGGGACGTAGCGGGTCGCCAGCCACGGCACCTCGCCCCACGGGTCGGCGCCGACGACGCCCGCCACCCACCGGCTCCGCACCCGCTGCAGCGAGGAGACCTCGCGCGCGAGGCGCTGGCGGCCCTCCTCGTCACCCACGAACTGCGTACGCAGCACCTTCAGCGCCACCCGCTCACCACTGGTGCGGTGGCTGGCCAGGTGGACCCGCCCCATCCCGCCCTGCCCCAGCAGGGAGAGCAGGTCGTAGTCGCCAACGGTCTCCCGTTGGTTCGCCGGGAGACGGCGAGGGGCTGTCGTCACGTCACAAACCTTATCGGCCACGGCCGACAACAGGCCGAGACGTCACGTACGTCGGCCGAGGTGGCACGGGCATGCCACCTCGGCCGACCGGAGTGACGCTTCCGCGCTACGCGCGGTTACTCCCTCGCTCGGCGCGAGCGGACGAGCAAGCTCGCCGCTCGACCTCGCTCCGGTCGTCTCGGCCGACGCGACTGACGTCTCGGCCGTCGAGGGTCAGACGATCTTGCGCATCCAGCCGAAGGTGTCCTCGGCGCGACCGAACTGGATGTCGACCAGCTGCTTGCGGATGGTCTTCCAGACCTCGCCGTCGCCGGCGGAGGCGATGGAGCCGCCGTTGTAGACGAGCTCACCGACCGGGGTGACGACCGCGGCGGTGCCGCAGGCGAAGACCTCGGTGATCTCGCCGGACTCGACGCCGGACTTCCACTCGTCGATGGCGAACTTGCGCTCCTCGACGGTGTAGCCGAGCTTGCCGGCGAGCTCGATGATGGAGGCGCGGGTGATGCCCTCGAGGATGGTGCCGGTCTCGGGGGTGACGATCCGGCCGTCGGCGTGGACGAAGTAGAGGTTCATGCCGCCGAGCTCCTCGACGTACTTGCCCTCCTGCGCGTCCAGGAACACGACCTGGTCGCAGCCGTTGACCGAGGCCTCGGCCTGGGCGACCAGGGAGGAGGCGTAGTTGCCACCGGTCTTGGCCGCGCCCATGCCGCCGCGGCCGGCGCGGGTGTAGTCCTCGGTGAGCCAGATCCGCACCGGCTTCACGCCGCCCTTGAAGTAGGAGCCGGCGGGCGAGGCGATGACCATGTAGGTGACGTGCTGGGCCGGGCGGACGCCGAGGAACGCCTCGGAGGCGAACATGAACGGCCGCAGGTAGAGGCTCTTCTCATCGGTCTCGGACGCCTCGGGCACCCAGCGCTGGTCGACCTTGACGAGGTCGAACACGGTCTGCACGAAGTCCTCGATCTCGAGGACGGGCAGCGCCAGCCGCTCGCTCGAGCGAGCCATCCGGGCGGCGTTCGCCTCGGGCCGGAAGGACCAGATCGAGCCGTCGGCATGCCGGTAGGCCTTCATGCCCTCGAAGATCTCCTGGGCGTAGTGCAGCACTGCTGCCGACGGGTCCAGGCTGATCGGTGCGTACGCCTCGATGCGACCGTTGTGCCAACCCTGTTCGGGCGTCCACTCGACGGTCAGCATGTGGTCGGTGAAATGGTTGCCGAAGCCTGGGTTCGCCAGGACCTCCGCGAGCTGCTTGTCGGTGGCCGGTTGGGTCGACAATGTGGTGCTGATCTCCATGGGCATGAGATTAGTCCTGTTCTGCGAGAGCTGTGCTAATGCGGGCCGGGTAAGTGATGAGGACAGACGAAGGGCCGGGCGCAGCATCTCTGCGCCCGGCCCCGTCAGGGTTGAGCGTCTAGCTGGTTACGCGCGCGGCGATCGCGTCGCCGACCTCAGAGGTCGTACGCGGCTCGGAGCCGCGCTCGGAGAGGTCGGCGAGCACGGCGGCGTCGATGGCGGCGGCAGCCTCGGGGTGGCCGAGGTGCTCGAGCAGAAGGGCCCCGGACAGGATGGCCGCTGTGGGGTCCGCCTTCTGCTGGCCGGCGATGTCGGGGGCTGAGCCGTGGACGGGCTCGAACATCGAGGGGAACTCCCGGGTGGAGTTGATGTTGCCGGAGGCGGCCAGGCCGATGCCGCCGGTGATGGCAGCGGCGAGGTCGGTGATGATGTCGCCGAAGATGTTGTCGGTGACGATCACGTCGAAGCGGGCCGGGTCGGTGGCGAGGAAGATCATCACCGCGTCGATGTGGAGGTAGTCCACGGTGACGTCGGGGAACTCCTCGGCGACCTGCTGGGTGATCCGCCACCACAGCGAGCCGGCGTTGACGAGGACGTTGGTCTTGTGGACCAGCGTCAGCTTCTTGCGCGGACGCGCCTGCGCGCGGGCGAAGGCGTCGCGTACGACCCGCTCCACGCCGTAAGCGGTGTTGACCGAGGTCTCGGTGGCGACCTCGTGCGGGGTTCCGACCCGCATCGCGCCACCGTTGCCGGTGTAGAGGCCCTCGGTGCCCTCGCGCACGACCACGAAGTCGATCTCGCCCTTGTTCAGCACCTCGGCCGACAGCGGGGAGGTCGCCCCCGGGAAGAGCCGGCTCGGACGGAGGTTGACGTAGTGGTCGAGCTCGAAGCGGAGCTTGAGCAGCAGCCCGCGCTCGAGGATGCCGGGAGGCAGGTTCGGGTCGTTGGGCTTGCCGCCGACCGCGCCGAGCAGGATCGCGTCCTGCTCCTTGATCTCGGCGAGAACGGACTCGGGAAGCACCTCACCGGTGGCGAGATAGCGCTCGGCGCCCAGGTCGTATCGGGTCTGCTCGAACTTCACCGGAGAAGCGACCTCGAGCACCTTCAGCGCCTCGGCGGTCACCTCCGGCCCGATGCCGTCGCCGGGGATCACTGCGAGGTTGGTCGTAGACATACGGCGAGACTAGTTGTCGTCGGGCTGCTGGCCGCCGTTGTCCCGCAGGTCGAGCGCCTGCTGGACCGCGGCGATCGTGTTCTCGACGCTGTGCGGGTTGTCCGGGTTGTGGCTCGCCGGACCCCACTCTCGGTACTCGGGGCTTTCGGGGTACATCGCGTACATGGCTTCTTCCTTCACACTTCGGGAAACAGAGGGGTGTGGGAGAGAAGCCGGGGTCTTTTAGAAGACGGAAGCCACCGCGACGAGGTGGCTTCTCCTGCGGTCGTTACCGCCGGGCCCCGTCGCGGCACTCGAGTACGAGAAAAATGCTCCGCATGGTGTTCTGACGTTAACCCGGGAGACGCCTCCAGGGAGCCGATCTGGACGAATGGTCCGCTATCCGAGACACCCGTGCGCGCGCTCACACGCGATATCGGGAAGACTGGTCCTGTGAGCGCACCTCCAGAGCTGCCAGACATCGTGACCCGCGCCTTCGACGTCTCCCGTCGCGCGGGCTATGTGTCGTTCTGCCGCAACGAGACCGGACGATTGCTGGCGACCCTGGCGGCCACGCGAAGCGGCACGATGGCGGAGTTCGGCACCGGGTGCGGCGTCGGCACCGCGTGGCTGCGCAGCGGCGTACGCGGCGCGGCCGCCCAGATCGTCTCCGCCGAACTCGACGAGCATCTCGCGAAGGAGGCCTCCGAGATCTTCGCCGACGACCCGCAGGTCGAGGTGATCGCTGCCGACTGGGCGATCCTGCGCGACCGTGGCCCGTTCGCACTGCTCTTCCTGGACGCCGAGACCCCGGGCGGGGTCTCCCCCGACCAGCTCGCCGACCTCGTCGAGGAGGGCGGCATCGTCGTCATCGACGACCTCATCCCCACCGACCTGTGGCCGCCGATCGTCTACGGCCGCGTGGACAGCCTGCGCGAGTCGTGGCTCACCGACGAGCGCTTCACCACCGTCGAGGTGATGGTCGCCCCCGACACGAGCGTCCTGCTCGCCACCAAGCGCTGAGGCTGCCGCGATGCTCACCGAGTCACCTCGGTGAGCATCCACCGACCTAGTCGAAGAGCTCCTGGGCCAGGAAGTGGCCTGACTTCGGCGCGCGCGGGACGGCGAAGATCGCCGAGCCGACGTGGGCGATGTACTCGTTGAGCAGATCGACGCGCCCGAGCTTGCGCTGCAGGTCGACGAAGGTCGCGGGGTCCTTCATGAAGGCGATGAAGAACAGCCCGGCGTCGAGCTGACCGAGCGAGTTGAGCCCGTCGGTGAAGTTGTAGCCGCGGCGCAGGATCTTGGCGCCGCCGTTGTTCTCCGAGGCCGCCAGCGCGACGTGCGAGGTCGGATCGATGACCGGCTTGCCGTCGCGTACGGCCTTGAAGTCCGGGGTGTCGAACTCCTTCTCGCCGCCCAGCGGCGCACCCTCGGCCTTGTCGCGACCGATGGTGACGTGCTGGGTGTCGATGGTCGTGCCGTCCCAGACCTCGATGTCCATGTTGATCTTGCGGGTGACCAGGTAGCTGCCGCCCTGCATCCACACCGGCTCGTCCTGATCGGCGACCCAGACGAACTCGTCGAGGTCCTTCTCGGACTTGATGTTGCGGGTGCCGTCCTTGAGGCCCATCAGGTTGCGCGGCGTCTTCTGCCCCTTGCCCGCGGAGGCGCGACCGAAGCCGAGCACGGTCCAGCGGGTGGTGACCAGGCCGCGTCCGATCCGGATCAGGTCGCGGATCGCGTGGTAGGCCACCTGCGGGTCGTCGGCGCACGCCTGCAGCGCGAGATCGCCACCGCACAGCTCGGGCTTGAGCTCGTCGGAGGGCAGCCGCGGGATCTCGGCGAGCAGCTTCGGGCCCCGGCCCGCCAGGCCGAAGCGGTCGTCGAAGAGCTTGGGCCCGAGCCCGAGGGTGACGGTGAGCGAGGCCGGCGAGAGGTCGTACGCCTCCCCCGTGTCCTGCGGTACGCCGTTGCTCCGCGTCGGCTCGACGGAGCCGACCGGGTTGCCCTTCATCATCGTCGCCATCGCCGCCGACCAGCGTGCGAAGAGCACCTTCAGCTGCTCGGCCGTGGTGCCCTCGACGACGTCGAGGGACATGAAGACCAGGTGCCGCTGCGGCGGCGTGGCGATGCCGACCTGGTGGTCGCCGGTGTAGAAGTCGTACGCCTGGGAGAGGTCGAGCCCGTCAGAGGCTGCCGCTTCGGCGGGCGCGGCGACACGGCCACCGAGGAAGCCCGCCGCCGCGCCGGCCGCGACGCCACCCCCGGCGCCGGCGATGAGCCGGCGCCGGGAGAAGCCCTTGCCTTCGGTGGTCATCAGGCCGTCGCTGCCTTCTCCGCCAGCCGGCCGAGCACGTCCTGCAGCGACTGCACCGTGGCCGACAGCTTCTTGCCGTCGGAGGCCTTCAGCTCGGCGGTGTAGGGACGGTAGCCACCCAGCGCCGTCGGGTCCTTGTAGCCCTCGAGGTCGTCGGTGACGGCGGTGAAGCGCCCGTCGATGGTCTTGACCAGCTCGGCGTCGATCTTCTCCAGACCCGGGCGGAGCGCGGCGTAGGCCTGCTGAGCGCCCTCGACGTTGTTGGCGAAGTCGACCAGGTCGATGTGGCTGTAGGCCTCCTCCTCGCCGGTGATCTTGCCCGACTGGACCTCCTCGAGCAGCGCGGCGGCACCGTTGGCGAGGTCCTCGGGCTTGAACTCCAGGGTCTTGCCGACCTCGGCGAGCTTGGTGACGTTGGTGACCAGGTCGGCGGCGTACTTCTTGGTCTGGTCGGTGATCTTCTTCGCCTCGAACAGGTCACGCTCGACGGCGTGGAAGCCGCTCCAGCCGACCGCCTCGTCGAGGTTGGAGGCGCGCATGTCGATCAGGTAGTCGAGGTTGCCCTTGTTGTCGGTCGGGTCGAAGCCCTCCATCACGAAGCCCTCGACGTCGGACTCGATCTTCTCGTAGAAGGGGCGGGCGTCGGCGTAGGCCTTCTGGGCCGCGGCGACGTCGCCCGAGTCGACGGCCTTCTGCAGCTCCTGGACACCGACGACCATCGCATCGAGCTGCGTGTTGACGTAGGTCGTGTAGTCCTTCGCGCCCGCGGCGAGCAGCTCGGCGGTGTCGCCGGTCGGCTCCGCCGCGGCCTCGCCGGTGACCTCGAAGGGGATCCGCTCCTCGGTGGCGCCCGGGCAGTAGACCTCGTAGTCACCACCGCCGAGGGTGAGGGTGAAGGACACCTCGGGCAGGCCCGGGGCGAGGTTCTCCTTCTCGCCGAGGATCTTCTGGCCGTCCATCAGCTCGACCTCGGTGACCCCGGCCGCCGACTCGTTGACGACCGTGAAGGTCACCGGTCCAGCAGCGGCGGTGTCAGTGTCGAGCTCGCAGACGTCACCGTCGGAGCCGCTGACCAGCTTCACCGCGACCTGGCTCGCGCCCTTCTTCTTCGGCGCCGCCGAGTCGTCGGTGTCGCTGCCGCAGGCAGCGAGGCCGGTCAGGCACAGCGCGGTGAGTGCTGCAACGGAGATCGCCTTACGCGACATGGGTGGTTCCTTCCACTGATGACTCCCGAGGCCCTTCGTGGCCGGGGTCGTTGACGGCGCGCGGTTCGGTGGCGCGGCCGGGCCTGCGCAGGGACTGCCACAGCAGCAGCCCGGCGAGGACGATGAGGGCGACCGGCACCCAGTGCTTCCACAGCAGCCGGTCGTGGGCGGCTCGGTCCGCCTCGGCGATCGTCGCCGACAGGTCGGCCGCGTAGGTCTCCTCGACCTGCAGCGCGGCGCCGTCGACGGTGAAGGTGCGCGGCGAGATCAGGCCGCCGCCCTCGATCGTGAGCAGGAGCTTGCCGGTGGTGCGTACGTCGACCAGGCCGTCGTCACGGCTCAGCACCGTGTGACGGGTGGTGTCGGTCCAGCGGGCCTCGTAGGGGCCCGGCGCGGTGGTGAGGTTGAGGCCGACTGGGACCCTGTTGCCGGTGTAGGTGAGCAGGTCCCCCGCGGTGAGGGTGGCCGGCAGGTCGCCGGAACCCTCCGCGTGCCAGGCGGTGTCGGCGTTGCCGGTGTGGTCGGTGGGGTTGCCGAGCTCGATCTTCTCGCCGTCGGCGGTCAGGGTCGCCCGGTCACCCGAGACGGCCAGCACCGCCGTACGTCCGTCCGCCAGCGGTGCCTCGCGGGGCACGTCGACGCCCGGCAGCGGCACGAGGACGAAGAGCACGGCGGCGACGGCCACGGCGGCGACGGCGCCGCCGATCCGCAGCCGTCGCGCGAGCGCGGCGCCCGGGCGCAGCCGGGCGGGCAGGAGCAGCATCGCGAGCATCGGCACCAGGTAGGCGAGCCAGCCGAGCACCTCGATCACGCGCGGGTCGGCGGGGACGCCGAGGATCCCGGTGATCACGGCCGAGCGCACCGAGCCGTTGGGGATGAGCCAGGACAGGTCGACCGTGCGGCCCTGGCCGACGGTCACCCAGCCCGCCTCGTGCCCGGTGCGCAGCGCAAACATCACCAGCCCGGCAGCGACGAAGACCAGGAAGACCCCGGTGACCTGGAAGAACATCTTCAGGTTGAGGCGCAGGCCGCCGGCGTAGATCCCCCAGCCGAGCCCGATGGAGATGGCCAGACCGAGGAGGGCGCCGAGGATCGCGGCCGGGGCGCTGGTGGCGTTCTGGATCGTGGCGAGCAGGAAGACGGAGGTCTCGAAACCCTCGCGCAGCACGGCCAGGAAGCCCATCAGCGCCATCGCGGTCAGCGTGCCGGCGCCCAGCGCCGCGGCCGCCGCCTTCTCGAGCTCGCCCTTGAGGCTGCGGGCGTGGGTGTGCATCCAGCGGATCATCCCGGTCACGAACACGATGGCGATCACGCCGATGACGCACTCGAGCATCTCCTGCTGCCGCTGCGGCAGCGCCTGCTCGAGCAGGCGCAGCGCGACACCGACGGCGACGCTCAGCCCGATGCCGGCGCCGACCCCGATCCACAGCCCGCGCAGCGGGGCGCGGTTGCGGCGCAGGAAGGTGGCGATGATCGACACGATCAGCGCCGCCTCGAGCCCCTCGCGCAGGCCGATGACGAACGTTGGAAGCATTCCCGCAGCCTAACGTTAGGTTAGGCTCACCTTGTAGGGCGGGACCCAGAATTTTTCTGGGCTTGTCCTTCGGTTCGGCTGTTCAGAGCCTCGTCAGATCGCGCAGCCGTCGGGTCCGCAGGCGTCGCCGTCACCGACGATCGTGAGCGCGGGCCTGGTCTCGGCGTGCACCTTCTCCAGCAGCTGGCTGAACAGGTCGGTCGGCTGGGCGCCGGAGACGCCGTACTTCCCCTCGACGACGTAGAACGGCACCCCGGTGGCGCCGTAGGCGCGGGCCTGCTCGATGTCGGCCTGGACGTCGCCGGCGAACTCCTCGCTGGCGAGCACCTCGTCCACCCGGCCGGCGTCGAGACCGACGTTCACGGCGGACTGCTTCAGCACGGCGTGGTCACCCATCGACTCCCCGCGGGTGAAGTACGCAGCGAGCAGCTCCTCCTTGAGCGCGGCCTGCTTGCCCTCGGCCTTGGCGAGGTGGAGCAGCCGGTGGGCGTCGATGGTCCGCGCGTGCGGGGTGTCCTCGTGGCGGAACTCCAGGCCGGCCGCCGCGGCAGGCTCGTTGGCCCGCTTCATCAGCTCGCGGGCCTGGTCGACCGAGGCGCCGAACTTCTTCGCGAGGGCCTCGACGGTGGTCTCCACCGGGACCTCGGGAGCGGTCGGGTCGAGCTCGAAGGAGTGGTAGACGATCTCGACGTCGTCGCTGTGCTCGAAGCGCTCGAGGGCTTCCTCGAGATGGCGCTTGCCGATGTAGCACCAGGGACAGACGACGTCGGACCAGACATCAATACGCATGTGACGGGAACGTTTGGTTCGGTACGAAACATTCCGCAACGGACTGATCTCCCCTGAGATCGTCTCAGGGGAGATCAGGGGTAGGCCCAGGAACCGTCCAGGGATCTGCCAGGGATCTGCCCGACGCGCGTGAGCATGCCGGGGCGCGAGGCTCGGAGCATGATCCAGATCGATGCCCTCACCAAGAGGTACGGCAGGTTCACGGCCGTCGACAACGTGACCTTCACAGCCGAGCCCGGCCGGGTGACCGGCTTCCTCGGCCCCAACGGCGCCGGCAAGTCCACGACCATGCGCATCCTGGTCGGACTCACCGATCCGTCCTCCGGCAGCGCCCACCTCCTCGGCCGCCACTTCTCGCAGCTGCCCAACCCGGGCCGCGAGGTCGGCGTCCTGCTCGACGCCTCCGCCCAGCACGGCGGTCGCACCGGCCGCGAGATCCTGACGCTGGCCGCCCGCACCATGGGCCTGCCGAAGTCCCGCGTCGCCGAGACCCTCGCGCGGGTCAGCCTGACCGAGGACGAGGCCGGGCGCCGCGTACGCAACTACTCCCTAGGGATGCGGCAGCGGCTCGGGATCGCGACGGCCCTGATCGGAGACCCCGAGGTCCTGATCCTCGACGAGCCCGCCAACGGCCTCGACCCGGCCGGCATCCGCTGGATGCGCGACCTGCTGCGCGGCTTCGCCGACGACGGCGGCACCGTGCTGCTCTCCTCGCACCTGCTGCACGAGATCGAGGTGATCGCCGACGACATCGTGGTCATCGGCAACGGCCGGATCGTGGCGCAGGGCACCAAGCAGGAGCTGCTCGCCAGCGGCGAGACGTACGCCCGTTCCAGTGATCCCACCTCGCTCGGCCGGGCCCTCCAGCGGGCCGGGCACACCGCCGAGATCACCTCCGAGGGCGCCGTCCGCAGCGACGCCGACCTCACCACCGTCGGCCAGATCGCCTTCGACGCCGGGCTGGTGCTGGCCGAGCTCCGCGCCGCCGACGGCGCCGGGCTGGAGGAGATGTTCCTCCAGCTCACCGCAGAGACCCAGCGTGACCACCTCCAGACCCCGGAAGGGGAAGCAGCATGACCACCACGACCATCGCCCCGGAGCCGGCCGGCCCGGCTGCGGTACGCCGCCGCGAGCGGCCCGTGCCCGCCCCGATCCCCTTCGGCCGGATCGCCGGCATCGAGCTGCGCAAGATGTTCGACACCCGCTCGGGGTTCTGGCTGATGGCCAGCCTGGTCGTGCTCTCCCTGGCCGCGACCGCGGCCACGATCATCTTCGTGGACGCCGACAACCTCGACTACGAGGGCTTCGCGAGTGCGTGGGGCATCCCGATGTCCGTGATCCTGCCGATGATCGCGGTGCTCGCCGTCACGAGTGAGTGGAGCGCTCGCAGCGCGCTGACGACCTTCACCCTGGTGCCCGGACGTGGTCGCGTGATCAGTGCGAAGGCCGTGGTCACCGCCCTGGTCGGAGTCGTCGCCATCGCGGTCGCAGCACTCGTCGGCGCCCTGGGCTACCTCGGCGTGGCAGCCGTCATGGATCTCGACCCCGTCTGGAACCTCTCCTTCGCCGAGCTCGCCCGGGTCACCCTGGCCAGCGAGATCGGGATGTTCATGGGCTTCATGCTCGGCACGCTCTTCCGCAGCTCGCCGGCCGCGATCGTGGCGTACTTCGTCTACGCCCTCGTCCTGCCCGGCGTCTCCTCGGCGCTCGCCTCGACCAACACCTGGTGGGCCGAGCACGCGACCTGGTTCGACCTCAACTGGGCGACGATGAACCTGTACTCCGAGATGACCGACAAGATGTGGGCCCAACTCGGCGTCGCCGGCCTGATCTGGCTGGTGATCCCGATGCTCGTCGGCCTCCGCCTGGTCCTCAAGTCCGAGGTCAAATAACCCGCCGAGTCGGCGCAACTGTCCCGCTCAAAACCGCCGAGTCGGCGCGTCTGTCCCAAGACTCTGGGACAGACGCGCCGACTCGGGCCCGTTTTCTGGGACAGTCGCGCCGACTCGGCGAACTTCGGGTCAGCGGGCGGCCGAACCCTCGGTGTAGTCGTCGTCGGTCTGGCTCCACGAGAAGTGGGCGCGCAGGGCCTTGCCGGTGGCCTCGATCGGGTGACCGGCCTCCTCCTCGCGCAGCTTCTGGAACTCGACCGCACCGTTGTCCTGGTCGGCGATGAAGCGGGCGGCGAAGGAGCCGTCCTGGATCTCCGCGAGCACCTGCTGCATGGTCTCCTTGACCTGCGGGCCGATGACGCGCGGGCCGGAGACGTAGTCGCCGTACTCAGCGGTGTCGGAGATCGACCAGCGCTGCTTGGCGATGCCGCCCTCCCACATCAGGTCGACGATGAGCTTGAGCTCGTGGAGCACCTCGAAGTAGGCGATCTCGGGCTGGTAGCCGGCCTCGGTCAGCGTCTCGAACCCGGCCTGGACCAGGTGGGACACGCCGCCGCAGAGCACGGCCTGCTCGCCGAAGAGGTCGGTCTCGGTCTCCTCGGTGAAGGTCGTCTTGATGACGCCGGCGCGGGTGCCGCCGATGCCCTTGGCGTAGGACTTCGCGAGGTCCCAGGCGGAACCGGAGGCGTCCTGCTCGACGGCGATGATGTCCGGGATGCCGCGGCCGGCGACGTACTCACGACGGACCGTGTGGCCCGGGGCCTTCGGGGCCACCAGGATCACGTCGACGCCCTCGGGCGCCTTGATGTAGCCGAAGCGCACGTTGAAGCCGTGGCCGAAGACGAGGGTCTTGCCGGCGGTCACGTGGGGCGCGAGCTGGTCGTTGTAGAGACCGCGCTGGTGCTGGTCGGGAGCGAGGATGACGATCACGTCGGCCTCGGCGGCCGCGTCGGCGGGGCTGAGGACCTTGAAGCCCTCCTCCTCGGCCTTCGGGGTCGACTTCGAGCCGGGCTGCAGGCCGATGCGCACGTCCACACCGGAGTCACGCAGGTTGAGCGCGTGGGCGTGGCCCTGGCTGCCGTAGCCGATGACGGCGACCTTCTTCGCCTGGATCAGCGCGAGGTCGGCGTCGTCGTCGTAGAAAATCTCAGCCACGAGGGCTTCTCCTTTAGTTGTGTTTGATAGGGGTTCAGACCGCGGAAGGCGGAGCGGGCACAGCCACGGATCGCAGGCTGCGCTCGGAGATCGACCGGGAGCCGCGGCCCATGCCGACCATGCCGGACTGGGAGAGCTCACGGATACCGAAGGGCTCGATGACCCGGAGGAAGTCATTGAGCTTGCCGGTGTTGCCGGCCAGCTGGACGATGACGGTGTCGGTGGACACGTCGACGACCTTGGCGCGGAAGAGCTGAATGGTGTCGAGCACCTGGCTGCGGGTCTCCGTGGTGGCGGTGATCTTGACCAGCATGAGCGCACGCTGGACGCGCGTCTCGGGCTCGAGCTCGACGATCTTGATCACCTCGACCAGCTTGTTGAGCTGCTTGGTGACCTGCTCGAGGGGGGTGTTCTCGAGGTTGACGACGACCGTCATGCGGGAGACCTCGTCGTGCTCGGTCGGTCCCACCGCGAGGGATTCGATGTTGAAGCCGCGGCGCGAGAAGAGCGCGGCCACACGGGCCAGGACGCCGGGCTTGTTCTCGACCAGGACGCTCAGCGTGTGCTTGCCGCCGGTCTTCACGGGCTGGATGCTCATCAGAGGTCGTCCTCGTCGAACTCGGGCGCGAGGTCGCGCGCGTACTGGATCTCGTCGTTGGAGGAGCCGGCGGCGACCATCGGCCACACCATGGCGTCCTTGTTGACCCGGAAGTCGACGACGACGGGCATGTCGTTGATCTCCATGGCCTTCTCGATGGTGGCATCGACGTCGTCGGCGGAGTCGCAGGCCAGGCCGACGCAGCCCATGGCCTCGGCCAGCTTGGGGAAGTCGGGGATGCGCTTCGGCTGGCCATGGCCCTGCAGGTTGGTGTTGGAGTAGCGCTCGCCGTAGAAGAGCGTCTGCCACTGGCGCACCATGCCGAGGTTGTCGTTGTTGATGATGGCGACCTTGATCGGGATGCCCTCGATCGCGCAGGTGGCCAGCTCCTGGTTGGTCATCTGGAAGCAGCCGTCGCCGTCGATCGACCACACCGTGGAGTCCGGGCAGCCGACCTTGGCGCCCATGGCGGCCGGGACGGAGTAGCCCATCGTGCCGAGGCCACCGGAGTTGATCCAGGTGTTGGGGTGCTCGTAGCCGATGAACTGCGCGGCCCACATCTGGTGCTGGCCGACACCGGCGGTGAAGATCGTGTCCTCGCCGGAGATCTTGCCGAGCCGCTCGATGACGTACTGCGGCGAGAGGCCCTCGGCGGGGAGGTCGTAGCCGAGCGGGTACTGCTTCTTGATCCCGGCGACGAAGGCGATCCAGCCCTCGTAGTCGCCCTCCTTGCCGGCCTCCTTCTCGGCGGTGAGCACCGCGATCAGGTCGGCGAGGACCTCGCGCACGTCGCCCACGATCGGGACGTCGGCGTAGCGGTTCTTGCCGATCTCGGCCGGGTCGATGTCGGCGTGGATCACCTTGGCGTTGGGGGCGAAGGAGTCCAGGTTGCCGGTGACACGGTCGTCGAAGCGGGCGCCCAGGCTGATGATCAGGTCGGACTTCTGCAGGCCGGCGACCGCGGCGACGGTGCCGTGCATGCCCGGCATACCGAGGTGCTGCGGGTGGGAGTCGGGGAAGGCGCCGCGCGCCATCAGCGTGGTCACGACCGGGATACCGGTGAGCGTGGCCAGCTGCAGGAGCTCGCGGTGGGCGCCGGAGCGGATCGTGCCGCCACCGACGTACAGGACAGGCTTCTTGGCCTCCAGCATCAGGCGCGCAGCCTCGCGGATCTGCTTGGCGTGCGGCCTGGTCACCGGGCGGTAGCCCGGCAGGTGGAGCTCGGTCGGCCACCGGTAGGTGGTGGTGGCCTGCAACGCCGACTTGGTGACGTCGACGAGGACCGGACCCGGCCTCCCGGAGGAGGCGAGGTGGAAGGCCTCAGCGACCCGGAGCGGGATCTCCGCCGGGTCGGTGATGAGGAAGCTGTGCTTGGTGACCGGCATCGTGATGCCGCGGATGTCCGCCTCCTGGAAGGCGTCGGTGCCGATCATCGCCGCGCCGACCTGGCCGGTGATGGCCACCATCGGCACGGAGTCCATGTTGGCGTCGGCAAGCGGGGTGACGAGGTTGGTCGCGCCCGGACCGGACGTCGCCATGCAGACCCCCACCTTGCCGGTCGCGGCGGCGTAGCCCTGGGCCGCGTGGCCGGCGCCCTGCTCGTGGCGTACGAGGATGTGGCGGATCTTCGAGTCCATCAGCGGGTCGTACGCCGGAAGGATCGCTCCTCCCGGAATGCCGAAGATGTTCTCGGCCCCCGCTGCTTCCAGCGACTTGATCAGGCTCTGTGCGCCTGTCATCTGCTCGCTCATGTCCGCCGTCCTACTCCTCGGAGCTTCTACTCATGGGATCTCGTGGGGTTGCTTGTGCAACAAAAAACCCTCCGGCCCGGCGGGCAACGGAGGGAGACGCGTCGTCTGGGGCCAGTGGCTCCTAGGCGACGCGCCTGATAAGTACGAGAATGCTGTGCAGCATGCCCACACGTTAACCCCATGTGTCGCGCCGTGTCACCTCACCCTATCGCGCGTCCCATGATCTGAGATCACCGTCCCAGTATCTGTCAGTCGTTCGGTCGGGGCAGCTCGCCGGAGCGGATCCTCGGCGCAGATCCTCGGAGCAGATCTCAGGGATCTCACCGAGGCGCCGGGCCCGCGGGGATCGCTAGCCTGGGCGGACCAGTGGATCTCGGGTCCGTCCGCCCAGTGGAGGCAACGATGTCGACCGACGAGAAACACGGCTCCGCGTGGCTTCCGCCACGCTGGTTCATCCGCGCCGCGTGGTGGTTCCACCGCCGGCTGTACGCAGCGGGCGGCGCCCGCTTCCTGCGCCGTCCACGCCCGGACCGGGCCGGCATGCTCCGGCTGACCACGGTCGGGCGCCGCACCGGGCAGGAGCGCTCGGTCATCCTGTCCTACGTCCCCGACGGGTCGACGTACGTCACGCTGGCGATGAACGGCTGGGCCGACCCGCCACCCGCCTGGTGGCTCAACCTGAAGGCCCGGCCCGAAGCCCTCGCCGAGACCGTCGACGGGCCACGGCAGGTGCGCGCCCACGAGGCCACCGGACCCGAGCGCGAGCGGCTGTGGGCGATGCTCGCCGCCGCCGACGACGGGTGGGGCGACCTCGACGACTTCGCCGCCCGGCGCTCGCACCAGACTCCGGTGGTGGTCCTGGAGGTCACCGAGCCCGCCTCGTGACGGCTCAGCCCAGGCCGAGCCGCTCGCGCAGGAACGTCCAGGCGAAGGCGGAGAGGTGGGCCGACTGCGCGTTGTTGGCGGCGCCGCCGTGGCCACCCTCGATGTTCTCGTAGTAGGTGACGTCCTTGCCGGTCGCGGCCAGCAGCGCGGCCATCTTGCGGGCGTGGCCGGGGTGGACCCGGTCGTCCTTGGTGGAGGTGGTGAGCAGGACCGGCGGGTAGGTCTTCGAGCCGTCGAGCAGATGGTAGGGCGAGAACATCCGGATGTACTCCCACTCCTCCGGCACGTCCGGGTCGCCGTACTCGGCCATCCACGACGCTCCGGCGAGGAGGTGGGAGTAGCGCTTCATGTCCAGCAGCGGCACCTGGATCACGACGGCGCCGAACAGCTCGGGGTAGAGCGTGAGCATGTTGCCGGTCAGCAGCCCGCCGTTGGAGCCGCCCTGGATCCCGAGGTGGTCGGCGTCGGTCACGCCGGTCTCGGCGAGGTGGCGGGCGACGGCGGCGAAGTCCTCGTAGGCCTTGTGCCGGTTCTCCTTCAGCGCCGCCTGGTGCCAGGCCGGGCCGTACTCCCCTCCCCCGCGGATGTTGGCGACCGCATAGACGCCGCCCTCGCTGAGCCAGGCCCGGCCGACGCCGGCGGAGTAGCCCGGGGTCATCGGGATCTCGAAGCCGCCGTAGCCGTAGAGCAGCGTCGGGACCGGGCCGGCGCTGCCGTCGAGGGCGGCTGCGGAGCCGACGATGAAATAGGGGATCCGGGTGCCGTCGGCCGAGGTGGCGAAGCGCTGCTCGGCCCGCAGCCCGTCGGTGTCGAACCAGGCCGGCGCGGACTTGAGCGGCTCGACGGTCTCGGCGCCGATCGTGGTCAGGCCGTACGTCGCCGGGGTCAGGTAGCCGCTGGTCACGACCCAGACCTCGTCCGACTCGACCGCGTCGACGGCACGGGTGCCGACAGCGGCCACCGGGTCGGTCGCCGGGAACTCCGAGCGCACCCACTCCCCCGACGCCGGCGCCGGCGCCGGCGCCGGCGGGGTCAGGACGTGCAACCGGTTCTTCACGTCCTCGAACACGTTGAGGACGAGGTGGTTGCGGGTCCAGGTCGCCCCGGCGAGCGAGGTCTTCGCGGTGGGCTCGAAGAGGACGGTCAGGTCGCGCTCGCCGGCCAGGAACCGGTCGGCCTCGATCGCGAGCAGGGACCCGGCGGCGTACGTCGTCTCCGTCGGGGTCCACTCGTCGCGCAGCTCGATCACCAGCCACTCCCGGTGGAAACCGGCCTCGGCCGAGTCGGGGATGTCGAGCTTGGTGAGCGTCTGCTCGGGCGTGCCGGGGTCGGTGGCGACGTACGTCTCGGACTTGTAGAACGCGATCGAGCGGCTGACCAGGTCGCGCTCGAAGCCGGGGGTGTGGATGCGGCGGGCGGAGATGTACATGTCCTCGTCGGTGCCCTCGTAGACCACCGCCGCGTCCTCGAACGGGGTGCCGCGGCGCCACAGCTTCACGATCCGCGGGTAGCCGCTCGGGGTCAGCGAGCCGGGGCCGAAGTCGGTGTAGACGTAGACCGCGTCCGGACCGCACCAGGAGAGCGCGCCCTTGGCGCCGCCCTGCTCGACGGCACGGGTGAAGCCACCGTCCTCGGGGGCCACGAACGCCTTCTCGACCAGGTCGAACTCCCGGGTCACGTCGGCGTCCGAGCCGCCCGGGGAGAGGTCGACGAGCACCTTGCGCCACGGCTCGCCCGGCTCGGGCCGGAGCACCGAGGCGCCGTGCCAGACCCAGCTCTCGCCCTCCTCGGCGGCGAGCGCGTCGAGGTCGAGCAGGATCTCCCACTCGGGGTCGTCGGTGCGGTACGACTCCGGCGTGGTGCGCCGCCAGATGCCGCGCTCGTGGTCGGCGTCGCGCCAGAAGTTGTAGAGGTGCTCGCCGAGCCGGGAGACCTCGGGCACCCGGTCGTCGGAGTCGAGCACCTCGAGGATCTGGGCCTCGATCTTGGCGAACACGGGATCGGCGCCGACGCTCGCGTGGGCCTCCTCGTTGCGCGCCCGCACCCAGGCCAGCGCCTCGACGCCCTCGACCTCCTCGAGCCAGCCGAACGGGTCCTCCCCGGCGGGGTCGAGCGGGGTCACGATCGTCAGCTCAGAGGTCATGCCGGAAGGCTACTTCGCGGGGTGCAAGTTGCGACCGACCGGCACAATTGCGGCATGAGTGAAGCGGAGGGGTCGTCGAAGGGTCTGCCGCGGCGAGCGGCGACACGGACGGCCAAGCTGGCCGCGCTGCCGATGGGATACGCCGGGCGCAAGGCCCTCGGGCTCGGGAAGCGGATCGGGGGCAAGCCGGCCGAGGCCGTGCTGGCCGACGTCCACCAGCGTACGGCCGACCAGCTGTTCCGCACCCTGGGTGAGCTCAAGGGCGGCGCGATGAAGTTCGGGCAGATGCTCTCGATCATGGAGGCGGCGCTGCCGGAGTCGCAGGCGGCCCACTACCGCGCCCAGCTCACCCGGCTCCAGGACTCCGCTCCCCCGATGCCGACCGGGATCGTACGCGGCCTGCTGGCCCGGGATCTCGGACCGGAATGGTCCGACCAGCTGGTCGAGCTGTCCGAGGAGCCGGCCGCCTCCGCCTCGATCGGACAGGTGCACCGTGGCCGCTGGGCCGACGGGCGTGAGGTCGCGGTGAAGGTGCAGTACCCGGGCGCCGACGAGGCGCTCCGCGCCGACCTGCGCCAGATCGGCCGGGTCGCCGCGATCGGCAACGCCGTCGTGCCGGGGATGGACATCAAGGCGCTGGTGGCCGAGCTGCAGGAGCGGGTCGTCGAGGAGCTCGACTACCCGAAGGAGGCCGAGGCCCAGCGCGTCTTCGCCGAGGCGTACGCGGACCACCCCCTGATCGACGTCCCCGATGTCGTCGCCGTGGGGCCGAGCGTGCTCGTCACCGAGTGGGTGGAGTCGGAGGGATCGATCGCGAAGGTGATCGCCGAGGGCACCCCCGAGGAGCGCGACCACTACGGCGAGCTCCTCGTCCGGTTCTGGTTCTCCGCACCGGAGCTGACCGGGATGCTCCACGCCGACCCGCACCCGGGCAACTTCCGGGTCCTGAGTGACGGCCGCCTGGCGGTGCTCGACTTCGGCCTCGCCGCTCGGCTCCCGGACCGGGGTTTCCCCGAGCCGATGGGCCGGCTGATCCGGATCGCCTCGACCGGCGACGCCGACGCGCTGGTCGCGGGCCTGCGTCACGAGGGGTTCATCCGGGAGGGCATCAAGGTCGAGCCGCAGCACGTGCTCGACTACCTGGCGCCGTTCGTGACGCCGGCGCTGGAGGAGCGTTTCCGGTTCACCCGGGAGTGGATGCGCGAGGAGTTCAAGCGGATCAACGATCCCAAGGATCCCGCCTACACGGTCGGGCTGAAGCTCAACCTGCCGCCGTCCTACCTCCTCATCCACCGGGTCTGGCTCGGCGGTCTCGGGGTGCTCGCGCAGCTCAACGCGGAGGCCCCGTTCCGGGAGATCCTCGAGGAGCACCTGCCCGGTTTCGCGGGCTGACGGCTCAGGGCAGCACGGTCTGCCCCACCGGACCGGGGTTGTAGGCGATCTCCCAGCGGACGCCGTCGGGGTCGGCGAAGTAGCCGGTGTAGCCGCCCCAGACCCGCTCCTCGGCGGCCGACGCCTCACGCCCGAGCGACCGGGCCAGCTCCAGTACGCCGTCGACCTCCTCGCGGGTGGCGACGTTGTGGGCGAGGGTGAACGGCGCGACGCCGTCGGAGACGGCGATCCTGCCGACCTCCTCCTCGAACTCGGCCCGGTCCCACAGCGAGAGGATGACGTGCTCGCCGACGCGGATCATGAGCACCCCGTCGGCCTCCATCTCCGGTGTCCAGCCGAGGCCGTCGACGTAGAACGAGCGGCTCGCCGCCACGTCGGCGGCGGCCACGGTGATGAAGCTGATGCGCTGGTCCATGGCAGCCACACTGCCATGGACCAGCGGGGGTGTCAGGCCCCCTTGGCGCGGCCCGGCTTCTCGCGCAGGACGTCTCGGCGAGCGCGGTACTCGTTCTCGTCGATCTCGCCCGCGGCGTACCTCTCGGCCAACCGTGCCTCACCCGCGCGCCGCGGCCCCTCGGCCACCCGCTTGCGGTTGTAGAGGACGACCGCGGTGATGATCGCCGCGATCACCAGGAACCACAGGATCGGGAAGATCGGCCAGAACGCCGGCGGCCCTCCCCCGTCCTGCCACGGTCCGCCGTCTCGCCACGGACCCCAGTGGTCGTCGGCCACCACCGTGGCCACCGTCTCGTTGATGCTCATCGCTCGTGTCCTATCTGTCGGGCTTGGCTATGCCCTCCAGACTGCTGCGCGCGAGCCGCCGGCACATCGGCTCAGGAGCGGGGGCGGCGTACGCAATCGTGCGTACGCCGCCGCCCCTCCTCGATCCCCGCCTCAGGCGGACTCGAGAACCTGCTCGCCGCCTCGCACGCTCTCGGCAGCCTCGGTGGGGCGCCGCCCGGCGAGCACGAAGGCCACGCACGCCACGACGGCCGCGCTCATCATCACGATCGCGACCGGCACGGCGGTTCCCTCACCGCCGAGACTGACCAGCGGCGAGACAAGCGCGGCCAGACCGAACTGGAGCGCACCGAGGACCGCCGAGGCACTGCCCGCGGCCCGCGGCACGGCCCCGAGCGCTAGCGCGGTGGCGTTTCCGAAGACGAGCCCGAGGGGCACCACCGCCACGAACACGGCCACGGCGAGCAGCCCGACCGGAAGACCGGTGATCGCGATGACCAGGAACAGCACGGTGCCGGCGAGCGACACGGCAAGGCCCAGACCCACCATGCGGCGCGCGTCGACGCGACCGGCGAGATTGGCCGCAGTCCCGCTGACGACCATGAGAGCGAGGGCGTTGAGGCCGAAGAGCAGTCCGTAGGTTATCTCGCTGAGGTCCATCATCTCCTGGTAGAGGAAGGGGGAGGCCGAGATGTAGGCCATCATCACAGCGAATCCGAACGCGAAGGCCAGCGTGTAACCGACATAGCCTCGCGAGCGGAGCTCATCGATGACCGACCCCTGCTCAGCGCGGCTGGCGCGAAGCTCGGCGCGGCGCGCGCGAGACAGCGACTCAGGTACGGCCGCGAGCACGGCGACGAACATCAGCACCGCGATGGCGAGCACGACCGCGAGCACACCGCGCCAGCCGAGCGGCCCGGCGATGAAGCCGCCGACCAGCGGCGCGACGACGGGCGCGACGCCCCCGACGACCATCATCAGGCTCATCGCGCGGGCAGCGGCGGGCCCGTCGGCGCGGTCAGTGACGATCGCCCGGCCAAGGACCATGCCAGCAGCCCCGGACAGACCCTGAACGAGCCGGGCCGCGACCAGGAGCTCGACCGTGGGCGCGACGACGGTGGCGATACTCGCGAGCACGAAGACACCGGCTCCGACGAGCAGGGGTACGCGACGCCCGATCCGGTCCGAGAGCGGCCCGAACACGAGCTGGCCGACCGCGACGCCGACCAGAAACGCCATGAGCGTCAGCTGGATGCTCGTCGCGTCGGTGCCGAGATCGGTCACCATCGCAGGGAACGCGGGCAGGTAGAGGTCGGTCGCGAAGGGCGCGACAGCGGAGAGCAGGGCGAGGACGAGCAGCAGAGCCGGCCCGAGCGCGGAGACGGCAGGCCGCGCCGGCGGCTCGGTGGCAGCGGGAAGGGTCATGTAAGCAATATTAGTTATGTCTTCATAATTATGTAAGAGCAACCATTAGAGTGTGACCATGCTTACCTGCGCCGCCGAAGAGCTCGCCGACCTCGCAGAGATCGTCGCGACGCTTGCCCGCGACATCGAACGGCACCACGCCCGCGATCCCGAGATCACCGAGCTCTCCACGGGCGAGCACGCCGTGATGCGCTACGTCGACCGTCACCCCGGGGCCACGCCCAGCGAGATCGCGCAAGACGTCGGTATGCAGCGACCCAACCTCAGCGCCACGCTACGCAAGCTCGAGGACAAGGGCATGGTCGTACGCTCCGAGGGCATCGGTGACCGACGAGGCAAGGTCGTCACGCCGACCCCCTATGCGGCCGAGAACCTGCGCCGCCTACGCGCGGTGTGGAGCGATGCTCTCGCCCCTGCTGCCGGTGAGCCGGACCTCGCGGGCCTCACCGCTCGACTCACCGCGATCCGCGACCTCCTCGCGGCCGACCGCGGCAGGCTCAGGGCCGGGTCAGCTCGCTGAGCGACACCCGCTGACCACCCTCGGAGTCGAAGTTCGCGGGGTCGAGCCAGCGCTCGTGCGCGTCCTTCACGCCTCGCCACTCCTCCGCCGTCACCGAGAACCAGTCGGTGTCCCGGTTGCGGCCCTTGACGACCATGTGGTTGCGGAACCGGCCCTCGTAGCTGAACCCGAGCCGCTCCGCGGCCCGCCGGGACGGCTCGTTGAGCGCGTCGAGCTTCCACTCGAAGCGCCGGTAGCCCAGCGTGTCGAAGGCGTGCCGCATGAGCAGGTGGATCGCCTCGGTCGCCGCCCGGGTGCGGGCCAGGGCGGGGCCGAAGAGCACACCGCCGACCTCGATGCTGCCGTTCCTCGGGTTGATCGCGTGGTAGCCCGCGATGCCGCTCGCCCGGCCGTCCCGCTCCCCCTCCTTCGGGACGAAGGCGAACGGGACCACGTCCTCGGCGTCGACCATGCCTGCCAGGTGCATCCACAGGTCCTGCAGCGAGGTGGGCATGGCGATCGGCCGGTAGGTCCACAGGTCGGCGTCGTCGGGGCCGCAGACGGCGGCGAAGAGGTCGGAGTACTGCGCCGAGGAGAGCGGCGCGACCCGGACGTAGCGCCCCTCGAGGGTCACCGGCTCGGGCCACGGCCGCGTCTCCCAGCCCTCGACGACGCCACCCACCGGAAAGTCGAACGGTCGGGAGAAATCGGTCACGGCGGTCATTGTCGCCGACCGCCGTGACCGCTGCTCAGGAGACCGCCGCATCCACTGCATCCGCTGCGTCCACCGTGGCGAGCGAGCGCCGGGCGCCGGCGAGGGCGAGCATCCCGATCAGGCATCCCAGCAGGAGTACCCCGGCCAGAACCATCACCGACTCCACCGCGAACCGGTCCGCGAGCGGCCCGAAGACGATCATCGAGACCGGCATCGCCACCGACATCACGATCCCGTAGAACCCGAACACCCGGCCGCGCATCGAGTCCTCGACCTGCTCCTGCAGGACGGTCGCGGCCGGCACCAGCAGCGTCTGGAAGAGGACGCAGATCACCAGGCCGGCGACCGAGAACACCCAGAAGTCGGTCGAGACGCCCAGCCCGACGACGAGCAGCCCGACGCCGACCGAGGCAGCCACCATCAGCCGCACCCGGCGCTTCACCTTCGGCCCGAAGACGGCCATCAACGCGCCGCCGAGGACCATCCCGACGCTCCAGAACAGCTCGTTGACGCTCAGCATCCACACCTCGTCCCCGAAGCTGCGCGTGATCATCAGCGGTGTGAGGTGCGCCGGCGCCCCGGCCATGAACATGACGACGGCCACGAGGCCCATCACCCATCGCACCGAGGCGTTCCCCTTGACGTACCGGACACCGGCGGCGAGGTCGCCGAAGTAGCTCACCGGCCCCGAGGCGCCCGTCGGGCGAACCGTCCGCACCACCGGCACCAGGAGCAGTAGGAGTACGCCGACCGCGGCCGTCACCACGTCGATGAAGAAGACCGCGACGATGCCGGTGCTCGCGTAGACCGCGGCGGCGACCGCCGGTGCGAACAGCATCATCCCCGACTGGATCGTCTGCTGGGCTCCGTTGACCCGCATCAGGTGCTCGGCCGGGACGATCTGCGGAAGCATGGCGTTCACCGCCGGCGCCTGCACCCCTGCCAGCGCCGAGCGCACCGCCATCGCGACGAAGATCATCCACAGGTCACCGACCCCGCTGAGCATCAGCAGGGCGAGGACCAGGGTGGCCACCGCGATCGTCGAGTCGGCACCGATGATCAGCAGCTTGCGCGAGTGCCTGTCGGCCCACACACCGCCGAAGACCGACACCACCGCCTGCGGCAGCATCCCGGCCGCCACGCTCAGGGTCAGCACCGCGGCCGACCCCGTCTCGACGGTGAGGTGCCACATCACCGCGTACGCGACGATCATCGAGCCCAACGACGACACCGTCTGGCCGCCCAGGAAGACCAGCAGATTCCGCTTCCAACGATCCGGCTTCTGATCCGACATCGCAACCACTCCCGCATCCGGTGGGCCGCCGTGCCGGCCCCTCATCCATGCCACGAACGGTCGGCCCCGGTTTCGACAGTCGCGGCGACGGCTATTCGGATACCGGGTCGAAGTCGAAGGCCGGCAGACCGTCGAGACTGGCGAGGTTCTTCCGGCGCCGGTAGTCGGCCGAGCCCTCGACGCCCTTGCGGTCGAAGTAGGCCGGGAGCAGGTCGCGCTCACCGACGTACGACATCAGCGGGACCGCGAAGCCGCAGGAGTCGGAGACCCGCTCGATGTCCACGACGACGACCGCGCGGGCGCCGGGGAGGTCGGTGAAGCGGCCGGCCAGGTCGGCGTACTCCTCGTCGTAGCGGGTCACGACCCGGCCGCGACCGTGGAAGCGGACGATGTTCGGCGCCCCGTCGAAGGCGCAGAACATGACCGTGATCCGGCCGTTCTCCCGCAGGTGCGCGATCGTCTCGCTGCCGCTCCCGGTGCCGTCGACCCACGCGAAGGTGAGCTCGTCGAGCATCCCGAAGGTGCCCGGCATGCCGCGGGGCGACAGGTTGACGTGACCCTCACCGGAGAGCGGCGCGGTGGCCACGAAGAAGACGACCTGACGATCGACGAACTCCCGCAGACGACCCTCGACGCGCGCATGAACCTTTCCCATGCGGCCGATGCTGCCAGCACGTACGCCGGATCCGCCCGCAATATCCAGCGGGCGGACCTCCGGGTCGTTCTGGTTACTCCGGCACGTTGCGGTAGGCGCCGTCGGAGGCCGAGGTGGCCATCGAGGCGTACGCCCGCAGAGCCGCGGAGACCTTCCGGTCGCGATTGAGCGGGGTGTAGGGCTTCTCGCGCTTCTCCTGGGCCACGCGACGCTCGTCGAGGACGATGTCGTCGACGTCGAGGGAGATCGAGCGGTTGGGGATGTCGATGGAGATCTGGTCGCCGTCCTCGATGAGCGCGATCAGGCCGCCACCGGCCGCCTCCGGGGAGACGTGGCCGATGGAGAGCCCCGAGGTGCCGCCGGAGAAGCGGCCGTCGGTGATCAGCGCGCACTTCTGGCCCAGGCCGCGGCCCTTGAGGAACGAGGTCGGGTAGAGCATCTCCTGCATGCCCGGCCCACCCTTCGGACCCTCGTAGCGGATCACCACGACGTGGCCGGCCTCGACCTTCTTGCTGAGGATGCCGTCGACCGCGGCGTCCTGGGACTCGAAGACGATCGCGGTGCCGGTGAAGGTCAGGCAATCCTCCGGCACACCGGCGGTCTTGACGACGCAGCCGTCGGGCGCGATGTTGCCCGACAGGATCGCCAGCCCGCCGTCCTCGGAGTAGGCGTGCTCGAAGTCGCGGATGCAGCCCTCGGCGGCGTCGGTGTCGAGGCTGGCCCAGAGGTTGTCGGTGGAGAACGCCTCGGTCGTACGCACCCCGCCCGGCGCCGCGAGGAAGAGGTCGAGCGCCTCCTGGCTGGGGTTCTCGGCGCGGATGTCCCAGGTGCCCAGCCACTCCTCGACGCTCGCGGAGTGGATGGTGTGGACGTCGGTGTTGAGGGCACCACCGCGGAGCAGCTCGCCGAGCAGGGCGGGGATGCCGCCGGCCCGGTGGACGTCCTCCATGTGGTACTTCGGGCTGTTGGGGGCGACCTTGCTCAGGCACGGCACCCGGCGCGAGATCGCGTCGATGTCGTGCACGTTGAAGTCGAGCTCGGCCTCGCGGGCCGCAGCGAGCAGGTGGAGCACGGTGTTGGTCGAGCCGCCCATGGCGACGTCGAGCGCGACCGCGTTCTCGAACGCGCTGCGGTTGGCGATGTTCCGCGGCAGGACGGACTCGTCGCCCTCCTCGTAGTAGCGGCGGCACAGCTCGACGATGGTGCGGCCCGCCTCCTCGAACAGCGCACGGCGCTTGGCGTGGGTGGCCAGGGTCGACCCGTTGCCGGGCAGGCTCAGTCCGATGGCCTCGGTGAGGCAGTTCATCGAGTTGGCGGTGAACATGCCGCTGCAGGAGCCACAGGTCGGACAGGCGGAGCGCTCGACCGTGTCGAGCAGCTCGTCGCTGACCGCCTCGTTGACCGAGAGCACCATCGCGTCGACCAGGTCGAGCTTGTCGTGGACGATCCCCTCGATGGCGGTCGTCTTGCCGGCCTCCATCGGACCACCGGAGACAAAGACGACCGGGATGTTGAGGCGCAGGCTCGCCAGCAGCATGCCGGGGGTGATCTTGTCGCAGTTGGAGATGCACACGATCGCGTCGGCGCGGTGCGCCTCGACCATGTATTCGACCGCGTCCGCGATCAGCTCGCGGCTCGGCAGCGAGTAGAGCATCCCGGCGTGGCCCATCGCGATCCCGTCGTCGACGGCGATCGTGTTGAACTCCTTGGCTACTCCGCCGGCCTCCTTGATCTTCTCGGCGACGATCTTGCCGAGGTCACGGAGGTGGACATGGCCTGGTACGAACTCGGTGAACGAGTTGGCGATCGCGATGATCGGCTTGCCGAAGTCGTCATCAGTCATGCCGGTCGCGCGCCACAGCGCGCGGGCACCCGCCATGTTGCGGCCCGAGGTCGAGGTTGCGGAGCGAAGAGTGGGCATACCACAAAGGCTAGACCCGCGGGCGTATGTCTTCGCACACAGCGCCACGCGGTGGACGCGTGCCGGTCGATCCGGACCGGTCGGCGAGCGTCAGCGGAACGCCGGCGCCAAGCGCAGCGGGTGGTCGCCCCAACGACCGACGAGCTCGCGATGCAGCGCCTCCGCCCAGGTCACCAGGGGTTGAGGACCGGACAGGCCGGCGGCGAGTCCGAGGCGGGCGAGGGTCAAGGTACGCCGTCCGGGCATCCGGTCGTCGTCGGCGTTGTGAGCGGCGTCCGTGTCGAGGGATGCCGGAAGGAACCAGCTCACCGAGAGAAGGCACCACAGCACGGTGGCCGCCTCCAGGTCGGCCTCGAAGGTCGACGGCGGCCCGACGGTGCCGTACGCCGCGTCGAGATAGGCCTGAAGAGCGAGGCTCGAGACACCGTCCGGCACCTGCCACGCACACCAGCACGACGGCCACGGCACGCGCAGATAGGCGGCCTCCCAGGCACGGTGTCGGATCTCCGCGTGCTCGAAGTCGAGCAGCATGAGTCCGTCCGGGCCGAGCAGATTGTTGTCGGGGCAGGTGTCGCTGGGTGTCAACGCCAGATCCGGCCCCGTACGCAGCGGCGTGAGTGCGTCCTGGATCGCGTCGGGCACGTCGTCGTCCCATGGAAGTCCGTTCGTCGCGCAGAGCGTCGCCAGAGCGGATCCGAGGTCGTCCATCTGGCTGACGGTGAGGTCGGTGCGTACGCCGCTCGCCAGCGCCTCTCGAAAGACGTCCAACCGGTCGGCCGTGTGCGCCTGCAGCTCGCCGACCGCCCGCGCCCAGGCCAGGATCCGATCGCGGCCGAGAACGGCATCGGTGCCGAGCAGCGCATCGGCGACATCGGGTCCCGGACCGAGGTCCGACATCACGACGACGGCCGGGTCCTCGCGGACCCCGAGCAGCCGCGGCGCACGGACACCGTCCGCCGCCTTCAGGCCCGCGGCCTCCCGCGACCAGGTCTTCTCCTCCGGTTCGAGGTACTCCTTGACGATGGCTGTCCCGGTGCCGGCCCGGATCCGGCGTACGACGCTGCGACGGCTTCCGCCGAGCTCCGCCACCTGCTCGACCCGGTCCACCCCGAGGACCTCGGCCGCCACCTCGAGCGCATCAGCCATGCCGCGACGATAGCGGTCACACCTTCGCGGCTCGGACCACCATCACGTCGGGGATGTCGCGGAGGATCTCGCGCCAGGTCTCGCCGGCGTCGGCGGAGGCCCAGACGGAGCCGTTGCGGGCGCCGAAGTAGACCCCGGCGACGTCGTGGTCGTCGGCACACATCGCGTCGCGCATGACACCGACGTAGAAGTGGTCGGGCAGGCCCTTGTCGAGCGCCTCCCAGTGGTCGCCGGCGTCGCGGGAGCGCCACACGATCGGCTTGGCCTCCGGTGGGTAACGGGACTCGCCGGCCCCGATCGGGAAGGTGTAGATCGTGTCGGGCTCCTGCGGGTGGACGACCATCGCGAAGCCGAAGTCGGTGGGCAGGCCGTCGGCGATGGACTTCCACGACAGGCCCTCGTCGTCGGAGCGGTAGACGCCGCCGTGGTTCTGCAGGTAGAGCCGCTCGGGGCGGGAGGCGTGGCGGGCGACCTTGTGGACGCACTGGCCGAACTCGGGATACTGCTGCCCCTCGGGCAGGAAGACCGCGATGATGCCGTTGTTGCGCGCCTCCCAGGTCTCCCCGCCGTCGCGGGTCTGGTAGACGCCGCCGGTCGAGATGGCCGCGGTCACCGAGTCGGGGTCGGTGGGGTGCGGCAGGATCGTGTGGAAGGCCTGTCCGCCGAAGCCCTCGTTCCACTCGGTGCGGTGCGGGTGGTCCCACAGACCGCGGACGAGCTCGAAGGATGCGCCACCGTCACGCGAGCGGAAGATCGCGCCGGGCTCGACACCGGCCCAGATCGTGCCCTCCGGCAGCCCGGGCTGGAGCTGCCAGACCCGGGCCAGGCTGGCGTCGACGTCCTCGGGGAACGACATCGAGGTCTCGGTCCAGGTCTCGCCGCCGTCGGCGGAGGTGCGCACCAGCGCACCCAGCCACAGCGAGGAGCAACCGGCAAGGATCCGCCCGGTACCGGGCTCGATCATGGCGGAGTAGATCTCCTCCATGTCATGGTGCGGACCGGTGAAGTCCCAGTCCTGCCGGGCGTCGTCAGAGCGCCCTATCCACAGACCCTTACGGGTCCCGACAAGCAGCTGCGTACCCATGTTTCCAGCATCCACCCGGTCGCCGTCTGTGGCCAGGAGATTTCGGCGAAAGAACACCGAGGGAAAACATCCCGAGTCAGCGGTACGGGGCCGTCCGGATTCTTCGGCATGGGCGGGCCAGCCCCTAGCCTGAAGGCATGACCAGACCTGTTGCCTGGGAGACGTTCACCGCGATCCTCTTCGACCTCGACGGCGTGATCACGCCGACCGCGGTCGTGCACATGCGTGCCTGGGAGGAGATGTTCAACGCCTACCTGCAGGAGAAGAGCCCCGGAGCGCCGGCCTACACGGACCAGGACTACTTCGCGTACGTCGACGGCAAGCCGCGCTACGACGGCGTGCGTGACTTCCTCGCCTCCCGTGACATCAAGCTTCCCGAGGGCACCCCGGACGACGCGCCGGAGCTGGAGACCGTCTGCGGCCTCGGCAACCGGAAGAACAACGCCTTCAACCTGGTGCTCGAGCGCGACGGCGTCGAGGCCTACCCGGGGTCGGTGCGGTTCCTGGACTATCTCGCCACGCTCGACGTCCGGCTCGGCGTGGTGTCGTCTTCGGTCAACGCGCCGACCGTGCTGAAGGCGGCGGGGCTGCTGGACCGGTTCGAGACGGTCGTGTCGGGAGCCGTCGCAGATGAGCAGGGCTTGCCCGGCAAGCCTGCACCGGACACGTTTGTCTACGCCGGTAAGGTCCTCGGAGCCACCCCGAGCGAAGCCGTCGTCCTCGAGGACGCCGTCTCCGGGGTGCGCGCCGGCAAGGCAGGAGATTTCGCGCTCGTCGTCGGGGTGGACCGTGGCGCAGGCCACGACACCCTCACGGCCGCAGGCGCCGGCCTTGTCGTGTCCGACCTCGACGAACTTGTCCCTGACCAACACAGCCCTGCTCAAGGAGCACAGCAGTGAAGACCAACGTCGGCCCGAACCCCATGGACCGGGCCCGTTACCCCATCGACCCGTGGCGGCTGGTGGAGACCAGCTACTCCCCCGACGACCTCGGTCTGACCGAGACGCTCTTCAGCGTCGCCAACGGCTATCTCGGCATGCGCGGCACCCCCGAGGAGGGGCGGCCGACCTTCGCCCACGGCACCTTCATCAACGGGTTCCACGAGACCTGGCCGATCCGCCACGCCGAGAACGCCTACGGCTTCGCCAAGACCGGCCAGACGATCGTCAACGCCCCCGACGCGAAGATCATGAAGATCTACGTCGACGACGAGCCGCTGACCTTCGGCACCTCCGACCTGGAGGAGTACGAGCGGGTGCTCGACTTCCGCGAGGGTGTGCTGCGGCGGCACCTGGTGTGGCGTACGCCCTCGGGCAAGCGGGTCGCGATCAGGTCGACCCGGATGGTGTCGATGACGCAGCGCCACCTCTCGATCCAGACCCTCGAGATCACGATGCTGAGCGGCTCGGCGCCGATCGTGATCTCCTCCCAGCTGCTCAACCGGCAGGACGGCAAGGACGAGTACCACGTGCCGGCGGCGGCGCTCGGCGAGGGCATGGACCCCCGCAAGGCCTCCGCCTTCGACACCCGCGTCCTGCTCCCGCAGATGTCGGTCGCCGACGAGGAGCAGATGACCCTCGGCTACCGGTGCGCCAACTCCGGGATGACGATCGCGGTCAGCGCGGCCCACCAGATCGACACCCCGGACCCGGTCGAGACCGTCGTCCGTGCCGAGGACGACCTGGCCAAGACGGTCTTCCGGGTCGACGCCACCGAGGGCAGCACGCTGCGGATGCAGAAGACCGTGGCGTACCACACCTCCCGCGGGGTGCCGGTGCGCGAGCTGGCGGACCGCTGCGGACGTACGCTCGACCGGGCGATCCGGCTGGGTGTCGGCCACTTCGAGCGCGACCAGCGCACCTGGTACGACGAGTTCTGGTCGGCCGCGGACGTCGAGATCTCCGCCGCCGTCGAGGGCGACACCGAGGACATCGCCGCGGCCCAGCAGGCGATCCGGTTCAACCTGTTCTCGCTGGCCCAGGCGACCGCCCGCACCGACGGGCTCGGCGTGCCCGCGAAGGGCGTCACCGGCTCCGGCTACGAGGGGCACTACTTCTGGGACACGGAGTGCTACGTCGTCCCGTTCCTCTGCTACACCCAGCCCGAGGTCGCCCGCAACGTGATGCACGCCCGCTCGGTGATGCTTCCCGCGGCCCGGCAGCGGGCGCTGGAGATGGCCGCGAAGGGCGCGCTGTTCGCGTGGCGCACCATCAACGGCCAGGAGGCCTCGGCCTACTACGCGGCCGGCACCGCGCAGGTGCACATCGACGCCGACATCGCCTTCGCGCTGATGAAGTACGTCTACGCGACCGGTGACACCGGCTACCTGATCCGCGAGGGCGTCGACATCCTGGTCGAGACCGCGCGGATGTGGGCCGACCTCGGCTTCTGGCGCCACAACGGCGAGCCGTCCTTCCACATCCACGGCGTGACCGGGCCGGACGAGTACACCACGGTGGTCAACAACAACCTGTTCACCAACGTGATGGCCCGCTACAACCTGGAGAAGGCCGTCGAGACCATCGAGATGCTCCGGGCGGACTACCCGCGCGAGTACGCGCAGGTCATGGGCCGGCTCGACGTCTCCCCCGACGAGGTCGAGGAGTGGGGACGCTGCGCTGCCGCGATGCACATCCCCTACGACGAGGGGCTCGGGATCCACCCGCAGGACGACAACTTCCTCGACCGCGAGGTGTGGGACCTTCCCAACACCCCCGACGAGGTACGTCCCCTGCTGCTGCACTACCACCCGCTGGTCATCTACCGGTTCCAGGTGCTCAAGCAGACCGACGTGGTGCTCGCCCTCTTCCAGCAGGGCAACCGGTTCACCCCCGAGGAGAAGCGGGCCGACTTCGAGTACTACGACCCGATCACCACCGGCGACTCGACGCTCTCGGCGGTCGTGCAGTCGATCATGGCGGCCGAGGTCGGCTACCAGGGCGACGCGCTGCGCTACTTCTACGACGCCCTCTACGTCGACCTGCACAACATGCACGGCAACACCGTCGACGGGATGCACATCGCCTCCACCGGCGGCGTGTGGGGCGGCCTCGCGTTCGGCTTCGGCGGGATGCGCGACTATGACGGCAGGCTCTCCTTCGACCCGCGTCTGCCGGTCGAGTGGGGCTCGCTGATCTTCCGGGTCCAGTGGCACTCGACCCGGATGCAGGTCGCGGTGACCACCGACCAGATCGTCTTCACCGTCGTGGACACTCCGGGCGAGGAGTTCGACATCCCGGTCAGCGTCCGTGGGGAGGAGTTCGTGGTCTCGAAGGGCTCGCCGGTCGTCGTGCCGCTCGCCGACCAGGGGCCGCGGATCGGCAAGCACCTCGACGAGGAGCCGCACGGCGGCGTACGGCAGGACGGGTCGCGGATCATCGCCACCGTGCCCACGCCGATCCCGCCGGAGATCTACGAGCAGGACCACATCGAGCACCCGATGGTCCCGCACGACTCCCCGCGCGGCTCCGAGCGGCTCGCCGAGGAGGCCAACAAGGCCGCCAACCTGTCCAACATCTCGCAGACGGACTCGGCTCAGTAGCCGTCTTTACATGGCCCTAGACTGGCCGGGTGGTGCACGCTTCCTCTCTCCGGGCGAGGCTTGCCCACCCGGTCGTCCTGGTCCTGATCGGGATCGCGTCGGTGCAGGTCGGCGCGACGTTCGCGAAGTCGCTCTTCGACGAGGTCACCCCGACGGCCATGGTCTGGCTGCGGCTGTCGCTCTCCGCGCTGATCCTGCTGGCGATCACCCGCCCACGGGTCCGCGGCCTGTCGCGACGCGACTGGCTGGTCGTGGTCGCCTTCGGGGCCTCGCTCGGGCTGATGAACTGGGCGATCTACCAGTCCTTCGCCCGGCTGCCGATCGGGATCGCGGTCACCATCGAGTTCATCGGCCCGCTCACGATCGCGCTGGTCACCTCGCGGCGGGCGCGCGACCTGGTCTGGGTGGCACTGGCAGCGGCCGGGGTCGTGCTCCTCGGTCTCGAACCCGGCCGGATCTCGATCGTGGGCGTGCTGTTCGCGCTGCTCGCGGGCGCCTGCTGGGCTGCGTACATCGTGCTGTCGAAGGCGACCGGTGCGCGCTGGGAGGGCATCGACGGGCTCGCTCTGGCATCGACCGTCGCGGCGGTGGCGCTGACGCCTGCGGCGATGGCGTACGCCGACGGGCTGGGGTCTCCGCACGTGTGGCTGGTCGGGTTGATGGTGGGTCTGATGTCCTCGGTGATCCCCTACTCCCTGGATCTTGTTGCCCTGCGTTCGATCAAGCCGGGGCTCTACGCGATCCTGATGTCGCTGGAGCCGGCGGCCGGTGCCCTGGCCGCGATCCTGGTCCTCCACGAGGGGCTGTCCGTGCTGCAGTGGCTGGCCATCGCCTGTGTCGTGGTCGCCTCAGCAGGGGCGACGCGCACCGGCAAGCCCGAGCATCACGTGCCGGCGGAGTCGACCCCGGCGTGACGTACGTGGCTCGTTGCACGACGTAGTGGGGCGTTTCACACAAGCGACATCGGATCGTCACTGACTCCGAATGTTCGGGTCACTACAGTTTGGTGACAACTCCCCCCGCCCTCCGCCCGGTCCCCCGCCTGTCTCTGGAGTTGCTCCGTTGTCGACCATCACCGCCCCCGCGCACACCACCGCCGTAGCCCAGATGGCCGCACTCTTCGCCGCACGCACCGCGGGGCGAATGGTGGGCCCGTTCCTCCGTCCGATCCAGCTGCTGCTCGCGTGGCCGGTGGCCTCTCAGCTCGTCGCCCGGCACAACGCCAAGGCGGCCGAGGAGGCGCTCCTGCTGCGGCGAGCCGAGCGTGAAGACGTCCAGCACTATCTCCAGCTGCTGGCATCGGAGAGAATGACCGCATGACGGTTCCCCGGGCGATGGCCGAGTCGACGGTCACGTTCCGTGACGTACTCTCCGACGACGGCACCCTGATCCGTGCCTGGACCAACGATCCCGAGGGCGAGATCGACGGGCCGACGGTGCTGCTGTGCAACGGCCTCGGCACCAGCCCGTGGAACTGGCCGGCGCTGCTGCACACCTCGTGCGGCGTACGCGTCGTGTCCTGGCAGCACCGCGGCACCTCCGGCTCGGCGCGACCGAAGGACCTGGAGCAGACGACATCGAGGCACTTCGCCGAGGACGCGCTGTCGGTGATGGACGCCTTCGCGCTCTCGCGACCGGTGGTGATGGGCTGGTCGATCGGGGTCAACACCGCGTTCGAGCTGGCCGCGGACCACCCCGAGCGGGTATCCGGCATCTTCGGCGTCGCCGGGGTGCCAGGCGACACCTTCAAGTCGATGCTCGGGCCGCTGCCGCTGCCCGCCCCGGCGGCCGCGATCATGACGCGCACCGCCGCGAAGGTGCTGCGCCGCACCGGCTCCCTGATCACCCCCGTGGCGACCCGCCTCGAGCTCGGCCCCCGCGCGATCGAGATGTTCTCGAAGGCCGGCCTGATCGGCAAGGTCCCCGACCCCGAGCTGGCCGCGGCCGCGCTGGCCGAGTTCCTGACCACGCCGGTCGAGTGGTACTTCCACCTCGCGCTGCGCACCTCCCAGCGCCGCTCGGTCTCGCCGCGCCGGATCAAGGTGCCGGTCGTGCTGGTCGCAGGCACCCGGGACCTCATCGCCGGGGCGCGCCACATGTCTCGGGTCGCCGCCGATCTCAAGAACGGCACCTTCGTCGAGCTCGACGGCACCCACTTCGTGCAGATGGAGCAGCCCGACCGCGTCCACCAGCTGCTGCTCGGCTTCCTCGCTCGCGTCGCCGAGCACCAACGCGTCTGACCAGCGCCGAGACGTCACTCCGGTCGGCCGACGGGAGCGACTACTCGACCGACCGGAGTGACGCCTCGGCGGGGGTGATCATGGCTCGGCGGGCGGCTCGGCGCAGAGTGGCGAGGACGGCGGGGCCGAGGAGGGCGATCGCGACGGCGGTGGTGATGGCGCGCACGGTGTCCCAGCTGCTGGTCGAGGTGACCAGGGTGTAACGCAGGAACGTCGCCAGGTTCTCGGCGAGCGCGGCCCCGGGCTCGTAGGACAGGTTGCCGCTCGCGCCGGGCACCGTGACCCCGGTCAGCAGGGGCCACCCCTGCAGGTTGAGGAGGAGCCCGTAGGCGTAGGAGGCGAGGATGCCGTACGCCGCCAGCAACGCGACCTCCGTGCGGCCGCTCGCGCGTGGCAGGAGCCCGGCTCCCATCGCGACCCAGGCGGCGCCGAGCATCTGGTAGGGCAGCCACGGCCCGACGCCGGCGGTGACGAGCGCGGCGACGAACAGGCTCGTGCAGCCGAGCACGAAGCCGAAGGCGGGCCCGAAGACGCGGCCACCGAGGATGAGCATGAAGAAGACCAGCTCCACCCCGCCGGTGCCCGAGGAGACGGCGCGCAGGACGGCCTCGATCGCACTGAGCACGCCGAGGATCGCGATCATGCGGGTGTCGATCCCGCCCGCCGCGAGCTCGCTGAGCAGCACCACCAGCATCAGCGGCAGCAGCGCGAGGAAGATGAACGGCGGCTGTACCCGTTCGTAGCCGTGGAGCAGCAGCGGCCAGGCGAACATCATCAGCCCGGCCACGGAGATGATCACGAGCAGGAGAGCGGTGCGGGGCGAGAACCGGATCATCGCTCCCCCACCGCGTCGACGATCTCGCGCACGTTCAGCCAGCCCGGGCCGAAGACCTTGCTCACCTGGGGCGCGAAGGCGGGCGACTCGGCGGTGACGCTGCGTACGTCGCCGGAGGAGACGACCTCGCCGTCGGCGAGCACCACGACGTCGTCGGCGGCCTCGGCGACGAACTCGACGTCGTGGGTCGCGACCAGGATCGCCTTGCCCGCGTCGGCGAGCTCGCGGAGGATCTCGGACAGAGCGTGCTTGGCGGCGTAGTCGAGGCCGCGGGTGGGCTCGTCGAGGAGCACGACCGGCGGGTCGGCGCTCAGGATCAGCGCCAGCGCCAGGGCGAGGCGCTGACCCTCGGAGAGGTCACGCGGGTGCTGGTCGTCGGGGATGCCCGGCACGAGGCTGTCCAGGATCTCCCTGGTCCGCGGGCCGCCGGCGTCGCACTCCTCGGCCACGGTCTCCAGGTAGAGCAGGTCCGCCGCGCTCTGAGGCAGCAGCCCGACCAGGGTGCGCCGCACGTCGGGGTCGAGGGTCGCCGGATCCTTGCCGCCGACGTCCACCGACCCGGTCAGGCGCTTCTGGGTGCCCTGCAGCGTCCACAGCAGCGTCGACTTGCCCGAGCCGTTGCGCCCCATCAGCGCCGTCACCCGCCCCGCGGGCAGCTCGATCGAGACGTCGTGCAGGACCGGCGTACGTCCTCGGGTGACGGTGAGGCCGGAACTGGACAGGCCCGAACCCGACTGGCGCAGCGTGGACTTGTCGGGTGTTTCAGCGCCCGTCAAGCCGAGGGATATCCGGTCGACCGGGAATCCCACAACCCTCGCCCGCCGCCTGGCATCCCGCACCGTGAGCGGCAGCGGCGACCAGCCGAGCTCACGGCCGAGCTCGACGAGCGGCGGCACGACGGGCGAGTCCGCGAGGATGTCGGCGGGGTCGTCGACCGCGACGGAGCCGTCGCCGACGAGGAGCGCGATCCGGTCGGCGAAGGGTACGACGCGCTCGAGGCGATGCTCGGCGAGGACGACGGAGGTGCCGAGGTCGTGGACCAGCCGGGTGATGGTGGCGAGCACGTCCTCGGCGGCGGTGGGGTCGAGGGCGGAGGTGGGCTCGTCGAGCACGACGACCCGCGGGTGGGTGGTGAGCACGGAGCCGATTGCGACGCGCTGCTGCTGCCCACCCGAGAGCGTACGCAGCGACCGCTGCCGCAGCTCGGCGATGCCGAGCAGGTCGAGGGTCTCCTCGACGCGGCGCCGCATGGTCGCGGGCGGGAGGCCGAGCTGCTCCATCCCGTAGGCGAGCTCCTCCTCGACGGTGTCGGTGACGAAGCCGGCCACCGGGTCCTGCCCGACGTAGCCGATGATCCCGGCGCGCTCGCGCGGCGGCGTACGGATGATCGAGGTCCCGTCCAGCAGCAGGTCACCCTCGAGCGCGCCGCCGGAGAAACGGGGCACCAGGCCGGCGATGACGCCGAGCAGGGTCGACTTCCCGGAGCCGGTCGGGCCGGAGACGAGCAGCAGCTCGCCCTCCTCGACGGTGAGGTCGACGTCCTTGAGCACGTGCTCCGAGGAGTCGGGCGGGGTGAACGTGATCCCTCGCAGCTCGATCATGCGGCGGTCTCCTCCTCGACGAGTGATGCCGGAACCGGCGCGGCGACGGCCGGGAGCAGCCCGACGAGCACGCCTGCCATCGCCGTCAGGGTGACCCCGGGCGCGGCGCTCACACCGGGGAAGGCCACCGGGACCTGTGACCGGGCGACCCACCAGCCCGCGGTCGCGACCACGATCCCGCTCAGCGCCACCACGACCTCCGGCCAGCGCCACCGGTCCGGCCGGTAGACGGTCCGGGAAACCCGGCGACCGGCCAACCTCAGCCCGATGGCCGCGGCCCCGACGCCGAGCACCAGCATGCTGGTCGCCAGCCAGCCCGGCGTGGCCCCGTCCAGCACCGCGTAGACGCCGGCACAGAGCCCGACGAGCGAGACCAGCATGAGCGCCGAGGTGACCCGCCTGGTGGCGACGGGGACCCCGGCCGTACGTCCGTAGCCACGCGTGTCCATGCCGGCCGCGAGCGCCATCGACCGCTCCAGCGCGTCCTCGAGCACCGGGACCAGGAAGCGGCGCAGCCGCTTGACCCTCCCGGTCGCCCCTGCCCGCAGCCGCTGCGCGGCACGGACCCGCTGCACCGACTCGGCCAGCTGGGGCAGCACGGTCACCGCGACCACGACCGCGGTGCCGATCTCGTAGAGCGCCGGCGGCAGCGACCGCAGCAGTCGCTTCGGGTTGGCCAGCGCGTTGGCCGCACCGACGCAGATCACGATCACGCCGAGCCGCATGCCGTCGTAGAGGCCGGCCAGCAGCGCCTCGCGGGTGAGCGGCCCGAGCAGCCGGATCCCCAGCACCCATTCGGGAAGCGGGATCTCGGGCAGGTCGATGAGCACGTGACCCGGCACGGCGCCCAGGAGCACCCGGAAGAGCACCCGGGTCGCCACGATGAACAGGGCGAGGCCGACGTAGAGCCGGAACGCCTTCGCCCACGGTTGCTCCCCGCGGCGGGCCGCGACCACGACCGAGACCACCCCCACCAGCAGCAGAAGCAGCAGCGGGTTGGTGGTGAAGGAGGCGTACGCAGCCAGGCCGATCGCCCACACCCACCACGCGACGGGGTGCAGATCCCGGGGCAGGCGCGCGACCGCGGCTGTGCGGATCAGCGTGCTCATCGCCGACGCCACCACACGACACCGGCGACGGAGAAGAGGGCGAGGATCCCGGCCGGAGCGACCCAGACGGGCAGCTGCCGGGGCTCGGAGGGTGCGTCGTCCGGAGATAACTCCGGCGACGGGCTTGAGGGCGCCCCCACAGCATCCCCAAGCTCCGTCGCCGGAGCGGTAACGACATCGTCGTCTATCCACGTGAACGCAACACCCTGCCCGGAGGTCACGCTGATTTCGGTAACATTTCTGGAGGCATAGCTCCAGGCCCCGGATTCGTCGGTGACCCACAGCGACCAGTAGGCGTCGGCGGGCGGCATCTGGGCGCAACCGGCGGTCTTCGGCCGGCCGTCGACGCGGCAGACGACGCTGGGCATCGCGGTCACGTAGGTGAGCGGATGTCCTGCCTTCTCGAAGAGATCGGCGCCGGTGTCGCCCTCCTCGGGCCGGACGCAGGTGACCGCGGGGTCGCCGCCCAGCGCGTTGGGCTCGACGACGACGGTGACGCCGTCACACGCCTCGTCGGACCGCGAGACGGCGGCCGACGCGGAGGCGGGGGTGACGACGAGTGCGGTGGCTCCGGCGAGGATCGCCAGGGCCACGCGAGCGGACCGCAGGATCAGCACGAGCTCTTCGCGGTCGCGTCCTTGGGCAGGTAGACCAGCGACGGCAGCGCCTGGGCGGCCGCGAGGCGGTACATCCCCTCGGACTCCTTGGTCAGCCCCTTGGTGTTGCCCTCGGTCAGGGCGGCGTCGTCGTAGGCCACCGCGCCGACGTCGTCGCCGCAGGTCACGACGTGCTCGGCGACCCAGGAGGCCGCCTTCTCGGCAGCGTCGGTCTCCCCGGCGCGCCCGAACGCCCACCCGGCCAGGCCGGTGGTGTTGGAGTTGGCGATGTTGCCGGTGGCGGCCTTGAAGGACCCGTCCTCGGCCTGGGTCTCCTTCAGCCACTCGACGCCTGCCTTGACCGCCTTCTCGGCCTCGGGAGAGGCGACCGAGGACAGCGCGATCAGCGCGAAGGCGGTGGCGTCGGCGTCCGGCGCGGCCTTCGGGTCGCCGTCGCAGGTCTGGTCGGCGGCCGCGGGGTCGGCCGTGAACGTGACCCGGAACCAGCCCTCCTCGCACTGCTGCCCGGCCAGGAACTCCGCGGCGGCCGTGGCCTCCTTGCTCTCCGCGTTGCTCAGCGCCCACACGGCGTACGACTGGCCGATGGTGTTGGAGTAGTCGGTCGCCTCCTTGTTCTTGGGGTCGAGCTCGTCGGCGATGCGGCCGTTCTCGGCGACGGTGCCCTCGAGCTGCTTCAGCAGACCGGGGTCGGAGGCGTCGACGTTCTGCTGGAGGACGAGCGCCTTGGCCGTGGCCCCGGCCGAGGTGACCGTGCCGAACCCCGGCGAGGTGTAGGCCTTCTTGTTCTTCATCACGGCCGCGACGATCGTGGCGATCTCCTCGTCGTAGCCGCCGACCTCGGCCAGCGCGATCCCGATGTCGGCGCTGAGGCCGAAGTCGTCGGTGCCGTACTGCGCGTTGTGGGCCACACCCTTCGGGGCCTGGGCGACGAGCCAGTCGGCCACCGAGGTGGACACCTTCGCGTCGTAGGCGGGCTTCTCCCCCTCCTCGACGGCCTTCTCGCCGCAGCCGGCGAGCGAGGTGAGGGCGAGGGCGGCGGCGATGCCACCGAGGACGGTCTTCTTCATGGTTCCTTCCGCGCTGTTCGTCGGGAAGGCCCAGGGCCGACCCGCTGCTTTCCACGACAGCGTCAGGTCAGTACGCGTCCGTCGGCAGGTGCTCCGGCTCGCTCAGGACCCTCGATGTCCTGAGCCTACGGTTGCGGGTCAGCGCCGGGATTCGACCGGCTTCCCCCACCACGGCGTGTGTTGATTGAGGCTCTGCTTTGATGCGGGGCAATCCTATGCCGCGCACGCCCTGCTTGCGGGATCGCCGTCGAGCAGTCACTCTGTCCCCATGCGCCACAGGATTCTCGGCCTTGTCGCAACCTCGATCTCGGCCACCCTTCTCGCTCTCTGCCCGACCACGACGGCACTCGCGGCACCGGATCGGACCTCGGTCACGTACGACGACCTGGTCGCCATGTTCGGCGACAAGGTCGGGAACAAGAAGACCGTCGAGACCGGGCTGCCGACGCTCAACCGCGCCATGGACGACGCCCGGATCACGACCCCCTACCGGCAGGCGGCCTACCTGGCCACGCTCGCCAACGAGAGCTCCTTCCACCACGACGCCAAGGGCCCCCGCGACAAGCGGAAGTACGCCGGCCGCGGCTACATCCAGCTGACCGGCGAGGCCAACTACACCGACGCCGGCGCCTACTTCGGGATCGACCTGCGCCGCCGCCCCGAGCTGGCCCGGTCGCTGGACCACAGCGCGCCGATCTCGCGCTGGTACTGGACCGTCGCCCGCGAGATCAACCCGCTCGCCGACGACCTCGAGATGGGCAAGGTCAACGCGGCGATCGGCTATCCCCGCAACAAGGAGGAGGACGCCGAGCGCTGCCGCGACTTCAAGGCCGCGCTGAAGCACCTCAACGGGTCGGTGCCCAAGGGGATCGACTGCACTCGCCCGAAGCCGAAGAAGGCAGACGACCAGGACCGCGCCGCGGACGCCTCCTAGCAGACGTACGTCACGCCGCCGCGTTGATCTCGTGGTTCGCTCGCTGACGCTCGCTCACTTCTTGATGCGCTTGTCGCTGACCGCGATCGCCGAGGTGCCCTCGTCCTTGAGCTCGAAGAGGTCGATCGCCTTGATGAGCTTGGTCCAGGTGGCGTAGCCGTAGTTGCGGGGGTCCTCGGAGGACTGGTTGCGGATGCGGGAGACGACCGTACCGACCAGGGCCCAGCCGTCGTCGTCGGCGGCCGCGGCGATGGAGTTGCGCAGCAGCTGGATCAACCGGGCGTTGCGCTTCAGCACCTGCCCCGTGGTCGCCGAGGAGGACGGCTTGCGGGCGGGGGTGGCGCCGGCCTCGGCGTCGGTGTCGGTCTCCTCCTCGGAACCACCGAGCTTCTCCACCACGGTGAACCGGGTGCAGGCGCTCTTGAACGGCGCCGGCGTCTTCTCCCGGCCGTAGCCGTAGACCGCGCGACCCTTCTCCCGCAGATAGTGCACCAGCGGGGTGAAGTCGGAGTCGGAGGAGACCAGCGCGAACGCGTCCGGGATCGCCGCGTGCAGCAGCTCGACGGCATCGATGGCGAGCGCCATGTCGGAGGCGTTCTTGTGGGCGGTCAGGTCGAACTGCTGCATCGGCCGGATCGCGGCGTCGTGCAGCTCCTCGATCCACCCCTTCAGCTCGGGCTTGGTCCAGTTCCCGTAGGCCCGGCGGATCGTCACCTCGCCGTACTCGGCCAGGTCGTTGAGGATCGCGTCGATCTTGGCCGCAGGGGCGTTGTCGGCGTCGATGAGCAGGGCGATGCGGAAGGGCTCGGTCACCGGATCAGTGTGGCAGGAAGAGGAATGTGTTGGTCTCGACACGCCTTCGCCTAGCGGCTCCGGCGGCTCGACCAGCGCACGCTGGTCGAGCCGGGAGGCCGGCTGCGGCCGAGCGTGTCGAGACCAACACAGTCGCTACATCAGGCCAGCTTCTCCAGGATCAGCTCGCGCACGCGCTTGGCGTCGGCCTTGCCGCCGGTCGCCTTCATGACCGCGCCGATGAGGGCACCGGCCGCGGCCTGGTTGCCGCCTCGGATCTTCTCGGCGACAGCGGGCTGGGCGTCGATCGCCTCGTCGACGGCTGCGCCGAGCGCACCGTCGTCGGAGACGACCGCGAGGCCGCGGGCGTCGACGATCTCGGCGACGGTGCCTTCACCGGCCAGCAGGCCCTCGAAGACCTGGCGGGCGAGCTTGTCGGTCAGCGAGCCGCCGTCGACCAGCTTCTGCACCTCGGCGACCTGGGCGGGGGTGACCCCGACCTCGGCCAGCTCGACGCCGCGGTCGTTGGCGGCCCGGGAGAGCTCGGCCATCCACCACTTGCGCGCGGCCTGGGCGGAAGCCCCCTCGGCGACGGTCGACTCGATCAGCGTCAGCGCACCGGCGGCCCAGACATCACGCATCTCCAGGTCGGAGTAGCCCCACTCGGCCTGCAGCCGCGCGCGCTTCTCGGCGGGCGGCTCGGGCAGCGTGCCGCGCAGCTCCTCGACCCACTCACGGCTCGGCGCGACCGGGACGAGATCCGGCTCGGGGAAGTAGCGGTAGTCGTCGGCGTCCGACTTCGGCCGCCCGGCCGAGGTGGTCCCGGTGTCCTCGTGGAAGTGGCGGGTCTCCTGGAAGATCGCCTCCCCCGCGTCGAGGATCCCGGCGTGGCGCGACATCTCGAAACGTACGGCCCGCTCGACCGAGCGCAGCGAGTTCACGTTCTTCGTCTCGGTGCGGGTGCCGAGCTTGTCGGAGCCCTTCGGGGACAGCGACAGGTTGACGTCGCAGCGCATCGAGCCCTGGTCCATGCGTACGTCGGAGACCCCCAGACCGAGCAGGATCTCGCGCAGCGCGGCGACGTAGGCCTTGGCCACGAGCGGCGCCTTGGCGCCGGTGCCGAGGATCGGGCGGGTGACGATCTCGATCAGCGGGATGCCGGCGCGGTTGTAGTCGACCAGCGAGTAGTCGGCGCCGTGGATGCGGCCGGTGGCGCCACCGATGTGGGTGGTCTTGCCGGTGTCCTCCTCCATGTGGGCGCGCTCGATCTCGATCCGGAAGGTCTCACCCTCGACCTCGACGTCGAGGTAGCCGTCGTAGACGATCGGCTCGTCGTACTGCGAGGTCTGGAAGTTCTTCGGCATGTCCGGGTAGAAGTAGTTCTTCCGGGCGAACCGGCACCACTCCGCGATCGACCCGTTGAGCGCGAGCCCGATCCGGATCGCCGACTCCACGGCCTTGGCGTTCACGACCGGCATCGAGCCGGGCAGGCCGAGGCAGGTCGGGCAGACCTGGGAGTTGGGCTCGCCGCCGAACGTCGCCGGGCAGCCGCAGAACATCTTGGTGTTGGTGTTGAGCTCGACGTGCACCTCGAGCCCGAAGGCCGGGTCGTAGCGCTCCAGCACCTCGTCGAACGGAACCAAAGTCTCCGTCATCGGGCCACCTCCAGCTTGTCGATCGAGAGCACCGGACCGATGGCGCCCTCGAGCGCGGCACCGACGCGGTAGAGACGGGCGTCCTCCAGGACCGGCGCCAAGAGCTGTACGCCGACGGGCAGCCCGTCCACGTCGGAGACCCCGGCCGGGACGGAGATGCCGGGCGTGCCGGCCAGGTTGGCCGGGATGGTGGCCAGGTCCTGCATGTACATCGCGAGCGGGTCGTCGAGCTTCGCGCCCAGCGGGAACGCCGTCGACGGGGACGTCGGCGAGACCAGCACGTCGACCTGCTCGAAGGCCTCCTTGAAGTCCTCGATGATCAGCGTGCGGATCTTCTGCGCCTGGCCGTAGTAGGCGTCGTAGTAGCCGCTGCTCAGCGCGTAGGTGCCGAGGATGATGCGGCGCTTGACCTCGTCGCCGAACCCCGCGTCGCGGCTGGCCTTCATCACGTCCTCGGCGCTCGGGTCGCCGTCGGGGGTGACCCGCAGGCCGTAGCGCATCGCGTCGAACTTGGCCAGGTTGGAGGAGCACTCCGCCGGCAGGATCAGGTAGTAGGCCGCCATCGCGTGCTGGAAGCTCGGGGTGGAGACCTCGACGACGTCGGCACCCAGCTTGGTGAGGATGTCGACCGACTCGTTGAACTTGGCCATCACGTCGGGCGCCCAGCCCTCGCCGGCCAGCTCCTTGATGACGCCGACCTTGACGCCCTTCAGGTCGCCGGTCGCGCCCGCGCGGGCGGCGTCGACGAGCCCGGTCACCGGGGTCGTGGTCGAGGTGGAGTCGAGCGGGTCGTGACCGCCGATGAGCTCGTGAAGGAGCGCCGAGTCGAGGACGGTGCGGGTCACCGGACCGACCTGGTCCAGCGAGTTGGCCAGGGCGACCAGGCCGTAGCGGGAGACCGAGCCGTAGGTCGGCTTCACGCCGACGGTGCCGGTGACGGCACCCGGCTGGCGGATCGAGCCACCGGTGTCGGTGCCGAGCGCCAGCGGCGCCTCGAAGGCCGCGACGGCCGCGGCCGAGCCACCGCCGGAGCCGCCGGGGATCCGGTCGAGCTTCCACGGGTTCTTCGTCGGGCCGTAGGCCGAGTGCTCGGTCGAGGAGCCCATCGCGAACTCGTCCATGTTGGTCTTGCCCAGGATCGGCAGACCCGCGGCCTTGATCTTCTTGACCACGGTCGCGTCGTAGGGCGGGACCCAGCCCTCGAGGATCTTGGAGCCGCAGGTCGTCGGCAGACCGGTGGTGGTCAGCACGTCCTTGACCGCGATCGGTACGCCGTCGAGAGCGTGCAGCGCGTCGCCGTTGGCCCGGCGCGCGTCGGAGGCGGCGGCCTGGGACAGGGCGCCCTCGGCGTCGATGTGCAGGAAGGCGTGGACGTCGCCGTCGACCGCGGCGATGCGGTCGAGGTGGGCCTGGGTCAGCTCGACCGAGGTGGTCTCGCCCGCGGCCAGGGCATCGGCCAGCTGCGCGGCCGTCTTCAGGATCAGGTCGCTCACTGCTCGTCCCCCAGGATCCTCGGCACGGCGAAGCGCTGCTCCTCGACGCTCGGCGCACCGGAGAGCGCCTGCTCCGGCGTCAGGCCGGGCACGACGACGTCCTCACGGAAGACGTTGGTCAGCGGAAGCGGGTGGGAGGTGGCAGGCACGTCGTCGCCGGCAAGCCCCTGGATCGAGGCGACGGACTCGAGGATCACCTGCAGCTGCGGGGCAAGGTGATCGAGCTCGGCGTCGCTGAGGTCGATGCGGGCGAGGTCGGCCAGGTGCGCGACCTCGTCGCGGGTGATTTCTGGCATGCCGCACATCCTAGGCGGCGGAAGCCCCAACTCTCACCTCGGTAAGGCCCGTTCGCGGCGGAGTTCTGCGCACATACAACCGATCGGTGGCCTCACGGCGTCCTCAACCCTGACAATCGGCTCGAGAGATCGGATGGATCGATGGCGAGACCCCCAACCCAGGAGCAGTTCGACGAGTTCGCCCAGGTCGCCTGGCCGCGGCTCTATCGTTCCGCCTACCTGCTCGTCGGGGACCACGCCAGTGCGGAGGACCTGGTCCAGACCGCACTGGCGAAGACCTACGGAAACTGGGGCCGGGTGCGCACGCTCGAAGCCGCCCCCGCCTATGCCCGACAGGTGCTGTTCAACACCGCGATGAGCTGGTTCCGGAAGGCATCGTGGAACCGCGAGCGGCCCACCGAGGTCCTCCCCGACCTCGGTCACGAGAACGATCCGACCACCCGCTCGGTGCTGCTCGACGCGGTCGCCGCGCTGCCCCCGCGGCAGCGCGCCGTCGTGGTCCTCCGCTTCTACGAGGACCTCGACGTACGCCGCACGGCCGACCTCCTCGGCTGCACGGAGGGCACGGTCAAGAGCCAGACCTCCTTCGCCCTCGACAAGCTCCGCACCATCCTCGGCGACCCGACTCTCACCCTGGAGGCGACCCAGTGACCGACAACGACCTGCGTACGCTGCTCCGCGACGCCGCCGACGAGGTCGCCGTGCCTCGTCTGGCCACCGATGAGCTCCACCTCCGCGCTCGGGCCGTCCGCCGGCGCCGGCGCGCCCGCTGGGTCGCCGGTGTGGCAGCCCTGGCGATGGCCGGCGCGCTCGGGACGTACGTCCTTGGCGGGACGCTCGGCGACGACGATCTCCACATCGCCGCGGCCGAGGGAGACCCCCTGGGCTGGGCGGTCGCGGAGGGCAACAGCGTCCATTTCGGTGACGGGAGCGTGGTGACGTACGGCGGCCGCGTGAACGACATGCGCTACACCTCCGTCGGCCTGCTCACCAGGAGCACGGACACGAACGCGCGCCTCTCGCTGATCACGACGGCCGGCGTCCAACCGCTCGACCTCGGTGACGTGAGCGACCGGCTGATCGGCACCGACCCCGACTCGCCCTACGTCTCCTGGACCGTCGAGCACGGTGACGGCTGGCTGGTACGCGTCGCCGACCTCGTCACCGGCGAGAAGGTCGCCGACGTCCCGATCTCCGGGAAGTACACCTGGGCCGGCTGGAAGACGCCCCCGGTCGCGGTCGACGGCGAGCACGCCTACGTCGCCCTCGACGACCGCACCCTCGACGTAGCCTGGCGTTCCGGGCAGGTCTCCACCTCGAAGGGGCTCCCGGGCGGCTACACCACCGAGGTGATCAACGGCCGCGCGGTGACCCAGGATGCGACCGGCGAGACCCAGCGAGTGGTCGAGGTGGCCACGGGCGAGGTGCTCCTGACCACTCGCTCCACCGACTTCCCCGACGACCTGATCAGACTCAAGCTCTCGCCCGACGGCACCCACGCCTTGGCGGCCCCCTACGCGATGTGCGACGAGAACGACAACTGCCGCTACGACACCCCGACCGCGCCGATCCACGACCTCGGCCAGGGCACCGAGACCGCCGTCGACCTCGGCGACCACATCGGCTGGACCCCTGGGGGGCAGCTGATCCGGGCGTCCGGGACGAAGGTGGAGCTATGCGACCAGGTCGGCAAGGAGTGCGCCGATACGCCGGTCACCTTGAAGAAGCGCGCCGACACGATCAGCGGGACGATGAACCAGTCCTGACCTCTCGCCGGCCCACTGCGCCCTACTGCGCCTTGTTCGGACCACCGCCGTTGGAGGGCTTGTCGGTCGGCCTTCCCCCCGAGCCGGGCTGGGTGGGCGCCGCCTGGGTCGGGTCGGCCCCGCGGGTGGGGTCGGTGGCGGGCGTCGGGTCAGCGGCCTGGGTGGGCCGGGTGCTGGCGGTCGCGGCGGCCGGGGTGGGCGTGGTCTCCGGGGCCCGGGTGGGGTCAGCGGCCGGGTCCTCCGTCGCCTCCGGGCCCCGGCTCGGCTCGCGCGACGGCTCCTCCTCGGCGCGCGGCTTCTTCTCGAGGGCTCCGTGGACGTCGCCGACCTCGGGTACGTCCGGGCTGCCCACCGGCGCCGCGATGGCGACCAGTCCGGCGAGCAGCACCGAGCTGAAGGCCAGCACCAGTCCCCCGCGCCGGGCAGCGGGCGCGGCGGCGGCGCTCCACGCCCAGATCCGCTCCCGGCGGCGGCGCAGGTCGGCGGGCAGGTCGCTGCGGATCGCCGCCCAGCTGTTGATCGGGGCCAGCGCGTAGCCGAACCCCTGGAAGGCGAGCAGCGCCGCGAGGGCGACGCCGGTCGCCCCACCGCTCACCCCGACCACGAGCGCCAGGACCACACACACGGCGGCCGCCAGACTCTCGACCAGGTTGCCCCGCACCACGTCACGCACCCGCGGCTGCCCCTTGATCTTCGGCGTACGCAGGAACGTGCCCTCGCGCGAGACCAGCCCGAGCCAGGAGGCCCGGGCGACGGTCACCCCGAGCGCCAGCCACAGCCCGAAGGCACCGAGCGCGTCGTGCCAGGACGCCCCGCCCCGGAGCCGGACGAGCGCGATCGAGCGGGCCGCGCCGAAGAGCACGAGCGCGACGGTGGCGAACAGCAGGAGCCCGGAGAGGCGGCGTACGACCAGTCCTCCACCCAGCAACAGGTCGAGCGCGCCCGAGATGAGGAAGAAGGTGAACAGCGCGCCGGCGAGGTCGCCGAACCACTGCAGCCCGCCCACGAGGTAGGCCCAGCGCTGGGCCAGGGTCATCTGGTTGTCCTCGGTGCGACGGCCGGGCAGCAGCGAGCGCCAGTGCATCCGCAGGATCTGGATGCCGCCGAAGCACCACCGGAACCGCTGCTTCTTGAGCGTCTCGAAGGTCAGCGGCATCACGCCACGGCCGTAGGAACGGTCGACGTGCATGCCGTTGTAGCCCATCTTCAGCAGCCGCAGCGACAGCTCGGCGTCCTCGGTGATGCACCACTCGTCCCAGCCGCCGGACCGGACCAGGGCGGAGGCCCGGATCAGGCCCATGGTGCCGCCGAAGATGGCGCCGTTGCGCTCGTTGCGCGAGACCTGGCTGACGTCGAAGAAGTAGCCGTAGGAGTGGTAGAGGCGGCGGAAGTAGGGCGAGACGTCCCAGTCCCGGTAGTCCTGCGGCGTCTGCACGAAGGCCACCGACTCGTCGGTGAACAGCGGGGCGTTGTGGGCCAGGAAGTCGGGGGCGACGTGGTAGTCGGCGTCGACGATCCCGACGACCTCGGTGAGCGGGTTCATCCGGGTCAACGCATAGTTGAGCGCCCCGGACTTGAACCCCGGCCAGTTGGTCAGGTGGATGAAGGTGAGCCCGTCGTACTGCTCGCAGAAGTCCTGCACCGGCCGCCACAGCGCCGGATCGTCGGTGTTGTTGTCGATGACCAGGATCTCGTACGCGTCGTAGTCCAGCTCGAGCATCCGCTGAAGGGTCTCGATGACCATCTCCGGCGGCTCGTTGTGGGTGGGCACGTGCAGGCTCACGAACGGCCGGCGCCAGCCGGGGTGGTACTCACCGCGCACCGGCCAGCCACGCCAGCGTCGCCGGGCGAGCACGTCGACCATCTCCCACAGGTAGCCCACGCCGATCAGGAAGACGAAGACCTCCAGCAGCCACAGCAGGCCCGACAGCGTCGTGGTCCACGCTCCGGGGTGGACGGTGACCGTCCACAGGCCGACATAGGTCAGGTAGAGCAGCCCGACGTCGATCGTGAGCGCCCAGGCGACCAGACCGCGTACGTCCCAGTCCCGAACCGCGGGCAGCCAGGCCAGCAGCGAGGCACCGAGGACGATGCCCCCGATCGTCGCCCGGACGGCGCCCTGGCCGAGCAGCAGGCCGACCGCCACCGCGGCCACCGCGGTCAGGGCCGCCGCGAGGACCACCGTGCCCGCGGAGAGCGAGCCGGCACGCGGCGTACGGATCAGGAACAGCAGCACGGTCGCCGGGACCAGAAGGACCGCGGCGACCGTGAGGAGTGGGGGAAGGGCGTCGAGCACGGCCCCACACTATGGGGGGTATTTCCTAGCCGAGTCCAGTCGGCCCGTCCTCGAGCAGGACCTTGAACGCCGCCTCGTCGAGGATCGGCAGGCCCAGCTCCTCGGCCTTGGCCGCCTTGGAGCCGGCGTTGTCGCCGACCACGACGTAGTCGGTCTTCTTGGAGACCGAGCCGGCCGCCTTGCCGCCGCGGCTGATGATCGCCTCCTTGGCACCGTCGCGCGAGAAGTCCTCCAGCGAGCCGGTGACGACGACGGTCAGGCCCTCGAGGGTGCGGGCGACGGACTCGTCGCGCTCGTCGGCGAGGGAGACCCCGGCCGCCCGCCACTTGTCCACGATCTCCTGGTGCCAGTCGACCTGGCGCCACTCGACGATGGCCTCGGCGATGATCCCGCCGACGCCCTCGGTGGCGGCCAGCTCCTCCTGGGAGGCCGCCCAGATCGCGTCGAGGGAGCCGAACTCGGTGGCCAGCGCGCGGGCCGCGGACGGGCCGACGTGGCGGATGGACAGCGCGACCAGCACCCGCCACAGCGGGACCTGCTTGCGCTCCTCCAGGTTGCGCAGGAGACCGAGGGCGTTGGCGTTGAGGACCCGGTCGCCGGCGCCGGCCTCCTTCTCGGCCTTCTTCGCCGCGCGGGTGAAGAACGTCGTGGTGGCCAGGCCGGCCTCGTCGAGGTCGAAGATGTCGCCCTCGTTGGTGATCACCTCGGCGGCGAGCAGCGCGTCGGCCGCCTCGTAGCCCATCCCCTCGATGTCGAAGGCGCCTCGCCCGGAGGCGAAGAAGACCCGCTCCCGGACCTGTGCCGGGCAGCCGCGGTGGTTGGGGCAGCGCAGGTCCTTGTCGCCCTCCTTCTGCTCGGCGAGCGTGGTGCCGCAGGCGGGGCACTCGGTCGGCATCACCCACTCGGGCAGCCCCTCGGGTCGCAGCGGCAGCACCGGGCCGAGGATCTCGGGGATGACGTCGCCGGCCTTGCGTAGGATGATCGTGTCGCCGGGGCGTACGTCCTTCCGCTTGACCTCGTGGGCGTTGTGCAGCGTCGCGCGCTCGACGGTCGAGCCGGCGACCTTGGTCGGCTCCATGACACCGAAGGGCGTGACCCGGCCGGTGCGGCCGACGCCGACGTCGATCGCGAGGAGCTTGGCGTTGACCTCCTCCGGCGGGTACTTGTAGGCGATCGCCCAGCGCGGCGCGCGGCTCGTGGAGCCGAGCCGGCGCTGCAGCGAGATGTCGTCGACCTTGATCACGACACCGTCGATCTCGTGCTCGGTGACGTCGTGGCGGTGCTCGCCGAAGTAGCTGATGAACTCCTCGACCTCCTGGAGCGTCTTGAGCACCTTGACCCGGTTGGAGGTGGGCAGGCCCCACGCCTTGAGGGCGTCGTACGCATGCGACTGGGCGACCGGCTGGAAGCCCTCCCGGGCCCCGATGCCGTGGCAGACCATCCCGAGCTCACGGGTCGCGGTCACCCGCGGGTCCTTCTGGCGCAGCGACCCCGCCGCGGAGTTGCGCGGGTTGGCGAACATCGGCTTGCCCGCGTCGACCAGGGAGGCGTTGAGCTTGTCGAAGGCTTCGATGGAGAGGAAGACCTCGCCGCGCACCTCGACCAGGTCGGGCACCGGGAACTCGTCGGTGCCGTTGAGCCGGTGCGGGATCGACTTGATGGTGCGTACGTTCGGGGTGACGTCCTCACCCGTTCGGCCGTCGCCCCGGGTCAGCGCCCGGACCAGGCGGCCCTTCTCGTAGAGCAGGTTGATCGCGAGGCCGTCGACCTTGAGCTCGCACAGCAGCTCGGCCTGGCCGGCGCCGTCCTTGGCGATCCGGGCGTGCCAGCCGGCCAGCTCCTCGAAGGAGAAGACGTTGTCGAGCGACTCCATCCGCTGCAGGTGGTCGACCGCGGTGAACTCCGTCGAGAACGTGCCGCCGACCTTCTGGGTCGGCGAGTCGGGGGTGCGCAGCTCGGGGAACTGCTCCTCGAGCTCGTTGATCCGGCGCCACTTCTGGTCGAAGTCGGCGTCGGAGAGCGTCGGGTCGTCGAGCACGTAGTAGCGGTAGCGAGCGTCCTCGATCTGCTCGGCGAGCTCCTGGTGCTCGGACTTCTGCTCAGGGCCCGCCTCGGCGGTCAGGTCATCGTTCACGGGCACCATCTTGCCCGGTCGCGCCGACATTTTCTGTCGGCATACCCACCCGGGCGTTTTCGGCGTTTCATGGCCCCAAACGACACTCAACGCCCTCAATATCGACGCAGCCGATCAACACCTGGGTGACGGGGCTCACCACAAGAGGGTAAAGACCGCTACTTTCCTCCCGCGTCGGGAAGGCGGGCCGACACCAATCCCCCATAGACCGCCTTGTGAGGTCTGCAGTGGTTTCTCGGCTCGTGGTGATGCTGTTGACAGCGCTCGCGCTCACCCTGGCTCCGATCGGCGCCACGTACGCGCTCGGGTTGGGAAGCGTCTTCTCCGACGCCGAGGTCGAGGTCTCGATCGTCGAGCAGTCCAAGGACGGCGTGGTCCTCAGCGTCCACGGCACCGACTACAGCGCCAAGGATCCAGGCATCGAGATCGCGCTCAACCCGGTCGGCTACCGCGGATCGGGCACGCGGAGCACCTTCATCAAGTCGGTCGTCTTCAACCCCGACGATCCCGACGACTGGACCTACACGTTCACCCTCGACGCCGCGCAGGTCGCCCGGCTCGACCCCGGCACCGACTACCAGATCATGACCATGCGTGGCGGCGACCGCGACCTCTACGACTCGTCCGACTCGCGGGCGGTGCAGGTCCCCTTCGACTTCGACGCGCTCTCCGAGCCCAGCAGCTCACCGACCCCGGAGGAGCCCTCGGGCGACACCGGCTCCTCGGACGGGTCGGGGTCCGGCTCAGGTTCCGGCTCGGGCTCAGGCTCAGGCTCAGGTGACGGTACGTCCTCGGGCCGGCCCGCAGCCGGTGACTCCGACGAAGGTGCCGCTGCCGGCTCCGGCGACAAGCCGAAGAAGAGGGCGTCGAAGAAGCCCTGGACCGCTCCCGAGGAGCCGCCGACGGCCAAGGGCCTGACCCTCACCGGCCTCGATGACGTCTCGGTCGACGCCGACGAGGTGATCCACGCCCAGGCCTCCGGTTTCAAGCCCCACGAGACCGGCATCCGGGTCGTCGTCTACTCGACCCCGCTGGTCCTCTCGACCAGCGTCCAGGCCAACGGCCGCGGCGTCGCGAAGTGGTCCGGGCGGCTTCCCAAGGACATCGGCCTCGGCAAGCACACCCTCACCTTCCAGGGATCGGTGAACCGCGGGATCAGGTTCGTCGTGACCGGCACGCCCAGCGACGGCGAGTGCGTCCAGAGCGGCTGCGCCCCCAGCACGAGCACCGTCAGGAAGGCGGCATCGGCCGAGGAGGGCGGGGTCGGCCCGCTCACCTGGATCATCGTCGCCACGATGATCGTGCTCGGCCTCGTGGCCGCCGCGGTCGCCATGCTCACCGGACGCCGCAGGCGCGACCCCGAGTGGGACGAGCCGAACTATGCGCAGGCGCCGCCGCGCTATCCCTCGGACCCGCGACAGGCCTCGGGGCCCTACCCGGCTCATCCTCGCCAGCAGCCCCGCAACGAGACCCCGCTCCCCCGCAGGCTCCCTGCCGACCAGCAGCCGATCCGTCGCCAGCCGGGCCCGCGGCAGCCGAGCCACCGCCAGCCGCTTCCCCAGCACCTGCCGCAGCACCGGGAACCCCGGTACCGGGATCCCCAGCACATGGAGCCCCAGCACGTGGAGCCTCAGCACGTGGAGCCTCAGCACGGGGAGCCTCAGCACCTGGAGCCACAGCACGCGGCTCCCCCGCAGCCCGGTGATCGCCGCACGCGCCCGCCGGAGTCGTTCGCTCCGCCGAGCCAGCGAGCCGAGGTCTACCAGGGCCAGCGGATCGCCGGGCGCTCCTAGACAAGCGATTCGCCCCGGCGGGCGGTGTCGGCCGAGACCGTCGGCCACAGCGTCTCCAGGGCCGCCTCGAGGGCGGAGAGGACCGGGTCGAGATCGTCCCCCGGGAACGGGGCCGACGCCTGCTGACGTACGACGGCACAGAAGGCGCGGCTCTCCCCCTCAGCCTCGTGGCAGCGGACGGTCTCGGCGGACCCCTCGGTCCAGCCGTCGTAGCCGTCGGTGTCGCCCTTCGAGCAGGTGAGCCTCGTGGGGCACTTCCGCTGCCCGGCGGGCAGGTTCGGGGCGTGGACCGCGGTGACGGTGCTGCCGTCGGGGCGGGTGCCGACGACGCCGAAGGCGCCCTTGCCGTAGGCCGAGACATCGGCCTTCTCGAAGGAGTCGATGTCGGCGTACGCCTTGGTCTCGAGCAGCCCCGCCGCGATCGCCCCGGCGGTCAGCGCGACCTCGCCGACGCCGTTGGCGCCCTCGGACGGGAATCCCTCGACCTGCGCCTTCGTCATCTTCATGGTCGTCCTCGTGCCGAGGCGTGGGTCGGTGACCAGGGCGACGAGGTCGTCCACGCTCACCTCGAGATCGAGCTCGCGCGGGTCCTCGGTGATCTTCTCGCCCACGTAGGCGGCCCGGCGCTCCTCTCGGCCGGACCGGTGGGAGACCATCAGCTGGCCGGGTGTGCCGTCGTCGGTGGCCAGGTCCCAGGCGACGGTGGCGGTGCCGGACGCGCCCTTCACCTCGACGCAGCCTGACATCCCGTCATGGCACCAGGTCGAGAGCAGGTCGTCGTCGACCGGGCCCGCCTTGACCTCCAGCGAGTGGTCGGCACCCCACCGCAGCACAGTGCCGACCTCGTCCTGCTCGAAGTAGAGGTCGCCGCCGTCGAAGGTCTCCGGCACGACGCGTACGTGCTGGAGCGTGATCGCCGCGAGCGCCTCCGGGGTCGCGGGCCGGTTGCCCGGCTTCAGGTCGGCCGGGTCGATGCTCGCCGAGGGCGCGACCGTGGGCCTCTCGCTGGGCTCGTCGTCCGCCTCGGTCGCGCTGCTGCCGCAGCCGGTGACCAGAAGAGCCGCAGCAGCCAGCAGTGCCATCCCCCGTCGTCGCATGAGGGGAATCTACGCCAGGTGACGCGCGCTTTCGGTGAGGATTCGCAGCGCCGTGCGGGCCCATCGCCAGTCGGCACCGGCGAGACCGCAGGCAGGCGTCAGCACGATGTCGTACGCAGCATCGAGCCCGAGCATGTCGAGCCAGCGCTCCACCGTCTCGGTGACCGTCTTGTCGGTGGGCGTGGCGCCGGCCGGCGCGATCGAGGGGACCACTCCGAGCGCGACCGTGTCGCCCGCCTCCAGCGCGGTGGCGAGGTCGTCGTGGTCGGCGGCGGTGAGCTGGGTCAGGTCGACACCGACCCCCTTCGCCCCGGCCTTGCGGAGCAGGCCGAGCGGGGTCCCGGGCGCGCACGAGTGCACCCACGGGATCGCGCCCTCCTCGGCGATCGCGCCGAACACCCACTCCAGCGACTGGGAGGCCTCGGGGAGGTCGATGCTGCGGTGCTTGCCGAAGCCGGAGGCGGTCGGCACCTGGGCGTTGAGCACGGCGCTCAGCGCGGGCTCGTCGACCTGGACGACCAGGGTGTCCGCGCCGGGGAGGCGGCGGCGTACGTCCCGGACGTGGGTGCGTACGCCCTCGGCGAGCGCCTGCGCGAGATCACGCCGGGCGCCGTGGTCGGCGAGCAGCTTGTCGCCGCGCGGCCGCTCGACGGTGGCGGCCAGGGTCCACGGGCCGGCGACCTGGATCTTGAACGCGCCGCCGCCGGAGGTGAGCGGAGAGTCCTGGACCAGCTCCTCGACGGTGTCGAGGTCCTGGGCGAGCAGGCTCCGGGCGCGCCGGTGGTCGACGCCGGCGGAGCCGGAGGTGCCGGTGAGCCGCCAGCCCGCGGGCTGCAGGTCGGCGTCGAGCCCGTCGAGGACGGCCAGCGTACGGCCGGTCATGTTCGCGATCGCGCCGCGCGCGGGCAGCTCGGGCAGGTGGGGAAGGTCGGTCAGCTCACCGAGGACGATGCGGCAGGCCTCTGCGTAGTCCTCTCCCGGCAGCGACCCGACCCCGGTCGCCCTCACGCGAGAGCCACCCGGCGGGTCGTGGAGATGGTGGCCGACCCGACGACGCGGGTGCCGTCGTAGATGACCGCGGCCTGGCCCGGCGCGATCCCGTAGGCCGGGTCGAGCAGCTCGATCTCGACCTCCGCGTCGGTGGTCGAGCCTGTCGGGACCACGGTCACCCGCGCCCGGTGCTCGTCACCGTGCGCGCGCAGCTGGACGGTGCCCTCCAGGACACCCTCGGGCGCCCGCCCGGCCCAGCGCGGCCGGATCCCGGAGAGACCGTCGACGGCCAGGTGCTCCCTGGGACCCACCGTGACGGTGCCGGAGACCGGCTCGATGTCGAGCACGAACCGAGGCTTCCCGTCAGGCGCGGGCTTGCCGAGGCGCAGTCCCTTGCGCTGCCCGATCGTGTAGGCGTACGTCCCCTGGTGCTCGCCCAGGACCTCACCGGTCTCGTCGACGATCGGCCCGGACTCGTTGGGTGCCCGGTCGCCCAGCTTCTCGCGCAGCCAGCCGGCGTTGTCGCCGTCGGCGACGAAGCAGATGTCGTGGGAGTCGGGCTTGTCGGCGACGAGCAGGCCGCGGCGGGCCGCCTCCTCGCGTACCAGCGGCTTCGGGGTGTCTCCGAGCGGGAACAGCGAGTGGCGCAGCTGGTCCTGGTCAAGCACACCGAGTACGTAGGACTGGTCCTTGCCGCCGTCGACGGCGCGGTGCAGCTCGACCAGCCCGTCGGCGTCCTCGCGCAGGGTGGCGTAGTGGCCGGTCGCGACCGCGTCGAAGCCCAGCGCGAGCGCCCGGTCGAGCACGGCGGCGAACTTGATCTTCTCGTTGCAGCGCAGGCACGGGTTGGGGGTGCGGCCCTCGGCGTACTCCGACATGAAGTCCTCGACCACGTCCTCGTGGAAGCGGTCGGAGAGGTCCCAGACGTAGAACGGGATGCCGATCACGTCGGCCGCGCGCCGGGCGTCGTTGGCGTCCTCGATCGTGCAGCACCCGCGCGCCCCGGAGCGGTAGGACGCCGGGTTGCGGGAGAGCGCCAGGTGGACGCCGGTGACGTCGTGACCCGCCTCCTTCGCGCGTGCGGCGGCGACGGCGGAGTCCACTCCCCCGGACATCGCGGCGACGACTCGCATGCCCATCAGCGGTTCAGTCCTGCCGCGCGGCCGCGCTCGACGGCCGGACCGATGGCCGCGACGAGCCGGTCCACGTCCTCGGCGGTGGTGGTGTGGCCGAGCGAGAAGCGCAGCGAGGAGCGCGCCTCCTCGTCGGACTGGCCCATGGCGAGAAGCACATGGGAGGCCTGGGGTACGCCGGCAGAGCACGCCGCCCCGGTCGAGCACTCCACCCCGGCGGCGTCGAGCAGCATCAGCAGCGAGTCGCCCTCGCAGCCCGGGAAGGCGATCTGGGCGTTGTTGGGCAGCCGGTGGCGACCCAGCGGCTCCAGCGGCGGTCCGTTGAGGTGGGAGTCCGGCACGACCGCCAGCACCTGCTCGACGAGCCGGTCGCGCAGCGCACCGACCCGGGTCGCGTACGCCTCCTGCTCCTTGACCGCGAGCTCGACCGCGGCCGCGAAGCCGGCGATGGCCGCGGTCGCGTGGGTGCCGCTGCGTACGTCTCTCTCCTGGCCGCCGCCGTGGACGAGCGCGGTCAGCTCGAGCTCGCGGCGGACGACGAGGGCGCCGGCGCCCACCGGGCCACCGAGCTTGTGGCCGGTCAGGGAGAGTGCGTCGACGCCGCTGGTGGCGAAGTCGACCGGCACCGCGCCGACCGCCTGGACGGCGTCGGTGTGGACCGGGATGCCGTGCTGGGCGGCCATCTCGGCGATCTCCGCGACGGGCTGCAGCGTGCCGACCTCGTTGTTGGCCCACATCACCGAGACGAGGGCGACCGAGGCGGGGTCCCGCTCGATGGCCTCCTTCATCGCGGCGAGGTCGACCCGGCCGGTCGCGTCGCACGGGATGAGCTCGACGTAGGCGCCCTCGGTCGCCTCGAGCCACTGCAGCGGGTCGAGCACGGCGTGGTGCTCGACGGTGGTGGTCAGGATCCGGGTGCGCGCGGGATCCTGGCCGCGGCGTGCCCAGTAGGCACCCTTGAGCGCCAGGTTGTCGGCCTCGGTGCCGCCGGAGGTGAAGACGACCTCACCGGGCCGGGATCCGAGCACCGCGGCGATCCGTTCTCGGGACTCCTCGAGCACCCGGCGCGCGCGGCGCCCTGATGCGTGCAGCGAGCTCGCGTTGCCGACCAGAGCCAGCTCCGCGGTCATCGCCTCGATCGCCGCCGGGGCCATGGGTGTGGTGGCGGCGTGGTCCAGATAGACGGTCCGGGGGTTCATCGTCTACCAAGGTTACGGCCCGATGGGCGTGCTTGCTGAAACGTCGCCGCCCGTTCACCTCGCCTCCCTATGGTCGGGCCCATGTCCCAGGGATTCCGTGAATACATCGACAACCTGATCACCGAGGGTCACACGATCGGCGAGGATCACGATGACGACCCGGTGCTCCTGGACCCCGCCGGCCGGGCCGTCGACACCTGGCGCGAGAACTATCCCTACTCCGAGCGGATCCCCCGCGAGGTCTACGACGAGCAGAAGTACCTCCTCCAGGTCGAGCTGCTGAAGTTCCAGCGCTGGAACGACCGCGTCGGCGGGAAGCACGTGCTGCTCTTCGAGGGCCGGGACGCGGCCGGCAAGGGCGGCACCATCAAGCGGTTCATGGAGCATCTCAACCCCCGCTACGCCCGCACCGTCGCACTGTCGAAGCCGTCGGACCGCGAGTCGCAGCAGTGGTTCTTCCAGCGCTACGTCCAGCACCTGCCCACCGCCGGTGAGATGGTCCTGTTCGACCGGTCCTGGTACAACCGCGCCGGCGTCGAGCGCGTCATGGGCTTCGCCACCGACGACCAGTACGAGCAGTTCATGGACCAGGTGCCGCTCTTCGAGCAGATGCTCGTCGACTCCGGCATCACGCTCACGAAGTTCTGGTTCTCGGTCGGCCGCTCCGAGCAGCGCACCCGCTTCATCATCCGCCAGATCGACCCGGTACGGCAGTGGAAGCTCTCCCCGATCGACGTCCAGTCGCTGGACAAGTGGGACTCCTACACCGCCGCCAAGGAGGAGATGTTCCGCCGCACCGACACTGACTGGGCACCGTGGACCACGATCCGCTCCAACGACAAGAAGCGCGCCCGCCTCAACGCGATGCGCTACTTCCTCGCCAACCACGACTACGACGAGAAGGACCCCGACGTCGTCGGCAGCCCCGACCCCCTCATCGTGCAGCGCGGCATCGACGCCGTCGGCGACTGACGGATCACGCCGGCCAGGGAATGCGCCTCAGGCACGCCTCGATGGCCTGCTCGAGCGTGCCGACGTCGTCCTCCCCCAACGGAACAACCGACGCGTACGCAGCGACGAACGCCTCACGCACGTCAGCCGGGGTCGGGCGCCAGTCGTGATACCGCGTCCCGAGGAGGACAGCAGCCTGAGCGAGGTCGTCCACCCGACGACGGTAGGTCGCCTCCTCCAGATCCAGGACCGCCACGATCCTTCCGTCCGCCCAGAGGATGTTGGCCGACCTGAAGTCGTTGCCGACCAGCTGAGTGCCCGGTGCGGCTGGCTCGTCGGTGGGAATCGTCTCCGGGTAGTCGGCCATCGCGCTGTGCATCCGCGCGAGCATCTCGCCCGCAGCCCGAACCTGGACCGGGTCGGTGACGTCCAACAGCTCGCCCTCGACAACACCCTGAAGCCCGAGCGAGAACCCGTCGACCTCGACCTGGAGGCTGCCGTCCCGAGCCGCCCGCGGTGCCGAGACAGGTATCCCCCGCTCCTCCAGCCAGACCGTCAGCCGTGCGATCGCCGCCAGCCGCGCGAACAGGCGAGGCCGCATCGACCACTTCGCGATCATCCGGCAACCGTCGACCGTGATCCACGCCAGGCAGTTGGCATCGCTGATCACCAGCCGTTCACACGCGGCCACTCGCAGCCCCCAGTGCTCAGCCAGCACGCCGTCCAACCAGCCGATGGCATCGGCGGTGGATGCAAACCCGAACCGCTCGGTCAGCGCCGCGCCTGGATCGGCAGACTCCCAGAGCATGCTGATCGACGTACTCATCTCTTCGGCTGCGGTCACGGGGCGCAGTCAAGCATGTGGCCTGTGGGGATCTCGGAGTGTCGCGTGCTGATCGAGCCGGAGCAGCAATGGTGAAGAACACGTCCCGGTGACGACGGCCTGTTCGAGGCGCTGGTTCAGGTACGCCGAGCGAACCGGATCCGCCCATCCGGAAGCCGCTCATGGGCATAGTCCGGGTCGTGGATTCGGCGATGGTCGCTGGCACACAACAAGACCAGGTTGGCCATGTCGGTCTTGCCGCCTTGGGACCACGGTTGCAGGTGGTGGGCTTCGGTCCAGGCTGCTGGGGCGTCACAGTCTTCGGCTTGGCAGCCTTGATCTCGTAGCCGCAGAGCTCGGTGTTGGATCGGATGCGCCAACCGGGTGGTGCGGCCCAGGTCGAGGATTTCGGAGTCGGTGCCTAGGACGACGGGGATGAGGTCGGCGTTGCAGGCCATCCGGCGGGCTTCGGCGGCGGTGATCTGGTCGCCGTCAAACCCGAGGGCGGCGGTGCCGAGGTCTTTGCGGAGGTCCGCCACGCTCATGGTGATGAACACCGTGGTCGCGTGCCCACCGTGGCGGGGGAGCTGGTCGACGTCGTAGGTCTCGATCACCCGGGCGAACGCTTGGCCGAGCAGCCGGTCGTAGGGCGCTTTGATGCCTTTGTCCTCGGCGGAGAGCTTCCGGGGCTGGGCCAGCGAGTCCAGGATCGTACGCAACCGCACACCTACCGCTCGGGAGATCCGGGCGTGGATGTCGATGGTGCCGTCGCCGTTGTCACGAGACGTAAAGAAGGTGCGTCGTGCGGCCAACTCTTCCTCGCGGTGGAGGGCTGCGGCCTCAGCCTGCTCGAAGCGTTCCGGGTCGATCTCCGAAAGGATCCGTTTGCCCACGACCTTGAGCTCGTTCGCGGTCAGCCGGGTGGCGTAGTCGACCAGGAGCTTCTCGGCCAGGACCAGGTCCTCGGTGCTGGCGGCCGGGTCGGCCTCGATCGCGTCGAGGGCTTTCGTGATCACCCGGGCCTTGTCTTGGGACACCTCACCTGCAGCGAGACCGGCCGCGACGCGCTCGTACTTCGCCACACTCGCGGCGAGTTTCACCTGGGCTCGGGCGACGGCCTTGTCGACGAGCAGTTCGGTCCGCAGCCAGCCGGACGCGTCCTTGGCGCCGGTCTCCTCGGCGATGTCGCCGGCAGCAGCGAGGACCCGCAGTTTCACCGCGGCCTGTTGGGCCTGGAGTCGCTCCAGCCGCTCGAGGACGTCTTTCTTCTGCTCGGTGCGCCAATAGACAGGGTCGGTCGACAACAAGTCTTCGAGGGAGGTTTCGATGGCGGTCAGGGCGGCGCCGATCGCGTCGCCGGGGTTGGTGTCCCAGTGGTCGATCTCGTGGCCGAGACTCATCGCTTCCCTCCCTTCAGAGGTGTGCTGTGATGGGTCTGATTCTACGCTTCCAGCACGGATATGAACACCTATTTTCGCAGGTCAAGCGCACTTTTCGCGATCAGCGAACGGTCTCGTTTCTGTGGATGGTAAGTGGCCCGAAGGGCCACCATCCCTCCCCGGAACACCCCGGTCCCGTACAAGAATCTCGCTGCGCCACACCCGGGCCGCCGCCCCGATAGCCAGCCAAATCTTTTCTCGATCTGGTCCGGAGTCCAGGACCGCGAAGCGGCCGGCGTAGCCGGCGCCCGAAGGGCGTCCTTGACGCCGGTCCAGATCGAGAAGATCCTCAGGAACGGGTCGGCGGCCCACACCCGCCATGAAGAACGGTTACGTACAGGGTGGTCTCGACAAGCTCGACCACCGGGGCACCACCGATCCAGCAGCCCGACGCACGCCCAAAAGCCCCAGCCCAACCCCGAAACCAGTTACCGTCCACACCCATGAAACCCCTCGGCGACGTCCCCTGGCCCCCAGACCCGATCGTCACCGAGCGCCTGATCCTCCGCCACACCAAGCCCGAGGACAGGAAAGGCCTGGCAGTCCTGCTCTCCGACGCGACCGTGCAGGCCTACCTCGGCGGCCCGCAGCACACCCAGGAAGAGCTGGAAGAGCTCATTCCACCCGATCCGAACACCAGGCCCGGCATCTTCGCCGTCGAGCACGCCGGTGAGTTCATCGGCAGGATCACGGTCCAGCGCCGTGACAGAGCCTGGGCCCACCACGTACGCGAGGAGGGCGACGAGGTCGAGATCGGCTACGAGTTCCTCCCGACCACCTGGGGCCAGGGCATCGCGACCGAAGCCACCCGGGCCGCGCTCGACTGGATCGAGCGGACGCTCCCGGGCGAGCCGGTGGTCCTCACCACGCAGGTGGCCAACGAACGCTCCCTGCGCCTGGCCCACAAGCTCGGGTTCGTCGAGGTCGAACGGTTCGAGGCCTACGGAGCGGAGCAGTGGTTCGGGGTGCTCAAGACCGACTAGGCCGACGAGCGCTCACTCCTCGGGAGTGCCGAGATAGGCGACCAGGGCGAGGTGGTCGGATCCGGACACCTCGACGGTCTCGGTCGCCAGCGCGACGAGGTCATCCCCGAGCAGCACGTGGTCGATGGCGGCCGAAGGCGGAAGAGGTACGCCGGCGAACCCCTCGGTCGGCCAGGTCGGCTGCCATCCGGCGTTGCTGGCGCGGGCGGCGTCCGACAGGTCGGCGTCGTCGAGGAGGCGCCGGACGGTGTGGTGGTCGAGGGAGGCGTTGAGATCGCCCAGGACGAGATCGGGCTTCTCGGCGGCCGCCTCCTTGATGATCAGCTCCTGCTCGGCCGGCCAGGACGCGAGCGTCGGCGGGGCCGGATGCGCGACGACGACCCGCCGCTCCCCCACGTCGGCGACCCACGATCCCATCGACGTGTCGAGACGACGGCCCTTGGTGATCGGCTGGTCGGCGAAGAGCATCGTCCCGGTGGTGCCGGGCGCGGCCTCGCCGATCCGGTAGGGCAGCTGGTCGTGCAGCATGCTCGACAGCTTCGCGAACGCCTCCGGGGTGATCTCCTGGACGGCGAGCACGTCTACCTTGTGCTCACGCACGGTCTCGACGACGGTGTCGACGTCACCCTGGCCCTCGAAGAGGTTGGTGGTCATCACCGTCAGCGGCTCCCCGGCGCTGGTCTCGCGCGACCCGGCGTAGAGCGGCGCCTGCCAGGCGAGATGCACCGCGAGCAGCATGGCGACCACCCCGGCGCCGACCGCGAACCGGATCCTCCCGGGTCCGGCGGCCAGCCACACCAGCACGAGGAGCGCGACCAGGCACAGCGCGTACAACCCGATGCCGAACGGCGCGAACGCGGCCAGCCGCACCGCCCGCAGGTCGGTGCTCGCCAGCGCCCGGGAGAGCGTGATCGCCAGGGCGGGCAGCCCACACACGACCAGCACTCCCCACGCCAGTGCCAGCGGCACCCACCGAGCCCGGTTCACAGCACGACCAGATCGTCGCGGTGGATGACCTCCCGAGCGTACGCAGCCCCCAGGTTGGCCTCGAGATAGCCGGAGGAGCGTCCGGCCAGCCGCGGAATCTCGTCGGCGTCGTAGTTCACCAGCCCACGCGCGACGGCCACGCCGGACGGGCCGACCACGTCGACCGGGTCACCGGCGTGGAACGCGCCCGAGGAGCCGGTGACTCCGGCGGCGAGCAGCGAGGCCCCGCGGCGACTGATCGCCGCGACCGCCCCGGCGTCGATGGTGATCGAGCCGACCGGCTCGGTGGCGTGCTGGAGCCACAGCAGCCGCGCCGGGCGCCGCTTGCCGACGGCGTGGAACAGGGTGCCGACCGCCTCGCCCGCGAGCGCGGCTTCAGCCTGGGCGGCCGAGGTCAGCACGACCGGGACGCCGTCGTCGACCGCGATCCGGGCAGCCTCGAGCTTGGTCACCATGCCTCCGGTGCCCACGCCCGCCGCACCGGCCTTGCCGATCGTCACCCCGGCGAGGTCGGCCAGCGAGACGACCTCGTCGATCCGCCGTGAGCCGGGCTGGGACGGCGGGGCGTCGTAGAGCGCGTCGACGTCGCTGAGCAGCACCAGCAGGTCGGCCTTGACCAGGTGGGCCACCAGCGCCGCGAGCCGGTCGTTGTCGCCGAACCGGATCTCGGAGGTGGCCACGGTGTCGTTCTCGTTGACGATCGGGAGCACACCCAAATCGAGCAGCTTCGACAGCGTCGCGTCGGCGTTGCGGTAGTGCGCGCGCCGGTTCAGGTCGTCGACCGTGAGCAGCACCTGGCCGGCGATGATGCCGTGCCGCGCCAGCTCGTCGGTGTAGCGGTGCACCAGCAGCCCCTGCCCTACGCTCGCCGCTGCCTGCTGCTTGGCCAGCGCCCGCGGACGCTTGGCCAGCCCCAGCGGCGAGAGCCCGGCCGCGATCGCCCCGGAGGAGACCAGCACGACCTCCTGCCCGGCTGCCCGCGTCTTGGCGAGCACGTCGACCAGACCGCTCACCCGGGCCGGATCGATGCCCCCGGCGGCCGTCGTCAGCGACGACGACCCGACCTTGACCACGACCCGGCGTGCCCCGGTCACGACCTCGCGCTGCACCGATCCCCCTCGTACGTCAGCCTGTGCTCTCCGCTGCGCCGGATCCTACCGGCGCCCGAGCCGGCCGAGCCGTCAGTTTCCGCTGGTCGAGCGGGACGACTCGCCCGGGTCGTCCTCGGCCCAGTCGCTGTCCGGGTCGTCCTCGCCACCGATCTCGTACGCCACGGGGCCGGCCCCGTCACGCAGCCGGCGGGCGACGTCGGCCCGGGCCTCGTACTCCGCCTTGGTCTCCATCCCGGCGTCGATCTCGCGCCGCCGGGCGGCGGCGGGCCGCTCCTCGTAGAACCGCTGGTCCTCGCCCCGGCGGCCGAGCATCTCGGCACCGGTCTCGATCGAGGGGCGGAAGTCGAAGACGACCGCGTTGGCCGGGTCGCCGATGATGACGGTGTCGCCCTCCTGGGCCCCGAGCTCGACCAGGCGCTCCTCGACGCCGAGCCGGTTGAGGCGGTCGGCGAGGTAGCCCACGGCCTCCTCGTTCTCGAAGTCGGTCTGCCGCACCCAGCGCTCGGGCTGCGGGCCACGGACGAGGTATTCGCCGTGCTTCGAGACCTTGACGGTGAAGCCGTTCTTGCCCTCGACGCCCTCGGGACGCAGCACGATCCGGGTCGGCGGCACCACCGGGACCTCCTTGCGGGAGGCGGCCACCAGCTCGGCCATCGCATAGATCAGCTGCTGGGTGCCCTCACCCGAGGCGGCCGAGATCTCGAAGACCTTCAGGCCGCGCTTCTCGAACTCGCCGATCGTCATCTCGGCGATCTCCCGGCCGTCGGGGACGTCGACCTTGTTGAGCGCGACCAGCCGGGGCCGGTCCTCGAGGCCGCCGTGGCGGGAGAGCTCGTTCTCGATGACGTCGAGGTCGTCGATCGGGTTGCGGCCCGGCTCGATGCTCGCGGTGTCGATCACGTGCACCAGCGCGGCGCAGCGCTCGATGTGGCGCAGGAACTCATGGCCGAGGCCGCGGCCGTCGGCGGCGCCCTCGATCAGGCCGGGCACGTCGGCGACGGTGAAGGTGATCTCGCCGCCCTTGACGACTCCGAGGTTCGGCACCAGGGTCGTGAACGGGTAGTCGGCGATCTTCGGCCGGGCCCGCGAGATGGCCGCGATCAGCGAGGACTTGCCCGCGCTCGGGAAGCCGACGAGGCCGATGTCGGCGACGACCTTGAGCTCCAGGCCGATCTCCCGCGACTCGCCAGGCTCACCGAGGAGCGCGAAGCCGGGGGCCTTGCGCTTGGAGGAGGCCAGCGCGGCGTTGCCGAGACCGCCACGGCCACCCTCGGCCACCACCAGCTCGGAGCCGGGGCCGACCAGGTCGGCCAGCACGTTGCCGCGCATGTCGGTCACGACGGTGCCGTCGGGGACGGGCAGCACCATGTCCTCGCCGTGGGCGCCGTTCTTGTGGTCACCGGCACCCTGGCCGCCGTTGGGGGCCTTGCGCTTGGGACTGTGGTGGTAGTCGATCAGCGTGGTCACGTCGGGGTCGACCCGAAGGATGATCGATCCGCCCGGGCCGCCGTTGCCGCCGTCGGGGCCGCCCAGCGGCTTGAACTTCTCGCGGTGCACCGACGCCACCCCGTGTCCGCCGCGACCGGCCTCGACGTGGAGGGTGACGCGGTCGACGAAGGTGGGTACAGCCATGGGTCCAGCCTACCGACGGCATGCCCCACACCTGCTATCCGCGCGACGTCCCGCGGTCCCCGGTGCAGACTGTGCGCATGCGAGTAGGAACAGTGATGTGGCCGATCGAGGACTGGCCGGCGATGGGCGAGCGCTGGGCGCAGGCCGAGCAGCTCGGGTTCGAGACGGCGTGGGTCTACGACCACCTGGCGTGGCGCGGGCACAGCCCGTGGGAGGAGGCGTTCACGTCGATGGCGGCCGCAGCCGCCCTCACCTCCACGATCCGGCTCGGGACGCTGGTGACCACCCCCAACTTCCGTACGCCGATCCCCACCGCCGCCGCGATCCGCAGCCTCGACCGCATCTCCGGCGGGCGCATCACGATCGGCATCGGCGCCGGCGGTGACGACCACACCTCCGACGGCGACGTGCTCGGGCGCGAGTTCACACCCCGCGAGCGCGCCGACCGGTTCGCGGAGTGGACGCGCAGCGTCGACCGGCTGCTGCGGGAGTCGCCGGTCACGATCGACGGCGAGCACTGGCAGACCCGCGAGGTCACGGTCTCCCCCGGTCAGGTGCAGCAGCCGCGTACGCCGCTGTGGCTGGCCGGCAACGGCCCGCGCGGGATCCGGCTCACCGCCGAGGTCGGCGACGGCTGGATCGCCAACCCGCAGGGCGACGACCCGAAGGGCTTCGTCGCCCAGCGGCTCGAGATGCTCCGCGAGGCGTGCGAGAAGAACGGTCGCGACTACGACAGCATGCCCAAGCTGTCCATGTCCGGCTTCACCGACGAGCCGTGGACCGAGTCGGCCGACGCGTTCGAGGACCTGGCCGGCTCCTACGCCGAGATCGGGATCACCGACATCGCGCTCCACTGGCCGCGCGCCGGGACCCGGTGGGAGGTCTCGTGGGACACCTTCGAGGCGATCGCGGCTCGCGCGGCGTACGTCTGAATGTTTGTCTAGGCGGTGTCCTGAGCCTGTCGAAGGGTATGTAGCCCAACCGCCACTTCCCGGTTGGAGTTCCACGTGGGAAGTGAGTGTTCGGCTGCATACCTGGACGAACCGCCACCCCACCCGACGACGCCAAAGGGCCCTCTCCTTGCGGAGAGGGCCCTTCGAAAGTCTGGCTCAGGCGTCGCCCGGGACGATGTTGATCACCCGGCGGCCGCGGCGCTTGCCGAACTCGACCGCGCCCGACTGCAGGGCGAAGAGGGTGTCGTCGCCGCCACGACCGACGTTGGTGCCGGGGTGGAAGTGCGTGCCGCGCTGGCGGACGATGATCTCACCGGCGTTGACGAGCTGGCCGCCGAAGCGCTTCACGCCGAGGCGCTGAGCGTTGGAGTCGCGACCGTTCTTGGTGCTTGCCGCACCCTTCTTGTGTGCCATCTTCTCAGTCCTTCAAGTATCTCTGGAACGCCGGAATCAGGCGTTGATCGCGGTGACCTTGACCTGGGTGTACTTCTGACGGTGACCCTGGCGCTTCTTGTAGCCGGTCTTGTTCTTGTACTTCTGGATGATGATCTTCGGGCCCTTGGAGGCACCGACGATCTCAGCCGCAACCGAAGCCTTGTCGAGGCCGGTCGTGGTGACGTTCTCACCGTCGACGAGCATGACGACCGGCAGCGTGACCGCAGCACCGGCCTCGCCGTCGAGGCGGTCGATCTCGATGACGTCGCCGACAACGACCTTCTGCTGCTTGCTGCCAGCCTTCACGATCGCGTACACCGCGGTCTCCTTCATGCTCCGAACTCAAAGTCTTGTGTCTACCCGCGGCAGCTGTGCACATAAGTGATCACTGGACCCCGAAGCGATAGGTGCCAGCGGTTGCCTGCAGGAACGGCGCACTGCGCACGCCGAGGGTCAATATTACGTACGCGACCAGGTAGCCGCAAAACGCCGCGACACCACTCCCCCGGACGCTGTCAGGACACCGTCGGGTCGCCGCCGGGACATTGTGCACCCGAACCCTCGATTCGGGCGATCGGGCGCCCGGTTCGGCCACGTACGCTGCGAACCGGGCACGATTCCGGGCATGATGGCGCCCATGACGTCGACCGAACCGTCGCACGCGAGCGAGACCCGGCAGGAGGAGATCCTGGCGCGCGCACGTACGACCGGACGGGTCTCCGTCACCGACCTGGCGCCCGATCTCGGGGTGAGCGTCGAGACGATCCGGCGCGACCTCAAGGTCCTGGCCGACCGCGGCGTCGTGGAACGCGTCTACGGCGGCGCGGTCGCGCTGGAGAGCGGCAGCTTCGAGACCTCGCTCGAGTTCCGCGCCGGGCGCGATGTCGACGAGAAGCACCGGATCGCCCGCGCCGCCCTCCAGCACCGGCACGGTGCGGAGACGATCTACATCGACGAGGGCACGATGCCGCAGTTCCTGGCCGAGGAGCTCTTCGGCCAGGGGCCGGCGACGGTCATCACCCCCTCGCTCCCGGTGGCCACCCGGCTCTCGGCGGACCCCGAGCTCACCGTGATCGTCCTCGGCGGGCGCGTACGCACGATCACCCGCGGCGTCGTGGACCAGTGGGCGACCCGGATGCTGAACGACCTGGTGATCGACCTGGCCTACATCGGCGCCAACGGGATCTCCCGCGAGCAGGGTCTGACCACGCAGGACCCGTCGGTCGCCGCGGTCAAGCGCACCGCGATCGAACGCTCCCGGCGGCGGATCTTCTTCGGCGCACACACCAAGTTCGGGGCCTCCAGCCTGTGCCGCTTCGCGGGCGTACGCGACTTCGAGCTGCTCATCACCGGCATCGAGCTCCCGGCCTCCGAGGCCCGCCGGTTCGCGGCGCTCGGGCCCCGGGTCGTCCGCGCCTGAGAAGCGCCCGGAGAACGGGCAGCAACCGGGCAACTCGGGCGCCGCGACCGGGCTAGGGGGTCCAGCCCGAATTACGCCATCGTGGTCGTGACGACAGTCACACTGCGAGGAGGCAGATCGAATGCGGGTACGGAGACGGACCTCCGCAGCGCTGACAGCGCTATCACTGGCGACGGTGATGTTGACGGCATGCGGCACCGGCGGCCTGGGCGCCGGCGGGACGAGCGCGGGCGAGCACAGCATCACGGTGCTGATGGTCAACAACCCCCAGATGCTCGAGCTCCAGGAGCTCACCGCGGAGCACTTCACCGAGAAGACCGGGATCGAGGTGAACTTCGTGGTCAAGGTCGAGCAGGACATGCGCGACACCGCGAGCACCGAGTTCGCCAACCAGTCCGGCATCTATGACGTGGCGACGCTGTCCAACTTCGAGATCCCCTACTACGCCCAGGCCGGCTGGATCTCGGACATGGAGAGCATCGCGAACGACCCCGAGTTCGACCAGGACGACATCCTGCCGCCGATGACCGAGGCCCTCTCCGCCAACGGCAAGGTCTACGGCCAGCCGTTCTACGGCGAGTCCTCGTTCCTGATGTACCGCAAGGATCTCTTCGAGAAGCACGGCATCGAGATGCCGGCCGAGCCGACCTGGGACCAGGTCGCCGATTTCGCCGCCCGGATCGACGAGGCCGAGCCCGACATGCGTGGCATCTGCCTGCGCGGGCTGGCCGGCTGGGGCGACAACCTCGCCTCGATCACGACCGTGGTCAACACGATGGGCGGCACCTGGTTCGACGAGGACTGGAACGCCCAGGTCAACAAGGGCGGCTTCAAGAAGGCGGCCAACTTCTACGTCGACCTGGTCCGCGAGCACGGCGAGGCGGGTGCCGCGACCTTCAGCTTCCCGCAGTGCCTCAACGCCATGCAGCAGGGCAAGGTCGCGATGTGGTACGACGCCACCTCCGGCGCCGGGTCGCTGGAAGCGGCCGAGTCGCCGGTCAAGGGCAAGGTCGGCTACGTCGCCGCCCCGCACGACCAGACCCAGAACGCCGGCTGGCTCTACACCTGGGCCTGGGCGATCCAGAAGGCCTCGCGCCACCAGGAGGACGCCAAGGAGTTCGTCGCCTGGGCCTCGAGCAAGGAGTACGAGGAGCTCGTGATGGCCGACACCGAGCACGACACCGGCGGGCCGACCAACGTCCCCGCGGGCAAGCGGGCCTCGACCTATGAGAACCCCGAATACCTCGAGGTGGCCGGCTCTTTCGCCACCCCGACCATGAACGCGATCAAGAACGCCCAGGCCGACAACCCCGGCGTCCAGAAGCGGCCCTACAACGGCATCCAGTTCGTCGGGGTCCCGAGCTTCACCGACTTCGGCACCGAGTGCGCCAAGCAGCTCTCCAGCGCGATCTCGGGCTCGAAGACCACCGACGCGGCGCTCGACCGCTGTCAGTCGCTCGCCCAGGAGTACGGCGAAGTCCAGAAGGAGAAGCAGTGATGGCCTCCGTGACCGCACCTCTACCCACGACAGTGGAGCCGACGGCGACCCGGCCGCCCGCGGCGTACCGGAAATGGGGCCGGGAGTCGTGGAAGCTGCGCGCGCCGCTGCTGCCCGCGCTGGTCTTCCTGATCGTGGTGACCCAGCTGCCGTTCGTGGCGACGCTGGTGATGTCGTTCATGAGCTGGAGCGCCCAGCCCGACGCACCGGGGCGCAGCTTCGCCGGCTTCGACAACTTCAAGACCGTGTTCACGACGCCGGCCTACCGGACGGCGGTGCTCAACACGATCGAGATGACCGTGGTCGTCGTCGGGGTCAGCGCCCTGCTGGCCCTCGGGATCGCACTGCTGCTCAACCACGCGTTCATCGGCCGCGGCTTCGTGCGCACCATGATGATCGCACCGTTCCTGATCGTGCCGATCGCGGCCGCTGTCTTCTGGGGCAACGGCATCCTGATGACCGGGTTCGGCCTGGTCGACGGCGTGCTGGGGCAGCTCGGGGTTCCCGGCGCCCAGGACATCGCGTTCCTGACCGACCATCCCAAGCTCGCCATCGAGATCGAGCTGATCTGGCAGTGGACGCCGTTCATGATGCTGATCCTGCTCGCCGGCCTGCAGTCGCAGGATCCTGAGGTGCTGGAGGCGGCGAGCATCGACGGCTGCAACGGCTGGCAGACGTTCGTGCACATGACGCTCCCCCACGTACGCCGCTATCTCGAGCTCTCGATCGTGCTCGGCACGATCTTCATCGTCCAGAACTTCGACTCGGTCCTGGGCATGACCGGCGGGCTGAACTCCACCAACATCCCGTTCGCCGTGTACGAGACGTTCTACTCCGCCAAGGACTACGGGGTCGCCTCAGCGCTGGGTGTCGTCGTGGTCATCGGCTCCCTGATCATCGCGACCTTCGCGCTCCGCGTCGTGTCGTCCCTGCTGACCGACGAGGAGGCTGCCCGATGAACACCTGGAACCGGCAACGGGTGGCGAAGATCGCCATCCCGATCGCAGCATGGCTGGTCGGCATCATCTTCGTGATCCCGATCCTCTACATGGTCCTGACCTCGCTGCACGCACCGCAGGACGCCCAGACCTACCCGCCCAGCTGGGGTGCCCCGCTGACGCTGGACAACTACAGCGGCCTGTTCACCTCGGCGAACCCGATCACCCCGGCGCTGATCAACTCGGTGATCACCAGCGTGATCTCGACGCTGCTCGTGCTCGCGCTGGCCATCCCCGCCGCGTACTCCCTCTCGATCCGGCCGGTGAAGAAGTGGTCGGACGCGATGTTCTTCTTCCTGTCGACGAAGATGCTGCCGATGGTCGCGGGGATCCTGCCGATCTACCTGTTCACGACCCAGGTGATCAAGATGCCCGACAACGTGATCATCCTGATCCTGCTCTACACCGCGATGAACCTGCCGATCGCGGTCTGGATGATGCGCTCGTTCCTGGCCGAGGTGCCGCCCGCGATCATCGAGGCCGCCTCGATCGACGGCGCCAGCACGTTCCGGATCCTGACCCGCATCGTCGCGCCCATCTCGATGCCGGGAGTCGCGGCCACGTCGCTGATCTGCTTCATCTTCGCCTGGAACGAGCAGCTCTACGCCAAGGTGCTGACCTCGGTCGCCGCGCAGACGGGTCCGGTCTTCGTGAACACGCTGATCCAGACCGAGCACGCCTACCTGGCCGAGCTGGCCGCCGGGGCGACGCTGATCTCCCTGCCCGTGCTCATCGCCGGCTTCGCCGCCCAGGACAAGCTGGTCCAGGGCCTCTCCCTCGGGGCGGTCAAATGACCTACGCACCACTCACGTCAGCTCGGCTCGGCGAGCTGTCTGCGGCCATCGCCGTCCCCGCCTACGACCGCTCCGCCGTCACCCCCGGGATCGTGCATCTCGGGGTCGGCGGCTTCCACCGCGCCCACCAGGCGCGCTACATCGACGACCTGCTCGCCTCGGGCATCACCGACTGGGGCATCGTCGGGGTGGGGCTGATGCCCCAGGACGTACGCATGCGGGATGCTCTCGCCGCCCAGGACCATCTCTACACGCTCGTCGAGCGTGCCCCGGACGGCGGCGTGCACGGGCGGGTGATCGGCTCGATCATCGACTACCTCTTCGCCCCCGACTCCCCCGAGGCCGTGCTGGCGCTGCTCACCGACCCGCGGATCCGGATCGTGTCGCTCACCATCACCGAGGGCGGCTACCACGTCAATCAGGCGACCGGCGGCTTCGACGCCTCCGACCCCGATATCCAGGCGGACCTGGAGCCGGGGGCGGTGCCGTCGACGGCCTTCGGGTACGTCGTGGAGGCGCTGGCTCGCCGACGGGCCGCGGGCGTGGCTCCGTTCACGGTGATGTCGTGCGACAACATCGCCGGCAACGGCGACGTCGCCCGGGCGATGATGTCGGCGTTCGCGTCCCTGCGCGACCCGGACTTGGGAGCCTGGATCGCCTCCGACGTCGCCTTCCCGAGCTCGATGGTGGACCGGATCACCCCGGCCACCACGGACGCCGACCTCGAGGAGGTCGGCTGGCGCTTCGGGATCGAGGACGCCTGGCCGGTGGTCAGCGAGCCGTTCTCGCAGTGGGTGCTCGAGGACCACTTCCCGCAGGGACGGCCGCCGTTCGAGCGGGCCGGGGTCGAGATGGTGCCCGACGTCGAGCCCTACGAGCTGATGAAGCTGCGGCTCCTCAACGCCAGCCACCAGGCGCTGTGCTACCTCGGCTACCTCTCCGGCTACCGCTACGCCCACGAGGTCTGCGCCGACCCGCTCTTCGTCGACTTCCTGCTGGGCTACATGACCCAGGAGGGAACCCCGACGCTGCCGCCGGTGCCCGGGGTGGACCTGGACCGCTACCGGCGCGAGCTGATCTCCCGCTTCGCCAACCCCCACATCCGCGACACCCTCGCCCGGCTGTGCGCGGAGAGCTCCGACCGGATCCCGAAGTGGCTCGTACCCGTCATCTCGGCGCAGCTCGCCTCCGGAGGCTCGGTGCGCCGTTCGGCGCTCGTCGTCGCCTCCTGGGCCCGCTACGCCGAGGGCGTCGACGAGCAGGGCGCGCCGATCGACATCGTCGACCGGCGCCGGGCCGAGGTGATGGCGCGGGCGATCGCCCAGCGCGACGACCCGCTCGCCTTCCTCCGCGACCCCGACCTCTTCGGCGACCTCGTCGACTACCCCGAGTTCACCGAGCCGTACGCCGAGGCCCTGGCGTCCCTGCACGCCATCGGGGCACGCAAGACCCTCGAGAGCTGGGAGGGCTGAGAGCGCGTTCGGAGACAGCACGACGCCCCGGTGACCACGAGGGGGGTCACCGGGGCGTCGTGGTCTGTCAGCTGTCCTGGGTCGGCGTGGTGTCGCGGCTGGCGCCACCACGGGTGCGGGTCACGACCTTCGGCGCCGGGGTGGACGCGGTGCCGTTGCTGACGACCGGCGCCTCGTGCTTGGTCGCGGTCATCACCGCGCCCTCGCCCGTGCTCACCACCTCGCGGCGGGCACCGCGGCGCTGCCGGGTGACCACCTTCGGCTTGGAGTCGACCGGCTCGGCCGCGACCGGCGCAGCGACCGCGGGCTCGGTGGTCTCGGGCTCGGTCGCCTCGGGCTCGATCGCTTCCGGCTCGGTCACCTCGGGCTCAGCCGCCTCGGGCTCGGCCGGCGGGGCCACCGGGGCGGGCTTCTCCGCGGCCGGCTTCGGCTCGGAGGTCGAGCTCCCGACCACCGCGGCCAGGACCGGACGGCCGGTCGTGGCGGCACGACGGGTGCGGGTGCGGGTGGTGACCTTCGGAGCCTCCGGCTCGGCGGGGGCAGCCGCGGGCGCCTCGGCGACCGGCTCGGCGGGGGTCTCGGCCTCGACCGGCTCGGGCGCCGGGGTCGACGCCTTGGACCGGCGCGAACGCGTACGCGTCGTCACCTTCGGTGCCTCGACCTGCTCGGGAGCGGTCTCGACGGGCTGGACGGTCTCGGCCGGCTCGGTGGACTCGGCCGCCGTGGGCTCCTCGGTGGTCGCAGCCTTCGACCGGCGAGAGCGCGTGCGGGTCGTGACCTTCGGGGCCTCGGCGGTCTCGGGCTCGCTCGGAACCGTCTCCTCGGGGGTCTCGACGGACTCGGCCACCGCGGCCGGCTCGTCGACCTTCTCCGTCTGTCCGGCCATCGCGGCGAACTCGGCCGGCGACGGCGTCCTGGCGGACTCCTCGACGGGCTCGGGGCGCTGCTCGCCACCGATCTCGTCGCGGCCCTTACCGCGGCCGCCGCGACCGCCACGACGACGCGAGCGCGGCTCGTCGGGGGCGACACCGGAGGACTTGCCGGGCTCGACCGGGTGCTCGTGGATCACCAGACCGCGGCCGCCGCAGGCGTCGCAGTTCTCCGAGAACGCCTCGAGCAGGCCGGTGCCGATCCGCTTACGCGTCATCTGCACCAGACCCAGCGAGGTGACCTCGGCGACCTGGTGACGGGTGCGGTCACGGCCCAGGCACTCGACCAGGCGACGGAGCACCAGGTCGCGGTTGGACTCGAGGACCATGTCGATGAAGTCGACGACGATGATGCCGCCGATGTCGCGCAGCCGCAGCTGGCGCACGATCTCCTCGGCCGCCTCGAGGTTGTTCTTGGTGACCGTCTCCTCCAGGTTGCCGCCGGAGCCGGTGAACTTGCCGGTGTTGACGTCGACGACGGTCATCGCCTCGGTGCGGTCGATGATCAGCGAGCCGCCGGAGGGCAGCCAGACCTTGCGGTCCAGGCCCTTGGCGATCTGCTCGTCGATCCGGTACGCAGCGAAGGCGTCGGCCTCGCCGTCGTACTTCTCCACGCGCTCCTCGAGGTCGGGGGCCACCGACTGGACGTAGTCCTTGACGGTCTCCCACGACGAGTCGCCGGAGATGACCAGCTTGGCGAAGTCCTCGGTGAACAGGTCGCGGACGACCTTCAGGGTCAGGTCGGGCTCGCCGTAGAGCAGCTGCGGGGCGTTGCCGCCCGCACGCTTCTCGATGTCCTCCCACCGGGCCTTGAGCCGCTCGACGTCGCGGGTCAGCTCCTCCTCGGCGGCGCCCTCCGCGGCGGTGCGTACGATCACGCCGGCCGTGTCGGGGACGATCTCCTTCAGGAGGGTCTTGAGGCGGTTGCGCTCGGTGTCGGGCAGCTTGCGGGAGATGCCGGAGGTGGTGCCGTCGGGCACGTAGACCAGGAATCGGCCGGCCAGCGAGATCTGCGAGGTCAGGCGGGCGCCCTTGTGGCCGATCGGGTCCTTCGTCACCTGGACGAGCACCTTCTGGCCGGAGGTCAGCACCGACTCGATCTTGCGGGGCTGGCCCTCCTTCCAGCCGAGCGAGGCCCAGTTGACCTCACCGGCGTAGAGGACCGCGTTGCGGCCCTTGCCGATGTCGATGAACGCGGCCTCCATCGAGGGGAGCACGTTCTGGACGCGGCCGAGGTAGACGTTGCCGATCAGGCTGGTCTGGCTCTCGCGGGCGACGTAGTGCTCCACGAGGACCTTGTCCTCGAGCACCGCGATCTGGGTGAGGTCCTCGCGCTCGCGGATCACCATGACGCGCTCGACCGACTCGCGGCGGGCCAGGAACTCGGCCTCGCTCACGATCGGGGCGCGACGGCGACCGGCCTCGCGGCCCTCGCGGCGGCGCTGCTTCTTGGCCTCCAGGCGGGTCGAGCCCGACAGCGCGGTGATCTGGTCCTCGCCGGTGCGGCTCTGGCGGACCTTGGTGACGGTGTTCTCCGGGTCGTCGCCGGCCTCGCCCGAGGCCTCGCCCGCACGGCGGCGACGACGGCGACGGCGCGAGGAGCTGCCGCCCTCGCCCTGCTGGTCGGCGTCGGCGTCCTTCTCGTCGCTCTCGCCCTCGGAGTCGTCGGACCCCTCGGCGTCGGTCGTGTCGGAGCCCTCGGCGTCGCCGTTGGCACCCTTGCGGCGACGACGGCCGCCACGGCGGCGACGACGACGGCCGTTGCCGCCACCCTCGCCGTCGTCGGCCGAGCTCTCGTCGGAGTCGGTCTCGGACTCGGTGTCGGTGACCTCAGCCTCGACCTCGGTCGGCTCCTCCTCGGCGGCCGTCTCCTCGACCGGCTCGGCGCGGCGCGCGTTGCGCCTGCGGCCCCGGGCCGGAGCCTCCTCGGCAGCCGGCTCCGCGACCGGCTCGGCGGCGAGCGCCACCTCCTCGGCGGGCGTCTCGACGGCGGCCTCGGCGGGCTCCTCGACGGGCTTCGGCTCGGCTGCCTTCCGCGTACGCCGACGGGTGGTGGTCTTCGTCGGCGCCTGGAACAGCACCGCGGGGGCCACCGGGCCGGCCTGCTCGGTCTCGGTCTCCTCGACGTCCTCGTCGGCGACCTCCTCGGCGGGGGCCTCGACGGGCTCGACGACCGGGGCGGCGGCCTTCTTCGCGGCCGCCTTCTTCGTCGTCCGCTTGGCAGCGGTCTTCTTCGCCGCCGTCTTCTTCGCCGGGACCTCGACGGTCTCGGCGGCTTCGGTGGTCTCGGTGGGGGCCTCGGCGGCCTCACCCTCCGGCGCAGCAGGGATCTCGGTGGTCTCGACCTCGGCCGGCGCCGCAGCGGCAGCCTTCTTGGTCGTACGCTTCCGGGTCGTCTTCTTCGCAGCAGTCTTCTTGGCGGGGGCCTCGGCGGCCTCGCGCGTCTCGGCGGACTCCTCGGTGCCCTCCGTCGGGGCCGCGACAGCCTTCTTGGTCGTACGCTTGCGCGTGGTCTTCTTCGCCGCGGTCTTCTTCGCGGGAGTTGATTCCGCGGTGGTCTCCGCGTCGTTCGTGTCGGTCACCGGGGTCTGCGGCGTTTCAGCGCCGTTCTCGGTGTTCTCGACAGTGGTCTCGTCGGCCATGCCGTTCTCCTCATCCAGGACCTTCACAGGTGCCGGATAGTCAGGTGCCGGGAAACGGGCGCTGCGCAGTATCGAGCTATTTTCCACGTAGCAGCCGCGTCGCGGCGCAAAGCTTGTCAGGGCGGCGGCATCCTCCGCAGTGGTGCGTCACAGGCTGCGGTTCGTCACCTGCCGCGGTCGCTCGGCCGTCCGGGACCTTCCCGGGCGAGTCGCTCTCACTGACCTGCTAGGCCTGCGTCGCGGTCTGGTGACGACCTACCTCCTGTGTGCCGGAGCGAGGCCCCGGAGGGACCCACGCCGGCGAGGCGTCGTCGGACTGTCCATTCCTCGGGTCGGGCCCGATTGTTTGAGCAGTCGTCTCGGAGTATCGCATACACCCTGTCAACAGACCGATATCCGGACGCCAACGAAACTCAGGGAAGGGTCGCTTCTTTCATCTGGCGCGACTTGTAGACGTTCACGATCACGACCCCGTCGAGCCACTCGGTGAGCCGCGCGGCCTCGGTCGCCAGCGCCGCCCGCCCGGCGTCGCCGATGTCGTGGCGCACGATCGGGTGCACCCGGCCGTCGTCGTCCTGCGCCCAGGCGCCCACGATCCGGCCGTCCCACCAGGCGGTGTTGCCGGCGTTGCCGTTGGAGTCGAAGAGGTACGCCACGTCCTCCGCGTCGAGATAGAACCCGCGTTCCCTCCAGCCCATGACGGTGGGGTCGAGGGTGGGCAGCAGCGCGGCCCAGGGCTCGATCTCGGGCTCGGGAGAAGTGGCGATCGGGTCGTCCGGCAGCACCCAGCCGGTGCCGCCGCCCTCCAGCCCGACCTCGACGGCCTCCACCGCGGCGAGCGCCGCTCGCACCGCCGACTTCGTGGACCCGAGCCACCAGACCAGGTCGGCCTCGGTGCCGGGACCGAACGTCCACAGCCAGCGGCGGACGAGCTCGGCGTAGCCCTCCGCCGGGGTGAGCGGGACCGGCATCGCATCGAGCCACGACTCGGTGAGCGTCCATGCCGGCTTGTTCAGCCGCCAGTGGCCGAGGTTGGTCGCCCGCATCAGCCGCCCCTGCGCGGCGAGGGTGCCGATCACCCACCGCCCGATCGCGAACTCGCCGCCCCACTTCTTGCCGGGAGCGCCCATCCGGAAGCGGACGTCGAGCTCCGGGACCAGCTCGCGCAGCTGCGTCGTGGTCCGCGGCTCACCGTCGGCCAGCGCCGCGAGCGTCGCTGCGTACGCCTTCTCGATCCAGCCGTCCTGGTCCTCGACGATGCCGCCCGCGGTCAGCCACTTGTGGAGGTTCTTCTCCTCCTGGGCGGCGACCCGGGCCGACGCGCTCCCCCACGCAGCCGCGACCAGGTCGCGCGGGAAGGCGAAGAGGGTGCGCCGCATCGCCAGCTGCTTGACCAGCGACCGCTCCTCGTAGAGCGCCCGCTCGACGTCCTCGACCCGGAGGTCGCGGACCCGCGCGTGCAGCGCGAGATGGACGGTCGCGGCCTCGGTCGCGTGCCAGGCGGTCATCGCCTCCGTCGCGGCGGCCACGTCGGCGTACCTGTGGTCGGGGGCGAGCCCGTGTCGCCGGGCCAGCCTCGCCCGCCGCTCGCGGTCGGTGACCATTCTCATCGGCAGCGCCTCACCACTCGAACACTAGTGCAGCGGGTCGCCGATCGTGCCGGATTCCTCGTCGAAGATGCCCTGGGTGAGCCGGGTGAGCAGCGGCAGCCCGCCGTGCTCGGGGCCGACCTTCAGGCCGCCGATGCGCTCCAGTCCGGTGACGACGTCGTCGGGACGTACCGACGGGGTGCCGTGCTTGAGCAGCAGCTCCAGGCGCGAGCCGCCCTCGCGGGGCGCCGAGCTGAGACGTACGACCGCGCCTCGGGCGTCGAACTCGCGCATCCCCTTCTTGGTCATCCGCTCCACGATGACCTCCTCGGCGCCGAGGAACGCCGCGACCGCCGCGGCCGCGTCCTCCGGCGCCGTCGGCAGGTCGATGATCCACTCGCTGCCGGTGAGCAGGTCGGCCAGCGCGCCCTTGGGCGAGGTGGCGGTGTCGACGACGTCGAGCAGGTCGAGGCCGTCGGGCATGACCTCGTCCAGTGCACCCTTGGTCGCGGCCGGGTCGACGATCTCGCGCAGCGCGAGCTCGACGTACTCGGCCTCGCTCGCGGCCCCCGTCGGAGCCGCGCCGGCGTAGGAGATCCGCGGGTGCGGGTTGAAGCCCGAGGAGTAGGCCACCGGGATCCGGGCCCGCGCGACCGCGCGCTCGAAGGCGCGGCTGAAGTCGCGGTGGCTGGTGAACCGGAGCCTGCCGCGCTTGGCGTAGCGGATGCGGAGACGCTGGACCGGCGGGGCCTGCTGTTCGGGCTGTTGACGCACGGAGTCGATTATGTCGGTCCTCGGGGGCGATCACCCACCCGGCGAATGGAGGACGAACTGGATGTAACGGTTTGCATACGAAAAATGGGAGACTCGCGCGGTGAGCCACCACAGACGACGAACGATCTCGGTACGCATCGAGGAACTGTTGCCGATCCTCGCGGTCGTTCTCACCGTCGGTGCCATCGCCGCCCTGACCGTCCTCGCGCCCCGGCTGGGCGACGCGCGACAGGCCTCCGCGGACGCCTCCTCGTCGCCGAGCGCCGAGACCCTCGAGGCCTCTCCGTCGGCCCCGGCGTCGGCCTCGGCGTCGTCGGAGCCGCTGCCGAAGTTCACGACGCTGGAGGCGCCTCCGGCGATCGCCAAGGCCCCGAAGAAGCCGAAGATCGACCCCTGCGCCGTCCCGCGCAAGCTGACCGTGATGACCTTCAACATCAAGGGCGGCCGGGTCTCCCCCGGTGAGCTCGACGGGATCGCCGGCGTGATCCGCGGGTCGGGCGCCGACGTCGTACTCCTCCAGGAGGTCGACCGGAACCGCCGCCGCTCAGGCAACGTCGACCAGCCCGCGATCATCGCCTCCCACCTGGGGATGCAGGCGGTCTTCGGCGCCAACGACTACATCACCGACCGCGGCGGCTACGGCAACGCGATCCTGTCGCGCTTCCCCATCGCGGAGTCCGGCAACACCCACCTGCCCAACAGCGACGGCAAGGAGCAGCGCGGGGTGCTGCGGGCCAACATCATCGTCGAGGGCCAGCGCCTGGTCGTCTTCAACACCCATCTCGACCACACCTCCGACTCGCTGCGGCAGGCGCAGATCGGTGCGGTCATGTCCAGGGTGAACGCCTACGACGGCGCCAAGCTTCTCGGCGGCGACCTCAACGCCGGCTCCGGCTCCGGCGTCCTCGGCACCGCCCTGGCCTCGTTGACCGACGCCGGCGCCTCGTTGGGTGCCAGCCACGACGGCGGCGGCCGCGTCGACTACCTGCTCCCCAACTCCTGGCTCGAGGCCGGCGCCGGCAGGGTCACCCCCACCGGCCTGTCCGACCACCACGCGGTCAGCATCGACTTCGCCATGCGTGGCGCCGAGGACTGCTGAGTCAGTAGCGCTCGACCGACACGGCCCTCTCGGGCGGCTCGTACGCCTCCGGCCAGAAGTCCGTCACCCGCGTGATCCGCCCTGCGCCGATCTCGAGAAACGTCTGCGACTCGCCCGATTCGTCGCCCATCGTCCAGTCGAACCAGACCACGGCACGCTCGTCGTCGGCGATCACCACCTTCGGGGTGAGGTGCCACTCCCCGGGGTAGGTCTGGTTGAACTCGAGGAACGACGCGCGCCCGACGATCAGCTCGCGGGTCTGCGGCATGTCGTAGACGACGTTCTCGTCCAGCAGAGCCACCCAGGCATCCCAGTCCCTCCCCTCGAGGAGCTCGAGATACCGGCGTCCCAGCGCGTTGTTGTCCGTCATGGCCGCAAACTATCGGTGGCCGAGTGCCCGCGTGGGACACTTCCGGCCGTGATCGAGCTGCGCCCTGCCACTGTTGCCGACGTACCCGCTCTCATGGCCTTGTGGGAGGTGGCTGCCGAGAACGACGCGCGCCCGACCGACTCCCCCGCGAAGGTCGAGGCGCTGATCGCGCGCGACCCCGACGCCTGCACGGTCGCGGTCACCCCGGACGGCCGGATCGTCGGCTCCCTGATCTCCGGCTGGGACGGCTGGCGCGCCCATCTCTACCGCCTGGCGGTCCACCCCGACGTACGCCGCCAGGGGCTCGCCCGCCGTCTGCTGGCCCATGCCGAGGACCGCCTCGTGGCCCTGGGCGCGAGCCGGATCGACGCGATGGTCCTGGAGGGCAACGACCTGGGGCAGTCGCTGTGGAAGAGCTCCGGGTACGAGTCGCAGTCGGAGTGGCGTCGCTGGGTCCGCCCCGTGGGCTGACCGGTAATCAGTCGCCCGGATCGCGCGGCCGGTCTACCTTCGGCGAGTGGACTTCCTGACCCCCGAAGACCTTCCCGCCCCCGCCGGCTACAGCCACGCGGTGATCACCGACCCCGGCGCCCGGCTGGTCGTCACCTCGGGACAGGTCGGCATCACCGCCGACGGCACCGTCGCCGACGGCTGGGAGGCGCAGACCCGGCAGACCTTCGTGAACCTCGGCATCGCCCTGACCGCCGCCGGCGCGACCTGGGCGGATGTCGTGAAGCTGACCTACTTCGTGGTCGCCACCGACGAGCTGCCGCTGATCCGCTCGGTCCGCGACGAGTTCGTCGACGTCACACACCCGCCCGCCAGCTCGTTGGTGCAGGTCGCAGGCCTGTTCCGCCCCGACGTACTGATCGAGATCGAGGCGATTGCCGCGATCCGCTGAGGGTCAGACGACCGAGAGCGGCAGCAGCTTCCGTCCCGTAGGGCCGATCTGGATCTCGGTGTTCATCTCGGGGAAATGCACAAATTCGCAGATCCGGTCCCGACGCTGCGTTGAACACCCTACGGTGGCTGCGTCGCTGCAGTCGCTAGGAGACCCGTGCCCATCATAAACGAGATTCGAGTCCACAACTTCCGGTCGATCAGGTCCGTCACTCTGCGGCCTCTCAGCGACTATGAACCCGTGGTCGGCCTGAATAGCGCAGGAAAATCCAACTTACTTCGCGCCCTTAAGTTGTTTTTCACAGGCTCGGTGGACGAGAAGGGATCGGCCGTAAGTCTTAGCCGAGACTACTGCGACCAGGGGCCACAGAAGGGCCGCAAGATCTCGGTGGGCTTGGCGTTCGTACTCAAAGGCGATATGAAGTATCCGCGACAGGATGCTTTCCTCAAGAAGCACAGCATCGTCGACCTACTGGCTGTTCAGCAGTCGTGGTCCCTCGACTCACAGACTCGATCTATCACTAGGAACCTGTCCTTCGGGCCCGACTTGGACAATCTGAAACCCGCTACGGATCCGTGGGACATCGCCAACCTTGAAGCCTTCGTGCGTGCCATCGAATTTAGGTACGTACCCAACCATGCTCGTCCCTCCGAGCTAATCAATCAATATGTCGCTCCGCTGAGGAGCGCGTTGATCAGCCGCCTTCAGAAGACGAAGGAGTACAAATCCGGTGAGGTAAGCGAACTGCTTCTAGCGATGTCGCGCCTCGCGGACACACTGTTCAGCGACGTGTCTGACGCCGTCACCACAGGAATCCGCGGTCTGACACTTAAATCAGACCTCCCAACGGACTTCGCCGACCTCGCATTCGATCTCGCCGTTAGATCGGTCGACACCGCTGGACGCGCTCGCGACCCCGAACTTGAGGGGTCCGGAACGCAACAGTTCATGTTCCTTCATCTTCTTGACCTCGCAGACCGAACTGCGCGAGGTGCCGGTTTCGGCTGGCTTCAAGGGCATGTCTGGGCCGTCGAGGAACCCGAATCCTTCCTCCACTCGGGACTGCGGCAACGGTTCGCAGGAGACCTGCTCAACTACAGCACCGATCCGAGGCGCCAGATCTTCCTGACTACACATCAGGATGAGTTCGTCCGTGTCGGAGAGAGTGCGATTCTCGCAAAGTCCTCGCCGACCGGCGGGACTACCCTTGAACGGGTCCCTGCGAAAAAGGCTCTGACCGAGAGCACCAGACTAGCCATCACCTCGTACCGCCACCCATTACTGCAGTATCCCGACCAGCCCCTTGTCCTTGTTGAGGGCAAGTTCGACGCAGACTATCTGCGGGCTGCGCTGGCTTCCAGCAACACCCGTCCGCGCTGGAGACTGGCCGACCCGGATGATCTGACCGGCGACGAAACCGGAGGGGACGCCTTCAAGTCCTACCTGCGATACAACACTGCCGCCATCTCATCGCGCCCAGAGGCAGCACCAATCCTCGTGGTTCGTGATTGGGAGACGAAAGACGTTGATCAATACAAGAGGCACCTGAAAGGCCATGCCTATTCGACCGCGGTCGTCATGCCCGAGAACCTTTGCAACTCCGACCTAGGCAAGTCGTGGGCAGGGATAGAGCGCTACCTACCGACGACCTACATCGAAGCTATGGTCCCTCCTGAAGATCTTCTCCGACGAGGGGACGGAGTAATTGAGGCCGACAAAGCCAAGCTAAGCGGGCACAAGCAGGCTCTCGCTAAGTCCTTTGAGATTTCAGAGCATCCGGCACCCCAACTGCTTGCACTTGCCAGTTGGATTGACGATCAGGTAAACGACGTACTGACAAGAATTCCCACTTCAGCATTCTTGTGAGAGGCAGCAATCCATGGCACCGTAGGACCTTACTCGCCACGCTCAGGCAGATCTGAGCCAGCGCTGAGATCGAATCCTGCCGGAACTGATCGCTGCAGACCTCGCATACCTTCCATTGGTTAGCGGGCCTCCGAGACTCTAGGAGGTTTCGGGAGGCACTTTGATTCCCGCGATTGCTTGAGTGCCTCTATCGCTTCGATCGATACGAGGCACGAGGACGGGCGTCCCAAGTGGTCAAAACTGCGTCAGCGCTGTTCGCGGCGTTGTAGGCCGCAACCACCTCGTGCGCGACACATCTTCGATCCGCCCGTCGTAACCGTTCGCCCTCGCCCAGCGGCGAACCTCGCCATGTCACCTGACCTTCGTAATCGGAAGGCGAGATACGTCGGACGACCGCCCCTGCCAGGCTGGTGTCGCCCCTAGCCAGTCAGTACTCAGCCAATGAACGCTCTCGCCTTGCGATTTCAAACGCAGAGCGGACGTATTCAAGTCGGCCTGTCGGCAGCGAGACCAGATTTAGAACTCTCACTTGCCTGATCACTACCTCGGAGGCAGTTGAATTTGAACGTTCTCAGCGGGTCAGAAGGCAATCAGACGACGGACAGCGGCAGCAGCTTCTGACCCGTGGGGCCGATCTGGATCTCGGTGTTCATCTCCGGGCAGACGCCGCAGTCGTAGCACGGGGTCCAGCGGCAGTCCTCGACCTCGATGTCCTCACCGTCGGCGGCGGCGAGGGCGTCCTCCCAGTCGGCCCAGAGCCAGTCCTTGTCGAGGCCGGAGTCGAGGTGGTCCCAGGGGAGGATCTCGTCGTACTCACGCTCGCGGGTGGTGTACCAGTCGAGGTCGACGCCGGTGCCGGCGAGGCCGGTCTCGGCGGCGGCGACCCAGCGGTCGTAGGAGAAGTGCTCCGACCAGCCGTCGAAGCGACCGCCGTCGCGCCAGACCTGCTCGATGATCGCACCCACGCGGCGGTCGCCGCGGGACAGCAGACCCTCGACGATGCCGGGCTTGCCGTCGTGGTAGCGGAAACCGATCGCGCGGCCGAACTTCTTGTCGGAGCGGACCACGTCGCGCAGCTTCTGCAGGCGCTCGTCGGTGGTCTCGTGGTCGAGCTGGGAGGCCCACTGGAAGGGGGTGTGGGGCTTGGGTACGAAGCCACCGATCGACACGGTGCAGCGGATGTCGTTGCGGCCGGAGACCTCGCGGCCCTTGGCGATCACCTTCTTCGCCAGCTCGGCGATCTGCAGGACGTCCTCGTCGGTCTCGGTGGGCAGGCCGCACATGAAGTAGAGCTTCACCTGGCGCCAGCCGTGGCTGTAGGCGGCACCGACGGTGCGGATCAGGTCCTCCTCGGTGACCATCTTGTTGATGACCTTCCGCATCCGCTCGGAGCCGCCCTCTGGGGCGAAGGTGAGGCCGGAGCGACGGCCGTTGCGGGAGAACTCGTTGGCCAGGGTGATGTTGAAGGCGTCGACGCGGGTCGAGGGCAGCGAGAGCGACACGTTGGTGCCCTCGTAGCGGTCGGCGAGGCCGGTCGCGACGTCACCGATCTCGGTGTGGTCGGCAGAGGACAGGGACAACAGCCCGACCTCCTCGAAGCCGGACTTCCGGATGCCGTTCTCGACCATGTCGCCGATCGTGGTGATCGAACGCTCGCGCACCGGGCGGGTGATCATCCCGGCCTGGCAGAAGCGGCAGCCGCGGGTGCACCCACGGAAGATCTCCACGGAGAACCGCTCGTGGACGGTCTCGGCCAGGGGCACCAGCGGATTGCGCGGGTAGGGCCACGCGTCGAGGTCCATCAGGGTGTGCTTGCGGACCCGCCACGGGATGTCGGGGCGGTTGGGCACCACGGCCTCGATCTGGCCGTCGGCGGCGTAGTTCACGTCGTAGAACTTCGGGACATAGACCGCCCCGGACACGGCCAGGCGCCGCAGCAGCTCGTCGCGGCCGCCGGGACGACCGTCCTGCTTCCACTCGCGCACGACCTCGGAGATCTTGAGCACGACCTCCTCGCCGTCACCGAGCACGGCGGCGTCGAGGAAGTCGGCGATCGGCTCGGGGTTGAACGCGGCGTGGCCGCCGGCGAGCACGATCGGGTCGTCGTCACCACGGTCGACCGCGTGCAACGGGATCTGGGCCAGCGAGAGTGCGTTGAGCATGTTGGTGTAGCCGAGCTCGGTCGAGAAGCTGAGCCCGAAGACGTCGAACGCCTTCACCGGACGGTGCGCGTCGACGGTGAACTGCGGGATCGGACCCTGCTCGTCGCCCTCACGCATGATCTTCTCGAGGTCGGGCCAGACCGCGTAGGTGCGCTCCGCCGCGATCCAGTCGCGCTCGTTGAGCACCTCGTAGAGGATCTGGACGCCCTGGTTGGGCAGACCGACCTCGTAGGCGTCGGGGTACATCAGCGCCCACCGCACCTCGACGTCGTTCCACTCCTTGACGGTCGAGTTGAGCTCCCCACCGACGTACTGGATCGGCTTGGACACCAGCGCCAGGCGCGGCTCCAGCCGAGGGAAGACGGACTCAGGAACGAGGTCGCTCTGGGCGACGGTCACGATGGGCACCTCAAAGCTCGGGAACGATCAACCCCAAGCGTACGCCGCACCGCGACCGCCCGGCCAAACCTCGCGTCGTGGGGGCAGAATGCCGGGCATGGCATTGCGTACGTGGGCGGGAGAGTTTGCCGGCGGGACCGTGGTGAAGGCCATGGCCGAGCTCAACGCCCGGCACCCGTGGAGCCACAACGACCACTTCCACAGCTGGATACTCGCGAACCTGCCGGAACGGCGCCGAGCGGCGCTGGACGTCGGCTGCGGGCGGGGTGATCTCGTGGCCGCGCTGTCGCCGAGATTCACCACGGTGCACGGAAACGACCGCGACGAGGAGATGCGGCAGCACGCCGCCGCACGCTGCGCGGGCCTTCCCAACGTGACGATCGACGGCGGCTCCTGGATCGACGCCACCGGGCCGTTCGACCTGGTCACGATGGTCGCCGTCCTGCATCATCTCGACGTCGCCGACGCGCTCGTACAGGTGCGCCGCCTGCTCCAGCCGGGCGGACGGTTCCTCGCGGTCGGGCTCGCGCCTCCCCGGAGCGCGGCGGACCACCTGTGGGATCTCGCCTCCGCCGCGACCAACCCGGTGATCGGCTTCGTCAAGCATCCGTGGCCGGCGGCCGAGGCGCCCTCCGCTCCGTTCCCCGTCAAGGATCCGACCATGCCTCTCGACGAGCTGCGGGAGGTCGTCCTGGAGACGATGCCGGGGGCCACCATCCGGCGTCGCCTCGGCTTCCGGCACACGATCGCCTGGACCAAGCCGGCCGTCGAACAGAGATAGCCGTTGGGGCCGCCCCTCCCGGACGGCCCCAACGACGTCGGCGCAGAGCTTCAGCTCAGACCTTCAGCACAGAGCTTCAGCTCAGAACACCGTGGTGAGCAGCAGGTTCGGCGAACCGGTGCCCGGGTTGGTGACCACGTCGGGGATGGCGGCACCGGTCAGACCCGTGGCGACGTCGGCCGGGGTGGCCGAGGGGTTCGCCTCGAGGAAGAGCGCGGCGGCACCGGCGACGTGAGGAGTCGCCATCGACGTACCGGAGATGGTGTTGGTCGAGCCGTCGTTCCAGGCCGAGGTGATGTCGACGCCCGGAGCGAACAGGTCGAGGCACTCACCGGTGTTGGAGAAGTCCGCGGCGGCGTCGGCGTTGTCGGTGGCACCGACGGTGATCGCCTCCGGAACGGCGGCCGGCGAGGAACCGCAGGCGTCGGAGCTCTCGTTGCCGGCGGCGACGGCGTAGGTCACGCCGTCGGCGATCGAGGCCTGGACGGCCGCGTCGAGAGCGGCGTCGTTGCCACCGCCGAGCGACATGTTGGCGACGGCCGGGCCGTCGGTGTGGTTCTCGGTGACCCACTCGATGCCGGCGACGACACCCTCGGTGGTGCCGGAGCCCTGGTCGTCGAGGACGCGGACCGGAACGATCGTGGCCTCCTTGGCGACACCGTAGGTGGTGCCCGCGACGGTGCCGGCGACGTGGGTGCCGTGGCCGTTGCCGTCGCTCGGGTCGGTGTCGCCGTCGACGGCGTCGAAGCCCTCACCGATCCGGCCGCTGAACTCCGAGTGGTCGGTCGCGACGCCGGTGTCGATGATGTAGGCGGTCACGCCGGCACCGGTCTGCTCGTAGTGGTAGTTCTTGTCGAGCGGCAGCGCGGCCTGGTCGATGCGGTCGAGGCCCCAGGTCGGGTCCGCCTGGTCGCCCTGGGTGGTGTAGCGGTGGTTGGCCTGCACGTAGGCGACGTCCGGGTTGTCCCGGACCTCGGCGAGCGCGTCCTTGTCGAGCGAGGCGGAGAAGCCGTTGAACGCGGTGTTGTAGACCTCTCGTACGTCGCCACCGGCGTCGCGAGCGTCGCTGCGGACCGACTTGGCCTCGGACTTCGCGAGGTCGCTGCCGCCCTGCTTCTTCATCACGACGATGTACTGACCCTCGATCGCGGTCGAGGCGTCCGCGCCGCGCAGCGGCGCCGGACCGTCCGCGGCACCGGCCGGCACGGTGAAGGCGATCGCCGAGGCTGCTGCTCCGACAGCTACGGCGGAGATGACTGCCGGTGCCTTGTAGGCCCGGTTCTTCATGGTTCGGTTCACGAACTGACTCCCGTCATCGTACGGCCCTGTAGGACCGAGACGAACGCCCTGCGCCCTCCCTGTGGCCGCAGCCCGAAGCGTTCGGCCAACCACGTAATCACGTTACGTAGAACGCGTAACGACCCAACTCTTCGCATTGCAGCAACGTGCAGACAGCGAAGGTGAACACCTATAAACAGTCCATAAACAAGGCGGGAAAGGGGCCCCTTCAACAGCACACCGGGCCGCCCGCGTTACGCGAGCGGCCCGGCGGAGCCGATGACGGTCGGTCAGATCAGGCGATGGAGGTGTCGTCGATCAGGAAGCTGGTCCCGAGCGAGGAGTCCTCGGTGCCGGTGAACGTCAGCGTGACGGTGCTGCCGGCGTAGGCGCCCAGGGAGAACGACTTCAACGAGTACGAGGAGCTCGCGTTCAGGTTGGAGTACGTCGCCAGGGTCGTCGAGCCGATCTTGACGGTCAGCTTGTCGTAGGCCGTCGAGGTGGTCGTCTCGTTGGTGATCACCCGCAGGTAGAACGACAGCGTCTTGCCGGTCGTGGGCAGGGTCACCGACTGCGAGAGCGTGTCGGTGTGGGTCGAGCCGTAGCCGTTCAGCCACGCCTTGTAGGAGCCGGTACGCGCCGGGGCGGAGCTCGAGTTGTCGATCACGCCCGAGGAGGAGCTCCAGCCGGTGGCACCCGACTCGAAGCCCGGGTTGACCAGCAGGTTGCCCGCCGGCGGCGTGGTCGGCGGGTCCGTCGGGTCGGTGCCACCGCTCCACAGGGAGTAGAGGAGGCGGTTGGGCGAGCCGGAGCCCGGCGAGGTGACCACGCCGGTGGTGGCGTTGGAGACGATCGCCGAGGAGACCGAGGAGGGGGAGGCCGTCGGGTTCGCCTGCAGGTAGAGCGCGGCCACACCGGCGACGTGCGGGGTCGCCATCGACGTACCGGAGATCGTGTTGGTCGCGGTGTTGGAGGTGTGCCACGCCGAGGTGATCGAGGAGCCGGGGGCGAACAGGTCGAGGCACGAGCCGATGTTCGAGAAGCTCGACCGGGCGTCGGTGTTGGTGGTCGAGCCGACGGTCAGAGCACCCGAGACACGGGCGGGCGAGCCGTTGCACGCGTCGGCACCGGAGTCGTTGCCCGCCGCCACGGCGTAGGTGACGCCGTCGGCGATCGAGTTCGAGACCGCGGAGTCGAGGGTCGAGGAGACCCCACCACCGAGCGACATGTTGGCGACCGCGGGACCGGAGGTGTGGTTGGAGGTCACCCAGTTCACACCGGCGATCACCCCGGCGGTCGTGCCGGAGCCGGAGGCGTCGAGCACGCGGACGGGCACGAGCGTGACGTTCTTGGCCACGCCGTACGTCGATCCGCCGACGGTGCCGGCCACGTGGGTGCCGTGACCGTTCTCGTCCTCGGTGCTGGACCCGATCGCGGTGTAGCCGGAGGTCACCCGGCCACCGAAGTCGGTGTGCGCGGAGCGGATGCCGGTGTCGATGATGTAGGCCTTCACCCCCGAGCCGGTGTAGTCGTAGTGGTAGTTCGAGTTCAGCGGCAGGTTGCGCTGGTCGATCCGGTTCAGGCCCCAGGTGGGGTTGGCCTGGTCGCCGGTGGCCTTCACGACCTGGTTCGCCTCGATGTAGGCGACATCGGGGTCGTTGCGGAGAGCCTCGAGCGCGTCGGCGTCGAGCGTGGCGGAGAATCCGGTGATCGCCTTGTCGTAGGCGTACTTCACCGAGCCGCCCTTCTCCTTGGCGAGTGCGCGGGCGTCGGCGGCGTTGGCCTTGGCCTCCGAGCCGCTGCCCTTCATCACGACGATGTAGGAGTTGTCGATGGCCGTCGACTTCTGGGCACCGATCAGCGGTGCCGGGTTGTCGGCTGCGCCGGCGGGACCGGACATGGCCAGGATGGTGCCGGCGGCGCCGACGGCGGTCACGGTCGCTGCCGCGAGTGCGCCGAGGCGCTGCATTTTGTGGGGTCGGTTCACGATTACTGCTCCCGTCGTCAAGCAGCCTCGGGATGAGGGCTGCAAGGGGTCACAGATGCCCTGTGGGGCAACCGGGACGGAACGTAATCGAGTTTACTGACGATGAAACGCGACATCTTTTCGCACTGCAGCAACCTGCAGGCGGTCGCGCGAGCGGAGGTCCTGAAGTGGTCCGGACCGGTCCAGACCGGTGCGCCGCGAGCGGCCCGAGATGCCGAGCAGCAGACCCACCGCCAGCAGGGCGGCGATCATCGAGGAGCCGCCGTAGGAGATCAACGGCAGCGGCACGCCGGTGACCGGCATGATGCCCAGGCACATGCCGATGTTCTGGAAGCTCTGGATGCCCAGCCAGCACACGATCCCGGCGGCGGCCACCCGTCCGAAGAGGTCGTCGGTGCGGGCCGCGATCCGCAGCCCGCGCCACAGCACGACCCCGATCAGCCCGATCACCAGCAGCGAGCCGACGAGCCCGAGCTCCTCCCCCACGACCGTGAAGATGAAGTCGGTGTGCTGCTCGGGGACGAAGCCCGCGCGGGCCTGCGAGCCCTGGAACAGACCCTGGCCGAAGATGCCGCCGTCACCGATCGCGATCCGCGCCTGCTGCACGTTGTAGCCGGCGCCACGCGGGTCCAGCGACGGGTCGGTGAACGCCATGAACCGGTTGATCTGGTACTGCTTCAGCACCCCGGTCGCGACCACGGTCGTGGCACCTGCCACGCCGGTCAGCGCCAGCAGGGCGAGCCATCGTCGTGGTGTGCCCGCGGCGGCCAGCACGCAGAAGACCGTCACCCCGAGCACCAGCGTGGTGCCGAGGTCGGGCTGCAGCAGGACCAGCACGATCGGCACCGCCGCGACGAGGATCATCGCGACCACGTCGCCCAGGGAGACGCGTGCCCGCCAGCGGCCCTCGCTGCGCTCGGCGAGCACCAGCGCCATCGCGATGACCACGGCCAGCTTGGCCAGCTCGGAGGGCTGGACCTGCACCGGCCCGAGGTTCACCCAGGACTTCGAACCGTTGATCGTCGAGCCCATCACCAGCACGAGCACCAGCCCGATCACCGCGGCCACGTAGACCACCGGCGTCAGCAGCCGGACCCAGCGGTGGTTGGTGGCGACCACGCCCACCATCAGCACCAGCCCCGCAGCCACGTTGATCGCCTGTTTGCGCAGGTAGGCGGTGGTGTCCCCGCCGGTGATCGCGTCGCGGTGGATGGTCGCGGACCAGACCAGCAGCACCGACAGCGACACCAGGACCAGCACCGCGCCGAGGAGGACCAGGTCGATGCGGCGTACGAAGGCCATCACGTCGTTCTTCATGACTCAGTCCTCCGTTCAGCCCTTGGGCGCGACGATCGAGCCGTCGGCGCCGAACGCCGGCAGGTTCCTCGGCGGGTCGATGCCCTTGATCGCGGCCTTGTCGGGCCGGACCTCGGCACCACCCTCCTCGATCCCGTAGAGCGACTCCCACAGCTTGCGTACGGAATCACCCACCGCGCCGGAGCCGGTGCCACCTTGGGAGATCGTCATGATGACGACGTACTTCTTGTTGTACGTCGCCACCCAGCCGGTCGTCTGCTTGCCGGTGACCTCGGCCGTTCCGGTCTTGCCGCGCACCTTCACCTCGTCGAGCGGGAACCCGCCGAACTTCCAGGCCAGGGTGCCGGTGCGCGGGGTGCCGAGGAGGGCCTCGTTGACGTAGTCGATGCTCTTGGCCGACATCTTGACCTTGCCCGCGACCTTGGGGTCGATCTTCTCGACCACGGTGCCGTCGCCGCTGACGACCGCCTTGCCGATCCTGGGCTCGAACAGGGTGCCGCCGTTGGCCAGCGCCGCGTAGGCGCGGGCGAGCTGGATCGGGGTGACCATCGTGTCGCCCTGGCCGATGGAGAAGTTCACCGCGTCGCCGGTCCGGTAGTAGTTGCCCTCGATGCAGAACTCGTGGGCGAACAGCTGCAGGAACGCGGTCGGTGCGTTCTTCTTCTCGTCCATCCGGCAGTAGTAGCCCTTCATGGCCTCGTAGTACTCGGCCTTCCACTTCCGGTCGGCGATCCGGCCCGAGGACTCCCCGGGCAGGTCGATGCCGGTGCGCTTGCCGAAGCCGAAGGCCTTGGCGGTGTCGACCAGCGGGTCCTTGGCGTTGACGTCGGCCGGGTTGGAGCCGTACTTCTGCCAGTAGTTGACCGCGATCCGGTAGAAGAACGTGTCGCAGGAGAGCTCGAGCGCCTGGGCGAAGTCGATGAACCCGTAGGAGGCCGACTCGTAGTTCTTGAACCAGCGGTTGCCCACCTGGAGACCGCTGGAGCAGTCGAGCCGGGTGTCGCGGCTGTAGCCGTTGTTGAGCGCGCCCACCGTCATGAACGGCTTCCACGTCGAACCGGGTGCGAACTGCCCCTGCGTCGCCCGCGGCAGCAGCGGGTAGCCCGCCTTCTCGGAGTAGAGCCGGTCGAGCTGCTTCTGGGTGATGCCGCCGACCCACTCCTCCGGGTCGTACGTCGGCTGGCTGGCCATCGCGACCAGCCGGCCGGTCTGTGCCTCCATGACCACGACCGAGCCGGAGTCGGCCTCGTAGTTGCGGCCGGTGATCTTGTCGAAGGTGCCGCGGGCGGTCTGGATCGACTCGGCCAGCAGCTTCTCGGCGCGGCCCTGCACCTTGGCGTCGATGCTGGTCACCAGCGTGTCGCCGGGCTGGGAGGCGACCGAGTCACCACGGCCGATCTCACGACCGAGCGAGTCGACGGTGACCGTGTCGTAGCCGGGCATCCCGCGCAGCCACTGGTCGTACTCCTTCTCGACCCCGGACCGACCCACCATCGAGGTGTTGTTGAGCGACTCGTCGCCGCGCTCACGGGCGTCGTCGTTCTCGTCCTCGGTGATCGGCGACAGATAGCCGAGCACACCGGCGGCGTTGATGCCGTAGGGGCTCGGGTAGGAGCGCAGCGTCTGCTTCTCGGCGACCACCCCCGGGAAGTCCTCGGGCTGCTCGAGGATGCGCAGCGCGGTCGACTCGGAGACGTCGGTCGCGATCGGCACCGGCTGGTAGCGGGTGCCGGACCAGCTGCCGATCGCCTCGTTCTGCTTCTTCGGGGACACGTCGACGGCCTTGGCGACGCGCTCCATCAGCGTCTTGCGGTCGTTCTCCGCGAGCCCGTCGAGCACGCTCTGGTCGAGGCTGACCACCCAGGCCGAGCGGTTGGTCACCATCGGGCGGCCCTGGGCGTCGACGATGATTCCGCGCACCGGCTGGCGCACGATCTCCCGCTTGGACTGCGAGGCCGCGGCCGCCTGGTAGGCGTCGCCGTGGCGCACCTGCAGGTAGAAGAGCCTGACCCCGAGCGTGGCCAGCAGCGAGAAGACGAGCGCTTGGATCACGATCAGCCGCAGGCGGCTCACCTGGGCGGTGGAGAGTCGCGCGCCCGAAGACCTGCCCAACGCCATCTCAGACGTCCCCCTTGCCCAGTAGCCACAGCATCGCCGGGATGACCAGCGGCGCCAGCAGCAGGTCGTAGGCCACGCTGATCGCCACCGTCGGCAGCAGCGTCAGCGGCGCCTCACCGAGGATCAGACCGCTGACCGCGAAGATGCTGACGCCGATGAACGCGCAGGTGGCCACCGTGGCCATCACGGTCAGCACGTTGGGGCGGCCGTGGCCGTTCTCGATGCTGCTCTCGCGTACGCGACCGGCGACGTAGCCGACGATGAGCAGCGCGAGCGCCCACCGGCCGGCGGTGTGGTCGGCGGGAGGCGCCAGATCCAGGAGTACGCCGGCCGCGAACCCCGTCACCAGCGCAGCCTGCCCGCCCCGGGTGAGCGCCACCGCGAGCACGACCAGCAGAGCCAGGTCGGGGGTGATGCCGCGGATCGCGAAGGCCGGCGCGACGCTCAGCTGGAGGACGATGGCGATGATGATCAGCAGGCCGACCAGGACGTTGCGCAGCAGCGGGCCGGTGCCCGACGCCCGGGCTTCCATGTCGCTCATCGCAGCTCCCCTTCCGGCGTGACCACGGCGCGGTCGCTCATCGTGTCGCCCGGCACCACCACGCCGACGACGTCGAGCGAGCCGAAGTCGACGTAGGGCTTGATCCGGACCGTCCGCGAGGAGTCGCGGACGCTCGCGAAGGTGTCGGTGACCTCGCCGATCGGCAGCCCGGAGACGTACGGAGCGGCCCGGCCGTCACCCCAGGTGATCACCGTCTCGCCCTTGAGCGGGGCGGCGGTCTGGTCGACGAGCTCGAGGGTCAGCAGACCGGAGTCGGAGCCACCGGCGACCACGCCGGAGCCGCGGACCATGCCGACCTGACCCGACTTCTGGCCGCTGCGGTCGGCACCGCCGACGCGGCCGCCGACGACCGAGGCGGCATCGACGATGAGCAGGACGGTGGCGCTGGTCTTGGTCACGCGCAGCACCCGGCCGACCAGGCCGTCGCCGGTCACGACCGACATGTCGGACCGGATCCCGGCGGCGCTGCCGGCGTCGATGGTGACGGTGCGGTTGAAGGTCTGGGCGGGGCCGTAGGCGGTGACCCGCGCCGGCACCAGGGCGTAGCCGAGATCCTCCGCGGCGCGGGTGATCGACTCGTACTCGGCGAGCTTGGCCCGGCCGTAGTCGGTGACCTCGACCTGGCGGCGGAGCGTGGAGTTCTCCGCCTCCAGCTTCGCGATCCGCTCGCGGAAGTCGTCACGGCTGTCGAACCACTCCGGGATCCCGGTGAAGGGGCGGGCCACCATCGCCGCGCCGGTCTCCAGCGGGGAGAGCACCTCGCCGACCGCGGTGCGGGCCGGCTCCAGGACGGGGGTCTGGTCGAGCGTGGCCAGGGTCGCGCAGCACAGGACCAGCGCGATCAGCCAGGAGCGCTTCGGGCCACCGCCGCCGGCACTCGTCTCGAGGCTGCCGCGGCGGTTGAGCCTCTCCCGCGGCGTACGGACCATGGGTTTGGGGCCTTTGCGCTGTTCCAGCCCTTTGCGCAGACGTTCGCTGGGGCGGGGGCTCAGCAACGACACGTCACCATCTCCTGTTCTCGTTCACCAGGACGGGGCGGAGCACGTCGTAGTCCTCGACGCAGCGGCCGGCGCCCATCGCGACCGAGGTCAGCGGGGACTCGGCGACATGGACGGGCATGCCGGTCTCGTGGCGCAGCCGCTCGTCGAGGCCGCGGAGGAGGGCGCCGCCACCGGTGAGCACGATGCCACGGTCCATGATGTCGCCGGCCAGCTCGGGCGGGGTCTGGTCGAGGGTGGAGCGGACCGCGTCGAAGATGTCGTGCAGCGGCTCCTCGATCGCCTTGCGCACCTCCGCGCTCGAGACCGTCACCGTGCGCGGCAGCCCGCTGACCAGATCCCTCCCGCGGATCTCGGCCTCGGGCTCGTTGGGCAGCGGCCAGACCGAGCCGAGGGTCATCTTGACCTCCTCGGCGGTGCGCTCGCCCAGCAGCAGCGCGTGCTCCTTCTTCAGCCACGTCATGATCGCGTTGTCGAGCTGGTGGCCGGCGGTCCGGATCGACTGGCTCGTCACGATTCCGCCGAGGCTGATCACCGCGACCTCGGTGGTGCCGCCGCCGATGTCGACGACCATGTTGCCGGTCGGCATGTGCACCGGGAGCCCGGCGCCGATCGCCGCCGCCATCGGCTCCTCGATGATGTTCACCATCCGGGCGCCGGACTGGTAGCCGGCCTCCTTCACCGCGCGGATCTCGACCGCGGTGATCCCCGACGGGACGCAGATGACCATCCGCGGCTTGGCGAAGTAGCGGCGGCGGTGGACCTGCTGGATGAAGTAGCGAAGCATCTGCTCGGTCGCCTCGAAGTCGGCGATCACGCCGTCCTTCAGCGGTCGCAGCGCGACGATGTCGTCGGGCGTACGTCCCAGCATCTTCTTGGCCTCATGGCCGACGGCGACCATCTCGCCGGTGTTCTTGTTGAGCGCGACCACACTCGGCTCATCGACTAGGACGCCCTTTCCGCGGACGTAGACGAGTGTGTTTGCGGTGCCGAGGTCCACCGCCATGTCACGTCCAATGATGCTCGCCATACGTCCTCGCGTTCCCGGGGCGCCGCGTCGGGGATCCGTGGTGCTGGATACGGGCCCTGCCGACGAGGCTACGAAGGTCCGAGCCTCAATCCCGAGAGGCTCGCCGAAGCCGCAACGATACGGGGTGCACCCAGGCCGCCGAAGCAGGGGATGCCTGTGTTCACGCGGTGTTGCGGAACGGCTCACGGAGGCCGCGAAAAGTCGTCTCGGCGGTCGTGGACGCTCGAGCCGGCCGGCCTGCGAGGTCGCCCTGAGAGGCGACCTCGTCATCAGTCAGGCGGTCACCCGCCGTCCGCGATCGAGTCCGTAGTCCGGCAGCCCGGCGTCGGTCGCGAACGCCTCGGTGAGGCGCATCATGGCGCGGAAGAGCGGGCCGCTGGCGAAGACGAGGTCACGCATCCGGATCCGGAACGCCGTGGGCGGAGCCAGGAACGGGCCCGCATTGGCGCGGCGGGCGACCTTGGACAGAGCGCCCATCCTGCGGTCGTACGCAGCGAAGGCCGCGCCGTGGTCGCCGCGAGCTGCCTCCAGCTCGCCGGCGAGGACGTAGGCGCCGACGACCGCCAGCCCGGTGCCGAAGCCGCCGAGCGTGTTGGCGTAGCCGGCGTCGCCCAGCAGCGCGACCCGGCCACGCGTGAACGCCGTCATCCGGGTCCGGGCGAGCTCGTCGAGGTAGAACTCCGGAGCGCTCATCGCCGCCGTCACCATCTCCGGCACGCGCCACCGCATGCCGGCCAGGTTCTCCGCCAGGAACGCCTTCTGGGACTCCGTGTCACGACGGTCGTACCTCGCCTCCTCGGCACGGAAGACGAAGAAGAGCGGCGCCTTGGACCCGCCCAGGACGGCGTAGCGGCCGGGCTCGTTGTAGCCGTACTGGATCGCGCGCCCGTCCGCCAGTTCGGTCACCTCGCCGTTCGAGGGCAGCTCGGCGTCGGCCACGGCGTAGTAGTGGCCGAGCCGCTCCAGGTGGGTCTCCTCGGGGCCGAACGCCAGCGTCCTGACCGCCGAGTGGATGCCGTCGGCGCCGACGACGAGGTCGAAACGCTCGGTCGGGCGCCGGGCGAAGGAGGCCGTCACCCCCTCGGTGGTCTCGGTGAGGCCGACGATCTCGTCGCCGAAGACGAAGTCGGCGTGCGGCGCGGCGTGCTGGTGCAGGATCCGGGCCAGGTCGCCGCGGCGGATCTCCAGGTCGCCGCCGAGGAACTCCCCCGGCATCACGGCCTTGACCCGGTGGTCTGCGTCGATCAGGCGGATGTCGGACTTCGCGGTCTGAGCGGCGGCGAGGTCGTCCCAGACGCCCATCCGCTCGAGCACCGTGCGGTGGGTCGGGCCCTTGAAGTCGACCGCTTGGCCGCCCGGCCGGATCCCCGGCGCCTTCTCGACGACGGTGACGTCGGCGCCGTTGCGGCCGAGCCACATGGCCAGCGCCGGGCCGGCGATGCTCGCGCCGGAGATGAGTACCTTCATTGCTTCCCCTTAATTAGCGTCTCTCGGACGCAATTAAATTAGCGTACGTTGGACGCAGTGACAACCCGGAAAGGACTGCGATGAGTGACGGCGTCGCCGATGCCCTCTGGCCCGCCCCTGCCCCCGCCCGCAGACGCGGCCCGCGACCCAAGCTCGCGGTCGAGGACGTCGTGGCCGCGGGGATCGCGGTCGCCGACGCCGAAGGGGTCGCCGCGGTGACCATGCAGCGGGTCGCCGACGAGCTCGGCGCCGCGAAGATGGCGCTCTACCGCCACGTGCGGGGAAAGACCGAGCTCATCGCGCTCATGCTCGACAGCGCCCTGGGCGAGGCACCGGAGACCGATGGCGAGAACTGGCGCGAGCACATCGGCGTCTGGGCGCGCACGCTTCACGAGCGGATGTCGCGCCATCCCTGGACGACCGAGCTCCTCGTGACGCGCACCGTGCCCGGGCCGCAGGAGATGGGGTGGTTCGAGGCCGGCCTCGCCGCGTTGGCGAGGACGCCGCTCACCGGCGCCGAGCGCCTCGACACGCTCGCCCTGCTGAGCAACCAGGTGACCGCCAGCGTGCGTCAGGCCACGGCGTCGGCGAATCCGGAGGCGTCGCTCGCGGCTGCGATCGCGCCGATCCTGGAGACGTACGCCTCGAGGTTTCCGCACACCGTGGCGGCCTTCTCCGAGACCGAGGAGTCAGGAGACCAGGACAACGCGCTCGGCTACGGGATCGAGCGGATCCTCGACGGGGTCGCCTCGCTGATGTCGTGGCGGCACTGGCCGTCGGATCGGAAATGAGAGATCGCGCCGGGAGAAACCACCGGCGCGATCTTCGGGGTCAGGCGCTCCGCGCTTCGCGCGGTCACTCCCTTGCTCGGCGCGACCGGACGAGCAAGCTCGCCGGTCGACCTCACTCCGGTCGTCTCAGGCGCCGAACCAGAGCTTGATCTCGCGGTCGGCCGACTCGGGCGAGTCGGAGCCGTGGACGAGGTTCTCGCGGTTGGAGAGGGAGAAGTCGCCACGGATGGTGCCCGGCGCGGCCTTGCGGCCGTCGGTGGCACCGTTGAGCGCACGGACGACCTCGATCGCCTCGTCGCCCTCGAGGACGGCGGCCACGAGCGGGCCGGAGGTGACGAAGTCGCGCAGGGGCGGGTACCACGGCTGCTCGACGTGCTCGGCGTAGTGCTCGTCGGCCATCCCCGCGTCGATGGTGCGGTGCTCCAGTTTCACGATCGAGAGGCCCTTGGCCTCGTAGCGGGACAGGATCTCCCCCACCAGGCCCCGGCGGACGGCGTCGGGCTTCAGGATCACGAACGTGCGCTGCGTCATGGGGCTGAGCGTATCGGGGAGAGCAGACCCGGGCACCTTCGGGCCCGTCGAGGAAGCGCCTTCTCGGCCTGGTCTGAAACCATGTCGGTGGCATGCGGCAGGATGGCGCCCCGTGACAGCAACTCCACCAGCACCGACCCTCGCAGACTCGATGGCCAGCATCCCGGCCCGCATCGCCGAAGATCTCGGAGTGCGCCCCGCGCAGGTGACCGCCGCGGTCGCCCTGCTCGACGAAGGCTCGACGGTGCCGTTCATCGCGCGCTACCGCAAGGAGGTCACCGGCGGCCTCGACGACGTCCAGCTGCGTACGTTGGAGGAGCGCCTCGGTTACCTGCGCGACCTGGAGGAACGGCGTGCCGCCGTGCTCGCCGAGATCGCGAAGCAGGACAAGCTCACCCCCGAGCTACAGGCCTCGATCCTCGCCGCCGACACCAAGGCGCGGCTCGAGGACATCTACCTGCCGTTCAAGCCGAAGCGGCGTACGAAGGCGATGATCGCCCGCGAGAACGGGCTCGAGCCGCTGGCCGACGGACTGCTGGCGGACCCGTCGCTGGACCCGGCCGTCGAGGCGGAGAAGTATCTCGGGGAGCAGGTCGCCGACGCCAAGGCCGCGCTCGACGGCGCCCGCGCGATCCTGGTCGAGCGGTTCGGTGAGGACGCCGACCTGATCGGCACGCTCCGCGAGCGGATGTGGAAGCAGGGCCGTCTGGTGACCCGCGTCCGCGAGGGCCGTGAGAACGACCCCGCCGCGGCGAAGTTCTCCGACTACTTCGACTTCTCGGAGTCCTACGCGTCGTTGCCGTCGCACCGCACCCTCGCCGTGCTGCGCGCGGAGAAGGAGGAGGTGCTCGACGTCACCCTGTCGCCCTACGCCGAGGAGCCCGAGCCCGGCGAGGTGACCGACTACGAGCGCTCGATCGCGGCGCGCTTCGGGATCGTCGAGTCCGGCCGCCCGGCCGACAAGTGGCTGGCCGAGACGGTGCGGTGGGCGTGGCGTACGCGGATCCTCTTCCGCCTCGAGCTCGACATGCGCACCCGGATCCGCACCGCGGCCGAGGAGGCCGCGATCGCGGTCTTCGCCGACAACCTGCGCGACCTGCTGCTGGCCGCGCCGGCCGGCACGCGGGCGACGATGGGTCTCGACCCGGGCATCCGGACGGGTGTGAAGGTGGCCGTCGTCGATGCGACCGGCAAGGTCGTCGACACCTCGACCGTCTACCCGCACGAGCCGCGGCGCGACTGGGACGGTTCGCTGGCGACGCTGGCGAAGCTGGCCAAGAAGCACTCGGTCGACCTGATCGCGATCGGCAACGGCACCGCCTCGCGCGAGACCGACAAGCTCGCCGCCGACCTGCTGAAGCTGCTCCCGGACCTGAAGATGACCAAGGTGATGGTCTCCGAGGCCGGTGCCTCGGTCTACTCCGCCTCGGCCTACGCCTCCTCCGAGCTGCCGGATCTCGACGTGTCCCTGCGCGGAGCGGTCTCGATCGCCCGCCGCCTGCAGGACCCGCTGGCCGAGCTGGTGAAGATCGAGCCGAAGTCGATCGGCGTCGGCCAGTACCAGCACGACCTGCCCGAATACGGTCTCTCCAAGTCGCTCGACGCCGTCGTCGAGGACTGCGTGAACGGCGTCGGGGTCGACCTCAACACGGCGTCGGCTCCCCTGCTGCGCCGGGTCTCGGGGATCACCGAGTCGCTCGCCTCGGCGATCGTCGCCCACCGCGACGCCAACGGCCCGTTCCGCACCCGACGTGAGCTCACCAAGGTGGCGCGGCTCGGCCCGAAGGCGTTCGAGCAGGCGGCCGGCTTCCTCCGGATCCGTGGCGGCGACGACCCGCTCGACCTGTCCGGCGTGCACCCGGAGTCCTACCCGGTCGTCAACCGGATCCTGGAGTCGACCTCGACCGACATCGGGTCGCTGATCGGCAACACCTCGGTGCTGAAGTCGTTGAAGCCGGCGTCGTTCGTCGACGAGACCTTCGGTCTGCCGACGGTCACCGACATCCTCGCCGAGCTCGAGAAGCCCGGCCGCGACCCGCGCCCCGAGTTCCGGACGGCCACGTTCTCCGACTCGGTGCACGTGATCGCCGACCTGCGTCCCGGCATGGTGCTGGAGGGCACCGTCACCAACGTCGCCGCCTTCGGCGCCTTCATCGACATCGGCGTCCACCAGGACGGCCTGGTCCACATCTCCGCGATGTCGGACAAGTTCGTCGAGGACCCGCGCGACGTCGTCCGCTCCGGCGACGTGGTCCGCGTGAAGGTCCTGGAGGTCGACGAGGCCCGCAAGCGGATCTCACTCACCCTCCGGCTCAACGACGAGGCGCCGTCCGGTGCGCCCGCGAAGGGCGAGTCCGGCGACCGCTCGGGTCGCCCCGGCGGAGGCCAGCGCGGCCAGGGCAAGGGCGGACCCAAGGGCGGCAAGGGCGGCGGGCGGCCCGGTGGAAACCGTGGCGGCCAGGGCGGCGGCCGCGGCTCGTCGGCTCCGGCCAACAGCGCCATGGCCGACGCGCTGCGGCGCGCCGGGCTCAGCTGAGCCGAGCGTCTGTTCACCGAGTCACCTCGGCGAAGCGATGCCTCCTTCGTGGACTCCACGAAGGAGGCGTGCGCTGACCGAGCTAGATCGGTGAGCGTTCCGCCGCCCCGAGCGCTGCGGCGCGACGTACCACATCCTCCGGCACCGGCCCGGTCGCATCCTCGGAGGTGACCGGGGCGCCGGCGACCCGGTGGATCGGGATCACGCCGGCCCAGATCCCGGCCTCGACGTCCTCGGGATCGTCGATCGGCCCCTCGGCGCGCGCCTTCATCGACGCCTCCGCGAGCGGGAGGGCGAGCACGGCGGTCGCGGCGAGCTCCTTGCGGGTCGCCGGACGTAGCGTGTCCCAGCGTCCGGGGATCATCTGGTCGACGACAAGCGCGAGGGCGCGCTCGCGCTCGTCCGGCTCCTCGACCAGGCGGGCGCGGCCGATGACCAGGGCCGAGCGGTAGTTCATCGAGTGGTGGAACCCGCTGCGCGCCGCGACCAGGCCGTCGAGCTCGGTGATCGTCACGCACACGTCGCGCTCCAGCGCCCGCCCGAGCCAGCCGGCGGCGACCGACCCGTGCAGGTAGAGCGAGCCGCCCTCGTCGGGGCCGTCCAGGTCGAAGCCGTACGCCGTGGGCAGGACGACCGGGTGGACGTCCTCCCCCGCTCCGATGGTGACGCCCAGGTGGGCGACGAGGGCGTCACCGAGGAAGGCGTGGAGCCGCTCGCGGTCGGTGACGGCGCGGTTCTTCCCGCGGCTGACCCGGGTACGTGGGGTGGGTGACAACGTCGTGCTCATGGCACCATCGTGCTGGCGAAGTGGCCTGCATGCACGGGCCAATTCCGATCGACTCCGACAGGCCATTTTCGAATGCTCCCCGTGACCCTCGACCGCACCTCCGGCGAACCGCTGCCCGCCCAGCTCGCCGGGCAGGTCCGCTCCCTGGTGCTGTCCGGCACGCTCGCGACCGGTGACCGGCTGCCCTCGAGCCGCGCCCTCGCGGCTGATCTGGGCGTCTCGCGCGCGGTGACCGAGCAGGCCTACGACCAGCTCGCCGCCGAGGGCTGGCTCGAGGCGCGTCGCGGGTCCGGGACGTACGTCACCACGACCCGCCCCTCAGGCGTGACCTCTCGGCCGACAGAGCCGACGCCTCGGCCGACGCGGGTGACGTCTCGGCCGGCGCAGCCGACGTCTCGGCTGGACACCGGCACCCCGTTCTTCGACCCACGGCTGGAGCCGGGGTGGCGGCGGGCGTGGCGGGAGGTCTCGGTGGCCGCTCCCCCGCGCGGCTACGACGATCCACGCGGGCTGGCGGAGCTGCGCGAGGCACTGGCGGCACGGCTCGGCCGCACCCGCGGTCTGGACCTCCATCCGGACGAGATCATCGTGACCGCGGGCACCACCGACGGCCTCCGCGCGCTCCTTCCCGAGCTGCGGCCGGGGCCGGTCGCGGTGGAGGATCCGGGATACCGCGCGGCGGCCGAGACGGTACTCACCTACGGGCGCGAGGTCATCGACCTGCCCGCCGTGGAGACGGTGCGCGACCTGGGGGCGGCGGTCGCGGCGTACGTCACTCCGGCGCACCAGCACCCCCTGGGCCGGGTCATGCCGGCCGCCGACCGGCTGAGCCTGCTGGAGGCCGCCCGGCGGGCGGACGCGGTGGTGATCGAGGACGACTACGACTCCGAGTTCCGCTACGACGTAGCACCGGTGCCGGCGATGGCGACGCTGGACCGCGGCCGGGTCGTCTATCTCGGCACCGCCGCGAAGTCGGTGGTGCCGACCTTGCGGCTGGGCTGGCTGGTCGCGCCGCCCGACCTGCACGAGCTGATCCTGCGCCGCCGCACCATCACCCACGCGGGAGCGGCCTGGCCCTCGCAGCGCGCACTGCTCACGCTGCTGCGCGACGGCTGGCTCGACAAGGCCGTACGCTCCGCCCGACGGGTCTACGCAGAGCGCGCCCCGAGGGTGGCCGAGGCGATGACGCCGTATGCGACCCTCGCCGGCCCCCTGGCGGGCATGTACTCGACCTGGCTGCTCCCGGAGCCGGATGCCCGGTGCGCCCGCGACGCCGCCAGAGCGGCCGGGTTCGAGGTCAACCTGCTCTCGACGTACGCCCGCAGCACCGGCCTGACCGGCCTGGTGATCGGCTTCGGCGGGGTCACCGACGCGGAGCTCGACCAGGCGCTCACCGCGCTCACCGGCGCACTCGCGTGCTAGCGACCGCTAGCGACCCGGCTCGTCGTCCTCGATCAGGTCGAAGAGGTTCTCGAGGCTGTCCGGGTCGTCCTCGCCGCCACCGACGGCCCACCCGGAGCTGGTACGACGCAGCTGAGCGCCCACGAGCCGGCACGACTCCCCGGCCTTGTGCGCGTAGTGCGCCGTACGCGTCCGCGGCCGGCGCAGCACCAGCGCGTTGCCGCACGCCGGACACAGCGCCCAGTCGGTCGCCGCCTCGTCCGTCGCCATCTGCAGCTCGTCAGGCTCCTCCACGGAAGCCAACGCTAGACCTCTTCCTCGGCGTCTTCCTCGGCGACGAGCCGGTCGAACGCCTCGAAGGCGGCGGCCCGCTCACGCTCGATCTTGCGGCCGAGGATGTCGGCCATGCCCCACAGCACCGCGAAGATCACGCCGACCACGAACATGATGGAGATCAGGAAGCCCATCCCGATCGCGACCACCTGCAGCGCCCAGCCGAGCCAGTAGGCCCACGGGCGGCGCAGCAGTCCGGCGACCAGGATGCAGGCCACGAAGAAGCCGAGACCCAGCGGAAGCGCGAGGCCGGCGGAGACCCCGCCGATCGAGATCATCACCGGCGCGGCCAGCGCGACGGCGAGTCCCTCCATCGACACGATCGCGGCGCACATCCCACGCCGCGGCGACTTCTCCCGCTCAGTCGCCATCGGCGTCCTCCTCCAGATAGGCGGCGAGCTCGGGGTCGGCGGTCGGCACGACCCGCGCGGTCGCTGCCGACCCGGCGGCAGAGCCACGGCCGCCCAGCAGCGTACGTGCCTCTCCGGCGGTCACCACCGAGCCGGTCACGAGCACCGCGCCCTCGGAGATGGAGCCGCCCTCGGCGGACTCGGACAGGGCGAGCGCCGCGTCGATCGCGTCGGCGAGGCGGGGCACCACGGAGACCCGCTCCTCGCCGTAGAGGTCGACGGCGATCTTGGCGAGCTCGACGGCGGGCAGGGCACGCTCGGTGGAGTTCTGGGTGACGACGAGATGCTCGAGCGCGGGCTCGAAGGCGGCGAGCAGGCCCTCGACGTCCTTGTCCCCCATCACGCCGATGACACCGACGACGGCGGAGAACGAGAACGAGTCCTCCAGGGCGGCGACCGTCGCCTCGGCACCGGCCGGATTGTGGGCGGCGTCGATCAGGATCGTCGGGGAGGCGCGCACGATCTCCAGCCGCGCCGGCGAGTCGACCTTCGCGAACGCGTCGCGGACGACCTCGTCGGAGAGCACGGTCTCACCGAGGAACGCCTCCACCGCCGCCAGGGCTGCGGCCGCGTTCTGCGCCTGGTGGGCGCCGTAGAGGGGCAGGAAGAGATCCTCGTAGGTCCCGTGCAACCCACGCAGCGTGACGATCTGCCCGCCCACGGCCGGGGTGCGGGAGACGACCGCGTAGTCGGTGCCCTCCCACAGCAGCCGGGCGCCGACCTCGGCCGCGTGCTGGTCGAGCACCGCGGCGACCTCGACGGACTGCTCCGCGATCACGGCGACGGCACCCGGCTTGATGATCCCGGCCTTCTCGCGCGCGATGGCGACGGGAGTGTCACCGAGGTACTTCGCGTGGTCGACCGCGATCGGGGTCACCACCGCCACGTCGGCGTCGGCCACGTTGGTCGCGTCCCAGCCGCCGCCGAGCCCGACCTCGACCACGGCCACGTCGACCGGGGCCTCGGCGAACTTGGCGTAGGCCATCCCGACCATGGTCTCGAAGAACGACAGCGGGTGCGGCTGGTCGTCGTCGACCATGCCGAGGTAGTGGGCGACGTCGTTGAACGCGGCCACGAACTCGTCGTCCGACAGCGGCTCGCCGTCGATCGAGATCCGCTCGTTGATCCGCTCCACGTGCGGCGAGGTGAACCGTCCGACCCGCAGGTCCAGCGACCGCAGCAGCGTGTCGATCATCCGCGAGGTGGAGGTCTTGCCGTTGGTGCCGGTCAGCTGGACGATCCGGAACGCGTCCTGTGGGTCGCCGAGGATCTCGAGCAGGGCACGGATGCGGTCCAGGGAGGGTTCGAGCCGGGTCTCGGGCCAGCGCGACTGCAGCGCTTCCCAGACCTCCTCGATCGTGGCCGCCAGACGCGGCGCGGGAGTCTCACTCATCAGCTCGAGTCTATGCGCCCGGCGCTTCCCAGCGAATCGGCGGACCCGCTACCCTCCCCTTGATCTCTGACTGAACCCCATCCCCCCACAAGGTCCACCATTCATGCGTACGCTCCGGGCTGCTCTCGCGGTCTCGCTCCTGGCCGGTGCCTACGTCCTGGCTGCCTTCGTCCTGGTCGGCCAGCAGGTGGCCCCGCGGCAGCCGCGCTCCAAGACCTCGACCGATCCCGGCGGGCTCCTCCTCACCGAGCAGGAGCAGCCGGGGCTGTGGGCGGAGGCCCGCCAGCTGGCCGCCGCCGCCGGGACCCGCGCACCCGACGAGATCCGCCTGGTGCCGGACGTCAACGCGGCGGTCAGCGAGGAGACCAGCCTCCTCGGGCTCAGGACCGGGACCCGGCGGATGTTCCTCGGCGTACCTCTCCTCCAGGGGCTCTCCCGCAACCAGCTCCACGCGGTGCTCGCCCACGAGCTGGGCCACCACAGCACCACCCACACCCGGCTCGGCGCCCTCATCCACCGCAGCCGCCTGGCGATCGCCGAGGTCGCCGCCGGCCTGTCGAACCCGCTGGTGAAGCGGCCCTTCCGGACGTACGCCCGGATCTTCTTCGCCCTCACCCGCCCGCTCGCGCACGCCCACGAGATCGACGCCGACCGGCTCAGCGCGCAGGTCGCCGGACCGCGGACCGCGGCCGTCACGCTGCGCACCCTGCCGGCGCTGGATGCCGCCTGGCACATCTACCTGGAGCAGTACGTCGAGGCCGGCACCCACTACGGCCTGCGCCCGACGCGCTTCTTCGACAACTTCACCAACCTGATGAGCGACCCCGAGCGCCTCCAGGAGCTGTCCCGGATCAGTGCGGCACCACCCGAGGCCAAGCTGTCGGCCTACGACTCGCACCCGCCGCTGACGGAGCGGATCGAGCGGCTGGAGGCGATGGCCGCCGCGAACGAAGGCGATCCCACCACCGCTGACGGCACGGACAAGTCGGGCAACGCCACCAGCATCCTGCGCTACCCGCAGCAGTCCTTCCTCGCGCTCGAGGACAAGACCTTCGCCGGCTCGGGCCTGACCCCGGCCCCGATGGCCGAGATCGTCATCGTCGCCGGCGCCCGCGCCGCGGCGTACGACGCCGAGACCCTCCTCAACGCCATGCAGGAGAACCAGATCGAGCCGGCCACGGTCCGCGGCGCCCTCGACCTGATCGCCGCCGGCGACCTCGACCGCCTGCTGGACCTGGTCGAGGTCGAGCCGACGGATGCCGAGCAGCCCGGCGGCCCGGCCGACCAGGCCGGCGAGGCGAAGCGGAGGGTCATCGCTCGCCTTCTCGGCGCCGCGATCGCCCACGAGCTCGTCGACGAGGACAAGGCCCGCTACGAGCTCAGCTGGGCGGGCCCGTGGCGCCTGGTCGACATCGCCGGCCACGAGGTCGACCCCGAGGAGCTCGCCTACGAGGCCCTCGGCTCCCCCGGCTACGCGGCCGCGCTGCGCGCCTGGGTGCACCAGCTCGACGCGACGGTCGAGACCGAGGCCCAGGCGCAGCCCGACGACTCCCCCGCCCAGGCGCCGGCGCCCGACGGCTGGATCGGTGCCTTGGCACCGGTCTCCGGCGACGGCTTCCGTACGCTGCTGGTGACCGACTCCGGCCTGATGCTGGTCAAGCCCTCGAGCTCCGACCGCCTCGCCACCGGCCTGGCCTCGGTGACCTCCGGCTCACCGGGCAGGAAGCTGATCCAGCGGGCGCTGGACCGACCGCCCGCCGAGCTCGCCGCGACCGCCAACGCCTCGTTCGTGCCCTGGGACCAGATCCGTGCCCTCCACCTCAAGCACGGCAGCAGCGGCCGCCGCTCGGCCGACATCACCATCGCCGGCGGCACCGGCTGGTCGCTGCGCTGGACCGACGCCGCGGAGGCGGAGGGCCACATCTGGCCCGCCGTCGACCACTACCTCGGCCGCCGTTTCACCGTCGACTGACCGTGTGGTTGGCCGAGTCGACGAGCGGGCGGAAGCCGATCTTGGCGTAGACGTGGTTGGAGACCGGGTTGTCCTTGTCCGTGTAGAGCGCGACCCGCGCGCCGGCGGCCAGCAGCTGCCGGCTCACCTCGGCCACCGCGGCGCTGGCGTAGCCGTGGCCCTGGTGCGCCTTCGGGGTGTAGACCGGGCCGATCCTGGCGACCCCGAACGCGGGGGCGTTGAAGCCGGTGAGGTGCACGACCTCGCCGTCGAGCTCCCACAGCAGGATCCGGCCCTCGTCGATCCGCTTGCGGATGTCGTCGGCGTCGTGGTGCTCCTCGGCCTGTGCCCGGTCGGCGTTGCCGGCCTGCTCACGCGCGGCCCGCCCGAAGTCGTTGAACCACTCCAGGCACACCTCCACGTCGGCGTACGTCGCCTTCCGCGGCCTCCCCAGGACACCGGACGGCACCGCCAGCTCGGCGAGCTCCCACAGCCTCGCCTCCAGCGCGCCCTCGACCGTGCCGCCCCACAGCCTGGCCGACTCCTCGGCGACGATGCGGGACGCCGGCAGCGAGCCGTTGGCACCGCCCGGGTGCTCACCGCGCGCGTGCAACGCCCGGGCCAGCTCGACCGCGGCCTCGTCCGGCATCGGGCAGATGAAGAGCGGGTAGGGAGCGAACGGTGCCGTACGCATCGCGACCCCGACGACCCGGCCGTCCAGGCTCGCGGTGGCCCACCACTCGTACGGATGCCCCTCCGGTCCTCGGCGCGCGGCGCGCTCGGCCACGGTCGCGACCACGCTCACGACCACCGGGTCGGCGGCCAGGTAGCCGCCCGCGGCGTCCAGGAAGGCAGCAGGATCGTCGTAGAAGTCGATACGTGGCACGGCCGGGCTCATGACCGAAGCATGGCGAGTGCGCGACACCGGCCTCAACCGGGTTTCGCGCCACGAACCGTGCGCCCATAGGATTTGGTCCCATGACTGAGACCACGCCCACGCAGACCGCACCGGAGACGAATACGCCCGCTGAGCAGCGCGTAGTCGCCGTACCGGACAAGCCGGTTCTCGAGGGCCTGGAGGCCAAGTGGGCCGAGCGGTGGAAGAACGAGAAGACCTACGCCTTCGACCGCACCCAGCCGCGGGAGAACGTCTACTCGATCGACACCCCGCCGCCGACCGTCTCCGGCAGCCTGCACGTCGGCCACGTCTTCTCCTACACCCACCCCGACCTGATCGCCCGCTTCCAGCGGATGAACGGCAAGTCGGTCTTCTACCCGATCGGCTGGGACGACAACGGCCTCCCCACCGAGCGCCGCGTCCAGAACTACTTCGGCGTCCGCTGCGACCCGAGCCTGCCGTACGACCCCGACTTCACCCCGCCTACGAGGCCGGACCCGAAGCGGCAGATCTCCATCAGCCGGCCCAACTTCGTCGAGCTGTGCAACCAGCTGGTCGTCGAGGACGAGAAGGTCTTCGAGGACCTGTGGCGCACGCTGGGTCTCTCCTTCGACTGGGACCAGCAGTACACGACCATCGGCAAGGTCTCCCAGACCGCCTCGCAGAAGGCGTTCCTGCGCAACCTGGCCCGCGGCGAGGCCTACCTGCAGGAGGCGCCGACCCTGTGGGACGTCACCTTCCAGACCGCGGTCGCCCAGGCCGAGCTGGAGGCCAAGGACTACCCCGGCTTCTTCCACCGCGTCGCCTTCCACAAGGCCGACGGCACCCCCGTCCACATCGAGACTACCCGTCCCGAGCTGATCCCGAGCGTGGTCGCGCTGATCGCGCACCCCGACGACGACCGCTACAAGGACCTGTTCGGGAGCACCGTCACCAGCCCGATCTTCGGCGTCGAGATCCCCGTCCTGGCCCACGAGGCCGCGGAGATGGACAAGGGCGCCGGCATCGCGATGTGCTGCACCTGGGGTGACCTCACCGACGTCCAGTGGTGGCGCGAGCTCAACCTCCCCGCCCGTGCGCTGATCGGCCGCGACGGCCGCTTCGCCCGCGAGACTCCCGAGTGGATCACCTCCGAGGCCGGGGTCGCGGCGTACGAGGACCTGAAGGGCAAGACCGTCCACTCGGCCCGCGAGGCCGTCGTCGCGATGATCCGCGAGTCCGGTGACCTCGACGGTGAGCCGAAGAAGACCCAGCGGATGGCCAACTTCTACGAGCGCGGCGACAAGCCCCTCGAGATCGTCGCCAGCCGCCAGTGGTACATCACCAACGGCGGCCGCAACCCCGAGCTGCGCGAGCAGCTGCTGGCCCGCGGTGGCGAGCTCTCCTGGCTGCCCGAGCACATGCGCCACCGCTACGACAACTGGGTCGGCGGCCTCAACGGCGACTGGCTGATCTCGCGCCAGCGCTTCTTCGGCATCCCGTTCCCGGTCTGGTACGCGCTCGACGACGAGGGCAACCCCGACTACGACAAGCCGCTGCTGCCGAGCGAGGACCAGCTGCCGATCGACGCGTCCACGGACGTCCCGGCCGGCTACGAGGAGGCGCAGCGCGGCAAGCCGGGCGGCTTCCAGGGCGACCCGGACGTGATGGACACCTGGGCGACCTCGTCGCTGACCCCGCAGATCGCCGGCGGCTGGGAGGCCGACCCCGACCTGTTCAGCCGGGTCTACCCGATGGACCTGTGCACCCAGAGCCACGAGATCATCCGCACCTGGCTTTTCGGCCGCATCGTCCGCGCCCACCTCGAGGACGGCACCGTCCCGTGGAGCCACGCGATGATCGCCGGCTGGATCCTCGACCCCGACCGCAAGAAGATGTCGAAGTCGAAGGGCAACGTCGTCGTCCCGACCGAGATCCTCGACAAGTTCGGCGCCGACGCGGTCCGCTGGCGCGCCGCGCTGACCCGCCCGGGCATGGACTCGCCCTTCGACGAGACCCAGATGAAGGTCGGGCGCCGACTGGCGATGAAGATCCTGAACGCCTCCAAGTTCGTCCTCGGCAACGTCGGCGCGGCCACGCTCAACCCGGTCGCGATCACCCAGCCGGTCGACTGCGCGCTGATGGCGCGCCTCAAGGAGACGATCACCAAGGCGACCGACGCGTTCACGGCCTACGACTACTCCACGGCCCTGGAGACCTCGGAGAAGTTCTTCTGGGAGTTCTGCGACGACTACCTCGAGCTGGTCAAGGAGCGGGCCTACGACGAGGACGGCGGCCTCGCCACCGAGTCGGCCCGCGCGACCCTGGCCACGGCTCTCCATGTCCAGCTGCGCCTGCTCGCCCCGTTCCTCCCGTACGTCACCGAGGAGGTCTGGTCGTGGTGGCAGACCGGTTCGATCCACACGTCCTCGTGGCCGCGTGAGCTCGAGCTCGGCACCGCTGCCGCCGCCGACCCGGCGGCGCTCGACGCGGTCGCGGCGACCCTGACCGGGATCCGCGGCGCCAAGTCGACCGCCAAGGTCAAGATGCGCCACCCGCTGGCCAAGGCCGAGGTCACCGGCCCCGCCAAGCTGGTCAAGGACGCGGAGGCCGCCGCCGCGGACCTCAAGCGCGTCGGCAACATCGTCGGCGACCTGTTCTTCACCGTCGACGAGAACGCCACCGAGATCACCGTCACCGCCGAGCTGGCCGAGGTCCCCGAGGAGGCCTGAGCCTCAGCGCGGCGCCCGAACGACGGAGCAGGCCCCGGACCGCGATGCGGTCCGGGGCCTGCTTCGTCCCTCACTCCAGCCCAGCGTCCGGGGGGACTCGCTCGGCCGGTCACTCCGGCGTGGTGCGGGTCGCCATCGGAGTGATCCCTACTGCACCGACTTCTCGGCGCAAGCCTTGTCGTCGTTGCTACCTTCCTTCGGCTCGTGCTCCGGCTCCGGTGCCTCCGTCGTCGCTGCGTCGGACGGCTCGGTGGAGTCGGTGCTGGCCTCGGGGTCGGCTGCGGGCGACGACCCTACCGGGCTCTTCGGCTCAGCGCACGCCTCACCGCACTCCGGCGTGGCCTCCGGCTCCGGACCCTCGCTCGCTCCCGGGAGCGTCTTCACGTCCTCGGCGATCGCGGCGGTGAGCTCACAGGCGTCCTCGGCGATCTGCTCGACCTCCGACTTGCGTGTCTCCGGCTCCTTGGCGGGATCCTTCGTCTCCTCGGTCGCCTCGTCGCGCTCCTGGTCCTTCTTGGGCTCCTCCAGCGGAAGGTCCTCGACCGGGACGCCGGCGTCGGCCGCGATCAGCTGGCGCAGGAACATCGGCACCGCCTCGTCGACGGGCCTGGCGTCCTCCTCGGCCACGAACGGCCACAGCAGCGGAGCCATGATGCCCGGGATCGGGCCCACGGAGGGCACCAGCGTGGGGGGCGTCGCATCGCCCTCGTCCTCGCCGGGGTCGGCGGGTGCTGTCGGCTCCTCGGAAGACGGTGCGTCGGGCTGCTCTGCGGGCGCGGACGGCTTGTCGTCCGGCTTCTGGTCACCCTGCTGGTCCGGCTCGGCGGCGTCCTGATCACCGCGGTCCGCCTCCGCCGCCGTGCTCGGGATCGTCGAGACCCCGGAGACGTCGGGGTCCGGGGCGGGCGGGATCACGGTGAAGTCGGCCTGGCCCGAGAGCGTACGCGGCACCCGGTGCAGCGCCGAGATGTCCGGGCTGAGGGTCTGGACGACCACGAGCAGGCCGATGAGCACCACGGCGGCGTAGGCCATCACCGGGCCCCTCTGGAACCTCACGTGCCCACTTCCCTACCGAGTGACGGAGCTGGAAAGGTACAGACGATCATCAGTGCGTATTGTGTCCGACCGTCCGGGCCGATACCGACCCGGACGGGGAAAATGACCCAAACGGACTAGGCCGACTTCTTCTTGGTCTCCTTCTCGCGCGGCACGAGGGTCGGCATCTCGCCGTCCTCGACCACCTCGCGGGTGACGATCACCTTGCCGACGTCGCCGCGAGAGGGCACGTCGTACATCACGTAGAGGAGGACCTCCTCGATGATCGCCCGCAGGCCTCGGGCACCGGTGCCGCGCTCGAGGGCCTTGTCGGCGATCGCGGTGACCGCGTCGTCGGTGAACTCGAGGTCGACGCCGTCGAGGTCGAAGAGCTTCTGGTACTGCTTCACCAGCGCGTTGCGCGGCTCGGTCAGGATCTTCACCAGGGCCGCCTGGTCGAGCTTCTCGACGCTCGCGATCAGCGGCAGCCGGCCGATGAACTCGGGGATCAGGCCGAACTTGGTGAGGTCCTCGGGGCGGACGAGCTTCAGGAGGTCCTCGGACTCCTTCTCGGCCTTGCCGCGCACCTCGGCGGTGAAGCCGAGGGTCTTCTTGCCGACCCGCTGCTCGATGATGTGCTCCAGACCGGCGAAGGCGCCACCCACCACGAAGAGGATGTTGGTGGTGTCGATCTGGATGAACTCCTGGTGCGGGTGCTTGCGGCCACCCTGCGGCGGCACCGAGGCGGTGGTGCCCTCGATGATCTTCAGCAGCGCCTGCTGCACGCCCTCACCGGAGACGTCGCGCGTGATCGAGGGGTTCTCCGCCTTGCGGGCCACCTTGTCGATCTCGTCGATGTAGATGATGCCGGTCTCGGCCTTCTTGACGTCGTAGTCGGCGGCCTGGATCAGCTTGAGGAGGATGTTCTCGACGTCCTCACCGACGTAGCCCGCCTCGGTCAGCGCGGTGGCGTCCGCGATCGCGAACGGCACGTTGAGCATCCGCGCCAGCGTCTGCGCCAGGTAGGTCTTGCCGCACCCGGTCGGGCCGATCACCAAGATGTTGGACTTGGCGACCTCGACCTGCTCCTCCTTGGCGTGCTTGCCGGGGCCCTGCGGGCCACCGGGCTGCAGGCCGGCCTGGACGCGCTTGTAGTGGTTGTAGACCGCCACCGCGAGCGACTTCTTGGCCTGCTCCTGGCCGATGACGTAGGAGTTGAGGAAGTCGAAGATCTCCTTCGGCTTGGGGAGGTCGGCGATCTCCACCTCGGAGCCCTCGTTGAGCTCCTCCTCGATGATCTCGTTGCAGAGGTCGATGCACTCGTCGCAGATGTAGACGCCGGGACCCGCGATGAGCTTCTTGACCTGCTTCTGGCTCTTCCCGCAGAAGGAGCACTTCAGCAGGTCACCTCCGTCGCCGATGCGTGCCACGAGTGGCCTTCCTTCCCCGACTTGTGCTGCTAGGTCCGAATAGTTACTGACGGTACCCCGCGCCGCGCCTTCGATGTGGGAGCGGCGCGGGGCCCGAGGGTCAAACGAGCGCCGGCGTCTTGAGCGACTCGAGCACCGAGTCGATCAGGCCGTACTCCACCGCCTGCGCGGCGGTGAGGATCTTGTCGCGCTCGATGTCGTGGCTGACCTCGTCCATCGACTTGCCGCTGTGGTCGGCGATCATCTTCTCGAGCAGCTCACGCATCCGCAGGATCTCGTTGGCCTGGATCTCGATGTCGGAGGTCTGGCCGAAGGTGCCCTCGGTGTAGGGCTGGTGGATCAGGATGCGGCTGTTGGGCAGCGCCATCCGCTTCCCCTTGGCGCCCGCGCCGAGCAGGATCGCGGCGGCCGAGGCGGCCTGACCGATGCAGACGGTCTGCACGTCCGGCTTGATGAACTGCATCGTGTCGTAGATCGCGGTGCAGGCCGTGAACGAGCCACCCGGGCTGTTGATGTAGATCGAGATGTCCTGGTCCGGGTTCATCGACTGCAGGCAGAGCAGCTGGGCGATGACCGCGTTGGCGACGTCGTCGCTGATCGGGGTGCCCAGGTAGATGATCCGGTCCTCGAAGAGCTTGGCGTAGGGGTCGATCCGGCGGACGCCGTACGACGTACGCTCCTCCCACTGCGGGATGTAGTAGTTCATGTCCTCAGTCCTTCTTGTGGGCGGGGCGGCCCTCGTCGGAGGCTTCCTTCGCGCTCTTGATGACCTGGTCGACCAGGCCGTAGTCGAGCGCCTCGGCCGCGGTGAACCAGCGGTCACGGTCGGCGTCGACGGTGACCTGCTCGACGCTCTGGCCGGTGTGCTCGCTGATCAGCTCCAGCAGCACCTTCTTGATGTGCAGGGACTGCTGGGCCTGGATCTTGATGTCGGAGGCCGAACCGCCCATGCCCGAGGAGGGCTGGTGCATCATGATCCGCGCGTGGGGCAGCGCGTAGCGCTTGCCCTTCGCACCGGCGCAGAGCAGGAACTGGCCCATCGAGGCGGCCAGACCCATGCCGACGGTGGCCACGTCGTTGGGGATGTAGTTCATCGTGTCGTAGATGGCCATACCGGCATCCACGGAGCCACCGGGCGAGTTGATGTGAAGGAAGATGTCGGCCTCGGGGTCCTCCGCGGAGAGCAGCAGGAGCTGCGCGCAGATCGCGTTGGCGTTCTGGTCGCGGACCTCTGAGCCGAGGAAGACGATGCGCTCCCGCAGCAGTCGGTTGTAGATGTTGTCGTCGAGAAGGCTCAGACCGCCGCCGTTGCCGCCCAGGCTCGGGGAGAGCCCTGGGGCACCGGCGTGAGCGTCAGCCGCGCTGGAGTCGATGTTCACAGGATCGACACTAGCCGCCACAGCCAGTTGTTCCACGGCTGGTGTGCCAATGTTCGCCGACGGCGTATTCGCTCGACCTGGGCTCAGGCCAGCCAGCGCAGCAGGGCGTCGTGGACCGCCGGGTGGTTCGACAATGGCGTCTCCGCGGTCGAGAGCGTGAAGCGCTCCGCGGTCGGGAACAGGTCGCGCACCCGTCGCGACCGCAGCGGCGTCTTGTGCCGCCACCACAGCATCTCCCCGAAGAGACGCCCCACCCGGTTGGGCCGCGAGGTGGCGTTGTCGGTGACCAGCAGATAGTCGACGTCCGGTCGCGGCGGCAGCATCGCCTCGTCGGCGCCGACGACGGCGATCCCCGCGAGGTGCTCGTCGATCTGCTTGCCGACGCCACCCGAGATCGGGGCGGAGGTGACCGCGTAGGGGGTCGTGCCGAGGGCGATCAGCTCGGAGACGTACGTCGTCCACGGCCGGGCCCCGGAGGTGGCCACCCCGAGCGCGTTGCGGGCGATCAGCCCGCCGCCCGCGTAGCCGACCAGGACGATGCGCGGTGTGCCGGGGAGGGCGTCGACGCAACCCTGGATCCGGCTGCTGAGCGCCACCGCGGCGGGCACCGACGTGCTGCCGGCCGTGACGTGCATGTGCAGCGGCATCCAGCCGAGCAGCTCGGCGAGCCGCTCGGCGTACGTCGCGCCGGTGGACCGGGAGCCCTCGACCCAGACGCTCTCGTCCTTGCCCGCCGGCGGGACCAGGACGAGGACACGAGGATTCGTCCCGGTCTGCCGCTGAGCGGCCGCCCACTCCTGCGGGCTGACCATCCGGCCCTCGTGACGGACGGAGACGGCGGGCCCGGAGTCGGTGTTGACGACACCACGGACGATCGGCGCCGCCAGCGCGAAGGGCGCGGCGAAGGGGCGCCGGGCGAAGGCGGTGATGCGCCAGGCGAGCTTGGCCAGGCCGACGAGGCCGGCCACCTTGCCCTGGCCACGGTCGAGCTGCTCCGCGGCTTCGGGGTCCACCGGAACGTCCTCGACGTTGAGGACCACGGCTCGGACGGTCTCGGGACTGGAGGTCACCCTGGAAGCGTAGGGCTTCCACACCGGCGATGCGTCCAGCTGTGCCATCCGAACGTCGTCCCTGTGTCTCAGATCACATGCCCGTACCCGCATCCCGTACGTTTGCGTTCACTCGCGCGTATGGTGTCCGTGATGCTGTTGTTACTGGTGTTGCGTGACGATGGCGGTCTTCGCGGGTTACCGTCGGATGGGGAAGGGGGTGTCGGTACGTGAGCGACGAGAACGAGTCACGCTGCCCGTCGTGCGCCGATCCGGTGCTGCCCGGGGCCATCTACTGCATCGCCTGCGGTGCCCCGCTCCTGGCTCCTCCGGAGCAGCACCGTCCGCTCTTCGTGGACGAGATCGGCGACGAGACGGCCGTCCCCCGCAGCACGCGCATGTTCTTCTTCGGTGAGGATCCACCACCGGCTCCGACGCGAGGCAACGGTCGCACCGCGCCGATCCTGCTGACGATCGCCGTGCTGGTGATCGTCGCCGGCGTGCTCGGCTTCGTCTTCGGCAAGGACGGGCCGGGCGCGACCCTGTCCGAGGCGGACCCGTCTCCCAGCCCGACCGGCACCACCCCGTCGACCGAGCCCTCCCTGGACCCGGACGCGCCTCCGGAGGACCAGCTGCTCCGCATCTCCCGGCTCGACACCGAGGCCGCCAGCAAGCTCATCGGCACCTGGATCCCGCAGCTCGCGGCCGTCGGCGCCGGCGACGGCGACGGCGGCGACCCCGACTGGCACAGGGCGCTGAGCCGCTACCAGGAGATCAAGGCCGACCACCCCGACGTGCTGCTCCTCGACACCGGCGAGTGGCCGAGCTCGTACGTGAAGCCGGGGATGTACGCCGTCGTCGTGCCCTATCCCAGCGACACCTCCGCGCCCGCGCTGGAGTGGTGTGTCGAGCAGGGGCTGTCGAGGACCGACTGTGCGGCCAAGCACCTGGAGGTCTCCGGCGATCCGACCGACAACTTCGACGCGCAGTAGCACAACAACGAAACCGCCCCTGCCCGGTTCGGGCAGGGGCGGCGTACGTATGGGCCTGATCAGGCGTCGGCCTTCTCGGTCTCCTCGGAGACCTCGTCGGTCGCCTCGGCCTCGGGCTCGTCCTCGCCGATGGTGCCGTCGGGACGGAGGTTCTTCAGCTCGACGTGGTTGCCGGACTCGTCGGTGACCTTGGCGGCCTCGACCAGCTGGGCCAGCGCCTTGCCGCGCAGGATCTCCTGGACCAGCTCGGGCACGTGGTTGTGCTCGAGCATGTGGTTGACGAACTCCTGCGGGTCCTGGCCGGACTGCTGCGCACGGCGCATCATGTGCTCGGTCAGCTCCTGCTGCTCGACCCCGATCTCCTTCTCCTTGGCGATCTGGTCGAGGATCAGCTGAGCGGCGACGGCGTCACGGACGCGGCGCTCGAGGTCGGCCTCGAACTCCTCGATCGTCTGGCCCTCGTCCTCGAGGTACTTGTCGAAGGTCAGGCCGGCGAAGCCGAGCTGCTGCTCGATGCCCTGGCGGCGGGCGTTGAGCTCCTCGGTCACGATGGTCTCGGGCAGCGGCACCTCGACCTTCTCCAGGAGCGCCTCCAGCACGGCGTCACGGGCGGCAGCGGCCTGCTCGAGGCGCTTGCCGTTGCCGAGGCGGCCGCGGACGTCCTCCTCGAGCTCCTTGACGGTGTCGAACTCGCTGGCGAGCTGGGCGAAGTCGTCGTCGTACGCCGGGAGCTCCTGCTCCTGCACCTGGTTGACGGTGACGTTGACGTCGACCTCCTGGCCGATCAGCTCACCGCCGACGAGGGTGCTCTTGAAGTCCTTGGACTCGCCGGCCGAGAGGCCGGTGATGGCCTCGTCGAGGCCGTCCAGCATGCCGCCCTTGCCGACCTGGTAGCTCATCCCGACGGCCTCGGCGCCGTCGACGTCCTCGCCGTCCTTGGTGGCCTTCAGGTCGATGACCACGAAGTCACCGTCGGCGGCGGGGCGCTCGACGTCCTTGAGGGTGCCGAAGCGCTCGCGCATCGCCTGGATCTGCTCCTCGACGTCAGCGTCGGTGAGCTCGATGTCCTCGACCTTGGCCTCGATGCCCTCGTAGTCGGGCAGCGTGATCTCGGGCTTGACGTCGACCTCGGCGGTGAACTCCAGCGCCTCGTTGTCCTCGAGCTTGGTGACCTCGATCTCGGGCTGCGCGAGCGGCTCGAGCGAGTTCTCCTGGAGGGCGTCGAAGTACTTCTGCGGGAGGACGTTGTTGACCGCCTCGGAGAGCACCGCACCGCGGCCGACCTGCTTGTCGATCACCTGGGGCGGGACCTTGCCACGGCGGAAGCCGGGGACGTTGATCTGCTGGGCGATCTGCTTGTACGCCGCGTCGAGGCTCGGCTTGAGCTCCTCGAAGGGCACCTCGACGGTCAGCTTGGCCCGGGTCGGGCTCAACGTCTCGACGGCGCTCTTCACAGGGTGTCTCCTGTCGTTTGTTTCTGAGAATGATGTCGCGTGCAGGGGCTGTATGGATTTTCAGGCGAGATGTCGGGGCGACAGGACTCGAACCTGCGGTCTCCTGCTCCCAAAGCAGGCGCGCTAGCCACTACGCTACGCCCCGTCAAGGGCCCCTCCCCAATCAGCGGGAATGGCACTTGGAGCGGATGACGGGAATCGAACCCGCGTAATCAGTTTGGAAGACTGAGGCTCTACCATTGAGCTACATCCGCGCACGCGAGAGCCAGCGCCCTCGTGCGACCCGCGAAATCCTGCCATAGATCTGGCTCACACCTGTAACCGGCTCCCCTACTGGCCGGTTTCCGTCACCGTCTACCGACCGCGACGAGGGCTCGATCGTCCGAGCTGGCGCTCAGTCCCTCGAGCAGACGGCGCGCTCCCCCACCACGTCCGGTGACGGCGAGATGGTCGGCGGTGGCGACCAGGTTGCCGATGCCGTGCTCGAGGTCGACGCCCCGCGCCTCCACGACACCGTCGGTGTAGAGCATCACCATGTCGCCCACCCCGAGCACGCCCTCGCAGGCGTCGAAGTCGACGTCGTCGATGAGGCCGAGCACGGGACCGTTGCTCTCGGCCTCCTCCCAGCGGCCGGTCGAGGCGCGGCGTACGAGGGCGGGCGGGTGGCCCGCGGTGCGGATCTCGTAGGCGCCGTTGCCGAGGTCGATCGAGAGGTAGACCGCGGTGGCGAAGCCCTCCTGCCAGTCCTGGCGGAGCAGGTAGCGGTTGGCGGCGGGGAGGAACTCGCTCGGTGGCAGCGCACCGAGCAGGCCGCCGAACGCTCCGGAGAGCTGGAGCGCCCGGGTGCCGGCACGCACGCCCTTGCCGGAGACGTCGACGACGACCACCTCGAGCCGGTTGTCCACGCGCACGGCCACGACGAGGTCGCCGGCGAACTTGGTGCCGCCGGCCGGAAGGACCGCTGAGTCGGCGAGCCAGCCGGGAGGCATCGGCGGGATCGCCCCCTGATCGAGCCGGGTCGTCAGGTCGAGCAGCATGCGCTCGTTGCTCAGCCCGCCCACACCGAGATCGCTGCGCTTCATCGCGACGTACAGCACGATGAAGCCGAGCAGGAAGTGCACGACGATGGCGGCGGCATCGCGGTCGGACAGCGTCAGCCGGCTGGCGGCGACCACGATCATCACCATCACGAAGACCACGAACCAGCCCAGCGTACGCGGCCCCAGCAGCACCGCACCGAGCAGCAACGGCACCGTGAGGACGGCCACCGGGACCACCTGCAGCCAGCCGGTCTGGGCGGCCGCGAGGATCGTCAGGACGATGGTGAGCAGCCCGAGCCACAGCACCGTCCGCAGCTCCGGGTCACGGAACCTGCGGCGGAACGCGTTGCTCCGCAAGCGGTCTGCGAAGGCATGGCTCGACATGGCCTCACTCTAGGTCTCGAGGTGGGGGCTGCGTGGTCGTTCTCGCAGGCCGGAGACTAGTGCGGGCTACTTCTTTACGGTCGTCCGGGGCCGGTGGGCGCGCTGGCACTTCGGGCACCAGAACAGGTTGCGCTGCTGCAGCTCGGTGGTGCGTACGCTCGTGCCGCACACCAGGCACGGCTGGCCGTTGCGGCGGTAGACGTAGACCTCGCCGCCGTGGTCGTCCTTGCGCGGCGGTCGGCCCATCGCCTCGGGCGTGTGCTCGTCGCGGACGGTGTCGATCCGGTTCTTCTCGACGCCGTCCTTCATGAGCTCGACCAGGTCGTCCCAGATCGCGTCCCACTGCTGCCTGCGCAGGGTGTTGCCCGGGCGCATGGGGTCGATCCGGTGCCGGAAGAGCACCTCGGCCCGGTAGACGTTCCCCACCCCGGCCAGGACGGACTGGTCCATCAGCAGCGCCCCGATGGTGGTCCGGCTTCGGCTGATCCGCAGCCACGCCCGGCCCGGGTCCGCGTCGTCGCGCAGCGGGTCCGGCCCGAGCTTCGCGACCACCGCGTCCCGCTGCGCCGCGGTGACCAGGTTGCAGGTGGTGGCGCCGCGCAGGTCGGCGTAGGTTCCGCCCTCGCCGGTCGAGCTCGTCGAGACCACCCTCAGGCGGACCTGGCCGACCGGGAGCGGTGGCTCGCCCGTGTAGGGCTTCAGGTCGAGCTTGCCGTAGAGGCCGAGGTGGATGTGGACGTACTGCTCCCCCGGGAACTCCACGAACAGCTGCTTGCCCCACGCCTCGGCGCCGGCGACGACCTGGCCGTCGAGGAGGGCGGCGGAGTCGGCGAACCGGCCCTGCGGGCTGCTGACCCGGACCTGCTCGCCGGCGAAGGCATCGCTCAGATCGAGCGCGAGACGGTGGAGGGTGTGCCCTTCGGGCATCCCCGGATCAGTCCTGGTCCTCGGCCGGCCCCAGGCCCTTGGCCGAGTCCGGGAGCGGCGGCCGCACGCCGTCGGCGTCGTAGGCGTGGAGCTGGTCGATGCGGCGTACGTGCCGCTCGTCCCCGCTGAACGGCTCGGCCAGGAAGATCTCGACGAACGTCGTCATGTCCTCGAGGCTGTGCATCCGGCCACCGACCGCGACGACCTGGGCGTTGTTGTGGTCGCGGGCGAGCTTGGCGGTCTCCTCGCTCCACGCGAGCGCACACCGGATCCCGGTCACCTTGTTGGCCGCCATCTGCTCGCCGTTGCCGGATCCACCGATCACGACGCCGAGGCTGTCGAGCCCCTGGTCGCGGTCACGGGCCACACCCTCGGCCGCCCGGATGCAGAAGACCGGGTAGTCGTCGAGTGCGTCGTAGACGAACGGGCCGTGGTCGACAGGCTCGTAGCCGAGCTCCGTCAGACGGTTGATCAGATGGGACTTCAGTTCGAGACCGGCGTGGTCACAGCCGATGTGGACGCGCATGCCACCATCCTCTCTCACGGGCGGCCCATCTTCGGATTCGGTGGGGCGAGCAGCCGAAAAGCACTCCCGGCCACGAGCCGCACACCGATAGATTCCCCCACCGTGACCCAGTGGAAGACGATGGACGAGATCCTCGCGGCACGAACCCGGTTCGAGACGGCCATCGACGGCTGGACTCCCCCACAGGCCCACGGCGTGGGCCTCCGGCCATCGACGGCGACCACCCACGAGCCCGAGCACTTCCCCCTGGTCAACGCCTACGGCCACCGCTTCCCGGCGGTGGTGATCGCAACGGTCGTCGGACACACGAGCGGCACCGCGGCGTATAGGATGACCCGAGAGCAGCTCGAGCGGGCCATCGAGCTGATCTCCCCGGCGGAGGCGTACGTCGACTACGACCACCCCAACCTGTGGAGCTGGCGCGACCGGATCCTGCCCGCGCTGACCGAGGATCCCGAGGCCGAGGTGGTGGCGGTCTTCATCGGCGACGAACCGGAGGAGTCCCCGGATCCGGCGATCGACGCCTTCCGACGAGCATTTCCGGACGAGGCGGTCGCGATCGCCGCGGCGACGGCGGGGGCGGCGGTCGTCCGGGAGATGTACGGCACCGACCTGAGCCACTTCGACAAGTCGCCGACCGACTTCGCCACCGAGGCGGACATTGCCTCGGAGAAGGCGATCCGGGAGACGATCGCGACCTACCGGCCCGAGGACGCCTTCGAGGGCGAGGAGACCGGTCGCACCGGCGACAGCGAGCGGAGGTGGCTGGTGGACCCGCTCTGCGGGACCCTCAACTACGCCGCCCAGACCCCGCTGGCCGCGGTGAACGTCGCGCTGGTGACCCCCGACGGCGTCACGGCGGCGGTCTCGGCCGACCCGATCAGCGAGGAGATCTTCTGGACCGACGGGGTCTCGGCCCGGATCCGTAAGGGCGGCGGCGACACCGTCCTCGCCCCGACACCGCGCACCAGGCTGGTCGACGTCCAGTGCGACGGTCCGCTCGACCGGCCGTTCGTCGGCGGACAGCTCGTCGCCGACCCACGCCTGCGCGCCGAGTTCGGGCCGCGGGTGATGTCCTCGACGCTCGCGGTCGCCTGGGTCGCGGCCGGCCGGCGGGCGGCGTACGTCACCGACGGCCACCTCGAGGGCAGCGTCCACTTCACCGCGGGCATCGCGCTGTGCCAGGCCGCGGGATGCGTCGTCACCGACCTCAACGGCGACCCGATCCACACCGGCCGCGGGATGATCGCGGCAGCCGACGCCGACACCCACCGGAAGCTGCTCGGCCTGGTCCGCCGACATCTGGACCCGGCGGACCGGCCCTGAGCCGACGAGATCAGCGCTGCATCAACGCGTCCATCGCGACCGCGACGGCGGCGGCGACGCGGAAGTCGACGCGAGGGTCGTGGACGGTGACCGTGTACTTGTCGCGGAAGGCGAAGCGGCGCTCGATGGAGATCAGCGGCTGACCCTCGGAGGACACGTAGTCGAAGTGGATCGGCAGGAAGTCGAGCTCGGTGAAGCGACGCAGGATGGCCACCAGCTGGTTGCGCTCCTGACCGGTGCCGGAGTAGCCCGGGCCCTCGACGTGGAAGGTCGAGCGCAGCAGGCTCTTGCCGAAGTCCTTGCGGAAGAAGCCGAGCGGCGCGCCGCTCGCGTCGGTGACGTCGTAGCCCGCGTTGAGGTCCATCACCGCACGCGCCTTGAACGCGAAGACGGCCTGCGACTTCGACTCGTCGGCGTAGAACGTGACCTGCTCCTTGAACGCCAGCCGCTTCTGCTGCGCGAAGGCGAGCACCTGCCCCTCGGAGCCGTCGGCGTTGGCGGCCTGGGCGACGTACTTGTTGGCGAAGGGCGTGACCTTCTGGCGAAGGAAGAAGAGGGGTACGTGGTAGGGCTGCTGCGTCATGGGCGCAACGTACCCTCGTCAGCGCCGCCGCGCGACGAGATATGCCTGCGGCGTCCGCTCCCAGTTCTCGGCCGACCGCACCACCGTCGCGGTGACCTCGAAACCGGCCTCCTCGAGGAGTGCGCTGGTCGCCTCGACAGGGAGCCGGTAGCCGTCGAAGGTGACGTCGTGACCGTAGGCGCCGATGTGGCGGACGTGCTCGTCCCCGACCTGGAAGGCGGTCACGAACCGGCCGCCGCGCCGGGTGACCCGGGCGAGCTCGGCGATGACGTCGGGGCGGCGCGAGGGCGGGGTGTGGATGAGCGAGTACCAGGCCAGCACGCCTGCGAGCTCACCGTCACGGAGCGGAAGACGCGCCATGTCGCCGACCTCGAACCTGAGCGCGGGATGCCGCTCCATCGCCTGCGCGATCATGCCCGTCGACAGGTCGACCCCGAAGACGTCCAGCCCCCGCTCGGCCAGGTAGGCGGTGATCCGCCCGGGCCCGCAGCCGATGTCACCGACGAGCCCGCCCCCGTCCTTGCGTACGTAGGCCGCGAAGGTGTCGAGCACGCCGGCGTCGAAGGAGGTCTCCGTGAGCGTCGGGTCGACGATCTCGGCGTAGGCCTTGGAGACGGTGTCGTAGGCGGCCCTGGTCTCGGTGACGTCGTAGGGCTCGGTCACCGGCGTCCCCTCGGGCTGTGCTGGTTGATGAAGCCGGCCGTCATCGCCATCACCGACTCCGCCGCGGGGAACGTCGTGCCGTGGCGCCAGAACCCGTGGATCTGGCCGACGGCACGGAAGGCGACCACCTCGACGCCGAGGTCGGCGAGGCGCAGCGCGAAGTCCTCGTTCTCGTCGGTGAGGATGTCGCCCTCGGCGCTGACGATCAGCGTCGGCGGCAGGCCGCGGAGCTCCTCGTCGGAGGCGAGGTAGGGGCCGAGGTCGGGGTTGCGGAGGTCGGCCTCGGTGGCGGCGTACTGCTTCCAGTACCAGGCCGCCTCCTCGTTCCAGCCGTCCTCCATGGTGTAGCCCGGGGTGCTCATCGACGGGTCGAGGAACGGGTAGACGAGCACCATCGCGCCGAAGACGCCGGGGTTGCGCAGCGCCGCGACCAGGGCGAGGTTGCCGCCGGCGCTGTCACCGTGCACGTACGCCGGCAGCGTGCTCAGCAGCGGGTCGTTGCCCAGCCACTTGACGACCGTGTCGACGTCGTCGGGAGCCGCGGGATAGGGGTCCTCGGGAGGCCTGCGGTAGTCGACCGACAGCACCCGCAGCCCACTCCGGTTGGCGAGCCGCCGGCACGCGGCGTCGTGGACCTCGACGTCGTTGAAGACGAAGCCACCACCGTGGAGGTGGACGATCAGCCCCTCGCGTACGTCCTCGGGGGTGTAGAGCCGGCACGGAACCCCGTCGGCGTCGATCCCGGTGACCTCCGCGACCTCCTCCTTCGCCTCGGCCGCGGCCAGCCTGCGGGCCTCGGTGCGCTGGGCGGCGACGTCGACCTCCCAGACCGGCGGCGAGGCCTCCTCGGCGGCGATGGCACGGCGGGCGGCGGGGAAGAGTCGAACCATGTCAGAAGATTCCCACACCAGTGGCGGTGGTGCATGCTGAGCCGCATGAACGCGGGGGAAGTGACGAGCACCTCGATCTACGTCATCGACGTGCTGGTGAAGGTGGTCGCGCTGGGCGTGGTGCCGAAGAACAGGCGCCCGAGCAGTGCGATGGCGTGGCTGCTGGCCATCTTCTTCATCCCGGGGGTCGGCCTGATCGGCTACCTGCTGCTCGGTCAGACCCGGCTGGACCGACGGCGGCACGCCCGCCAGCGGGCCCTCAACGACGAGGTGACCGAGTATGTCCGCGGGCTGCCGAGGACCCCGCACCCGAAGACGATCTCCGAGGTCGACGCGGCGACGATCGAGCTGAACGAGCGGCTCGGCTCGCTGCCCGCCAGGCCGGGGAACCGGGTCGATCTGATCGACGACTACACCGCCTCCGTCGAGGCGATGACGGCCGCGGTGGACCAGGCCGAGACGTACGTGCACGCGCAGTTCTACATCACCGCCTGCGACCACGTCACCGAGCCGTTCTTCGACGCTCTGGACCGGGCCGCGGCGCGTGGGGTGCGGGTGCGGCTGCTCCTCGACCATCTGGGCTCGCGCGGCATCCCGGTCTGGCGCGCGCTCAAGAAACGGCTCAACGCCTCCGACATCGACTGGCACCCGCTGCTCCCCATCAACCCCCTGCGCGGCCAGATCCGCCGTCCCGACCTGCGCAACCACCGCAAGCTCCTGGTCGTCGACGGCCGGGTCGCCTTCACCGGCTCGCAGAACCTCATCGAGCCCGGCTACAACAAGCCCAGGAACCACCGCGCCGGCCGGGAGTGGGTCGAGCTGAACGCCCGGATCGAGGGTCCGCTGGTGACCGCGCTGAACGTCGTGTTCGCCAGCGACTGGGACACCGAGACCGGGGAGCTGCTGCGGGCGGAGCTGGCCGCCCCCGCACCGCCCGCCGGCGACGTGACCGGCCAGATCGTGCCCAGCGGGCCGGGTGTCGACGCGGAGAACAACCTGCGCGCGTTCACCCATCTCATGTACGCCGCCAGGAAGCGGATCTCGATCACCAGCCCCTACTTCGTGCCGGACGAGTCGCTGTTGTACGCCGTGACGACCGCCGCCCGCCGAGGCGTCGAGGTCGAGCTCTTCGTCAGCGAGGGCAAGGAGCAGTTCATGGTCTACCACGCCCAGCGCTCCTACTACGAGGCGCTGCTGGAGGCCGGGGTCCGCATCTACCTCTACCCCAAACCCGCCGTCCTCCACTCCAAGCACTTCAGCATCGACGACGAGGTCGCCGTGCTCGGCTCGAGCAACATGGACATGCGCTCGTTCGCCCTCAACTACGAGGTCTCGCTGATGCTCTTCGACGGCGACCCGGTCGCGCAGCTGCGGAAGGTCGAAGACGGCTACCGGGCCATCTCCCGCGAGCTGCTGCTCGAGGAGTGGCTCGCGCGGCCGCGGGTCGCGGCGTACGTCGACAACGTGCTGCGCCTCACCGCCGCTCTCCAGTGAGCCCGGCGGGCACAGCGCTTCGCGCGAAGAATTCCAGGGCGGGATCGCCGGGGGCTCCCTAGACTCCCGCCGTGGACCTCCGAGCACGCGCTGCGGCGCTCGCGCTCGTCGCCCTCCTCTCCGCCGGCTGCGCGGAGCTTCCCGGGGGCGCGGGCGCCGGGCCGTCACCGGCGCCGTCGCATCCTCCGTACGAGCCCGTTCCTGCCGACTACGAGGCGGTCGAGAAAGTGCTGGCCCAGCGCGCGACGGCGGCCCTGCAGGGCGACGAGGAGGCGTTCCTCGCCACTGTCGACCCCCGCGACCGGAAGCTGGTCGACCAGCAGCAGACCATCTTCGGCAACCTCCAGGAGCTTCCGATGACGTCGCTCGCCTACGAGGTGAAGGACACCGAGCAGACCCCGGACGAGGTCCGCAACGACGGTGTCCTCTTCGCTCCGCAGGTCACCGAGGTGGCCCAGCTCGAGGAGGCGCACCGGGCGCCCGTCTCCCACCCGACCGACATGACCTTCGTACGCCACGACGGCGGCTGGGTGATCGGACGGGACCGTGCCGCACCCCAGGAGAGGTACAGCCGGCCGTGGTTCGGCGGCCCGGTCGTGGCGGCGGCCGGGCGTTCGGTCGTCGTGGTCACCGAGCGCGACGGCCCGACCGACGCCGCCGAGCTCCTGGACCGGGTCTCGGCGGCGCGCGCCGAGATCGAGAAGACCCTCGAACCCGTGTGGCGAGGTGATGACCAGAAGGAGGTGCCGCTGCTCGTCGACGCGACGTACAACGGCAAGCCGCCCGGCGACACGTTCGAGGGCGAGGACGGCGCCGCTGCGGTGACCTTCTGGGTCGACGCCGTCGGGCTCCCGAAGACGAGCATCGCCACCTTCGCCGGAGCCGTCATCAAGGACAACCCGGTCGCGGCCAACCGGCTGGCGACCGACGAGCGCACGCTGCGTCACGAGCTGAGCCATGTCTACGGCCCGGCCCTGGTGCCCACCTGGGTCAGCGAGGGGCTCGCCGAGTATCTCTCCGGCTGCGAGGCCAACATCTGTGGCGAGGACGAGGAGCGCGACCAGCTGCTGGCGCACGAGCGAGCTCTCCCGGGCGATGAGGAGTGGGGCGAGGACGGCTCGATCGACTACGCGCTCTCCCACGCCGCGGTCTCGTGGCTGATCGACCAGAACGGCGGGATGAAGAGGTTCCTGGAGTTCTGCAACGACTTCTTCCTCCACCTGCCGAGCGGCACCGAGAACTTCCACGACGGGACCGGCAAGGCACTGGAGGCGAGCTACGGCATCACCGAGAAGCAGCTGGTCGACGGCACCTGGTCGTGGTTCGAGCAGCTGCCCTCCGCTTGACTGGGCCCATGCGCCACCGAACGCCCATCCGCGGGGGCAGCCGCTCCGAACCCAGCCACATGAACCTTCGCATCGTGGCTGTGATCGCTCTCCTCCTGCTCGCCGCCGGGTGTGGCACCGACACCGATCAGGCCGGCGAGGAGGCCGCCGAGCCGGCCTCCTCGCCGGCCTCCTCGACGCCGTCGACCGCCGCGTCCGCTCCGGGCGAGACGCCCGCCGAGGATCCCGCCTGCGAGGGCCGCTACGCGGACTACTCCGCCGAGGCGGTCGCCGAGGAGTGCTACGCCGACACGATCCTCTTCTTCCACGCGCCCTGGTGCCCGGAGTGCCGCGGGTTCGAGGAGGCGATCAAGAGCGGCGAGGTGCCCGAGGGAGCACAGATCCTGAAGGTCGACTACGACTCCGCGACCGAGCTGCGCAAGAAGTACGAGGTGACGATCCAGTCGACCTTCGTGCGAGTCGACTCAACGGGTGAACGGGTCGCGCTGTGGTCGGGCTACGGCCAGGACAAGTCGGTCGACGCCATCCTCGAGAACACCCAGTGACGCTCCTGCTCGCGTCGTTCCTCGCCGGGGCGCTCTCGGTGCTCGCCCCGTGCGTGGTGGCGTTCGTGCCAGCCATGTTCTCCCGTGGCACCGGCGAGCGCCGCCCGTGGGTGGCGGTCGCCGCGCTCGGCGTCTCCGTCATCGTGTTCAGCGTCCTGCTCAAGTCGACGACCCTGCTGATCGACGTCCCGCCCCGGTTCTGGAGCACCGTCTCGGGCGTGATCGTGGCGCTCTTCGGCGTGGTGATGATCTGGCCCCGGCTGTGGGACGCGCTGGCGTTCCGCCTCGGCCTCGGCTCGCGCGCCCAGGAGCGCCTGGCCCGGGCGAGCGTCCGCCGCGGGATCGGTGGCGACATCCTCCTGGGCGCGAGCATGGGGCCGGTCTTCAGCGCGTGCAGCCCGACGTACGCCCTGATCGTGGCGGCGATCCTTCCGGCCGAGCCGTTGCGCGGGCTCGGCTACCTGGTCGCGTACGTCGCCGGCCTGACCCTGCTGCTCGCCGCGGTCATGGTGGGTGGCCGGGCGCTGCTGGCCCGGCTCCGGTGGGCGATCGACCCCGAGGGCACCTTCCACAAGGTGCTCGGTCTCGTCCTGGTCCTCATCGGCGTCGCGATCGCGACCGGTCTCGACAAGACCCTGCTCACGCTGCTGGTCGAGCGGGGGCTCTTCGACTGGCAGATCGGGCTCGAGGGCCGGCTCAGCACCGATCGGTGACCGCGTCCGCGGCGGCCCGGAACGACTCGCCACGCAGGAGCGGGACCACCGACGCGCTGTCCACCTCGGCGGCGACGACGACGTCCTCGGCGTAGCCCTTCGCGGTCAGCTCGCGGCCACCGGCACAGGCGTGGAGCGAGGCCGGGAGGTCGGCGGCACGGAACGCGTCGCGCGCCATCGCCGCCTCGGGCGAGAGGTCGTCGGGGTCGAGCGCGTCGAGGACGGCCCCGGCGCCCCAGAGGTCCTCGACCGCCGGCCGGAGCGTGCCGTCCGGCCAGCGCTCCCCCGAGGCGATGACAGCGATGCTGGCGCCGGCGGCGAAGCGAGGAGCAAGCCACCTGGCGACGGCAGTCCGGTTGCGGAGCGAGGCACCGACGACGGTGGCACCGCCCTCCGCGAGCAGGCTGCTGATCGTCGAGCCGTTGGGCGAGGGCAGGACCAGGCGCCCGACCCCGTCGGCATCGCGTAGCGACGCGGGCGAGAGCGAGGGCCGTCCCGGCACCGCGTCCTGACGCTGCACCGCGAGGACGGCGTCGCGCTCCTGTGCGTACGCCTCCGCCCGGTCGTCCCTCCACCGGAACGGGAACACCTCGATCCCGCGCTCGACCGCGACCGTCAGGGTCGTGGTGAACGAGAGCACGTCCACCACGACGGCGATGTCCGCGGGCCCGATCGCCTCGGCGCCCACCGGGCCCCAGTCGAGCCGGGCCCGGTAGGCGTGCTGGCGATGCTGGTCGTCGACGGCGCTCACGCGCCGAGCGCGGCGGCGATCTGCGGAGCGATCTCGCGCAGCGCACGGCCGCGGTGGGAGATGGCGTCCTTCTCCTCGATCGACAGCTCGGCCGAGGTACGTCCGTCCTCGGTGTCGACCGCGACGAACAGGACGTCGTAGCCGAACCCGCCGTCACCGCGGACCTCGCGGATGATCCGGCCGTCCATGCGGCCCTCGACGACGATCTCGCCACCGTCCCAGACGAAGGCGATCGCGCAGGCGAAGTGGGCGCCGCGGCGCTCGTCGGGGACGTCGGAGAGCTGTGCGAGCAGCAGCTCGTTGTTGCGCTCGTCCGACTTCGGTGGACCGCCCCAGCGCGCCGAGAGCACGCCCGGCATCCCGTTGAGCGCGTCGACGCAGAGACCCGAGTCGTCGGCGACGGTCGGCAGCCCGGTGGCCTTGAACCCGGCCCTCGCCTTGATCAGCGCGTTGCCCTCGAAGTCGGGCGCATCCTCGACCGGCTCGTCGTAGTGGGTGACGTCGTCGAGACCGACGACCGAGACACCGGGCACCAGCGGCGAGAGGATCCGGAACATCTCCCCCAGCTTCTTGGCGTTGCGCGAGGCGACGTGGACGCTGGGCTCGTTCGTGGGCTCAGCCGGCAAGTGCGGCCTCCTGCAGCTTGGTCAGGTCGGCGCAGCCCTTCTCGCCCAGCGCCAGCAGGGCGTCGAGCTCGGCGCGGTCGAAGGCGACGCCCTCGGCGGTGCCCTGCACCTCGACGAACTTGCCCTCGCCGGTCATCACGATGTTCATGTCGGTCTCGGCGCGGACGTCCTCCTCGTAGGGCAGGTCGAGGCGCGGCACACCGTCGATGATCCCGACCGAGATCGCCGCGACGGAGCCGGTCAGGGCCTTCGAGACGCCCAGCGAGGCCACCGCGTCGGCGAGCGCGACGTAGGCGCCGGTGATCGCCGCCGTGCGGGTGCCACCGTCGGCCTGCAGCACGTCGCAGTCGATGTTGATGGTGTTCTCGCCGAGCGCCTTGTAGTCGATGACGGCGCGCAGCGAGCGCCCGACCAGGCGGGAGATCTCGTGCGTACGTCCGCCGATCTTGCCCTTCACCGACTCGCGCGAGGAGCGCTCGTGGGTGGAGGCGGGCAGCATCGCGTACTCCGCCGTCACCCAGCCCAGCCCGGAGCCCTTGCGCCAGCGCGGCACGCCCTCGGAGGCCGAGGCGGCGCACAGGACGCGGGTCTTGCCGAACTCGATGAGGACGGAACCGGCCGCGTGGTCGAGCCAGTTGCGGGTGATCTTGATGGGGCGCAGCTCGTCGTCGGCGCGCCCGTCAGCTCGTGTGGTCACGAGACCACCCTATGCAACGGTCTCCCGCTTGGGTTCACCGCTGGGTCGCGCCCACGCCCGGCGCACGACCCACGGCCCCAGATCCCGTGCCCGGCGCCCCATCCACGGCACTCCCTCGCCCGCCATCCAGGCCAGGTCCTGCCGCCAGCCGGTCGGCAGCCCGCCGCCGGGCTCCAGCGAGGGCGGTTCGAAGGAGAAGCCGTACGCCACCAGCTGCTCCCCGAACGCACGGGCCATCCGCCGGTGGCCGAGCTCGGAGGGATGCAGCCGGTCGGCGGCCCAGAAGCGCCGTTCGTGCAGATCGGGAACGGCCCCCAGGTCGAGCCGCAGACCACCGTAGGTGGCATGGACCTCGTCCCAGATGGCGTTGAGATCGGCCGTACGCCGTTGGATCGACCGCTTCATCCAGCCCGGCATCGGCCACATCACCGAATGGTCGTGGAAGCGCGCCGTCATCAGCAGCGCGCCCTGGCCCGCGAGCGCGTCGGCGCAGGTCATCAGGTCGTTCCGGAGTCTCGCCGTGTCCCACGTCGAGCGCATCACGTCGTTGACCCCGACGATCAGCGAGGCCACGTCCGGCCGGTGCGCCACCGCGTCGGCGAGCTGCTGCTCGACCACGACGGTCGAGGTCGCGCCGATCACCGCGGTGTTGCAGAAGGAGATGTCGTACGTCTGTCCCAGAGCCTCGGCCAGCAGCCGGGCCCATCCTCGCCAACCCTCGACAGTCGGGTCGCCGAGCCCAACGGTGGCGCTGTCGCCCAGCGCCGCGTAACGCAGGTAGGTGCCCACGTCCGACAACGGTGACGGGGGTGGGTGCCGAAGCACCCACCCCCGCGTGTCGTGTCGCGAACAGTCCGATGAACTACTTCACCTCGGACTTGAGCACCCGGTAGGCGCCCAGCACGACCGGGACGACCACCCACAGGAAGATGCTGCAGATGAGCGCGAGCACCTGCTGCGTACCGGGGTCGGGAAGCTGGGTCCCGTCCGGCATCATGCCGCCGGCGCCCATGAACGGGGCCATCGCGTAGCCCATGTCGATGAACGGGATCAGGTCTGCGGCCCAGTCGAAGATGAAGTAGAGCGTGGACCAGACCATGAGCGGCAGGAGCAGCTGGTCGACGTAGACGACCACGATCGAGAACGGGGTGCTGAGCAGGCACATCGCGATGCCGAAGGCGCTCACGAAGTAGAGCAGCTGCTGCGCGATGGACCAGCCCAGGACCTGGCCGTCGATGGACCAGCTCGCGTCGTAGCCGCCGACCGCGGCGGCGAGGGCGTTGCCGACGATGCCGCACAGCAGTGCGACCGCGATCAGGGCGAGGGCGAACGCGACGACCGCGACCAGCTTGGCCGCCATCACCCGGAGCCGGCTCGGCTCGAGGCTGAAGGTCACCATGTTGGTGCGCTGGCCCCACTCCTGGGTGACGATCATGATCGCCAGCACCGGGGTGAGCAGCGAGAGCGGGATCGTCAGGATCGAGGACCAGGCCGAGAGGCCGAGTGAGAAGGTGTCGTTGAGCGCGGCCACCAGGACCACGATGCCCATGGCCAGCAGCAGCATGCCCGCCGAGATGATCAGCAGGGCACGACCGGCCCGGGTGTCGGTCATCTTGCGCCACTCGACCAGCAGGAGCCGGCCGAACGGCACCTTGGTCACCGCGGGGAGCGGGGTGGACGGCGCGACGGATACGGCGCTCATGCGGAGACTCCTTCGGCGTGGATCTGGGTGGTGCTCTCGCGCTGGGTCTCGGCGGTGAGCTGCAGGAAGATGTCCTCGAGGCCGGCGCCACCGTCACGCAGGTCGGTGAGCACGACGTTGGACTCCAGGGCAGCCTTGCCCACCTCGGCCGGTGCGGCCGAGACGCGCATGCCGGTGCCGAGCGGCTCGACGCTGTAGCCCTTGGCCTTCAGCGCGACGGTGAGCGCCTCGTTGTCCAGGGAGGTGACCAGCGACTGGCCGGCGGTGCCCTGGCTGGCGAGGATCGTGTCCTTGGTGCCCTCGGCCACGATGCGACCGTTGCCGATGAGGATCAGCTCGTCGGCGATCTGCTCGACCTCGTGCAGCAGGTGGGAGGAGAGCAGGACGGTGCCGCCGCGGTCGGCGTACTCCTTCAGCAGGCCACGCATCCAGCGGATACCGGCCGGGTCGAGGCCGTTCGCCGGCTCGTCCAGGATCAGGACCTTGGGGTCGCCGATCAGCGCGTGCGCGATGCCGAGGCGCTGCTTCATGCCGAGCGAGTAGTTCTTGATCCGGCGCTTGGCCTCCGACGGCGTCAGCGACACCAGCTCGAGCATCTCGTCGACGCGCGACTTGGGCAGGCCCATCGTCATCGCGGCGAGCGTGAGCACCTCACGGCCGGTGCGGCCGTCGTGCTGAGCGCTGGCGTCGAGCAGCACACCGACGTGGCGGCCCGGGTTGGGGAGGTCGGCATAGAGGCTGCCGTCGATCGTTGCCCGACCCTTGGTGGGGTTGGTCAGGCCGACCATGATGCGCATGGTGGTCGACTTACCGGCACCGTTCGGGCCGAGGAAGCCGGTGACTTTGCCGGCCTCGGCGGTGAACGACACGTCGTCGACCGCGGTGAAGGTCCCATAGACCCTCGTCAGTCCTTCGACTTTGATCATGGCCCACATCCTGCCGTGCTTCCGGCGCGGACTGCATCGGACATACGGATGACCTGCAACCCGACAAAAGTATGGGGCCGGTCCCAACCGCGGGATCCTGTCTGCCCGACCTCGGTTGACTAGCGTGTACGCCGTGCAGCAACCGCCACCCGAGGTCTATCAGCCACGCCTGAGCCTGTGGGGGCACGTGTGGCGGTATCTCCTTGCGCTGGGGATCAGCGCCATCGCCTTGATATCCAGCACCGACGGCTGGCCGGAGTGGCGCTTCCTGCTCGACCTCGGCCTCGGTGTCCTCTGCATGGTCCTGGTCTTCTGGCGCCGCCGTTGGCCGGTGGCGATCGCCACGTTCACCATCGTCGCCGGAGGGTTCTCGATCCTCTCCGCCGGAGCGTCGAGCCTCGCTCTGGTCTCGTTGGCGACCCGGCGCCGCTGGCGCGAGATCATCCCGATCTCCCTGCTCAACGTCGCCGCAGGCATGTTCTGGTTCGCGGTGATGGAGACCACCCCCACCGAGGAGATCCCCGGCATCCCGTTGTGGGGCTTCAACCTCGGCGCCAACGTGGTGATCATCGCCGCGATGGTCGCCTGGGGCATGTACATCGGCTCGCGGCGCGAGCTCATCGCCACGCTCCGGCTCCGTGCCGAGACGGCCGAGGCCGAGCAGTCGCTGCGCGTCTCCCAGGCCCGCGAGACCGAGCGCCGGCGGATCGCCCGCGAGATGCACGACGTGCTCGCCCACCGCATCTCCCACATCTCCATGCAGGCCGGGGCGCTCGCCTACCGCGAGGACCTCTCCGCCGACCAGGTCCGGGCCGAGGTCGGCACCATCCGCGAGGGCGCCCACCGGGCCCTCGAGGACCTCCGGACCGTCCTCGGCGTGCTGCGCGGCAACGGCGAGGACCCCGAGACCGCGCCCCAGCCCACGTACGCCGATCTGGGCCGTCTCGTCGAGGAGGCCCGCACGGGCGGCATGAACATCACCTTCACGGACGACGTCGAGGGCTCGCCGCCGGAGACGGTGGGGCGGTCGATCTACCGGGTCGTGCAGGAGGGCATCACCAACGCCCGCAAGCACGCTCCGGGAGCGCTGCTGGAGGTCGCGCTGAGCGGGTCCGAGGAGCACGGTATCGACGTACGCCTGCGCAACCGGCTCGGCTTCGACTCGAACACGCCCGGCGCCGGCCTCGGCCTGGTCGGGCTCACCGAGCGCGTCGACCTCGCGGGCGGACACCTCACGCACCGTACGGAAAAGGATGTCTTCATTCTCGAAGCATGGCTACCGTGGGGCCAGTGAGCAGCCCAGGGACCAGCCCAGAGACTCCGGTCACGATCAAGGTCGGGATCGTCGACGACGACCCGCTCGTGCGCTCGGCCCTCGGGCTGATGCTCGGCGGCCAGGCCGACATCGAGGTCGTCGGCGAGGCGACCGACGGCCAGGAGGCACTCGCCCTGGTGCGTACGTCAGCCCCTGACGTGGTGCTGATGGACATCCGGATGCCGCGGATCAACGGCCTCGACGCGACCCGTCGGGTCCTGACCGAAGCCCGGCCGCCACGGGTGATCGTGCTGACCACCTTCGGTGCCGACGAGTACGTCGTGGACGCGCTCGCCGCGGGCGCCGAGGGGTTCCTCCTCAAGGACACCCCGCCGCCGGAGATCGTCGCGGCGATCCGCGCGGTCGCGGCGGGCGAGCCGATCCTCTCCCCCAAGGCCACCCGCACCCTGATCACCCGGCTCCGCGCCGAACCGACCGGCGACCGCGCCGCTGCCGCCGGCCGCCGCCTCGAGGCGCTCACCGAGCGCGAGCACGAGGTCGCGCTCGCCGTCGGGCGGGGGCTGAGCAACGCCGAGATCGCCAAGGAGCTCTACCTCTCCATCCCGACCGTCAAGGCGCACGTCTCGCGCCTGTTCGACAAGCTCGGCGCCACCAACCGCGTGCAGATCGCGATCACGGTCCACGACGCCGGGCTGGTCTGAGCCGCCGGCCTAACCGCTGGTCGAGCCGCCGGAGCCGCTAGGCGGAGGCGTGTCGAGACCAACACAGTCCCCTCGGTGCTCGACCAGACCGTGTTGGTCTCGACACGCTCGCTTCGCTCGCGGCTCGACCAACGAGGGCGGTCAGATCTCGTAGATCGACCCCGTCGCCGCCAGCTCCGTCGGACCGTCGTACGCCGAGCGCGCCTCGCGGAGGGCGTCGGCGGAGTCGTGCCAGGGCGGGACGTGGGTGATGACCAGCTTCTTCACATGTGCCTTGGTGGCGTACTCCCCCGCATGGACGCCGGTGATGTGCACCCCGGGCGGGTTCTCGACGCCGTCACGGAAGGCCGCCTCGCACAGGAACAGGTCGGCCTCGGTGGCGATGTCGAGGAGCGCCTCGGTCTCGGCGGTGTCGCCGCTGTAGGCGATGACCTTGCCGTGCGCCTCGATCCGCAGCCCGTACGCATCGACCGGATGCTCCACGGCCGTCGGGGTGATCACGAACGGACCGAGATGGATCGGCCCGGTGTAGGTCGAGAACGCGAACTCCTCGCGCATCCCGGGGCGCTTGGGCAGGTCGTAGGCCTTCGCCAGCCGCCGCCCGGTGCCCTTGGGGCCGTAGACCGGTATGGGCGGCTGCGGGCCGGTCGGGTGCCACTTGCGGAGCACGTAGTAGGAGGTCATGTCGACGCAGTGGTCGGCGTGCAGGTGCGAGAGCAGGACCGCGTCGATCAGCAGCGGGTCGACGTAGCGCTGCAGGACGCCGAGCGCCCCGTTGCCCATGTCGAGCACGATCCGCCAGGTCCGCCCCTCGGAGTCGTCGGCCTCGACGAGGTAGCAGGAGGCGGGGCTGTCGGGCCCGGGATAGGAGCCCGAGCACCCGATGATCGTCAGCCGCATCCCGGAGGTCATCCCATCCCTCCGGCGAACTGCTGGGCAGCCGCCAGCTCCGGGCCGAGGAACCGGGCACCGATCGCCTTGAACTCGGCAGGGTTGCCGGTGGTGAGGAACGTGTAGGTCGGCTCGCCGCCCTCGCGCATGAGGTCGTTCTCGGCCAGGACGCGGTAGACGTCCTTCGCCGACTCCTCGGCGCTGCTGACCAGCGTCACGTTGTCGCCCATCACATAGGAGATCACACCAGTCAGGAGCGGATAGTGGGTGCACCCGAGGATCAGCGTGTCGACCCCGGCGCTGGTCAGCGGGTCCAGATATTCGTGCGCGGCGGCCAGCAGCTCGTCGCCGCCGGTGACGCCGGCCTCGACGAACGGCACGAACTGGGGGCAGGCCCGGGTGTGCAGCGAGACGTGGGGCGCCGCGGCGAAGGCGTCGTCATAGGCCATCGACTCGGCCGTCGCGTGCGTGCAGATGACCCCGATGCGACCGGTGCGGGAGGCGGCCACGGCACGACGCGTCGCCGGCAGGATCACCTCGACGACGGGCAGCGGTTTGTAGCGCTCGCGGGCGTCGCGCAGCATCGCGGCGGAGGCCGAGTTGCACGCGATGACCAGGGCCTTCACGCCCTGCTCGACGAGATGGTCGAGGCACTCCAGGGCGTACTCGCGCACCTCGGCGATCGGCCTGGGGCCGTAGGGGGCGCGGGCGGTGTCGCCGACGTACAGGATCGACTCGTGGGCGAGCTGATCGATCACCGACCGGGCCACGGTGAGACCCCCGAAGCCCGAGTCGAAGATCCCGATCGGGGCGTCGCGGTCGGGCTGGGCTGAGCCCAAGGGCGAGGGCGAACCCAGGGACGAGACGGACTGCACAATCGTCAAGGCTAGGCCCAAACGCCGCGTAATCGCAGTGCTGGGGGTCACTCGAGACATACCCGAGATCCATCTCACGTTCATCAGCAGTGCGGATCGGTGTTGTTAACGTCCGGTCATGACGATTTCTCGGCGCTCGCTGGTGCTGACGGTGCTGATCGCCCTGCTGGCCGTCACCTTCGCGGTCGTGGAGCTGCCCGGGCGTCCCGCGCAGGCGGCGACCACGAAGCGGGTGCTGGCGATCTCCGTCGACGGGCTCAGCGTGACCGCGATCGAGCGGCTCGGCCCGGGACACCTGCCCAATCTCTACCGGCTGATGCGCGGCGGCGCCTCGACCCGCGAGGCGCGCAGCGAGTACGAGCAGAACGTCACCCTGCCCAACCACACCTCGATGGTCACCGGCCGCCGGATCACCCGGTCCGCCCACGGCCACGGCGTCACCTGGAACGACGACCGGCCCTGGATGACGGTGCAGGAGGCCGCCGGGCATCCGGTCTCGTCGGTCTTCAGCCAGGTCGGGCGGGCCGGCCGCAGCAGCGCCCTGTTCTCCTCGAAGTCGAAGTTCGGTCTCTTCGACCGGTCCTGGCCCTCGATCGACCGGTTCGTCGTCGACGGCGACGCCGACCTGGTCGAGCGGGCGGCCGCCGACCTGGTGAGGAACAAGCGCGCTCTCACCTTCGTCCACCTGGGCTCCCCCGACCACTACGGCCACCGCGACGGCGGGATGAGCGCGGCCTACCGCGCCTCGATCATCCGCACCGACGCCCGCATCGGCAGGCTGCTGAGGGCGATCGACTCCTCGACGGCGCTGAGGGGGTCGACGTACGTCATCCTCACCGCCGACCACGGCTTCAGGGCGACCGCCACCGACCACAGCGCCCACCTCTACGCCAACTACCGGATCCCGTTCGTCGTGTGGGGTCCCGGGGTCGCCCGCGGCGCCTCGCTCTACCGGCTCAACCCCGACTACCGCGCGCCGGGGACGACCCGGCCGACGTACGCCGGTGAGCAGCCGATCCGCAACGGCGACCTCGGCAACCTGGCCCTCGACCTGCTCGGCCTGGGCCCGATCCCTGGCAGCACCTTGAACTCAACCCAGTCACTAGACATTCGCTGAGCGTTCGCCCGGGGTGCCATCGGGTTCACTTAGGGTGTGCCGGTGCGTCGCCTCTTCCCTCTGGTCTCCGTCGGCATCTTCGTCGTCGTCGTGCTCGTCGTCGCGTTCACCGCGCTGCCGGACCGTGACGGTGGCGAGCGAGCGGAACGGGAGGCCACCCAGGCCGACCGCAAGGTGCTCGCGATCTCCATCGACGGGTTGAACCCGGATGCGCTGGCGGAGCTCGGGCCGGCGAAGACGCCGAACATCCACCGGCTGATCGACGAGGGCGCCTCGACGCTCAACGCCCGCACGGCCTACGAGAAGAACATCACCCTGCCCAACCACACCGGGATGGTCACAGGCGACCCGATCGACGCCGACGACGGCGGCCACGGCGTCACCTGGAACGTCGGCGACCCGTCGAGGTCGATCGCTCCGGACGAGGAGTCGGTGTTCACCGTGGCCCACGAGGCCGGGCTCAGCACCGGCGTCTTCGTGACCAAGCAGAAGTTCGAGCTGTGGCAGCGGGCCTGGGAGGACGACATCGACCTCTTCGTCCCGATCGACGACCACGACAAGCTGGTCCCGGAGGCGGCCGAGGACCTGGCCGACGAGCAGCGGGACCTCACCTTCGTACACCTCTCGCTTCCCGACGTCGCCGGGCACAAGTCGGGCGGGATGTCGCCGCAGTACCTCGACGCCGTCGAGGAGTCCGACGCGCAGGTCGGCGAGCTCCTCGACGTCATCGACGCCGATCCGGAGCTCGAGAAGGAGCTCGACGTCATCCTCACCGCCGACCACGGTTTCAAGCCCGGGATCACCAACCACTCCGAGAAGGTCTACGAGAACTACCGGATCCCGTTCATCGTGTGGGGTCCCGACGCCGGCGCCGGCGCGGATCTCTACGAGCTCAACTCCGACGACTACCGCGACCCGGGCAAGGACCGCCCCGGCTATGACGGCCCGCAGCCCGTACGCAACGCCGACCTCGGCAACCTGGCCCTGGATCTCCTCGGCCTCGGTCCCATCGAGACCAGCGACATCGGCAAGGACCAGACACTCGACGTCAAATGACGTTCTCGTAACCATCCACGCGCACATCGGGCCCTGAGGTACGTTTCGAACGTAATCTCCCGAAGGAGCGTGCGATGTCAGTCAGCCGGATCGCTCGGGCAGCTCTACGCCGGGACCGTCGTGCCCGGCGGGTCACGATCGTCGGCGCCGGGATCGGCGGCCTGACCCTCGCCGTCGAGCTGCGCCGCCGGGACATCGACGTCGAGGTGTACGAGTCCGCGACCGACCCGCACCCGACCGGCGACGCCGTGCTGCTCACCGCCAACGCGACCAGGCTCCTGGAGCGCCTCGGGCTCGAGCCTCGCCTCGGGGAGGCGTCGGCGACGGTCGACGGACTGGCCTGGCGCGACGGCCACACCGGTGCCGCGATCGGCCGGGTGCTCTCGGCCGAGGAGTACGCCGCGCGCTGCGGCGCGCCCTGCTACGGCATCCGTCACGCGGACCTGCAGGCTCTCCTGACCGAGGCCCTCGGCACCGACGGGCTCCATCTCGGCCACCGTCTGATCGACATCACCGACAGCGACGACGGGCCGGCGAGGCTGGAGCTCGCGGGCGGCGACCCGGTCGAGGCCGACCTCGTCGTCGGCGCCGACGGCGCCGCATCGATCCTGCGTCAGCACGTCGTCGGCTACGACGACGCCCAGTTCTCCGGCTGCGTGGCCTGGCGCGGGACCGTCCCGCGCTCGCGGCTCACCCTGCTTCCCGATCCCGGCCGCCTGCAGCTGTGGACGGGAGCCGACGGCCACCTGATGCATCATCCGGTCGGCGACGGCGACCATGCGTTCCTGCTGGTCAAGCGGCAGCTGGGACCCTGGGCGCCGGACTCGTGGTCGTGGCCGGCCGACCCCGACGAGCACGTCCACGCCTACGCCGGCTGGCATCCGGCCGTCGTCCAGATGATCTCCGCGGCGACGGCCTCCGAGCGCTGGGGCCTCTTCCACCGGCCACCCCTGACCACCTGGTCGCGCGGCCGGGTCACGCTGCTCGGCGACGCCGCCCACCTGATCCTCCCCCACCACGCCCAGGGCGCCGCCCAGGCGATCGAGGACGCGACCGTCCTCGCCGACTGCCTCGCCTCCGACGACGACTGGGACCGCGCCCGCGCGACCTACGAGCTACGCCGCCGCGACCGCACCCGCCGGATCCAGGCCGCCTCGGTGGCCGCCGCCGACGTCCTCCACCTCCCCGACGGTCCCCGCGCGCAGGCCCGCAACAAGCGGCTCGGGTCCCCCGATGCGTACGAGCGCCATCTCGCCTGGATCCACGAGCACGACGCGGCCGACCCTGCCCCGGGGCCCGGCGGCCCGTAACTCCGCGGCCCGCTGCCGCGTTGCCCGGTAGTGAGAGCCATCCTTGGCCCCAAGGGCTTCGTGGCGCTCGGCATCTGGGCGATGTACGCATCGGCCGTCGCCGTAGCGCTGGTGCAGCTCGGCTCCACCTCGGCGTCCGGCGGACTCGACTCCGGACGCCCGCTCGCCCCCGGCAGCCCCGAAGCCCTCATCGAGAGGCACGACTGCTGGAGCGCCGAGGCCCCGCGCGACATGATCGGCAGGCTCCCCGGCCACGCCATCGTCGCGACCGGCTCCACGCCGCGCTACGTCGACGCCCACCTCACCGGCAAGGCCCTCGACCAGGTCTTCTCCGGCGAGGACCACGGCCTCGTCGTCTACGCCTTCTGCCGCTGACGCGTCTCTAGGCGACTGCGTGCAGCTCGAACCGGAGGCCGAGCGCGTTCGTCACCTTGAGGATCGTCGACCAGGTCGGGTTGCCATCAGCGGAGAGCGCCTTATAGAGACCATCGCGGCTCATTCCGACCCGACGAGCGAGCTCGCTCATGTTCTGCGACCTGGCGATCACGCCGAGGGCACGAGGCACTGCAGTCGGGTCCTCCGCCGAGTCCTCGAGGGCGATCTCGAGATATGCGGCGATGTCATCGAGCCCGTTTACGTAGTCGGCAGCGTCGAAGCGCTGGTACTTCTCATTCGCCATCGTGCTCAGCGTCCTTGTCTGCGTGCCACTCTTGAGCCAGAGCGTGCGCTTTCGCGATGTCCTCGCTCTGCGTGGACTTGTCGCCTCCACAGAGCAGCAGGATCAGCTTCTCGCCGTCTTGTAGGTAGTAGACCCGGTATCCCGGGCCGTAGGTCAGCCGCATCTCCGATATGCCGTGGCCAACTGGCTTCACATCGCCGGGGTTGCCGTGGGCAAGCCGGTCGACGCGCGCCACGATGCGCAGTCGGGCTTGGCGGTCCCTCAGCTTCCTCAGCCATCTGTCGAAGTCGCCGGTCCTGACGACCTCGATCATTTGTCGACTATATCTGACACTCGAAGTGATTCCAAGCAATCATTCAAGGTCGAACCCACCCCTGTTGTCCGTCCGGACACCTCGGCGGTCGAGGCACACGGACGCTAGTCGTGCCCACCGACAGTTTGGGTGAGCGCTGGGGCCGGCCGCCAATCGACGCGGCAGATATGTGTGACCTCAGGCCCAGAGCTGGCCCTCGAGGCCTTCCTCGGCCTCGTCGATGGTGCCTTCGTACGCCCCGGTGGAGAGGTACTTCCAGCCGCCGTCGGCGACGACGAAGGCGATGTCGGCCTTCTCGCCGGCCTTGAGGGACTTGGCGGCCTGGGCGAGGGCGGCGTGGAGGATCGCGCCGGTGGAGATGCCGGCGAAGATGCCCTCCAGCTCCAACAGCTCACGCACGCGGCGGACGGCGTCGCGCGGACCGACCGAGAAGCGGGCGTCGATGAGGGACGCGTCGTAGAGCTCGGGGACGAAGCCCTCGTCCAGGTTGCGCAGGCCGTAGACGAGCTCGCCGTAGCGCGGCTCGGCGGCCACGATGCGTACGTCCGGCTTGGCGGCGCGGAAGTAGCGGCCGACGCCCATCAGGGTGCCGGTGGTGCCGAGCCCGGCGACGAAGTGGGTGATCGAGGGGAGGTCGGCGAGCAGCTCGGGGCCGGTGCCCTCCTCGTGCGCGAGCGCGTTGGCGCTGTTGCCGTACTGGTAGAGCATCTCCCAGTCGGGGTGCTCGGCGGCCAGGCGCTTGGCGACCCGGACGGCCTCGTTGGAGCCGCCGGCGGCGGGCGAGGAGACGATCTCTGCGCCCCACATCCGCAGCAGCTGGCGCCGCTCTTCGGAGGTGTTCTCGGGCATCACGCACACGATCCGGTAGCCCTTGAGCTTGGCCGCCATGGCCAGCGAGATGCCGGTGTTGCCGGAGGTCGGCTCCAGGATCGTGCAGCCCGGGCGGAGCCTGCCGTCCTTCTCGGCCTCCTCGACCATGCGAAGAGCCGGGCGGTCCTTGATCGAGCCGGTGGGGTTCCGGTCCTCGAGCTTGGCCCACAGACGTACGTCGGGCGAGGGCGAGAGGCGGGGCAGGCCCACCAGCGGAGTGCCACCGACCGACGCCAGCAGGTTGTCGTAGCGCATGGGGTCCATCGTCGCATCAACCGATCGGCTGATGCCTACTCGCGCCGATCGCCCGATCCGTGAGACCGCGCCACGCACCAGGCTGAACGTATGCATCAGGAGCGAGAACCAGCGGTCGTCGTGGACGGCCTGCGCAAGACCTATGGCGACAAGGTGGCGGTCGACGAGATCAGCCTGAGCGTCCACGAGGGCGAGATCTTCGGCATCCTCGGACCCAACGGGGCCGGCAAGAGCACGACCGTCGAGTCGATCGCCGGGCTGCGGGTCGGCGACCGGGGCCGGATCCGGGTCCACGGCATCGATCCGTGGACGGACCGCGCGGCGGTGACGGAGGTGCTCGGCGTACAGCTCCAGGAGGCGAAGCTGCAGCCGAAGATCACGGTCCAGGAGGCGCTGGAGCTGTGGAGCGCGTTCTACGACGACCCGGAGCCGTGGGCGCCGCTGGCCGAGCGGCTGGGACTCGGGGCCCATCTGCGGCAGCGGTTCGAGAACCTCTCCGGCGGCCAGCAGCAGCGGCTCTCGATCGCGCTGGCGCTGATCGGCCGGCCTCGGGTCGTCGTGCTCGACGAGCTCACCACCGGCCTGGACCCGCGGGCGCGCCGTGAGGTGTGGGACCTGGTCCGGGACGTACGCGACCGGGGTGTGACCGTCCTGCTGGTCACCCACTCGATGGAGGAGGCCCAGACGCTCTGCGACCGGATCGCCATCGTCGACGCCGGCCGGATCCGGGCGCTGGACACCCCGGCGGGACTCATCGACTCCGCCTCCGCCGCCACGATCACGACCTTCGAGACCTCGGTCGCGATCGACCTGGCCTCCCTGCGCGAGCTCGACGGCGTCACCGCCGCGCGCAGCGAGAACGGCACCGTCACCGTCGAGGGCGCCGAAGGGGTCGCGCTCGCGGTCATCGAGGCGCTGCGTACGCAGGGGGTGGCACCGCTTCGGCTGCGGGTCGCCGCCGGCAGCCTCGACGCCGCCTACCTCGACCTCACCGAGACCGTCACCGACATGGAGGTTCTCCGATGACCAGCCCGACCGTTGCCATGATCCGTACGGAGACCCGGCTCTTCGCCCGGGAGCGACTCTCGCTCTTCTGGATCCTCGCGTTCCCGACGTTGCTGCTCGTGGTGCTCGGGGTCGTGCCCGCCTTCCGCGAGTACAACGAGGACTTCGGCAACCGGCGGCTGATCGACCTCTACGTACCGACCACGGTGCTGCTCTCGATGATCATGGCGGCGATCATGACGATGCCGCCGACGCTGACCGGATATCGCGAGAGCGGGGTCCTGCGGCGGCTCGGCACCACCCCGGCCCGGCCGGCCTCGATCCTGCTCGGCCAGGTCCTGGTGCACGCGGTCGCGGTCGCGGCCTCGTCGGTGATCGTGCTCGTGGTCGGCCGGGTGGTCTTCGGGACGCCGCTGCCGGGATCGCTCCTCGGGTACGCGGCGGCCTACCTGCTGGCACTGGCCGTCTCGCTCGGGATCGGGACCGCGATCACCGCGGTCTCCCCCAACGCCAGGACCGGACAGGTGGTCGCGATGGTGGCCTTCATCCCCAGCATGTTCACCGCAGGGGTCTACTTCCCCGTCGAGGTCTTCGGCGGCCCCGTCCGTGACGTCATCTCGCTCACTCCGTACGGCGCGGCGTCGAACGCCCTCAACGACGCCGGCGCCGGGGCCTTCCCGCAGCTGATGGACCTCGCGGTGATGGGCGGCTGGGCGATCGTGCTCTACGTGATTGCCGTGCGCGCCTTCAAGTGGGAGTGAGAGGGTCTGGGCATGGACTCGGTCGTCGAGCACGATCAGCGCTGGGTGCGCAATCTCAAGGTGCTGCCCCTGGCGCTGACCGTGCTCGCCACGACCATCTGCATCGCGACGCTGCCGGTGCTGGGACCCAGCACTCTCGAAGGGCGAGTGGCGTTCGGCGGGCTGGTGGCGGCGGTCGCGGTGTGGTCCTGGTGGTGGGCCTATGTCCACGGCGGCCCGCACCCGGTCGCCTACATCGGGCGCACGCTGCTGATCGCCGTCCTCACCGTGATGCACCCGCTCTTCTGCATCGTCGCGTGGGTCGGCTTCCTGGACGCCTTCGACTCCTTCCGCGGCCGCCTGCGCTGGGTGGCGATGGGGGTGACGGCCGCGATCATGGCCGTCGGTCAGACCGGCGGACCGCCGCCCTACGACAACCCCTGGCAGGCGATGCTGCTGCCGCTGCTGTTCGTGGTCAACTTCGGGCTGGCGACGCTGATGGGCCACTACAGCGAGCACCTCGACGCCATCAGCCGGGAGCGGGGCGAGACGATCGTCCGGCTGGAGGACGCGCTCGCCGAGAACCACCGGCTCCAGGAGCAGCTCCTGGCCCAGTCGCGCTCCGCCGGCGTACGCGACGAGCGCGAGCGCCTCGCCCGCGAGATCCACGACACCATCGCCCAGTCCCTGGCCGGCGTCGTCGCCCAGCTCCAGGCCGCCCAGGGCTCCGCGGACGTCGAGGACGTACGCCGCCGGGTGGCCCGATCCACCGAGATGGCCCGCACCGCGCTGGTCGAGGCCCGCCGGTCCGTGCAGGATCTCGCCCCGGCCGAGCTGGCCGACGCGAGCCTCTCCGACGCGCTGTCGGCCCTGGTCGCGAGCTGGCGTGACGACCACGGCGTCGAGGCCTCCTTCGTCGTCGTCGGCGAGGCCACCGCGCTGCACTCCGAGGTCGAGGCGACCCTGCTGCGGATCGCCCAGGAGGCCCTCGCCAACGTCGCCAAGCACGCCTCCGCACGACGGGTCGGGGTCACGCTCACCTTCGACGGGTCCGAGGTCATCCTCGACGTACGCGACGACGGCTCCGGCTTCGACCCCGCCGCTCCGCGCCGCTCGTCCGCGTTCGGGCTCGGCGTGATGCGCGACCGCGCCCAGCGCCTGACCGGCACCTTCACCCTGGAGTCCGCCCCCGGCTCCGGCACCGCCGTCTCCGCCAGCATCCCCGCACTCCCCCGAGGACCTGCATGAACCCATCGATCAAGATCGTGGTCGCCGACGACCACCCGGTCGTACGCGACGGGGTGGTCGGGGTGCTCCTCGCCCAAGGTTTCGAGGTCGTCGGCCAGGCCGGCGACGGCGAGGAGGCGCTGGCCCTCGTCGAGACGCTCCATCCGGACGTCCTCGTCCTCGACCTCCGGATGCCCGGCACCAGCGGCGTCGAGGTGATCGAGCGGCTCCGCGCCAAGGAGTCGCGGACCGGGGTACTCGTCCTGACGACGTTCGACACCGACACCGACGTGGTCGCCGCGATCGAGGCCGGGGCGACCGGCTACCTGCTCAAGGACGCCCCCACGACAGACCTCGTCGAGGCCGTCCGGGCGACCGCGGCCGGCGAGACCGTCCTCTCCCCCGCGGTCGCGACCCGGCTGGCCTCCCGGCTCCGCTCACCGGGCCCGTCGGCCCAGCTCAGCCCGCGCGAGCGCGAGGTGCTCACCCTGGTCGCCCGCGGCACCACCAACCGCGCGATCGCCGCCACGCTGTTCGTCAGCGAGGCGACGGTGAAGACCCACCTGGGTCACATCTTCGACAAGCTGGGGGTCACAGACAGAGCAGCCGCGGTCGCACGAGCGTACGACCGCGGCATTCTGGGCTAAGAGGTCAGCAGCCGCCGGCGACCGCAGGCAGCACGACGACCTGGTCGCCGTCCTTGAGCTCGGCGTCGAGACCGCCGATGAAGCGTACGTCCTCGTCGTTGATGTAGACGTTGACGAAGCGGCGCAGGTCACCGTTGTCGATGAGGCGCTCCTTGATGCCGGAGTGGTTCGCCTCGAGGTCGTCGATGAGCGCGCTCAGGGTCTTGCCCTCGGCGCTGACTGCCTTCTCACCGGCGGTGTAGGTGCGGAGGATGGTCGGGATCTTGACCTCGATGGCCATGGGTTCGTTCTCCTAGATGTAGGTGGTGCGCGTCACGACAACGTCGGGACGATGTTGATTTCTTCCTCGGTGACGTTGCCGTCGACGATCCGGTAGGACCGGAACTCGACCGGACCCTCGTCGTTTCCGTGCTCACGGGTGCTGACCAGCACGTAGTGGGCGTTCGGCTCCATCGCCAGCCCGATGTCGGTGCGGGAGGGGTAGGCCTCGGTGGCCGTGTGGGAGTGGTAGACGACCACCGGCTCCTCGTCGTTCGCGTCCATCTCCTTGTAGAGCTGGAGCAGATCGGTCGAGTCGAACTCGTAGAAGGTCGGCGAGCCGGCGGCGTTGATCATCTCGATGAACCGCTCGGGCCGGTCGGACCCCTCGGGGCCTGCGACGATCCCGCACGCCTCGTCGGGATGGTCGCGCTTCGCGTGGGCGACGATCGCGTCGTACGTCGCCTGGTCGATGGTCAGCACGGGATCAGCCTAGGCGGACCTGGGCCGGCTCCTGAACGTGACCGGCACTCGGACTCCCGCCGGCCGAGCCCTGCCGACCGTGCTAGGCGGCGACGGTCAGCCCGCCTCGCACGAGGTCGGCATAGGCACCGCCCCGCAGCAGCAGCTCCTCGTGGGTGCCGACCTCGACGACCCGGCCGTGGTCGAGGACGGCGATCTGGTCGGCGTCACGGACGGTGGAGAGCCGGTGGGCGATGGTGATCGTCGTACGCCCCTCCGCCAGGCGGTCCAGGGCAGCCTGCACCTCCCGCTCGGTGGTGTTGTCGAGCGCCGAGGTGGCCTCGTCGAGCACGAGCACGCGCGGGTCGCGCAGCAGGGTGCGGGCGATCGCCAGCCGCTGCTGCTCGCCGCCCGAGAAGCGGTGGCCGCGGGAGCCGACCAGGGTGTCGTAGCCGTCGGGGAGCTCGACGATCAGATCGTGGATCCGGGCCGCACGGGCGGCCGCCTCGATCTCGGCGTCGCTCGCCTCGGGACGGGCGTGGCGCAGGTTGTCCCGGACGCTCGCATGGAGCAGGTAGGTCTCCTGGGTGACCATGCCGACGTTGGCGGCCAGGTCGGCCAGGTCCAGGTCGCGCAGGTCGATCCCGTCGATCATCACCCGGCCTGAGGTCGGGTCGTGCAGCCTCGCGACCATCCCGGCCAGCGTCGACTTGCCCGAACCGGTCGCCCCGACCAGCGCCAGCGAGCCGCCCGCGGGCACCCGCAGCGAGATGTCCTCGAGGACCGGGTGCGAGCCGTCGTAGGTGAACCCGACGTCGTCGAAGACGACCTCGCCGCGAGCCTCACCCAGAGGCACGGGCGAAACAGGGTCGTCGATCTCGACCGGCAGGTCGAGATACTCGAAGATCCGGGAGAAGAGCGCCAGCGAGGACGTGACGTCGACCCCGACGTTGAGCAGCCCCATCAGCGGCCGGAAGAGCGAGCCCTGCAGCGAGACGAAGGCGACCAGCGTACCGATCGTCAGCGCACCGGAGGTCGCCGGGAAGCCGGCCGCGAGGTAGAGCGCGGCGGGAACCGCGGCGAAGACCACCTGCATGGTCGCCATCCGCCACCGTCCGGCGAGCTGGCTGCGTACCTCGAGGCCGACGAGGTCGTGAGAGGTCTGCTCGAAGCGGGCGGCCAGGGCCGGCGCGGCTCCGAGGGTCTTGGTCAGCAGGATGCCGCTGACCGAGAGCCCCTCCTCGACCTGCACGTGCAGGTCGGCCATCCTGGCCTGCCGCTGGGTGGTCACGGCGTAGCGCATCTGCGCCACCTTGCGGGTGGTCCACACCGCAGGCGGCAGCACCACCAGGGAGATCAGCGCGAGCCGCCAGTTGAGCGCCATCATCGCCACCACGGTGCCGGCCACGACGGTGACGTTGGCCGCGATCGAGGTCGCGGTGGAGGTGACCACCGACTGCATCGAGCCGATGTCGTTGACCATCCGCGACTGGACCTCCCCACCCCGCGTACGGGTGAAGAAGTCGAGCGACTGGCGCTGCAGGTGCCCGAAGAGGTCGGTACGCAGCCGGTGCATGACCCGCTGGCCGATCTCGGTCGAGATCAGCGTCTGGGCGACCCCGAGGGCGGCGGAGGCGATCGCGACGAGCACCATCGCGGCGACGCTGAGCAGCAGCAGCGAGGTGTCACGCTCGGGCAGGGCGGTGTCGATGACGTGCTTGACCAGGAACGGCTGCGCCAGCCCGATCACCGAGCTGACCACGATCAGCGCCACGACGAGAAGCAGGCGCCCTCGGTAGGGCGCGAAGAGGCGCGCGATCCGGCGCAGCGAGACCGGCTTGGCCTCGAGCTGGGCGCGGTCGGCGCGCTTGTTCTGGGGGTCACGGCCGTCGCGGCCGGACTCGCGGGAAGACTTGTTGGGGTGCGGGTCACTCATCCGAACACCTCGATCCTGATTACTGAGGTTGACTCACAATGAGGCAAACCCACGATGGGTTAGAGTTATTCCCGTGGACGAGACCGCCGACCTGCTGATGGCGGCAGCCCGCACCCTCCGTCGGCGCTTCGGCGCCGCCACGGCCCGGTGGGGCATCACCCCGTCGCAGAGCCGAGCGCTGCGCATCGTGCTCGCCGCCGACGAGCCGATCCGGCTCTCGGCACTGGCCGAGCGACTGCACATCGTGCCCAGGTCGGCCACCGAGGTCGTCGACGGCCTCGAGGGTCACGGCCTGGTGGCGCGGCAGCCCGACCCGGCCGACCGCCGGGCGGTCTGCGTGGTGGCGACCGAGGAGGGCGTACGTCTCGGCCGGAAGATCGACAAGGCCCGTCAGGAGGCGGCCGACGAGTTCCTGGCCGTCCTTCCCGACAGCGACCGGGAGAGCCTGCGCACGATCCTGGTCAGGCTGACCGCCGACTCACTCCGCTGACCACAGCGCTTCGACGATGGTCTCCTGCAGGATCCCGACCCACTGGTAGATCCCGTAGACCTGGCCGGCGGGGTCGTCCTCGGGCAGGGAGTCCCAGAAGTCCTCGTCGCCCTCCTCGACCCCGAGCCGGGTGGCGAGCGCCAGCCGGATGTCGGTGAAGGAGCGCATCCACGCCTCGGCGTCGGCGATCGGGAGCTCGACGTCGATGACCAGCCCGTCCTCGTCGAGCTCGGGCGGGAGCCCGGCCTCCTCGAGCGAGTCGATGATCGTCGAGGCGGCCCGCGCCTTGCCGTCGCGCAGCCCGCCCTCGGTGAACCGCCGGAACTCCCCGGCCGCCTCGGTGTCGTCGCCGTAGGCACTCGGGAAGAGCCGCTTCAAGACCGGATCCTCCGGCTCCGTGGTCGGTCCCGAGAAGTCGAGCAGCGCCTCGAGCGGGTCGTCGCTCTCGGCGGGCGCGGCGACCTCGTTGCGCAGCAGCTCGACGAGCTGGGAGGCCAGCGAACGCAGCAGATCGGCCTCGAATCCGGAGAAGGTCGCGATGATCTGCTTGCTGCGGCGGTGGTAGCTGAACCCGCCCATCAATCCTGCTTCTCCAAGGTCGCCCAGAGACCGTATTCGTGCATCGCCTGCACGTCGCGCTCCATCTCCTCGCGAGACCCGGAGGAGACGGCCGACTTGCCGTCGTTGTGCACCTCCATCATCAGCTTCTCCGACTTCTTCTTGGAGTAGCCGAAGTACTTCTGGAAGACGAAGGTGACGTAGGACATCAGGTTGACCGGGTCGTTCCAGACGATGGTCACCCACGGGGTCGCGGGCGCGACGAGGTCGTCGACCTCGGGCTCGTCGAGCTCCACAGGGCTTGGCGCGCTCATACAGTCCATCGTGCCACGATGTGCTCGTGGACTCGACAGCGGACTCGACCGCGCTCCTGACAGATCACTACGAGCTGACCATGCTCCAGGCCGCCCTGAAGGCGGGCACCGCGGAGCGCCGCGCCGTCTTCGAGCTGTTCCCCCGGCGCCTGGCCGGCGGGCGGCGCTACGGCGTCGTCGCCGGGGTCGGCCGGGCCCTCGACGCGATCGAGGCGTTCCGCTTCGACTCCGAGCAGCTGGCGATCCTGGAGGGCGTCGTCGACGGCCCCACGCTGGAGTGGCTGGCCGGCTACCGGTTCACCGGCGACGTCTGGGGGTACGCCGAGGGCGAGACCTTCTTCCCGCAGTCGCCGCTGCTCGTGGTCGAGGCCAGCTTCGCCGAGGCGGTCGTCCTGGAGACGGTGCTGCTCTCGATCTACAACCACGACTCGGCCATCGCCACCGCGGCCTCCCGGATGACGCTGGCCGCCGGCGAGCGCCCGTGCATCGAGATGGGCTCGCGCCGCACCCACGAGGCCGCCGCGGTCGCCGCCGCCCGCGCGGCCTACGTGGCCGGCTTCACCGCCACCTCCAACCTGGCTGCCCGGGCCCGCTTCGGCGTACCCACCACCGGCACCTCCGCACACTCCTTCACCCTCCTGCACGACACCGAGGAGCAGGCCTTCCGCGCGCAGGTCGCCTCGCTCGGCAAGGGCACCACGCTGCTGGTGGACACCTATGACATCGCCGAGGCGGTGGCGAAGGCGGTCGAGATCGCCGGTCCCGAGCTCGGTGCGGTGCGGATCGACTCCGGCGACCTGGGGCTGCTCGCCCACGACGTACGCCGCCAGCTCGACGACCTCGGCGCCACCGAGACGAAGATCATCGTGACCAGCGACCTGGACGAGTACGCGATCGCCGCCCTGGCGGCCGCCCCGGTCGACGGCTACGGCGTCGGCACCCAGCTGGTCACCGGCTCCGGCCACCCCACCGCCGGGTTCGTCTACAAGCTGGTCGCCCGCGAGGGCGCCTCCGGCGAGCTGGAGCCGGTCGCCAAGAAGAGCGCGTCCAAGACCTCGATCGGCGGCCGCAAGTACGCCCTGCGCCGCCGCAACCGCAAGGATGTCGCCGACGCCGAGGTGATCGGCATCGGCACCGCTCCTGAGGGCGACAACAACGACCGTCCCCTCCTCACCCAGCTCGTGCGCAAGGGTGAGGTCGTCGGTCGCGAGCCCCTCGACGCGGCTCGCGACCGCCACCGGGCCTCGGTCGCGGAGCTCCCGGTCATCGCCCACTCGCTCCTCAAGGGCGATCCCGCGATCCCTACCCAGTTCATCTGATCGCACGCCGCCCGGCCGGATGTACCGTCACCGTCTACGCTGGCGAGCATGACGCGTGCACTGATCGTGGTCGACGTACAGAACGACTTCTGCGAGGGCGGGTCCCTGCCGGTCGACGGCGGGGCCCGGGTGGCCTACGACATCGGTCAGCTGCTGCGCGAGCGGGCGGCGAGCAAGGAGCCGGACCAGACGTACGGGCTGGTCGTGGCCACCAAGGACCACCACATCGACCCGGGCGACCACTTCGGCAACCCGCCGGACTACGCCAACTCCTGGCCGGCGCACTGCGTGGTCGGCACCGACGGGGAGGCCTTCCACCCCAACCTCGACCCGGTCACCTTCGACGAGATCTTCCGCAAGGGCGAGTACGCAGCGGCCTACTCCGGCTTCGAGGGCGCGGCCACCGGCGGCACCACCCTGACCGACTGGCTCCGCGCCCAGGGCGTCGAGGAGGTCGACGTGTGCGGGCTGGCGACCGACTACTGCGTACGCGCCACCGCGCTCGACGCACGGGCGGCCGGATTCCACACCAGGCTGCTCTCCGACCTGGCCGCGGGAGTGGCCGCAGCGTCGACCGCGACGGCGATCGAGGAGATGCGAGCGGCGGGGATCGCGGTCTCGTGACAGATTTGGGAATTTTCAGCAGATAGAGATCGCCCGAAGGTCTATTGTCTCTCGAATGGCTCGGATCTCGGCGACAGCCCCACTTCGCGAACCCCACTTCCGATGGTTCTTCGCGTCCCGCTCGATCAACATGGTGGGCAACTTCATGGCGCCCGTCGCGCTCGCCTTCGCCGTCCTGGAGGTGAGCGACGCGCCGATCGCGATCGGCGCCGTCCTCGCGGCCCGCACCATCCCGATGATCGTCTTCATGCTCATCGGCGGCGTGCTCGCCGACCGGATGGGTCGGGCCCGGATCCTGTTCGCCTCCAACCTGATCTCCGGCCTGAGCCAGGCGGCGGTCGCCGTTCTGGTCATCGCCGGGGTCGCCGAGCTGTGGCACCTGATCGTCCTCTCCGCCCTCAACGGCATCGTCTCCGCCGCCGGCCTGCCCGCCCAGCAGGGGATCATCCCGCTCGTGGTGCCCCGCACCATGCTGCAGGAGGCCAACGTGCTGATGTCGCTGACGCGGGCGGTGGTCGCGGTCGCCGGCCCCGGCACCGCCGGCCTCCTCGTCCTCAGCGTCGGCGCGGGCTGGGCGCTCGCCCTCGACGCGGCCACCTGGATCATCGCCGCGCTGCTGTTGCTGCCGGTCAAGCTCAGCGGGTCGGTCGGCAAGGCCTCGGTGATCGGCGACCTGCGCCTGGGCTGGGACTACTTCCGCACCACGAGCTGGTTGTGGCTCTGCGTCGGCGCCGCGACGATGCTCAACGCGCTCTACGAGGGTGGGCTGCTCACCCTGGGCCCGCAGCGTGCCGAGGGATCGTCGCTGGGCGCGGGCGGCTGGGGTCTGATTCTCACCTTCCAGGGCATCGGCGTGCTCGCCGCGACACTCGTGCTGATGAAGGTCCGGCTCGAGCGGCCGCTGTTCTACGGCATGATCGGGATGGCCCTGTTCGGGCTGCCGATCGCGGCGCTCGGGTTCTCCACCGACCTCGGCGTGCTGCTACCCGCGGCCACCCTCTCCGGCGCCGGCATCCAGGTCTTCAGCCTCGGCTGGCAGCTGTCGATGCAGGAGAACGTCCCCGGCGAGCTGCTCTCCCGCGCGTCCTCCTACGACCAGCTGGGCACCTATATCGCCATCCCCGTCGGGCAGCTGGCGATGGGGCCACTGGCTGCTGCGTACGGGATCGAGAACATGCTCGCGATCGCCGGCATCGCCTATGTGGTGATCTCGCTGGCGACGCTGCTGAGCCCGGCCGTACGCGGCCTGAACCGGGTCTCGTTCCCCTCCGCCGAGCGCAACGGCGCCCCGGCCCACTGACCCCGGCGCCAAGGGCGCACTAGGGTCTCGCGCTCTCCAGCAACGACCGCAGCAGGTCGACCAGGCTGGCGACCGACAGGTCGGGGTCGAACGCACGCTGCACACCCAGCCCGATGCCGAGGGAGAGCAGCTGGACGGCGGCCTCCTCGGCCGGTGAGGGCAGCGTGAGGCCGAGCTCGTCGGCCTGCTGCTCGATGAGGCCGGCGACCGCCGCGGTCAGCTCGCGGCGCCTGTTGGCGAGCTGCTGGCTCACGCCCGGGACGCGACGGGTGCTGGTCGCGAACTCGACCTCGAGCGCGGTCCAGCCGACGTCACCGATGTTGGCCTCGGCCCACGCCGCGAAGGCGTCGATCCGGCCCTCGACGGTCTCGATCCCGTTGACCGCGCTCGCCAGGGACAGCGCCCGCTCCTGATGGATCACGTCGAGCACGGCCAGGCCGAGATCGTGCTTGGTCGCGAAGTTCGAGTAGACGGCGCCCTTCGAGTAGCCCGCCTCGGCGGCGACCTTGTCGAGCGAGGTCGCGTTGTAGCCGTCCGAGAGGAACAGGCGATGTGCGGTCTGGACGAGTCGCTCCCGCGTCTGCGCGTGCGACTCCTTGCGCGTGATCCGGCCCACGGCCCAGATCTTACCAGCCAGACCTACCGTCGGTATTCAAATACCGTTAGTATCCGAATCATGACGCAACGACGCGCGCTCGCCATCGGCTGCGGCGGCACCCTCGGGTTCGCCTGGACGGCCGTCGCCCTCCGCACCCTCGAGGAGGCCCTCGACTGGGACGCCCGGACCGCCGACGTCCTGGTCGGCACCTCCGCGGGCTCCGAGATCGTCGCGGCCCTCGGGTCCGGCCGTACGCCGCAGGACCTGCTCGACGCTCTCGACGGGACACCGGGCGCCGACCCGGTGCTGGCGGCCCACGTCGCCGTCCACCCCGGCACGGTGCCGCCGATGCCGGCTCCCGCGCTGCCGGCGCTCGGCCTGGTCCGGTCCGGGCTCTCGCGCCGCTCGCCCTACAGCGCGCTGGCCGGGCTGCTCCCCCGGGGCCGCGGGGACGCCGGCTGGCTGCGGGAGTACGGCGACGCGCTGGCCGGTCCCGACGGCTGGGTCGGCCACCCCGCGACCTGGCTGGTCGCGGCCGACGCGACCACCGGCGAGCGGGTGGCGTTCGGCTCCGACGACGCCCCGGCGACTTCATTGAGCGCGGCCGTCGCCGCGTCGTGGGCGATCCCCGGCTGGTTCCCGCCGGTCGAGATCGCCGGCCGTCGCTACGTCGACGGCGGCGCGGTCTCCTCCGTCTCGGCCGACCTCCTCCTCGGCCAGGTGGTCGACGAGGTCGTCGTGGTCGCCCCGATGACCACCGAGGGCGGCGTACCGGCCCGCGGGATCGACCGGGTCGAGCGACTGCTGCGCTCCCAGATGACCGCGGTGCTCGACCGCGAGGTCGCCCGGCTCCGGGCGGCCGGGGTGCGAGTGATCCGGGTCGAGCCCGGTCCCGAGGAGCTCGCCGACATGGGCCCCAACTTCATGGACCTCGGCCGCCGCGAGGCCACCCTCGCCGCGGCCCGCCGACACGTTCCCGGCCGCGTCGCGGCCGCACTCGAAGGAGCAACCGCATGAGCAAGCATCACGAGGTCGTCGTCATCGGCGCCGGCATCTCCGGCATCGCCGCCGCGATCAAGCTGCGCGAGGCAGGCGTCGAGGACGTCGTCATCCTGGAGAAAGCCGACACCTACGGTGGCACCTGGCGGGCCAACACCTATCCGGGATGTGCCTGCGACGTACCGTCCAACCTCTACTCGTTCTCCTTCGCCCCCAACAGCGACTGGTCGCGGGTCTACGGCAACCAGCCGGAGATCCTCGCCTACATCGACCGCGTCGCCCGCGACCGTGGCCTCGAGGACATCACCCGGTTCGGCGTGGAGGTCCTCGGAGCCGCCTGGAGCAGCGAGTCCGCCGAGTGGCGCCTGGAGACCAGCGCCGGTGAGATCACCGCGCGTTTCCTGGTCGCGGCCGCCGGCCCGTGGAACGAGCCGAAGATCCCGGACCTCCCCGGCCTGGCCGACTTCCCCGGCGAGGTCTGGCACTCGGCGCGGTGGAACCACGACGTCGACCTCGACGGCAAGCGGGTCGCCGTGATCGGCACCGGTGCGTCGGCCGTCCAGTTCGTGCCCGAGATCCAGAAGCAGGTCGCCGATCTGCACCTCTTCCAGCGCACCGCCCACTGGGTGCTGCCGAAGGTCGACCACCCGGTGCCGGAGGCGGAGAAGTGGGTCAAGCGCAACGTCCCATTCTTCGAGAAGGCCCTCGGCGCCGTCGAGTACGCCGCGATGGAGACCGTCGGCCTCGCCTTCCACCGCCCCAAGCCGCTGATGCACGGGCTGCAGAAGATCGGTGAGGCCTACCTGCGCGTCGCCGTCCGGGACGAGGAGCTGCGGGCCAAGCTGACGCCCGACTACCTGCTCGGCTGCAAGCGGATCCTCTTCTCCAACAACTACCTCCAGTCGCTGACGAAGCCGAACGTCGAGGTGCACGCGACCGGCGTCCAGCGGGTCGAGGGATCGACCGTGATCGGCTCCGACGGCAGCAGGGCGGAGGTCGACGCGATCATCCTCGGCACCGGCTTCCACATCCTCGACATGCCGGTCGCCGACCTGATCCGCGGGGCCGACGGCCGTACGCTCGCCGAGCACTGGGCAGGCTCCCCCGAGGCCTACCAGGGCACCTCGGTCGCCGGCTTCCCCAACGCGTTCGTGGTGCTCGGCCCGAGCCTCGGTACCGGCCACGGCTCCGCCTTCGCCGTCGCCGAGTCGCAGGTCGCGATGATCACCGACGCCGTCACCACCGCCCGCGAGCAGGGCTGGACACAGCTCGACGTGACCCCACAGGCCCAGGCAGCGTACGTCGCGGACGTGCAGGCCGCGCTCGCCGGCACCGCCTACAGCGGGGCCTCGTGCCACAGCTACTTCATCGACGCCAACGGCCGCAACAGCTTCTCCTGGCCGTGGTCGACCGGCGAGCTGGTCCGCCGGATCAGCCGCTTCGACCCCGCCGACTTCCAGATCACCTCGGTGGTCGAGCCTGCCGAGACCGAGGTGTCCGCATGACCCGCTGCCCCAGGATCGACCTCGACGGCGCGCTGGTCGTCGTCACCGGCGCCGCCCGCGGTATCGGCCTGGCCACGGCGAAGGAGTTCGCCGCGGCCGGGGCGAAGGTGGCCCTCGGTGACCTCGACGACGCGCTGGCGCGGGAGGCAGCGGCAGGACTCGGCCGGGGCGCGAGCGGTCACCGGCTCGACGTCTCCGACAAGGAGTCCTACGCCGACTTCCTCGCCGCCGCGGAGGAGGCCCATGGCAGGCCGGTCGACGTCCTGGTCAACAACGCCGGCGTCATGCCCAACGGCGCCTTCCTCGAGCAGGAGGACCGGATCGACCGGCTCACCATGGACGTCAACGTCTACGGAGTCATTCACGGCATGCGGCTGGCGCTGCCCGGGATGATCGCGCGCGGCCACGGCCACGTGGCCAATGTGGCCTCACTGGCGGGCAAGTTCCCGCTCAAGGGCCTGGCGGTCTACAACGCCAGCAAGTACGCCGTCGTGGGCCTCAGCGCGGCCACGCGCCTCGAGCTCGACGGCACCGGGGTCTCGCTGACCACCGTGCTGCCGAGCGCCGTCCGCACCGAGCTCTCCTCCGGCATCGACCTCGGCGTCCTCCCGACGGTCGACCCCGAGGACATCGCGGCCGCCGTGATGAGGTCGGTGCGCACCCGGGCGGCCGAGATCGCGGTCCCGTCCTACGTCGGCCTCGCCGCCGCCGGCGCTCCGCTCGTCCCCGAGCGGGTGATGCGCCTGATCCGCCGCGCCGTGCACGACGACGCCGCGATCACCCGCGTCGACGACGACGTACGCCGAAGCTATCTCGATCGCATCGAGGCGCAGTAGGGGCGCAGCGGGCCTCAGGCCCAACGGTCGGCGAGGGTGCGGATCACGTTGAGGTTGCGGTTGGTGCTGATGGCGATGTGGCGCTCGACCACGGCGTTGGTGATCTTCGTCTGCTGGAAGCTCTCGGTGAGCAGGTGCACGGCCCGACCGATGACATAGACCCGCTCGCCCTCGCCCGCCCGGGCGACCAGTGCCTCACGCGAGCTGGGATCGCTGTGCTCCTTGCACAGGAACACGAACTGCCGGCCCTCGTGACCCATCCCGACCGCCGCGGCGTCGTTGGCGATCACCTTCAGCTCGGCGGGTGTGACGCAGATCGTCGGCACCTCGAAGAAGCGGTCGGCGGCGAAGGCCTCCTCCAGGATCGCCTCCATCTCGGCCCGGTCGCCGACCGGGTGGTCGAAGCGTACGTTGCCCGTGTTGATGTAGGTCTCGACGTCGGTTCCGCCTGCCCTCACGACCGCTGCGGTGATCGCCTGCTTGGGGAACTTTCGCGTCGCGCCCAGGTTGATGGCGCGCAGGAACGCGATCCAGGTGTGCCGCTCCGTAGTCATTCTCAGATAGTCTCCACCCGTTCACCGCGCCGCAACCCCAACCCTGGAATCCACCGATGCCTTCACAGCAGCTGCTCCCCACAGCAGGCCCGACCGCCTCGGGCTCCGCTTCGGCGAAGACCCTGGACCTCTCCAGCGACCTGGTGGTCTACGCGGCACGCCTCATGCGCCTCGTACGCCGCGCGCTCGACCTTCCGGCCAGCGTCCGCGTCCTCACGATCCTCGACGCCATCGGGCCGCTCGGCATCACCGACCTGGCCCGGGCCGACGGCTGCTCGCAGCCGACCATGTCGGCGCAGATCGCCCAGCTGGTGGAGACCGGCCTGGTCAGCAAGGAGCCCAACCCGGCCGATGCGCGGGCGAGCCTGGTGACGCTCACCGACGCGGGCCGGGCCGATCTGGCCGACGTGCGCGAGCGCATCTCGCACCTCATCGCCGAGCGGCTGGAGTCGCGTCACCGCACCGAGGCCGACCTCGAGGCCGCCGTCTCGGTGCTGCGCGACCTGGTCGAGGGCGACACCCTGGCCTAGGCCAGCGCGGCGGCCGCGGCCGCGACCACGTCCGGATCGGTCACCCAGTGACCACCGTCGTCGGCGACGCCCAGGGCCACCCGGCCGGCGGTGAGGACCCGTCGCTTCGCGGAGAGATGCACGCCCTCGACCCCGAGCGCCGCCAGCGCCGCGATCGCATCGACGGTCACGCCGCCTCCGGCCAGTACGTCCGGTCCCCCAGTTGCGACCATCTCGGCGATCGTCGCGGCCCCCGCGGCGGCGGCCGGCGCACCCCCTGAGGTGAGCACCCGGTCGACCACCCCGGCCAGCGACCGCATCGCCGCGACCGGGTCGGCGCTGAGGTCGATGGCCCGGTGGAACGTCACCGTCGCCTCGTACGCAGCGGCCGCATCCGCCAGGCCACGGACCAGCTCGACGTCGGGCTCCCCGTGCGGAGTGAGCGCGCCGATCACGATCCCGTCGACCCCGGCCGCCAGGACCATCTCGACCTCACGTTCGAGGAGATGCCGCTCCTCGGCGGAGTAGCCGAACCCTCCCGGCCTCGGCCTGACGAGCACGTGGACGCCCTGCCAGCCGTCGGCGGCGTCGGTGCCGCCGACCGCGTCGAGGACTCCCTCGACCAGCCCCTGCGACGGGGTGACACCACCGACCTCGAGGGCCGTGCAGAGCTCGACCCGGGTCGCCCCGGCCGCACGCGCGGCGAGCGCGCCGTCCACCGACGTCACGGCGATCTCGAGTGCTGTCATCGCGTCCTCATGGCAGACAGTGTGCCCGAATCCTCGACCCTCCCGCCGAGTCGGCTCGTCGAAATCAGGCCGAGCCGCGCGCGGCCCAGTCACGCAGGGTGTCGATGCGGGCCTTGAGCTGGTCGGCGTTGGCGACCGCGGCGGGCGGGCCGCCGCACTCCTTCCGGAGCCGGTTGTGGGTGACGCCGTGGGGCGTCTTGGTGCGGTGGTGCCAGGCGGCGACCAGGCCGTTGAGCTCGCGCCGGAGCACGGCGAGCTGCTCGTGGGCGGCAACCGCGGCGACGGGCTCGTCGGCGGCGACCGGTCCCGAGGCCGACTTCTGCTTGCGCGCCCGGTCGCTCTGCCGCTGCTGGAGCAGGGTCTTCATCTGGTCGGCGTCGAGCAGCCCGGGGATGCCGAGGAAGTCCATCTCCTCCTCCGAGCCGACGTGCACCTCACCGGAGTGGCCGAACTCGCCACCGTCGAAGAGCACCCGGTCGAAGCGTGCCTCGGAGCCCATCGCCTCCCAAGCCCCCAGCTCCTCCTCGGAGGCGCCCTCCTCGGCGTTGGCCGCGGCCATCAGGGCGTCCTCGGCGGCGAAGATGTCGTCCTCGCTGGTGACCTTCTTGCCGAGCACATGGTCGCGCTGCAGCTCCAGCTCGGAGGCGAAGCCGAGCAGGTTGGGCACCGACGGCAGGAAGACGGAGGCGGTCTCACCCCGCGTACGAGCACGTACGAAGCGCCCGACCGCCTGGGCGAAGAAGAGCGGCGTCGAGGTGGTCGTGGCGTAGACCCCGACGGCGAGCCGGGGCACGTCGACGCCCTCGGAGACCATCCGGACCGCGACCATCCAGCGGTCGTCGGACTCGGCGAACTTGGCGATCTTCTTCGAGCCGGCCTTCTCGTCGGAGAGGACGACCGTGGCCGACTCCCCCGTGATCGACTTGATCGTCTTGGCGTAGGAGCGCGCCGAGTCCTGATCGGTGGCGATGACCAGCCCACCCGCGTCGGGGACGTGGCGCCGCACCTCGGTCAGCCGCTTGTCGGCGGCCGCGAGCACCGACGGGATCCAGGACCCGGCCGGGTCGAGCGCGGTCCGCAGCGCCTGCGAGGTCAGGTCCTTGGTCAGCGGCTCACCGAGGTGGGCGGCGATCTCGTCGCCGGCCCGGGTGCGCCACTGCATCTGTCCCGAGTAGGCCATGAAGAGGACCGGCCGGACGACGTGGTCGCGCAGCGCCTCGGCGTAGCCGTAGGTGTAGTCGGCCGCCGAGCGCGGGATGCCGTCCTCGCCGGGTGCGTAGGTGACGAACGGGATCGGGTTGGTGTCGGAGCGGAACGGCGTCCCGGTCAGCGCCAGCCGGCGAGCGGCCGGCTCGAAGGCCTCCCGGACACCGTCACCCCAGGAGAGCGCGTCGCCGGCGTGGTGCACCTCGTCGAGGATCACCAGCGTCTTGAACCGCTCCGTGCGGATCCGCATCGCGAGCGGGTTGACCGCGACACCCGCGTAGGTCACCGCGATCCCGACGTAGTCGGCCGAGGTCTTGCCCTGACCGGCCGAGTAGGTCGGGTCGATCGGGATGCCGGCCCGCGCGGCCGCCTCGGCCCACTGCACCTTGAGGTGCTCGGTCGGGGCGACGATGGTCACCCGGTCGACCAGGCGGCGGCCCAGGAGCTCGGCTGCGACCGTCAGCGCGAAGGTCGTCTTACCGGCGCCGGGCGTCGCCACGGCGAGGAAGTCACGGGGGTGGTCGGTGAGGTAGGCGTTCAGCGCCTCCTGCTGCCAAGCACGAAGCTTGGGCGCAGTGCCCCACGCGGCCTTGTTCGGCCACGCGGGTGTGAGGGCGCCGGGGAGGTCGGCGCTACTCACTCGTCGTCGCCCTCGCCACCGCCCGGCGGCATCCCCTCGAAGATCTCCTTGCAGTCGGGGCAGACCGGGAACTTGGACCCGTCGCGGCTCGGCACCCACACCTTGCCGCACAGCGCGACCACGGGAGTGCCCATGACCATCGCCTCGGTCAGCTTGTCCTTCTCCACATAGTGGGAGTAGCGGTCGTGGTCACCCTCCTCGGTGGGGACGTCTTGATGACGAACGTCCTCCCGTTCCTTGACGGCTTCTTTCGTGCCGAATCCCAGGATGCCCATGCCTCCCAGTCTACTGGTCCTCTAGTTGAGTTCCGGATCGGGCGGGCGCGTGGCGTGGAAGGCCAGCTCACCCGGCTGGCGTCGGAGCACCGCGGACCACATCGAGCTCACGTCGTCGAGGAACGAGTCGTAGGGCTCGCTGTCGACGACGTACCAGGACCCCTCCTCGACCTCGCCCTCGAGCTGAGCGGCGCCCCAGCCGGCGTAGCCGGCGAAGATGCGCAGCCGCGACAGGGTGCCGTCGACGAGCTCGACCGGCGTGTCGAGATCGAGCAGCCCGAGGCGTCCCACCACCGGGCGAAAACCCAGCGGCGGGTCGTCGGAGTCGACCAGGAGCGCCACCGCGATCGCGGAGTCCTTGCTCACCGGGCCGCCCTGGAAGAGGACGTCGGGAACGGCCACCGACGTCGCCCACGGATGCAGCACCTCGGCGACCGGCACCGGCGAGGGCCGGTTCAGCACCACACCCAGCGCACCGTCGTCGTTGACCTCGATCAGCAGCACGACGGTGTCGACGAAGTTGGGGTCGCGAAGCTCCGGGGTGGCTACCAGCAGCCGCCCGGCGCGTACGTCCTTCTGCTTCGTCATGACGCCATGATCGCATCACCTGGGGTACGTCAGCCGCAACAAGAACCCAACAAATACAACGGCCCCGGGACCGGTGCCAAGGGAGGTGCGGAAGGGAGTCCGCGGGAGGGAGCACACCGGCCCCGGGGCCTGGCTTGAAGGTCCGTACGCAGCCCTTCGACAAGCTCAGGACAGGCCTAGGCTGCCGAGCGGACCGCCCGGAACATGTCGACGAGGCCGGCGAAGGGCCCGCGCTCGACTACCTCGACGGCGGGCTCGTACTCGGCACGAGCCCGTGCCTCGATCATCGAGCCGAGGCGTACGCACTCGGCGTCGGCGAACGCACCCTTGCCCGCCATGACGGCCAGGGTCAGGTGCTCCTTGGTCTGCGACTTGGCCAGCGCGGTGGCCATCGCGTCGTCGACGGGAAGCGCGTGATAGCGGTCGAGGACCGTGCGGATGCCGGGCAGGTCGTCGGCAGCGCCGTGCCACGCCCGGACGACGGCGTCCTCGAGATCCATCGGCTGGTTGGCGAGCTCGGTCTCGATGCGCCCGGACAGGCGGGTGTGCCAGCGCAGCTGGAGGGCGGCGAGCAGGTCGAGCTCGTCGGTGAAGGTCTCGGTGACGCCGGGAAGATCCATGGGCAGCAGGCCGTCTCGACGCTCGTCGACGGCGGCGACCACGCCGCGGAGGATCTCCCCGCGCTTGTGATGGCTGGTCCAGCTCATTTGTCGGCTCCTTGCGGAAGGTTGGCACTCACATACCGCGAGTACGTACCTATAGTATTGGACATACCAACGGTATGGCCAATAGCCGGGACGGTGATTCCTGACACGGCCGTTAGAGTGGATGGGTGGCAAAGTCGTCCGTGAGCAAGCTCGTCCCCAAGGTTCCCCCGCTTCCGTCGGTGCCGGGGATGTCACGGAGGCAGCAGTTCTCCGCCTCGACCAAGAAGACGCTGGTCGAGGTCGCCGAGAGACTCTTCACCGAGCACGGCTACGCGAGCACGTCGCTGGACGCCATCGTGGCCGGCGCCGAGGTCACCAAGGGCGCGCTCTACCACCACTTCAGCGGCAAGCAGGCGCTCTACGAGGTCGTCTTCGAGAAGGTCGAGGCCGCGACCGCGCAGAGCATCGACGCCGCCATGCGCGAGTCGAAGGACCCGTGGGAGCAGGCCCGGGCCGGGCTGCGGACCTTCCTGGAGGCCGTCCAGCAGCCGACCTACCGCCGCATCGTCGTGCAGGAGGGCCCCGCCGTCCTCGGCTACCAGCGCTACCGCGAGCAGGAGGAGCGTTCCACGTTCACCGTCGTCGAGGACATCGTCGCCGCCGTCCTGCGCGCCGGCGACCGGACCGTCGACGACGAGATGGTCGCCACCTTCGCCCGGCTCTTCTTCGGGGCGATGTCGGCCGCCGGCGAGTCCGTCACCGAGGCCAGCAACCCCGAGGACGCCGCCGAGCGCATCGAGCTGGCCGTCACCTACCTGCTGACCGGGGTCCAGACCCTGGCGAAGCAGGGGGTCAAGGTCGAGGACATGCGCTGAGAGATCGGGCGATCTCTCTGCGCGCTACCTGACGGTCACGCCTCCGGGCTCGACCTGGCCGTTGCCCTTCGGGATCAGGTCCAGCCAGACCTTGCCCGGCGGGATCTCGATCGCGGCGCCCTGCGCGTCGGTGAAGGTGACCGCGCCCTTCTCGCCCTTCTTCACCCAGGTCGCCTCGACGATCTGGCCCTCGCGCAGGATCCACGCCTTGCCCCGGCCGGTGAAGTGGGAGACGGGCACGATCGCGCCGCCCGGGTCCTTGTAGGGGGCGATGGTGGTCTTGGTCTGCGCGACCACGACGGTGTCGGCGAGGAACTGGCCGCTCTTGGCCATGTAGTTGTTCTGCAGGTGGTACTTGCCACCCTTGAAGACCCAGTTGTCGGTGCGCGCCTGGGAGAACTTCACGTCGACGGCCCGGGCCGGCTTGCCGCCGGCCAGCTTCGTGGTCTCGTCGCCCCAGGGCATGAAGTCGCCGGGCCGCTTGGCCTTGCCCTTCCTCTCGGCGGCCTTCCCGACCTTGGCGACCTTGCCGACCACGCTGTGCAGGAAGTCGTGGGGCTTGCTGGTGTCGCGTACGACGTAGGGGGTGGACATGTCGATCCACGAGATGTCGTGCTTCTTCAGCTGCGCGAAGGTGTAGGGGGCCGCGCCGCTGGTCAGGATCTTGGCACCGATCGGCGCGGCGATGCCGGCGTCGGTGGCCCGCATGGAGCGGACCGGACCGGCCTCCTTCGGGAGCTGGGAGTAGTAGGCGACGGCCAGGCGCGTCACGCCACCCTCGACCAGCTCCTGGACGACCATGTCCGCCTTGGCGACGCCGTACTGCGGGTCGCTGGCCGCGGTGTTGTCGATCTTGACGATGTAGGCCGGGTGCTTGCGCGCCGCGCTCTGCCCCTCGGGGAGCTCGACGCCGGTCAGCGGCTCGTGGTCGGGCTCAGCCGGCGCGGACGGCGACGGCTTCGTCTCCTTGGGCTCCTCCGAGGAGCCGCAGCCGGTCAGGACCAGACCCGCGGCGGCCAGTGTTGCCACTGATCGCAGGAGGAACCCCGGGCGGGACGTACGCATCATCAATCTCCATCTGCATCGGCCTGCATCGGCGCTCAGTACCAAGACGAGTGTCAGACGGTAATCGTTGCATCCAACGCGGGCACGCCCGGGGTTCGGTCCTGACCAGATCAGGCGACGGTCGCGCCGCCGTCGACGTAGAGGGTCTGGCCGGTGATGTAGGAGGCCTCGTCGCTGGCCAGGAAGGCAGCGGCGGCGGCGATGTCGCCGGGCTCACCGACGCGCTTGACCGGGTTGGCCTCGGCCGAGAGCTTGCGGAACTCGTCGACGTCGAGGCCGAGGCGGGCCGCGGTCTGGTCGGTCATCTCGGTGGCGATGAAGCCCGGCGCGATGGCGTTCACGTTGACGCCGTAGGGGCCCAGCTCGATGGCGAGGGTGCGGGTGAAGCCCTGCACGCCCATCTTGGCCGCCGAGTAGTTGGCCTGGCCGCGGTTGCCGAGGGCCGAGGTCGAGGAGACGTTGATGATCTTGCCGTACTTCTGCTTCACGAAGACCGCCTGCGCGGCCTTGCTCATCAGGAAGTGGCCCTTGAGGTGGACGTTCATGACCAGGTCCCAGTCGTCCTCGGTCATCTTGAAGAGCAGGTTGTCGCGGGTGATGCCGGCGTTGTTCATCAGGATGTGCAGGCCACCGAGCTCCTCGACGACACGCGCGATCGCGGCCTCGGCGTCCTCGGCCTTGGCGACGTTGGCGCCGATGCCGACCGACTTCGCGCCCTCGGCGAGCGGGAGCTTGGCGGCGGCCTCAGCGGCAGCGGCCTCGTCGAGGTCGATGATCGCGACCGAGGCGCCCTCCTCGGCGAAACGCGTGGCGACTCCGAAACCGATCCCTCGCGCCGCACCGGTGATGACTGCGACGCGTCCGTCGAAACGACCCATGACTCAAGCTCCTTTGGTTGTGACCGGCCCCACGAACACGTGCGGCCCCCGCCGACAATAGCGAGGGCCGTACGTGATGTCGCGAGGTGTCTACTGATTGGTAGCAACCCACTCGTCGCGGGCAGCCACGCCCAGGTCGGGGTGGTCGGTGAAGAACGCGTCGACACCGGCGTGGAGGTAGGGACCGACCTCGCAGCCGAGGTCACCGATCGCGATCGGGTCGGTCCCGACGCGGCACTCGGTGGGCAGGTACTTGTTCTCCGCGCGCATCGTCCAGATGACGGTCGGCAGCCCGACGCGGTGGGCGCGCTGGGCGAGGTCGGTGGCCTCACCCAGGGTGCCGTCGGCGTTGCGCGGGATGAAGTAGAACTTGTAAGGCGCCACCTGGTCGGCGTACTTCTTGATGCTGCGCAGACCCTTGTCGGTGACCAGGTGGTCGTTGGTCACGCCGGTCCCGGCGACGACCTGGTCGTAGGGCGCCCCGCCGAAGTCGACCAGCTGCACCAGCGGCGTGTCAACCATGCGGTTGAGGTCCTTGAGGTTACTGATCTCGAAGGACTGGATCACCGCCGCGGCGCGCTTGCCGCCGAGGCCGTGGCGCTTGAGGCTCTTCGCGAGCGGCTCCTCGAGCGAGAGACCGATGGAGTCGAAGTACGTCGGGTGCTTGGTCTCCGGGGCGACGCCGATGGTGCGGCCGGTCTCGGCCTCCTTGGCGTCCACAAGGTCGAGCACCTCGTCGAGGGTCGGCACCTCGTAGAGGCCGTTGTAGGCGGTGTTAGCGGGGCGGTCGCCCGGGATGCGCTCCTTGGCCCGCAGCGTCTTCAGCTCGGCGAGGGTGAAGTCCTCGGTGAACCAGCCGGTCAGCGCCGTGCCGTCGATCGTCTTGGTCGTCCTGCGGCCGGCGAACTCGGGGTGGTCGGCGACGTCGGTGGTGCCGGAGATCTCGTTCTCGTGGCGGGCGACGAGCACGCCGTCCTTGGTCGAGACCACGTCGGGCTCGACGAAGTCGGCACCCTGCTGGATGGCCAGGTCGTACGCGGCCAGGGTGTGCTCGGGCCGGTAGCCGGAGGCACCGCGGTGACCGAAGACGATCGGGTCGGCGTGGTGGTGCTTGGCCGCCTGGGCGGCGGTCGTGGTGGTGGCCGCCGCGGAGGCGGGGTTCGAGACCAGGACGATCCCGGTGGCGAGCGCCGCGGCGGCAGCAAGCGCGAGAGTACGCATGCGAGTGGGGTTCAGCGTGTTCATGACCCGATCACACCGGCCCCGGGAGTCCCTGGGGCCGGTGTGCGGTGAACGCCGCGTGACGATCTGTCGGCGGCTCAGGCGGCGTCTCGACCGCCCAGCTCAGGCGTACGCCGCTCCGCGATCACGTCTTGGAGGACGTCGGGGTTGTTGGTGATGATGCCGTCCACCCCGCGGTCGAGGACCGAGCTCATCGTGGCGGCGTCGTTGACCGTCCAGGAGTGGATGTCCATCCCGAGCCGGTGGACCCGGGCGACGTAGCCGGCGTCGAAGGAGCCGTGGTGCGGGTTGATCTGGTCGGCCCAGGTGTAGCTGTCCAGGTCGGCGTAGGCCGGGGTACCGAGCAGACCGACCGGCACCTCGGGCTGGATGCTCTTGTAGGTCTTCATGGAGCCGAAGTCGAAGCTCTGCACGGCGAGCCGGCCGGCGGCGACGGCGGACTCGACGTAGCCCGGGAACGAGTCGAACTCGGCAGCAACCTTCTTCTCGATACCCGGGTAGAGCCCGGGCGACTTGAGCTCCATCAGGATCCCGGACCGCGTCGGCCGCACCTGCTCGACCATCTCCTTCAGCGTGGGCACCGGCTCTCCGGCGTACCTCTCGCCGAACCAGGAGCCGGCATCGAGGGTCTTGATCTCGGCGAGGGTGAAGTCCTTGACGTTCCACGGCGAGCGGCCGGGGAAGCGCTGCTCGACGTCGGTGGTGCGCGACAGGGTGGTGTCGTGCATCAGCACGAGCTCGCCGTCCTTGGTGGCCTGCACGTCCGACTCGATCCAGTCGGCGTCCTGCTCGATGCCGACGGCGAAGGCGGCGAGGGTGTTCTCGGGGGCGTACGCGCTCGCGCCGCGGTGGGCGGTGACGGTGATGTCCTCGGCCCGGTGGGCCTCGACGGCGTTGACCGCCACCGGAACGAGCATCGTGCCTGCGGCCAGTGCCACGCCGGCCAGCGTTGAGGTGAAGGTCTTGGACGCGACGGACGACAGCGACATGGCGCACTCCCGGGATCAGTGGATGACGACTGATCTCGAGTGAATCGGTCTCCGCCGACCTCGCCCCGACGCCTCGATGGCCGAAGCCGTACGCCTCGGTGAACTCAGCCAACTGCATTCCTTCGCGGGATCCGCGCTCGTCGGCTACGCCAGACTTGTCTTCACCGGCTGCTCGAGGTCATTGCATGTAGCGCGCGATCGGATGGGTCCAGTCGGCAGTGCAGTAGTAGGTCTGGAGCGCGTACCCACGACCTATCTGCAGGTCAGCAGCGAGTTGGGTACGTCGCCGTAGCTCATACGTTGTGCTCTCAGCGTCCTCGATCGGTCTCCAGATATTGGACCCGTCCCATTCATCATCGAGCTGGACCAGCGCATCGAGCGCCGCACCGCATTCACAACGGAAGTACTCCGGCCCAGCGGGACCCCAGAATGAGGCCGCACCGGCCCACCCACCGACCTTGATGCCTTGCGCGACCGCGAGGGAGTTGTAGGTATATCTCCAGTCTTCACCGAAGATCGCTTCCCACCGCTCTGCAGCGCCCGCGAGCTCCTCCGGCAGCCAGTCGGCCGTGGGGTACTCGGTGATGTGCTCGGGATGCACCACACATGGCGCCGGAACGATATCCGCCCAGATGCGCTCTCTCGGCGCCCGAGGTGGATCGCCCAGCACTGTCGTGATCTCGGTGGACGCCCGCCAGAAAGCTTGGAGATGCCCGTCGGCGGTGTGATCGTCGGAGTCGATGCTCAACGTCGGGCACCACATCAGCTGGAGAAGGTCGGCTCCAGCAGGATGCGGCAGCGCAGGAGCATCGCGAAGATAGAGCTGGATTCCGGGGATCAAAGGCAGCGGCTCCGAGCCATCCTCTTCGAACGCATGGTCGCCAGGACAGAACGGCCATGGCTCGTCCTCAGGCCACAACAACGGTCCGCCGACGGAGCTCTCCAGCACCGTCGGGCTTCCCGGCCGGGGGTGCAACCTGGTGCCGACCCGGGCGAGACGAGCAAGTTCAGGAATCTCATCCGCGAGAGCCACCGGACGCGGCGGAGTGGTGAGCGACAAGACGTTGTCTCCTCTTCTGCAGGCAACACCGGACGCTAGCCGTGCCGACACAAGGCTGGGGCGTTGTTACCCGACCGTGGTGGTCCGTCAGCCCAGCACGGAGCGGAGCCGGTCGGCGTACTCCTTCTGCTCGCCGGCGGCGTACTTGTGGCGCGGCCAGAAGAAGCCCTTGAGCCCGTCGCCGCGGGTGCGCGGGACGACGTGGAGATGCAGGTGTGGCACGGACTGGCTGACCACGTTGTTGACCGCGACGAAGCTGCCCTGGGCGCCGAGGCCCTCGACGACCGCGGCGGCCAGGCGCTGGGCGTTCGCGACGAAGCCTCCGTGCAGGTCGGGCGGGAGGTCGAGGAGCGTCGCGAGGTGCTGTCTGGGGACCATCAGGATGTGGCCCTTCTGCACCGGCCGGTGGTCGAGGAAGGCCAGGAAGCCGTCGTCCTCGAAGACGATCTCGGCCTCGAGGTCGCCCGCGACGACATCGCAGAAGACGCAGCTCATGACTCATCTCCCCACGACAGGGTCGCCACCACGAGGTCGACCGTCGGCAGGACCAGGTCGGCGAGGTCGGGGTGGGGGAAGGAGTAGATCAGCCGTGACTCGTAGAGCCGGTCGGGCGAGGCCACCCACCGCTCCCCCACCGTCGTGGTCTCGGCCTGCAGCGGATGCCGCACCATCCCGAACGGAGCGGGCCGGTTGAGCGCGACCGCCAGCCCGGCCGGGCGCCGTCCGACGCGCTGCAGCCAGAAGGCCAGGAACGCGGCGCCCTGCTTGGCCGCCGCGTCCTTGGCCGCGGCCATCCACCGGGCCCATTCGGGCTGCTCGATCCTGGACCGCTGCACCTTCGGGAGGACCTTGTCGGCCAGGTCGGCGAGCTGGTAGTCGCGGATGTCCTCGTCGGACATGTCGACGACGTACCACTCCTGCGCCTTCGGCAGCCGCAGGTCGACGTGCGGCTTGGGGCCGAGCGTCGTGAGCGCCTCCTTGATGCCCAGGCGGAACCGGTTCGGTCCGGCGGGGTCGAAGGTGACGTACGCGATCTCCTCGATGTTGGCGGTCAGGAAGTCACGCAGGCCGTCGGCGTTGCGCAGCTGCGCGCGCCGCCGGGTGTCCTCGGCGAGGAACGTCTCCAGCGCCTCCTGGGAGGAGAAGATCATCGCCTCGTACGGTGGCCGGTTGCCGCGATCCCCTGGGAAGACCCTGATCCGGGCCTCGTCGAGCTGGGGAACGACAACCTGCCCCGTACGCAGCGCGGCACCGACCGCGTCGACGTCGGCGGCGGCGAGCGCCGCCTCCAGCGCGCGGTTGCGGTAGCCGTCGATCATCGTCCGAGGCTAACCCCTCGGACGTGATCGGATCGGTCTAGACGGCGCCGAGACGCTGTGGCGTGTCGTCGTCGCAGGTCGCGAAGAAGTTGCCGACCTCGTCGACCATGTGGCTGAACGACTCCGCCGCGAAGAGCACCGGCTGATAGTGGGTGATGTCGTAGTCGATCGTCGCCATCTGGGCGAAGTCGATCGGACGCACCTCCACCTCCCGCATCTCCTCGATCTCGCCGTAGGAGGAGAGCAGCCCGGCGCCGTACGCCTTGATCTCGCCCTCCTCGTGGAGCACGCCGAACTCGATGGTGAACCAGAAGACGTCGGCGACGACCTGGAGCGCCTCCCGGGTCTCCACGCGCCGCGCGGCCGCGCCGGCGAGGCGCTTCACCTCGGCGACCTGCGGGTCGGCGAGGAGGTTCCCGTGGCCGATCACCTCGTGGATGATGTCGGGCTCCGGCGTGTAGAGCGGCACCGCGTGATGGCGCAGGTACTGCGTCGAGTGGAACTGCCCGTCCGCCAGGCTCCCGTAGAACTCCTCCAGCGGGACGATCCCCGCGGCCGGGACGTACTCGAACCCGGTCAGCGGCTTCAGCCCCGCGCTCACCTCGTCGAGCTGTGGCACCCGGTCCTGCGGGAGGTTGAGGGCCTCGACCGCCGCGAGGTAGTTGCGGCAGGCATATTTGGCGTGCAGCGGCGCGATCTCACGGCACACCGTGCGCCAGATCTCGTTCTCCGTCTCGGTGTAGTCGATCCGGGGCACTGGCTGCCCCGGCTTCCAACCGAGCGCGGCGCCAGCGATCTCGCTGCGTCGAGCCCGGTAGTCCTGGTCTGCGAACCCGGGGTGGTTGTCCCCCAGATGCACCTCGACCTGCCCGTCCTCGCCCACGGTGACGGGCGAGTAGAGCTGTCCTTCCTCGAACATCCTTACCTCCATGTGACGTACGCCTCACAACCCTATCGCGCACGCAACAGAAGTCATCCCGCCAGGGAGGTGAACAACAGGAAGTCTTCCGCCCACCGAAACATCAGCCACGCCGAACTAAGGGGTCGACGGCAAGGCCCGCCGCGACGCGATCAGCCACGCGCCACATGAACGGGGGTGCGGGTGGCGAAGCCCCCGCCCCCGCGCGAAGCGACGACATCAGCCACGCGGAGCTAAGGGGTGCGGGGATATCCCCGCCGCGACGCGAAGCGTCGCCTGAAAATGACGAACCGACGTGGCCCGCGCGAAGCGCGGGCACACGTCGGCCGAAGGTTCGTGGAGCTGCGGGGAATCGAACCCCGGTCCTCGAGCGCCGTGCCAGGTCTTCTCCGGGTGCAGTCTGTGGGTGGCGTTCTCTCATCCCCGGGGCTCGACGCAGACACGTCCCCGACAGGCTCAGCCGACTAGTTGTCCCTCATGCCCCGTCGGCATGTGCATGAGGTGGAGTCTCCTAGATGACGCCTGGATCCGAGCCGGAGACGGATACTCGGTCAGACGCTTCGATCACCGCGTCAGGCGGCGAGAGCGAAGGAACTGCGCTTAGCGTTGGCAGTTATTGGTTTCCAGCGATCGTTTACGAGATGACGCTGGCTCCTCGACCCGCTTCCCCTGGGAGCAACGTCCCAAGTCGAAACCGATCAGCCCCTTTTGAGTTTTCAATGCCAGCGATGCTGGCAACAGGACAACACTACAGTCCCCTGCCGGCATTCCCCACTCGGTTATCCCTTCATCCCCTTGAGCTTGCGCCCGACCTCGACCTCGGCCTCCCGCTTGGCCGTACGCTCCGCGATGGTGTTGCGCTTGTCCCACGACTTCTTGCCCTTGGCGACGCCGATCTCGACCTTGGCGCGGCCGTTGAGGAAGTAGAGGGCGAGGGGGACGACGGTGAGGCCCTTCTCGGCGACCTTGCGCTCGATCTTGTCGATCTCGGCGCGGTGGAGAAGGAGCTTGCGCTTCCGGCGGGCGGAGTGGTTGGTCCAGGTGCCGTTGAGGTATTCGGGGATGTGGATCCCGTGGATCCAGGCCTCGCCGCGGTCGATGTCGACGAAGCCGTCGACCAGGGACGCGCGACCCTCACGCAGCGACTTCACCTCGGTGCCCTGCAGGACCATGCCGGCCTCGTAGGTGTCCTCGATGTGGTAGTCGTGTCGCGCCTTCTTGTTCTGCGCGATCATCTTGCGCCCCTGCTCCTTCGCCATTCCTCCATTCTCTCAGGCAGGAGGTCATGACCGCGAAACGTTTAGGCCTCAGCCGCCGATGAGTGGCACCGGGTCGACCGGAGTGCCGTCGCGCAGGACGGTGAAGTGCAGGTGGCAGCCGGTGGACCAGCCCGTGGTCCCCGCATAGGCCACGGTCTCACCGCGCCCGACGCTCCCCGAGCGTTTCGCGTAGCTCGAGATGTGGTTGTAGACGGCGGTGTAGGAGTGCCCGTTGACCTTGCCCAGGTAGAGGTAGAGGCGGTTGCCCCACACGCTCGAGTAGGAGGTCGAGATGATCTGCCCGGACTCGATGGCGAGCAGCGGGCGGCCGCAGGGAGCGTGGTAGTCGGTGCCGTTGTGCAGCGCGACGTAGCCGTAGATCGGGTGCTTGCGGATCCCGTAGGGCGAGGTGATGTAGGTGTCGGTCACCGGCATCCCGAAGAGCCCGCCGACCGAGCCGACGTTGCGGTCGGTGCCGGAGCCGGCCGTCGCCAGCGACCGGATCTTCGTACGCAGCGCCGACTCCTCCGCCTCCAGCTTCCGCAGCTCCGCGGCGTCCGCCGCCCGGGCCGCCTCGGCCGACCGCTTGGCGGTGGCCGCCCGCTCGGCCAGGGTCGACATCACGTCGTGGGCCGCGGCGGCCTGGTCCCGGAGCGAGTCGACCTCGGCGACCAGCTCGCGGGCCTTCTTCTCCTTGGCGGCGATCGCGTCGGTCGCCTCCTGCACCTCGGCCTCGCGGACGACCAGCATCGTCTCGGTCGCCTCCATCCGCTGGAGCGTGGCGTCCTGGCCCGCGGCGGCCGCGTCGACGTACGTCTGCTGGCGCATCAGGTCCTCGAGCGAGCCGCCGGAGAGCAGGGCCGCCGCCTGAGCCAGCCGCGGGTCTCCCCCGGTGAACCGGGACAGGATCTCGTCGCGCATCTCCTCGCGCTGCGCCTTCACCTCGGCCTGGCCCTCGGCGAGCTCCTTCTTCGCCTTCGCGAGGAGCACCTTCTGCTCGGCGAGCTCGGCCTTCACCTGGGTGTGGGCGGCCTGCACCTCGACGAGCCGGGCGTTGAGCTCGTTCAGCCGGGTCTGGGCGCGGTCGAGCTTCTCCCGCGCCGCGGCGTACGTCGCCGATGCCTCCCGCAGCCCGGCACTGGAGTGCTCCAGATCCTCGGCCGCGGCCTTCTGGTCGCGCTGGATCTCCCGCTGCTCCTGCTCGAGCCGGTCCCTCTCGTCGGCGGAGGAGGGCAGGGTCGGCGAGAGCAGCACGGCAGCGACCACGACGCAGCTGAGCGCAGCGGCGAGCCTGCCGGCACGGGGGAAGACGTGCACGGCTAGACCGTAGGGGATCTGGATCAGACCTTGATGTATTTGCGGGTGAGCAGGAGTGTCGGGACCAGCGTGAGCAGGATGCCGAGGACCGCGACGATGGCGAAGGAGCTGAAGAACTCCTCCCAGCCGACCCACTGCGTCACCGCGGTGGACGAGAGCCGCTGCTCGACGCCGAAGTACATCACCGAGGCCAGCGCGATGCCGGACAGCGCGATGCCGACCAGGGCCACCACGAGCGACTCGAGGAGGAACGGGAGCGCGATGTAGAGGGTCGAGGCACCGACCAGCCGCATGATCCCGATCTCGCGACGCCGGGCGAAGGCCGCCAGCCGGATGGTGTTGGCGACCAGCAGCAGCGCCGCGACGACCAGCACGATGGCGCCGACCAGCGCCGCACTCTGCAGCCCGTCGACCGCGGCGAGGATCGGCCCGGTGACCTCGTGGACGTCACCGACGTGGTCGATGCCGTCCAGGCCGGCGACGGCCTCGATGATCTCGGCGGAGTGGTGCGGGTCCGTCATCGTGACCCAGTAGGACTCCCACATGTCGTCGGCCCTGACCACCGGGTCGGGACCGCTGACGCCTTCGACGTCGAGAGCCTGCAGCCGCTCGTAGGCCTGCTCCTGGCTCTCCTCCTCGACCTTGTCGACGTACTTGTTGTCGTCCAGGGCGTCGGTGATGACCTTCTTCTGGCTGTCGTCGACGGCGCCCGCGCACTGCGGGTTGCGGTCGTTGGCGCCGTTGCACATGTAGAAGGTGATCTGCAGCTCGTCGCCCCAGACCTCCTCGGTCAGCTGGGCCTGCTCACGCAGCAGCAGGCCGACGCCGGCCAGGGTGAGCGAGACGAGCAGGGTCAGGGCCACCGCGACGTGCATGGACAGGTTGCGGCGTAGCCCCTGGCGGAGCTCGGTGAATACATAACGCAGCTGCATGGCGGGTAGAGGAAACTTTCTCTAGTCGAGAGCCTGGTCAGGGTGAGCGGGGCCGGCCGAGGACTGAAGCCTCAGAACTGAGCCCCGTAGCCGCCCTGGACCTGGTCGCGTACGAGGTGGCCGTGCTCGAGCTCGATGACGCGCTTGCGCATCTGGTCGACCATCTGGACGTCGTGGGTCGCCATCACGATGGTGGTGCCCGACCGGTTGATCCGGTCGAGCAGGCGCATGATGCCGACGGTGTTGCCGGGGTCGAGGTTTCCGGTCGGCTCGTCGGCGATCAGGATCATCGGCCGGTTGATGAACGCCCGGGCGACGGCCACGCGCTGCTGCTCACCACCGGAGAGCTCGTCGGGCATCCGGTCGCCCTTGCCGTCGAGACCGACCAGCTCGAGCGTCTCCGGGACGCGCTCGCGGATCTCGCGGTTGGAGTGGCCGGTCACCTGCATCGCGAAGGCGACGTTCTCGGCGACGTTCTTGTTGGCGAGGAGGCGGAAGTCCTGGAAGATCGTGCCGACCTGGCGACGCAGCCGCGGCACCTTCCAGCCGGCGAGCCGGTTGATCTCCTTGCCGGCGACATAGACCCGGCCGGTGGTCGGCCGCTGCTCGCGCAGCATGAGCTTGAGAGCCGTCGACTTCCCCGAGCCCGACTGGCCCACAAGGAAGACGAACTCCCCCTTCTGGATGTCGATCGAAAGGCTGTTGAGGGCGGGTCGGGCCTGCCCTGGATAGGCCTTGCTGACCTTCTCGAAGCGGATCACCGCACCGAGGGTAGTGCAATGGTGGTGGGCTCAGCACTTCGGCTCTGACATACCTGCCCCTGTACTCTGACGGCGTGCGCTCTGCAGTCCGGATCCTCATCGGTGCCGTAGTCCTCACCGCGATCGCGGTCGGGGTCGGCGTGCTCACCCTCAAAGACGACGAGCCGGAAGCACCCGAGGTGAAGGGCGACCTGAGCACCGCGGACACCACCACGATGCACGTACGCCGCGGCGCGTTCTGCGACCGCGTCCCGACCGAGGACGCGACCGAGGCGCTCGGCGGCGCCGCCACCGAGAAGAAGGCCTACGGCGACGGCGACCAGACCGCCATCTCGGGCGAGGTCAACGACGTCGCCCAGGAGTACGGCTGCATCTGGACCGGCCCGGAGGACGCGGCCACCTCGGCGCGCGCGTGGGTCTTCGCCCCGCCGGTCACGCTGGACTGGGCCACCCAGATGACCAAGAGCGTGCCCAAGGGCTGCAAGGCCGCGTCGACCCCGGCGTACGGCAAGCCGTCGGTCGCCCTCACCTGCACCGACGCGAAGAAGCAGCCGAAGGTCGTCTACCGCGGGCTCTTCGGTGACGCCTGGCTCTCCTGCGAGCTCACCGGCAAGGCCGGCGAGTCGACCGCGGCGCTGCAGAAGCGCGCGTCCCGCTGGTGCCTGGTGACCGCCACCGCGGCCGCCGCCTGACGGCCGGCCCCACACCAGCCCCGTCCCTCGATCGGCGCGTCATTTGCGCCGAAGCAAAGTCTAGTGCTTTAATCGACTTAGTCGCTCGGGCCGGGTAGGCACCTCACCGGGCGGCGCGCGCCGCCGCAGGCACTGAGTCAGAGCAGAGCCGGCTGGCGAGAGCGGGTGGGGTCCTTAGGGATGGGGATCCCACCCGCGACGCGGGACGCGTCGCATTCAGCGCAGCGACGCGAGCCACGCCAGGACGGTGTCGGCGAACTCCTGCGGCTGGTTGCGGTGCACGAAGTGGCCGACGTCGAAGTGGACCAGGTCCGCCTCCGGGATCCGGAGCGCGGCCTTCTCGAGGTCGTCGAGCGGGATGTGGCTGTTGCCGCCGCCGGCCACGAGCAGGGTGGGCATCGGCAGAAGCTCGAGCTGCTCCCACATCCACGCGTCGTACGTCGTCGCCTCGACCAGCAGGGAGGCGATGCACTCCCAGTCGTGCGGCATCGGCCTGGTGGCACGACCGGGCAGCCTCCGCCTGCGCGGCGCGGGCGGCACCACGTCCTCGAGGACCAGCCGGGAGACCAGGTCGGGCCGGTGCATGGCGACCAGGAGGGCGACGTTGCCGCCGGTCGAGTGGCCGACGACCACGGCACCGGAGATCCCGAGCGAGTCCATCGCGACGATGACGTCGTCGGCGATCAGTCGGTGGGAGTAGTCGGAGGCCCAGTCCGAGTCGCCGTGCCCACGCATGTCGAAGGCGTGGACCCGGTGCTCGGCCGCGAACGGCGGCACGACCTCCTGCCACCGCTTCGCACTGCCTCCGAGCTCGTGCAAGAGCACCATCGGCAACCCGTCCTCGGGCCCGTAGACGTCATAGACGTACGCCGCGCCGCGGCCCGGGAGTGGAAGCCTGGTGCGCGTTTGCGCAACCATCAGCTCAGTTCTGTTCGGCCTTCTCGGCACCTCGGCGCCAGCGGATGCCGGCCTCGAGGAACCCGTCGATGTCCCCGTCGAAGACGGCCTGCGGGTTGCCGACCTCGTAGGTCGTACGCAGATCCTTGACGATCTGGTAGGGGTTGAGGACGTAGTTGCGCATCTGGTCGCCCCAAGAAGCGGCGACGTCGCCCTTCAGCTCCTTGAGCTGCGCCTCCTCCTCGGCCTTCTTCAGCGCGAGCAGCTTGGCCTTGAGAACGATCATCGCGGCGGCCTTGTTCTGCAGCTGCGACTTCTCGTTCTGACAGGAGACCACGGTGCCGGTGGGGATGTGGGTCAGCCGGACCGCCGAGTCGGTGGTGTTGACCGACTGGCCACCGGGGCCCGAGGAGCGGTAGACGTCGACCTTGATGTCGTTCTCGTCGATCTCGATCTCGTCGGTCTGCTCGAGCACCGGCACGACCTCGACCGCGGCGAAGGAGGTCTGGCGGCGGCCCTGGTTGTCGAAGGGGCTGATCCGAACCAGGCGGTGGGTGCCGGCCTCGACGGACAGGGTGCCGTAGGCGTAGGGGGCGTGGATCGCGAAGGTGGCGGACTTGAGCCCGGCCTCCTCGGCGTAGGAGGTGTCGAAGACCTCGACGGGGTACTTGTTGCGCTCGGCCCAGCGGACGTACATCCGCATCAGCATCTCGGCGAAGTCGGCCGCGTCGACGCCACCGGCGCCGGAGCGGATCGTGACCAGGGCCTCGCGGGAGTCGTACTCCCCCGACAGCAGGGTGCGGATCTCCAGGCTCTCGACGGCCTTCTTGACCCGGCCCAGCTCGGCCTCGGACTCAGCGAGCGTGTCGGCGTCGCCCTCCTCCTGGGCCATCTCGACCATCAGCTCGAGGTCCTCGATGCGGCTGCTCAGCTCGGTGAACTTGTTGAGCTCACCCTGCAGCAGGGAGAGCCGACCGGTGACCCGGGTGGCGTTGTCCTGGTCGTCCCAGAGATCGGGCGCGGCGACCTGCTCGCCGAGGTCGGCGATCTCCTTGCGCATCGCGTCCAGGTCCAGCACCTGGCCGATGGTCTGCATCGTTGCCTGGAGCTGCTTGATCTCGGTGTCGAATTCGGGGCCTGCCACGTCTTACAGGTTACTTGACCGGTGGTGCGCCGCTCGATTCGCCGACCCCACTATGCCGACCTCCTCGGGCTCAGCTTCGGAAAATATGCGCTCGCCCTCCGGCAGGAGGACCGGAGGGCGAGCGCCAGGGGGATATGTGGGGGTCAGCCCGATCGAACGGGCCCCGAGAAACTTCAGACCTGGTGGGTCGAGCCGGCGAACCAGCCACTCCAGGCCGCCTCTTCACGAACAGCCGCACCCGGCTTGGGGGCGTGCAGCATGATCGCCTCGCCGTTCTCCCAGCGCAGGAAGATGCCGACGTGGTAGACGGGGCTGCCCCAGAACATCAGGTCACCGCGCTGGATCTGGTCGTTCGGGATCGTCGGCAGCGCAGCTGCCTGGTCCCGCGAGACCCGGGGAAGCTCGATGCCGGCGGCGCTGAAGGCGTACTGGGTCAGGCCGGAGCAGTCGAACGCGCTCGGACCGGTGGCACCCCAGACGTACGGGTCGCCGATCTGCTCCGAGGCGACGCTGATCGCCCGCTCGATCTTGCCCTGCTGGCTCGCGGCGAAGGCCTTGGCCTCCGCCTCGGCCTTCTTCTTCGCCTCCGCGGCCCTCTTGGCCGCGATCGCTGCCTTGCGCTTCGCCTCGGCCGCCTTGCGGGCTGCCTCGGCCTTCCGCTGCTGCACCTCGACAGCCCTCTCGAGCTGCTGGATGTCGGTGAGCATCGCCGCGGGGGTGGCCGAGGCCTCCAGGGTCGGAGCCTCCACCACGGGGGCCGACTCGACGGTGGTCACCTCATGGGAGACCGGCGCGGCGTTGGCGGCGGGAACCGCCACCAGAGCACCGGCGGCGATACCGCTGGCGAGAGTGATGCGGCCGGCGAGCTTGCCGTGGCCGCTGAGAGATCCTGTGATGGCCCGCACGAGCGAGACGTTCGGCGACCGGAACGGGCGCGCGTTGCCTCGATGGGCAGGACGGGATACGGACTTGGACATGCGTGAGTTCCTTCCCACGCCTGCGAGGTGAGCTGTCGGGTTCGGGCTAGAAGGTTGCCCGGCCATCCTTGGATGGCTTCACCCCAAGCGACCGTCCGAGTTAGTCGCGTGGAACTTGGGTCCCCCGCTCCTGTCCCATACGTACTGCTGAGTGTGAGGGTAAAGGGGGTTCAGTAGTAGGGGCCGGCTTCCGGAGGGACAGGATTCGGCGTGTACCGGGGCCGGTCGTGCGTTCTGCACGGCTCAACCAAGGTGACATGCGATTTGGACCGGATCCAATCCCGAATGCCCGGTTTCCGAGCACATTCCGCGTGGTCACGCGTGTTTTTGCCGTCGTTTGTGAGTCATCTCACGCACTGAACAACGGTCTGACGCCGTGTTGAACTTGCGGTTGCTCCGACTTCGAGTCGGATGTGACTACTCTCCGGCTTCCAGCCGGAACCCGACTCCGCGGACCGCGACGACCTTCTCCTGCACACCGGCCGCCTCGAGCTTCTGGCGCAGGCGTCCGACGGTGACGTCGAGGGTCTTGGTCGAGCCGTACCAGTTCTCGTCCCAGACCTCGGCCATCAGCCGGTCGCGGGAGACCACCTTGTCGCGGGAGGCGGCCAGCACGGCCAGGAGCGCGAACTCCTTGCCGGTCAGCGTCACCTCGCGCTCGCCGGCGTAGACCCGGTGGGCGGCGACGTCGATGCGCAGGGCGTCGTCGTCGGCGCCGGGCTCGACCGGACCCGAGCGGCGCAGGAGCGCGCGGACCCGGGCCTGGAGGACGGCCAGCGCGAACGGCTTGGCCAGGTAGTCGTCGGCACCGGCGTCGAGCCCGACCACCAGGTCGATCTCGGCGTCACGGGCGGTGAGGATCATGATCCCGCCCTCGTAGCCGTTGTCGCGCGCGGCCTTGCAGACCTCGAGTCCGTCCATGTCGGGAAGACCCAGGTCGAGCAGCACGAGCTCGGCCTCGTAAGGGGGCGCGAGCAGCTCCAGCGCCTTCTTGCCGGAGTCGACCCAGGTGACGTCGTAACCCTCTCGCTGGAGCGTGCGCACCAGCGGAGCGGCGATGTCCTCTTGGTCTTCTACGACGAGCACGGAGTTAGACATGGGGAGAACAATAGTTAGAGGCCTGTAGCCCTTGTGAAGAGATCCCCCGATTCTGACACCCGTGTGACCACATCGTTAGGTCCGAGCTGGTCGATCGCGAGCGGATCCTCGGCTCCTTCCTCGACCTCGTCCCAGCTGATCGGGGCCGCGACCTTCGGGATCTCCTTGCCGCGGAGCGAGTAGGGACAGATGGTCGTCTTCGACCCCGAGTTCTGCGACCAGTCCAGGAAAACCTTGCCTGACCTGCGGCTCTTGGTCATCGTCGCGGTCACCTTGCTCGGGTTGGCCTTCTGCAGGTCCTCGGCGATCTCCTTGGCCAGCGCCGTGGCGAGATCCGGCTCGACGGGCTCGGGCAGGGCGGCGTACAGGTGCAGGCCCTTGCTGCCGCTGAGCACCGGCGCTGCGGTGAGTCCGCGCTCGCCCAGCGCCTCACGCACCAGGAGCGCGACCTGGCAGCACTCCTGGAGCCCGGCCGGCTCGCCGGGATCGAGGTCGATCACGATCCGGTTCGCGCCGGCCGGCGTGCCGTCGGCACCGACGGTCCACTGATGGACGTGCAGCTCCAGAGCGGAGAGGTTGGCGGCCCAGGTGAGCGCCGCCAGGCTGTCGAGGATGGGAAAGGTGAGAGTGCCTTCCTTGTGGTCGGCCGTGCGCGAGCCGGTGGTCGGGACGGTCACCGTGCGGACCCAGCGCGGGGTGCCGGCCGGGGCGTTCTTCTCGAAGAACGACATGTCCCCGATGCCGTGCGGCCAGCGGATCCTGGTCACGGCGCGGTCCTGGAGCTGCGGCAGGAGCACCGGCGCGATCTGGGCGTAGTAGTTGAGCACCTCCCCCTTCGTCATGCCGGTGCGTGGATAGAGCACCTTGCTCAGGCTGGTCAGGGTCAGGACGCGTCCGTCGACCTCGACGCGTACCTCTTCTCGATCGACCATCACAGATCCTCCGGTGAGACGTCGTCCCTGATCCCGATGAAGCTCGGCTGCCGCAGCCGGCCCTTGTAGCTCGGCGCGGCGACGGGGCTGCCGTGGGTCTCCACCTCGACGACGAGGAGCGGCTCGACCCAGTGCGTGCCCTTCGCGTCCAGGGCCGGCACGCCTCCGTCGGGGTCGACGTCGGCCCCGGCGAACGGGCTTCTCGCGGTCTCGCGGAGCAACTCTCCGAGCCGCTGTGCCCGCTTGCCGGTGATGCCGCTGCCGACCCGCCCGCGGTAGATCAGCCCGTCCGGCGTCGGCTGCCCGACGAGCAGGGCGCCGAGACGCTCGGTGCCGCCCTCGGTGCCGACCTCCGGTCGCCAGCCGCCGACCACGAGCGAGGCCCGGTAGCGGTGGGGCAGCTTCACCCAGTCCCTGCTCCGCTCGCCCGGACGGTAGCGGCTACCGCGCCGCTTGGACACGATCCCCTCCAGCCCCTGCGCCTTCGTCACCTCGTGGAGCATCCGGCCGTCGTCGTACGTCGCCGGCACCTGCCACGAGCCCAGGTCGCCCTCGGCGTGGACCGCCTCGAGCAGCTTGCGTCGCTCCGTCCACGGCTCCTCGATGAGCAGCCGCCCGTCGAGCCGCAGAAGATCGAAGACCATGTACGTCGCCGGGATCAGCTCCGCGAACCGCGCCGCCCGACGGACGTCGCGGTTGTGCATCCGGTCCATCAGCACCCGGAAGTCGGGCAGCCCGGCGTCGTTGAGCGCGATCACCTCGCCGTCCACGACGACGTCCCGCTCCGGCCCCGTCGCGATCTCGGGCCAGGCCGGTGTGGCGTCGTTGCCGTTGCGCGTGACGAGCCGGGTCTTCGTACGTCCCTGCTCGGACTCTCCGATGAGCCGGATGCCGTCCCACTTGACCTCGTGGACCCACTCCTCCCCCGGAGGAACGTGGGTGCCGGGCGTGGCCAGCATCGGACGCAGCATCGAGTGCATGGACCCATCTTGCTTCATCTCCCGCACGCGCGGGACGGCTCTGACGTGGGTGAATGGGGTACCGGTATTGGCAAATACGACAGATACTTGGTGAATTCCTACCGACTGACGAGGGGTCCGCATGCGTGCGATCTGGAAGGGCGCTGTCTCGTTCGGGCTGGTCAGCGTGCCTGTGAAGCTCTATTCGGCGACGGAGTCCCACGACGTCTCGTTCCGTCAGGTGCACAAGGCCGACGGCGGCCGGATCCGCTATCAGCGGATCTGCTCCATCGACGGCGAGGAGGTGCCCTACTCCGAGATCGCCAAGGGCTATGAGACCGAGGACGGCGAGATGGTCGTGCTCACCGACGACGACTTCGCCAACCTGCCGACGACGTCCTCGCGCGAGATCGCGGTGGAGAAGTTCGTGCCGAGCGACCAGATCGACCCGATGCTCTTCGAGAAGAGCTACTACCTGGAGCCGGAGAACACCGGGATCAAGCCCTACGCGCTGCTGCGTCAGGCGCTCCTCGAGGCCGACCGGGTCGCCCTGGTGACCGTCGCCCTGCGCCAGCGCACCACGGTCGCGGCGCTCCGGGTGCGGCCGACCGACAACGGCGACGTGATCGTCCTGCAGACCATGATGTGGCCCGACGAGATCCGGGTGCCCGACTTCAAGGTCGAGGCCGGCGAGGTCAAGGACTCCGAGATCAAGATGGCCAACATGCTCGTCGAGACGCTCGCGGGCGACTTCCATCCCGAGGAGTTCTCCGACGACTACGCCAGCGCCGTCGAGGAGATGGTCAAGGCCAAGATCGAGGGTGGCGAGGTCGAGCGCACGCCCACCTCCACCAAGACCTCCGGCGAGGTCGTCGACCTGCTCGCCGCCCTGCAGCGCTCGGTCGCCGCGGCCAAGAAGTCGCGCGGCGAGGAGGTCCCCGAGGAGGCCGAGGAGAAGAAGTCGAAGAAGTCCAAGGCGTCCTGAGGCGACACGTACCGAAATCTCTGGTGCGGGCGTGTCGAAAGGGGCAGGCTCTCCTCGACGCGTAGGCGACGACGCGCAACGGACGCGTCGCCGACCCGCAAGGAGAAGCAGATGCGCTACATGATGTTCGTGAAGATGGCCCCCGACGCCGGACCGCCCCCGGCGGCCCTGATCGAGGCGGTGGAGGCCGAGATCAAGCAGCAGTACGCCGACGGCATCCTGCTCGACGCCGACGGGCTCGGTCCCGCGGTGGAGATCCGGCTGACCGCCGGCGAGGTGACCCACGTCGACGGGCCGTTCGCGGAGGCCAAGGAGGTCGCCGGCGGGTTCTCGCTCTTCGAGGTCCGCTCGCAGGACGAGGCGATCGAGCTCGGGCGCCGGATGATCCAGCTCCACGAGGAGCTCTGGCCCGGGCAGGACGTGGCCGTGGAGATGCGGCCGCTGTTCGGTCCGCCGACGCCTGCTGAATGACCTCGACCACCGAGAGCGCGATCGTCGCGGTCTGGCGCAACGAGTCCGTACGTCTCCTCGCCGGTCTGGCGCGGATGACGCACGACCTCGACCTGGCCGAGGACCTCGCCCAGGATGCCCTCGTCGCGGCCCTGGAGCAGTGGCCGCACGAGGGCATCCCTCGCAACCCCGGCGCCTGGTTGATGTCGATCGCGAAGCGGCGCGCGATCGACGGGTTCCGCCGCGACGAGGTGCTGCGCCGCAAGGTCGCGCTGCTCGGACACGAACTGGAGGAGGGTGAGATGCCTGACCTGGCTGCTGCGGTCGACCACATCGAGGACGATGTGCTGCGGCTGATGTTCCTCTCCTGCCACCCGGTGCTGGCGCCCGACTCCCGCACGGTGCTGACCCTGCGGCTCGTGGGCGGCCTGACGACCGCCGAGATCGCGCGGGCCTACTTCGCCAAGGAGTCGGCCGTCGGGCAGCGGATCTCGCGGGCGAAGCGAACCCTGACCGAGGTCGGGGCCTCGTTCGAGCTTCCCGCCGGCGAGGAGCGGGCGGCTCGGATGCGCGAGGTGATGCAGACGATCTATCTCGTCTTCAACGAGGGCTACGCGGCGACGTCGGGGCCGTCGTGGACCCGCCCCGAACTCTGCCTCGAGGGCATGCGACTGGCCCGGATGCTGGCCGCGCTCGCCCCGGGCGACCCCGAGGCGCAGGCGCTGCAGGGTCTGCTGGAGATCCAGGGGTCGCGGCTCGCGGCCCGGGCCGACGCGGAAGGTCATCCGGTGCTGCTGGAGGACCAGGACCGGACCCGCTGGGACCAGCTGCTGCTGCGCCGCGGCCTGGCGGCGGTCGAGCGCGCCACGGCACTGGCCTCCTCCGGCACTCCCGGCGGGAGCTATCTCGTGCAGGCGATGATCGCCGCGTGCCACGGGCGCGCCCGGCGAGCCGAGGACACCGACTGGGCCGAGATCGCCCGGCTCTACGATCTCCTCGCCTCCGGTGCCCCAGGGGCCGTCATCGAGGTCAACCGGGCCGTCGCGCACGGGCGCGCCTTCGGTCCCGACGCCGGGCTGGCGATCCTGGCGGCACTCCCGGACGGAGCTCTTCCGGGGTCCCATCTTCCCGCCGGCGTACGTGGGGACCTGCTGCACCGCGCCGGGCGTCATCTCGAGGCCGCGGCGGCGTTCGACGAGGCGGCCTCGCTGACCGGCAACACCGGTGAACGCGAACTTCTCGAGAAACGTGCGGCCGCGTGTCGAAGAGCCGAGGCCTCGTCCGACGCGTCAGTATCAACCGGGTCTCGACAGGCTCGACCACCGCTGGACTAGGAGACGCCATGACCACGATCACCACCCAGACCACCACCTCCGCCGACGGCACCACGATCGCCTACGACGTCACCGGCACCGGCCCGGCGCTCGTCCTGGTCGACGGAGCGATGTGCTACCGCGACTTCGGCCCCTCCAAGGACCTGGCCGCCGCGCTCGCGGACCGGTTCACGGTCTACCGCTACGACCGCCGCGGCCGGGGTGAGAGCAACATCGCCAAGCCCGCTGCCGCGGGCACCATGGAGGCCGTCGAGCAGGAGGTCGCCGACCTCGGCGCGGTGATCGAGGCCGCCGGTGGCCATGCCCACCTGCTGGGACTGAGCTCGGGGGCGTTCCTCGCGCTGGAGGGCGCACGGGCCGGGCTGCCGATCGACAAGATCGTCGCCTACGAGGCTCCCCTCATCCTCGACGACACCCACCGTCCCAACGACGCCGACCTGGCGCAGCAGGTCGAGAAGCTGGTGGAGAAGGGCAAGCGGGCCGCCGCGGTCGAGCTCTTCATGCGTACGGTCGGGATGCCGCTGGTCGCGGTCAAGATCATGCGCCTGACCCCGGCCTTCAAGAAGCTCACCCCGGTCGCGCACACGCTGGCCTACGACCTGGGCATGTGCGTGCCGTTCCAGCAGGGTGTCCCGCTGCCGGGCGGCTACTTCAAGAACGTGTCCGTGCCCGTGCTGTCGATGGCGGGCAGCAAGAGCCCGGCCTACATGACCAACGCCCAGCAGGCCATCGCCAAGGCCGTCCCGGGCGCCCGCTACGTCGTCCTCGACGGGCAGAACCACATGGTCGAGGCCAAGGCGCTGGCCCCCGTCGCCACAGAGTTCCTCACCGCCTGAACGACCCCGTCCGAGAGCCGCCTATCCTGGCGCCATGGCGCAGCTCTGGGACATCTCCCCACCGGTCCACGCATCCTCGCCGGTCTTCCCCGGGGACCACGCGACCGAGGTCGGCTGGACCTTCCGGATCGGCCCCGGCTGCCCGGTCAACGTCGCCGAGATCTCGGTGTCGGCGCACGTCGGGGCGCATGCGGACGCGCCGCTGCACTTCACCGACGGCGGCACGCCCGCCGGCGATATGCCCCTGGAGCCGTTCCTCGGCCCGTGCCGGGTGATCGACGTGTCCGGGGTGCGCCCGCTGGTCACCATCGATCACGTCGACGTCACCGACCTGCCGCCGCGCGTGCTGTTCCGGACGTACGAGACCCAGCCGACGACCTGGGACGACTCGTTCTGTGCGCTGGACCCCGCGCTGATCGACCTGCTCGCCTCCCACGGCGTGCGGCTGGTCGGCACCGACGCGGCCAGCCTGGACCCGGCCTCCTCCAAGGATCTGCCAGCCCACTTCGCCACCCACCGTCATGACGTACGCATCCTGGAGAACCTGCTGCTCGACGAGGTGCCCGCGGGCGACTACGAGCTGATCGCACTCCCCCTCAAGCTCACCACCGCCGACGCCGCGCCCGTGCGGGCCGTGCTTCGGGCGATCACCACCCAGGAAGGTGCCGAATGAACCGCGACGACGCTGTCGCTCTCGACCAGGCCGACCCGCTGGCCCCGCTCCGGGACCTCTTCGACCTGCCGAAGGGGACGATCTACCTCGACGGCAACTCGCTCGGGGCGCTCCCCCGCGCCACCGCCGGCCGGGTGGCCGAGGTGGTCACCCAGGAGTGGGGCCAGGGGCTGATCGAGTCGTGGAACACCGCGTCCTGGATCACCCTCCCCCAGCGCGTCGGCGACAAGATCGCCCGCATCATCGGCGCAGGTCAGGGCGAGGTCGTGGTCGCCGACTCCACCTCGCTCAACGTCTACAAGGTGCTCGCCTCGGCACTCTCGATCGCCGCTGCCGACTCCCCCGATCGCCGGATCGTGGTCAGCGAGCGCAGCAACTTCCCGACCGACCTCTACATCGCCTCCTCGCTGTGCCGCGACCGCGGCTACGAGCTGGTGCTGGTCGACTCCCCCTCCGAGATCGAGGGGCTGCTGGACCGCACCGCGGTGCTGATGCTGACCGAGGTCAACTACCGCACCGGCTACCTGCACCCGATGGCCTCGGTGACCGCAGCCGCCCACGAGAACGGCGTGCTGGCGGTCTGGGACCTGTGCCACTCGGCCGGCGCGGTGCCGGTCGACCTTCGTGGGGCCGTCGCCGACTTCGCGATCGGCTGCGGCTACAAGTTCCTCAACGGCGGCCCCGGATCGCCTGCGTTCCTGTGGGTCAACCCGCGCCACGTCGACCGCTTCGAGCAGCCGCTCTCGGGCTGGATGGGTCACGCGGCGCCGTTCGAGATGTCGCCGGGCTACCGGCCGGCCGAGGGAGTCTCGCGCTACCTGTCCGGCACCCCGGCCGTCATCGGCATCTCCGCGCTGGAGTGCGGCGTCGACACGCTGCTCGCCGCCGAGGCGTACGGCGGGATCGAGGGGCTCCGGGAGAAGTCGCTGGCCCTGACCCGGCTCTTCGCCGACCTGGTCGCGTCCCGGCTGCCCGGTTTCACGATCGAGTCGCCGCTGGAGGACGCACAGCGGGGCAGCCAGCTGTCGCTGAGCATCGGCGACGACGGGGCGTACGCGATCGTGCAGGCGCTCATCGAGCGCGGCGTCGTCGGCGACTTCCGGGCAGGATCGCCGGACATCCTGCGCTTCGGCGTCACCCCGCTCTACACCCGCTACGTCGACGTGTGGGATGCCGTCGACCACCTGGTCTCGGTGATGGACAACGACGAATGGCGCGACGAGCGCTTCTGGACCCGAGGAGCAGTGACATGAGCAGCACGCAGGACCTTCCGATGGACTACTCCGACTACCTCCATCTGCCGGAGGTGCTCGGCGCGCAGCACCCGCTCTCGGGCGACCACAACGAGATGCTCTTCATCGTGCAGCACCAGGCGATGGAGCTGTGGATGCGGCTGGCGCTGCACGAGCTCACCGAGGCGCAGCGGCTGTTGGCCGAGGACGCGGTGCGCCCGGCCTTCAAGGGGCTGGCCCGGGTCTCGCGGATCATGGAGCAGCTCGTGCACGCCTGGGACGTGCTCTCGACGCTGACCCCGACCGAGTACGACAAGTTCCGCCCCTATTTGGCCACCGGCTCGGGGTTCCAGTCGTGGCAGTACCGCTGCATCGAGTTCGCGCTCGGCAACAAGGCGGCCTACACGCTCCGTGCCCACGAGGGACGGCCGCACGAGCAGGACGTGCTGGCTGCGTACGGGCGTCCGTCGCTCTACGACGAGTCGCTGCGGCTGCTGGCCCGGCGCGGCTTCGACATCCCGGCCGACCATCTCGACCGGGACTGGAAGCAGGAGTACGCCGCCTCCGACGCCGTCGAGGCCGCCTGGGGCGAGGTCTACCGCGACCCCGAGAAGCACTGGGACCTCTACGAGCTCGGCGAGGAGCTCACCGACCTGGAGACCGCCTTCCGGGTCTGGCGGTTCCGGCACGTGACCACCGTCGAGCGGATCATCGGCTTCAAGCCCGGCACCGGCGGGACCTCGGGGGTCTCCTACCTGCGCAAGCAGCTCGACATCATCCTTTTTCCCGAGCTGTGGGCGATGCGTACTGAGCTATAGGCGATCCTCCGGATCGCGAGCGCTTCGCTATAACCCTCGTCTTCCTCCGCTCCGTCGTCGCTGCGCTCCTCCTACGCTGCGTCCAGACGAGGGACGCTCAGCGCTGGCTGTGACTCAGCGCTCGAGCTTGCCGCGGAGCCGTTCGGCGAGACGTACGGAGGCCTCGATCTCGACCTTGCGGATCGAGACGGACTCGATGTTGATACCGAACGGCACCCCGAGCTGGCGGCAGAAGGACATCAGCTCGATCGCGGTCGCCTCGGCCTGCTCGAGCGAGGCGTCGAGCGTGTCGGTGGCGTGGCGCAGCTCGTTCTCGATCCAGCGCGGGACGTCGACGCCGAGCCAGCGGAGGAACTCCAGGGTCTTCATCGAGCCGCACACGGAGAAGGTGAACACGATCGGCACCGGCTGCAGGCCGCGGGTCTCGCACTCGTAGCGGTAGTCGGAGACGAGGTTCTTGGCGGCGTTGACGTCGTAGACGACCTGGCTCACGAAGTAGGAGCAGCCGGCCTCCTGCTTCGCGATCAGGCGCAGGTGCTCGTCACCCTTGGCGGTGTGTCGCTCGGGGATCGCGACGGCACCGAGGAGCAGGTCGGGGTTGGTCTCCCTGCGGATCTCCTGAGCGCGACGCAGGCTGGTGGAGACCCGCTTCTCGCCCGAGGAGGCGCCGACGAAGACCGACAGCGCCCTGGCCGGGTCCTGGGTCTTGACCCAGTCGCGCAGCGTCGACTCGTCGTACTTCCCGGTGGCGCGGTAGACGACGGCCGGTACGTCGAGACCGGCGAGGTTGCGCTCGAGGAACTCGGCGGGGTCGAGGGTGCGTACGAACGGGAACGGCCGCTCCTCGGGGTTGCGGTCGGACTCGTCGTCGATGTCGTAGAGGATCAGCCCGTCGACATCGAGCGGCCGGATCCGCTCGAGCGTGACCTCTGCGATCTGCTGCACCCTCTCGGGGTCCGTCGTCACCCTCGGCGGGGTGACGGCGAAAAGCAGAATCTCACCGGCCCGGTCACTGATGCGCTGCTGCAGATCCACGACATCAACGCTAGCCGAGCCCAGCCCACTCGGCGCATCTGTCCCACCCCCGTGCGCCGAGTCGGCGCAACTGCCCCGCAGATACATGCTCAGTCGGCGCGTCTGTCCCGAATTCCGAAGCCGAGTCGGCGCACCTGCCCCAACCGCATGGGACAGATGCGCCGACTCGGCACTGATTCGTGGGACATCAGCGCCGACTCGGCATGGATATCTGGGGCAGACGCGCCGAGTCGGCCAGAGGTCAGTAGACGCTCGGGCCGGAGACCGGGGCGTCGTAGGTCTCGGTGTCCGGCTTGATCTTGAACAGCTCGGCGCGACGCTTGATCGTCTCGGCACGAGCCAGGCGGGGCTTGTCGCTGCCGTCGCGGATGACGCGGCCGCCCTCCTCGAACTTGTGGAGGAACTCGTAGGCCCAGGTCACGTCGGACGGAGACGGGCTGAACGACTCGTTGATCACCGCGGGCTGCTCGAGGTCGAGGCAGAGCTTGCCGGTCATGCCCATCGCGACGCCGTCGGCACCCTGCTCACGGAGCAGCGGGTGGCTGCTGCCGACCGTCGGGCCGTCGATCGGGCCCGGAAGGTTGCCGATCCGCGAGGCGAGGACGAGCTTGGTCCGCGGGTAGGCCATGGCGAGGGGGTCGTTCTCCGCACCGGTGTCGCGGCGGTAGTCGCCGGAGCCGAACGCGAGCCGGTAGGCGCCGCGGGCGCGCGCGATCGTCGCGGCGTCCTCGATCCCCAGCGCCGACTCGAGCAGCGGGATCACCGGGGTCGATCCGCCGAGCCGCTGGAACGTGTCGGTCACCTGGTCGGGCGACTCGGTCTTCGCGAGCATCACCCCGGCGAGCGTCTCGATCCCGGCCAGCGCGGCGAGGTCCTCGCTCCAGTCCTCGGTGGTCCAGTCGTTGATGCGTACCCAGGCGCGGCCGCCGCCCTTCAGCCAGCTGGTCACGTTCTCGCGGGCCTGCGCCTTGAGCGAGGTGTCGATCGCGTCCTCCATGTCGAGGATGATCTGGTCGGCGCGGCTCAGCTGTGCGTCGTCGAAGATCTCGGTACGCATCGCGGAGACCAGCAGCCAGGACCTGGCGTTGTGGCCCTCGACTCGGTTGGCTTCGCGCACCTCGCGCTTCTCGGCGATCTGGGTTGTGCTCATCGTTCGCGTATCTCCCTACTGGCGTCCTGGGCTGGGCGCGTTTTGGACGGTAAACCAACGCGTTGGTGACTCGCGAGTAGGAAGCCTGCGGGCAGAGGTCGTTGAGACGTAACCCACATCAGGACCAGATCAGGACCAGATCAGGCCGGGTTCTCGTCCTCGCCGGCGAGGTCCGGCATCGGCTGGATGATCTGATAGACGGAGTAGAGGTCCAGCTCGTCGTCGGACCGGCGACCGGCCTCGCGATAGCGGGCGACGACCTCGTTCAGCTCTTGCTGGAGCCGGACGGCGTCGTCCTCGGAGAGCCGCAGGGAGGTCTCCGAGACGATGCGCTTGGCCGGGTTGTCCTCGTCCGCGGAGATCTGGAAGGCCTGGTCGACCAGGTGGTGGCCCCATGCCACGGAGTTGCGCTGGAACACCGTGTAGGCGGCATCGCCCCCGGGCTGCTCGACGATCTGTCTGGGGTTGAGCGTGATGTCGTCGTCGACGAGTCGCCAGACGCGGTCACGCTTGTCGCGGCCGGCGTCGGGAGCGACCTCGACCAGCCCGTACTTCGCGAGCTGTCGCAGGTGGAAGCTCGCCTGGTTGGCCGGGATGCCGGTGCGCTTCGCGATGTCGGCGGCGCGGAGGGAACCTGCCGCAGACAGCTCGTGCAGCACCCGGTTGCGCGTCGGATGGGCGATCGCGCGCAGGATCCGCGGGTCGTCGTAGGTGGCCATGGCGCCACCCTAGCCGAATCTCGCACCATTTAGTGCGCAAGAACTATTGCGCAATATATGTTGCGCAATCTACGGTGCGGATATGTCCTCCTATCGGGCTCTCGCCCGCAACCACGACTTCACCGCTCTATGGGTCGGCGCCACCGTCGCCGAGCTCGGGACCCGGGTGAGCATCTTCGCGATGCCGCTGGTCGCCTACGCCATGACCGGATCGGCCTTCTGGGCGGCCACCGCCGAGGCGGCCCACCTCGTCGGCATGGTCGGCATGCTGCTCCCCGCAGGAGTGATCGCCGACCGCCACCACCGACTGCGGATCATGCGGCTCGCCCACGGATCGGGAGCGGTGCTGTACGCCTCGCTCGCGATCGCCGGCCTGCTCGGCTCGCTCACCCTCCCCCACCTGCTTCTCGTCGCCCAGCTCACCGGAGCGCTCAACGGACTCTTCCTGCCCGCCGAGAACTCGGCGATCAGGTCGGTGGTCGCCTCCGATCAGCTGCCCACGGCCCTCTCCCAGCAGCAGGCCCGCCAGCACATCGCCGGACTGCTCGGCGGGCCGCTGGGCGGCGTACTCCTCGGCGTTTCCCGATGGGCACCCTTCGCCGGGAACGCCATCGCGTACGCAGCGGGCTGGCTGCTGCTCGCACGCGTCCGCGCCGACCTCTCGGCGCCACCGGCGGCGGCACGGGCGGCCACGAAGCCCCTGGCCGACCTGACCGCGGGACTGGGCTACAGCTGGCGGCAGCCGTTCCTGCGTACGCTGCTCCTCTTCAGTCCTGCCATCAACCTCGCCGTCAACGCGCTCTTCTTCCTGGCCCTGCTGCGGCTGGTCGAAGCGGGCTTCCCGGCGTGGCAGATCGGGCTGGCGGAGGCGGCCATCGGCGCCTGCGGGATCCTCGGTGCCCTCGCCGCGCCCTGGCTCATCGACCGGCTGCCGACCGGATGGCTGACGATCCTCGTCGCCTGGAGCTTCGTGCCGCTCTCGATCCCGCTGGCGTTCTGGACGCACCCCGCGGTCATGGCTCTGGCCGCCTCGGTCGGTCTCTTCCTGAACCCGGCAGGCAACGCCGGCATCGCCGCCTACCGGATGGCGACCACGCCGCAGGAGCTGATCGGGAGGGTGCAGGCCGCCGCGCAGTTCGTCTCGATGCTCTCGATCCCGCTCGCACCGGCACTGGCCGGGGCGCTGCTCGCCGGAGTCGACGGCGCCGTGGCCGTCCTGGTGGTCGCCGCGCTGACCGCCGCAGCAGCCCTCATCCCGACCCTGGCGCGGTCGGTCCGGTCGATCCCGCGCCCCGCGGAATGGCAGTCCGCGACGTCGAACGATGCCAACCTCCGCCACACGCGTGATTCAGAGCGCAAATCTCGACTCCCGCTCGGATAGCCTTCCTAAGTCCCCCAACGCAACGTTTTGCTCCTCGGAAGCAAAGGAACCCCTCCATGTTCAACCGGGCCTGCCTGGCGTTGGCACTATTGGCCGGAGTGTTCGTCACGGTGCTGTCGCCGGCACCGGCCCACGCGATGACCGACTCGTGGGCCGAGTGGGCGCCCGTCTCCGGGACGTCGAACGACTACTCCACGACGATGACCCAGCGGTCGGCAGGTTTCCCGGCGGCACAGATGGCGAGCGACTCCCGCGCCAACGTCGCCCTTCCCAGCGGCGCGTCCACCTTCCTCGACGCCGGCACGCCTCCGGGCGCCAAGTACGGCTCGAGCCGCGGGTCCGCCTACATCAACCTGCGCCCGAAGGCGGACACCCCGAGCGGGGCCTCGACCACGACGTACACCTTCGCCAACCCCACGCCCGACACCGGCTGGGCGTTCGTGCTCGGTGACATCGACTCCGACCAGGTCCAGATCCGGGCGACCGACGAGAACGGCGAGGACGTCCCGGCCGCAGCGATCTCCGCATGGTTCCAGGGCCCGTTCAACTACGCCGGCGGCACCGACCAGCCGACCTGGAACCCGGCCACCTCGACGCTGACCGGCAACCCGACCGCGACCGACACCAACGGAGCCAGCGGCTGGTACGAGCCCGACATCCGGCTCACCAGCCTGACCTTCGTCTTCACCCGCCGTGCCGGTTTCCCGGTCTACCAGACCTGGTTCGTGAGCAGGGCGCGCCCGATCGGCGGCACCGTCACCGACGTGTCGACCTCCGGATCGTGCCCGGTCGAGGACTCGGTGCTCACCCTGGTCTCGCCCTACGGCGAGACGCTGGCCACCACGAGCCCCGCCGCCGACGGCACCTACTCCTTCGGCGAGCTCGCCACCCAGGACGGCTACACCGTCCGGCTGAGCCAGCCCGAGGGGTGTGTGACCGTCGGAGAGACCGAAACGACCGTCAGCAACCGCGGCAACGACGGCGACCCCGCCTCACGAGCCGACTTCGACGTACGCCAGGTGATCCCGCAGCCGATCAGCGGCACCGTACGTGACGACGCCGGTGCCCCGGTCCCCGGCGCGACCGTGACCCTCACCCGTCCTGACGGCACCACCGCGACCACGACCACCGGCACCGACGGCAGCTACCTCTTCGACGACAACGGGGCCGGCACGGGCTACTCGGTGACCCTCACCGTGCCCGCCGGCTACACCGCGGGCCCCGACGGCACGACCCGCTCCGACATCACCGTCGACGACACCCCGATCACCGACCAGGACTTCGTGGTCGACCAGCTGGCCAGCGTCTCGGGCACCGTGACCGGTGGCGGCAGCGGGCTCGGCGGCGTCCAGGTGCGCCTGGTGCCCGCCGGCGGCGGCGACCCGATCACCACCGTCACCGACGGCGACGGCAACTACACGCTCGACGGGGTGCCGCCCGGCGACTACACCGCGGAGATCGACGCGCCCGAGGGCTACTCGGGCGCCACCACGCGACCCGTCACGGTCGCCTCGACCGACGTGACCGGGGTCGACTTCGACCTCACCCGCCCCGGATCGATCGCCGGGCGGGTCACCGACGCCTCGAGCGGCGACCCGGTCGCCGGTGTCACCGTCATCGTCGACGGTCCCGACGGCCCGTTCGAGGTCACGACCGACGACGCGGGTGGCTACATCGTCGAGGACCTTCCGCCGGGCGACTACACGATCACCGTCACCGCGCCCGACGGGATGCGTGTCGTGGGCGAGGCCTCGCGCACGGTCACGATCACCTCCGCCGGGGAGATCCACGGCGGGCAGGACTTCCGGGTCGACGAGGTCGCCTCGCCGAGCCCGACGCCGGACCCGACCCCGACACCGGACCCGACGCCCACGCCGGACCCGACGCCCGAGCCGACCCCGACACCGGACCCGACCCCGGCGCCGGAGCCGACCGACGTCCCGACCCCGGGCGGAGATGAGAATCCGCCGACGGCCCCGAACCCGGGACCGCCGACGGAGAGCTCACCTCAGAGCTCGTTGCCCGACACCGGCGGCCCATCGTGGATCTTCGCCGCGCTCGGCGTCTCCCTCGTGCTCGCCGGCACCGTGCTCACCGTGACGGCTCGTCTACGCACCCGAAGGCACGGTTGACCTCTTCGTTGACCGCCGAGGTCGCCCAGATCTCCCGTCGCAGCGGGTGATCCACGATGGCCTCGGGGAACCGCTCGCGGATCGGGGTCGGGAAGTAGGCGACCAGGCGCTGGGTCATCTCCTCGTCCTCGGCCGGGTCGGGCAGGCCCTCGGCGACCAGCTCACGCCGACGCTCGATCTTGGTCCAGGCGAGGACGACGGCCAGCTCGGGGGCGGTGAGCCCCTCCCCCGCCTCCAGGCGGCGTGCGACCTCGGTCGACGACGGCAGTCCCTCGACATCGCGGTCGAGCACGCCCTCGGTGACCCACTCCGCGATCTGGCGCTCGTGAGCCTCCAGGAGCTGCGGCGCCGAGGCGACCGCACGGGTCAGGGTGACGTTGTGGGCCTCGTTGTCGGCCAGGACCAGCGCCGCGACCTCGTCGGTCATCTCCTCGAGGAGCTCGTCCCGCGCAGCCAGCGTGAGCGAGCCCGCACGTACCTCTCGGTCGAGCAGGATCTTGAGGTTGACCTCGTGGTCGGAGGTGTCGACACCGGCGGAGTTGTCGATCGCGTCGGTGTTGATCAGTCCGCCCTTGCGAGCGAACTCGACCCGGCCGGCCTGGGTGATGCCCAGGTTGCCGCCCTCACCGACGACCCGCACCCGCAGCTCGGCGGCGTCCACCCGGACACCGTCGTTGGCGTGGTCACCGGCATCGGCATCGGTCTCGCTGGACGCCTTGACGTACGTCCCGATCCCGCCGTTCCACAGCAGGTCGACCGGCGCCCGCAGGATCGCGCTGATCAGCTCCTGCGGAGTGAGCCGCTTGACGTCGGTCGCCAGGCCGAGCGCCGTACGCACCTCGGGGCTGATCGGCACCCACTTCAGCTGCCGCGACCACACGCCGCCACCCGCCGAGATCAGCGAGGTGTCGTAGGACTCCCAGGTCGACCGGGGCGTCTCGAAGAGCCGCTTCCGCTCCTGGAAGCCCGTCGCCGCGTCGGGCGTCGGGTCGATGAAGATGTGCCGGTGGTCGAAGGCGGCCACCAGCCGGATGCGGTCCGAGCGAAGCATGCCGTTGCCGAAGACGTCGCCGGACATGTCCCCGACGCCGACCGCGGTGATCTCGTCGACCTGCGGGTCGATGCCGAGCCGCTTGAAGTGGTGCTGCACCGAGACCCAGGCACCCCGCGAGGTGATGCCCATCGCCTTGTGGTCGTAGCCCGCCGAGCCCCCGGAGGCGAACGCGTCGCCGAGCCAGAAGTCGTACTCCGCCGCGACCGAGTTGGCCAGGTCGGAGAACGTGGCGGTGCCCTTGTCGGCCGCGACGACCAGGTAGGAGTCGTCGGCGTCGTGGCGGACCACGTCGGCCGGCGGCACGATCTCGCCGTCCACCCGGTTGTCGGTGACGTCGAGGAGACCGCGCAGGAACGTGACGTAGGCGTCGGGACCGGCCACGCCCTTGGGGACGAAGCCACCCTTCGCGCCACCCGGCACGATCACGGTGTTCTTGACCTGCTGCGCCTTCGCCAGCCCCAGCACCTCGGTGCGGAAGTCGTCGCGCCGGTCGCTCCACCGCAGCCCACCACGGGCCACCGCGTCGAAGCGCAGGTGCACGCCCTCGACGTCGGGTGAGTAGACGAAGATCTCGTACGCCGGCCGCGGCAGCGGCAGGTCGGGCAGCTGCTGCGGGTCGAACTTGAACGAGAGGTAGTCCCGCCCGCGGTAGTAGTTGGTCCGCGTCGTCGCCAGGATCGCGGCGACGTAGCTGCGCAGGATCCGGTCCTGGTCCAGGCTCGCCACGTCGTCGAGAGCCTCGATGATCGCCTCGGCCCGCTTGGTCTCGTCACGCGCGGTGAGCGAGGGGTCGAAACGCGTCTCGAACAGCTCCACGATCTGCCGGGCGATGCCCGGGTTGGTGCACAGCGCGTTGCCGATCGAGAAGAACGAGCTCGGGGTGCCGGTCTGGCGCAGGTAGCGGGCGTACGCACGCAGCATCGTGACCTGGCCGTGGTCGAGCCCCGCCAGGACGAGCGCGTTCAGCCCGTCGATCTCGCTTCGCCCGGACCAGGCCTGGTGCAGCGCTGCGACCAGCTGGGTGGGCGTGCCGGCCGGGGTGCCGGAGTAGGCGAGGCCGAAGTCGTAGATGAACCACTCCTCCGAACCCGACGTGCCGACGCCCTCCAGGTCGTAGGGCCGCTCGTCGGTGACCTCGAAGCCGAACGAGGACAGGATCGGCAGCATCAGCGACAGCGAGAGCGGGCCACCGGTGCGGTAGATCTTGATCCGGAATCCGCCGGGGCTCTCCGGGTCCTTGTAGAAGGAGAAGTCGACCGCCTCGCCCTGGTGCGAGAGCAGCTCCAGGCGGGTCAGGTCGGCGGCGCCGGTGTCGGCGTCGAAGTCCTCCTTGTAGGCCTCCGGGAAGGCGTCGAGCACGTGCGAGAGCCGGGCCGCGCCGTCCTCGCCGGCATGGGCGATGACCGCGCTGACGAGGTCGTCGCGCCAGCTCCGGGCGGCCTTGCGCAGCCGCGACTCCAGGCTGTCGATCAGCCCCGGGGTGTCCAGGGCCTTGCCCAGCGACTCGGTGGTGCCGTGCACCACGAAGTGCACCCGGGCCGTGGTCGACTCGCTGATGCGTACGGTGAACTCCAGGTCGGTGCCGCCGAGGGCTTCGAGGAGCACCTTCGAGAACCGCTCGCGGACCGTCGTGTTGTAGCGGTCACGCGGCAGCGAGACGAGCACCGAGACGTAGCGGCCGTACGTGTCGGGCCGGACGGCCACCCGCAGGATGCGACGCTCGATCGCTCCCAGCGCGGCCTCGGCGAGGTCCATCAGCTCCTCGGTGGAGGCGTGGAAGAGCTCCTCGCGCGGGTAGGACTCCATCGCGTCGAGCATGGCCTTGCCGGTGTGGCTGCGGCGGTCGTAGCCGGTGTGGTCGAGGACCGCGGCGACCTTGCCGCGGACGACCGGTATCCGGGTCACCGACTCCCGGGCCGCCTTGGTGGTGAACAGGCCGAGGAAACGGTGCTCGCCGACCACCTCGCCGGCGCCGTTGAAGATCTTGATGCCGACGTGGTCGAGGTAGGCGGGCTCCCCGACGGTCGAGCGGGAGTTGGCCTTCGCCAGGACGAGCATGACCTTGTCCCGGGCGTGGGCGGCGACCTTCGGCGGCATCTTGCCGTGGTCGGGGGCCTGCGGCGGGTCGGCACGCAGGATGCCGAGGCCGGTGCCGGAGCGGCCGCGCAGGTAGTCGCCGTCGAGGCGGTACTCCCGGTAGCCGGTCAGCAGGAAGTGGTCCTCGGCCAGCCAGGCCAGCAGCTCGGCGGCCTCGGCGGCCTCCTCGCGCGGCACGCTGTTGGGCGGGGTGTAGCGCAGGCCGGCCGCGATCTCCGCCAGCCGGCGGTGCAGCCGCGGCTCGTCCTCGACGACCTCGCGTACGTCCTCGAGGATGCCCTCCAGACCCGCGACGATCTCCTTGGCGGCGTCGGGGGCGAGGCGGTCGATCTCGATGTGCATCCAGGACTCGCGGATGTCTCCTTCGTTCACCCCCTCGAGCGCACCGGTCACGTCACGGGCGACGTCGATGACGGGGTGGACGACGAGATGGACGTCGAGGCCACGACGGTAGAGCTCGGTCTTGACCGAGTCCACGAGGTAGGGCATGTCGTCGACGACGATCTCGACGACGCTGCGGCCTCCGGCGGACCAACCGTCTGCGGCGGTGGTCGGGGTGAGGATGCGCACGGCGGCGGTGCCCTGGGGGCGTTTCGCTGCCAGCGCCAGATGCGATCCCACCGCGCCGGCGAGATCAGCCTCGCTGCGGCCGGTGAGCTCCTCGGGGGCTACGTGGCGGAAATAGGTGGTGCTCGGCAGTCGGTTCTGCAGGACGTTCTGCGGAGCTTGGACAGGTTTGATATGCGTCTCCGTTGACACACCTCTCACGGTATCCCGGCATCACTCCGGATAGGCCGCCGCGTCCAAAGGAATCGCCGATGTGAGTCATAGGCCGATGGCCCGGTCGCCGGCGCCGCGGTAAAGAGCATACCCGGAGAATGTGTCGGTTCTCTCGGTCCCTTCACTGATGACTCTGGCCCGCGTAGGCGTCATGATGTGTGGTCATGAGCAAAAAGCTGTCGGTGGACCTGGCCTACGACGCCCCGATCGCAGCCGTCTCCCGGATGCTCGCCGACGCGACGTTCCGCGAGCAGGTCTGCGACGCGCAGCACGCGCTGTCCAAGAGCGTGGCGATCACCGGGTCGACGGTGAGCATCCGCTACGAGCAGGCGGTCAGCGGCGTGCCCGGGTTCGCGAAGAAGTTCGTGGGCGAGACCATCGAGGTGCACCAGGACGAGATCTGGTCCTCCGACTTCGCCTCCGGCGACCTCAAGCTCACCCTGCCCGGCAAGCCCGGCTCGCTGTCCGGCACCGCCCGCCTGGCCGAGAACGGCACAGGGACCGTCGAGACCGTCACCTTGACCGCTACCGTGAATGTGCCCCTGGTCAGCGGAAAGCTGGAGGACCTCATCCTCTCGATCTTCAAGAAGGCGCTCGAGAAGGAGCATGAGGTGGGCACCCGCTGGCTCGCCGGCTGAGCCCCCTCATCCCCCGTCCCAACCCGCAGAAGAGCCTCAAAGGATTTCGGCAATGACGACGACCCTTCAGCACGAGCTCGTCTACGACGCTCGCATGGGCGAGGTGTCCGCGATGCTCGCCGACCCGGGCTTCCGGGAGCAGGTCGCCGACGCCCAGGGCGCGCTCCGTCGCCGGGTGACCATCGGCGGCGCGCCGCGGGAGGTCCGCATCGACCGCGTGCAGTCCACCGTCGGCGTACCGTCGTTCGCGAAGCGCATCGTCACCGGCGACCTGACCGTCCACCAAAACGAGGTCTGGTCCTCCGACACGGTGGCGGTCGTCGACATCACCGTCCCCGGCGGCCTGGCCACCCTGCGCGGCAACATCTCCCTGTCGGAGTCCGACGGGCGCACCACCGAGAGCGTGCGGCTGAACATCAAGGTGCCGGTGCCCTTGGTCGGGGCCAAGCTCGAGGCGTACGTCGAGGAGCTGATGCTCAAGGCCTTCGACCTCGAGCAGGCCGTGGGCGCGGCGTATCTCTCCCGCTGAAATTTTGTCACCGATCTGGTGCAACCGAACTGAAAAGCCAACCGTCCCCATAGGTGCTCGGCAATAGATTGCCGGGATTCAGGTCTCGGATCAGGAGGGATTCGGGCCACTCATGAGGGGGCATCTCGATGGTAAAACCTCGTACGCGCACGCGGCAGCTGGTCTCGGCCGGCATCGGGCTGGTGGCAGCCGCACTCGTCCTCACCACGACGGTGACGGCGAACTCGGGACCCGCGAGCGGTGCTACCGGCAAGGGAACGCTGAAGCTCGTCGCCGCCGCCGACACCGTCCAGGTGGAGGCGTGGGAAGGGACGGCGTACTTCCAGCCGTCGGTCTGGCTGGCCGCCTATGACGCTGCCTTCGAGTTCCGTGCGAGCCACGCTGCCTACGACGAGCCGGTCAAGCTGACAAAGACCGTCATCCGGGGCAAGAAGCGCACCACCACGACCGCGCCGGCCTCGATCGTCGACGGGATGAAGGGCTTCAAGGACGGCCTGCGGGTCACGCTCAAGACCAAGTCCGGCAAGGTCGTCCTCGACGACACCCGGCCGCTGTGCCCCGGTGGCTACGACCGGCAGCGGGTGCAGACCGACGGCGCCACCGGTCCGGTCTACCCCGAGTTCTGCGGCGGCAACTGGTTCACCAAGGGCGTCCTCTACGGGATCGAGCGGGGCATGGCGGTCCCGGCCGTCTCCGACCTCGAGTTCGAGACCAAGGGCGAGACCCGGCTCACCATGACGATGAGCGTCAGCAAGGCGGTCGCCGACTTCCTCGGTCTGCCGAACGCCAGCCGCACCGCCAAGCAGGATCTGGTCATCGTCGACGGATGCGCCGAGGGTGGCTGCGAGACCGAGGGCGAGATGGGCATCATGGCGGCGCACGGCGCCGATGACGACCAGGGCGCCCGCACCGTGGTGCCGCGAGAGACGCTGGAGGGCGGCGAGAACGGCCGCGGCCGGCTCCCGCTGGGCGGCGCTCTCGGCATCATCAAGCCGGGCAAGCCCAAGAAGGACACCCTGCCCGACCTGGTCTCGCTGCCCGCATGGCAGATCTCGACCGAGGTCGACGAAAGCGGCACCGACCGCCTCAACTTCGCCGCCAACGAGTGGAACGCGGGCCCCGCGCCGATGGTCGTGGAGGGCTTCCGCCGCGGCACCTCGGCGGTGATGGACGCCTACCAGATGTTCTACCGCGACGGTAAGCAGGTCGGGGTGAAGCGCACCGGCACGATGGAGTTCCACGAGGCGCCCGAGCACAACCACTGGCACTTCCTCGACTTCGCCAAGTACGAGCTGGTCGACGCCAAGGACAAGGTCGTCTCCACGAGCGGCAAGCAGTCCTGGTGCCTCGCGCCGACCGACCCGGTGGACCTGACCGTGCCCGGCGCGACGCTGCGGCCCAGCCAGACCGGCCTGCAGTCGGCCTGTGGCGAGAAGTCCGCGCTCTGGCTCCGGGAGACCATGCCGACGGGCTGGGGCGACACCTACAACCAGGCCCAGACCCAGGCCTTCGACCTGAGCAAGGTCAAGAACGGCACCTACCGGATCAAGGTCACCGTCAACCCCGACGGCAACCTCTACGAGCGGACGCGGTCGAACAACGTCAGCTACCGCACCATCACCATCGGCGGCAAGGCCGGTGCCCGCACCGTCAAGGTCCCGCCCTACCAGGGCGTCGACACCGAGACGTGGTGGGGCGAGGAGGAGTGACCCCGGCCTGAGACCGCGCCGCCGACGCCGATCTACCCGATGAGCTGAGGGATCTCCTGGGTCGCGAACCAGCCCAGGTCCTCGTCGGGGTCGGCGTCGGCGGGCCGGTCGGCGAGGTCGGCGTGGACGGCGGCGACGAGCTTCAACGGCACCACCTGGTCGCCCAGGGCGGCCGGCGCGTCCACGACGACCACGACCCGGCGCCCGGGACCGGCCAAGAGCGCCGCCGAGTCGTCGGCGGCGCTCATCAGGGCTGCGTACTCGGCCTCTTCGCTGTCGTCGGGGGCGGCGTAGCCGTCGGCGGTGCCGGGCAGCTCGCCCTTGGCGTACCAGTCAGCGAGCAGCGCGAGCGTGGCGGGTACGTAGATGCGGGTCACGGTGGGATTGTGCCTCACTCGCCGGAGTTCTTGACCACGCGCAGGCCCCGAGGCGCGCGGAAGCGGCGGCCGGATGCGGTGTCGAGCAGCTCGTCGAGGGCCTCGCTGATGCACTGTCCGACCAGCGACGCGTCGGGCACCAGGTCACGGTCGGCGGTGATCGCGAAGAAGACCTGGCCGTCGTAGGAGGTCACCCCGATCGCGAGGGCGTGGCCCTCGGTCAGCGGGTGGATCGGATAGGAGGCCACCAGCCGCGAGCCGGCCGCATAGCGAGCCTCCTGCGGACCGGGCACGTTGCACACCGAGAGCAGGTAGTCGTGCTCGCTCTCGGCGGCCACCCGGGAGCCGACCACGTGGAAGGTCGCCGGGGCGAAGCCGCTGATCCCCGCCAGCCGCTGCGCGCTGACCGTGCGGGCGTTCGCCTTGTGCTGCTCGAAGGAGTAGGACACCTGGTGGAGGCGGACCACCGGCGACGGCTCCGCGACCGGCAGCACCACGAAGTGGGGCGCGACCGCCGAGCCCAGCTGCGTCGGGTCGAGCTCCTCGTCGATCACCGAGACCGGCACCAGCGCCGGCACCTGGCGTACGCCGGCCAGCGACTGCTGCCGGGTCATCAGCCACGCGCGCAGACCGCCGGTGACGGCAGCGAGGATCACGTCGTTGACGGTGCCGCCGTGGGTGTCCCGGATGCGGCGGAAGTCGGCCAGATCGGCCTGCAGCGTGACCACCAGCCGCTGCTGGGAGAGCGCGCCGCTGAGCGGTGTCGGCCGCTCCGGAGTCCGGCCGGTGAGCGCCCGGGCGATCCCGTTGCCCGCGGTCTGGAGATCCTTGGCGACGCTGGTGACCCGTCCCAGGGCGACGCCGCCCAGGCTGCGTGCGGTGCCGGTCAGCCCGCTGACCGAGGTGACCGCGTCGAAGACCGCACCTGCGACCAGACGGGCACTCGACTGCGGCTCCGGCGGCTCCCACAGGTCGGGCACGATCGGCCCGACCTCGGGCTTGTCGTCGAGCAGCAGCTGGACCAGGTCGACCGTCTCGGCACCGTCCACCAGCGCCTGGTGGGTCTTGGTGATCAGTGCGACCCGATCGCCGGCCAGCCCCTCGATGACGTAGAGCTCCCACAGCGGCCGGGAGCGGTCCAGGGGCCGGGAGACGATCCGGCCGGCCAGGTCGAGGAGCTGGTCCATCGAGCCCGGGCGGGGCAGCGCGGAGCGGCGTACGTGGTAGGTGAGGTCGAACCGGTCGTCGTCCGCCCAGACCGGGTAGGCGATGCGACCGGGCACCACCCGGACCCGTTGGCGGTAGCGGGGCACGAAGGACAGCCGGTCCTCGACGTGCTCGAGGAACGCGCCGTAGTCGAAGCCCTCGGACCGGGGCTGGATCAGCTCGATGCTCGCCACCTGGTGCGGCACCGAAAGCGTCTCCCCGTCCAGGAACGCCACCTCACGTGGCCGAAGTCGGTCGCTCATGCTGCCACCTCCATAGCCAAAGCGCCATCGTACGGACGTGGCGGCCTGAGGCCTATGGTCGCTCGCTGACGCTCGCTCATACCCTCTCAGCCCCCTCTTTGGTTCATGTGCGATTGTGGCAGAAGCCAGCTTGAACTTAGCCCACGAAACGGGGGAGCAATGCGCCTCACGGCCCGAATCATCGCGGTCGTGGCAGCAATCTGCGGGATCGCGTCGATCGCGACCGCCTGCGGAAACGACGTCGCCACCGAGCCCAGCACCGACAGCGACCCGGTGGTCGTCCAGATCAACTTCTCCGATGACTCGGTCGACCCGCACGGCACCCAGGTCGACGTCCCGCTCGGCCACAGCGTCGAGCTCGACGTGACCGCCGACGCCGCCGGCGAGATCCACGTGCACACCGACCCGGCGCAGTCCGCCGCCTACGGCGTGGGCACCACCCGGATCAGCCTGGGCGCGTTCGACATCCCCGGTCAGTTCGTGGTCGAGTCGCACACGCTCGGCAAGACCATCGTCACCCTCGAGGTCAGGTGATCCTCACCCACGGCGTGGGCGGTCGCCAGGACCTCCCACTGCCGCTCGAGTACGTCATCGCGGGCGCCGTCCTCGCCCTGGTCGTCTCCTTCGCACTGCTGGTGCTGACCACCAGGCGCGCCGCCGAGGGCGAGCTGGTCGCCGCACAGGGTCCGCAGAGTCGCAACCCCCGAGGTTGGCCGTTGCCGCGGCTCGGGCGTGTCGTCGACTCCCCCGCCTGGAGCGCGCTGTGGCGCGTCGTCGGGCTGCTGATCTTCGCCTACTTCGTGCTGGTCGCCTTCGCCGGCTCCGACAACGCCCTGAATCCCATCTTCGGGATGACGTACGTCTGGATCTGGGTCGGCCTCGTCCCGTTCTCGCTCCTCTTCGGACCGGTCTGGAAGGCGATCAGCCCGGCCCGCACGTTCGTGGCCGGACTGACCTGGCTGCGCGGACCGGGCGATCCCCCGCTCCGGCTGCCCGAGCGCCTCGGCTACTGGCCCGCGGCGTTCACGCTCCTCGCCTTCGCCTGGCTCGAGCTGGTCTACCCGGACAACAACTACCTCGGCCCCGTACGTCTCTGGCTGGCCGTCTACCTGGCCGTCATGATCCTCGGCGGCGTGCTCTTCGGTGAGGAATTCCTGGAGCGCTGCGACCCGTTCGAGGTCTACTCGTCACTGACCGCGAAGCTGTCGGTGTGGGGACGTACGCAGGCCGGCAACCTGGTCCTGCGCACCCCGCTCGGCAACCTCGACACCCTGCGTCCGGCCCCCGGCCTGGTCGCGGTCGTCTCCGTGCTGTTCGGCACCATCGTCTACGACTCCTACCGGGAGTCTCCGCCTTGGCTCCAGATCGTGCAGAGCCCGGAGATCTCGGGCGGCACCGCCTACCTGATCAGCAACCTCGCCCTGATCTCGTTCCCGCTGGTCGTGGCCGGGTTCTACTGCCTCGGGACGATGCTGACCGGCGTCGGTGACGTGCCGCGCCGGGCGCTGCCCGCCGAGCTGGCGCCCTCGATCGTGCCGATCATCGTCGGCTACGTCGTGGCCCACTACCTCAGCTACTTCTGGGAGAGCGGGCTGGCGACGCTGCGCAACGCGTCGGATCCGCTCGGAAACGGAGGCGACTGGTTCGGAACGGCCGACCTCCCGGTCTCCTACTTCTTCGCCTTCCACGCCACGCTGCTGGCCGTGATCAAGGTGGCCGCGGTGATCATCGGTCACGTGCTCGGCGTCTGGTCGGCCCACATCCGGGCGCTCCAGGTGCTTCCCAAGCAGCATCTGGTGACCGGGCAGGTGCCGCTTCTGGTGACGATGGTCGGCTTCACTGTTGGCGGGTTGTATCTCTTGTTCGCTGCCTAGCGCGACTCTGCTTCACGGTTCACCCACCACGCATCCACAAAGCAGCGCAACACTACCTAAAGCGGGCTAACAGGTTTGCGCGATGGTTTACGGCCGCTTGCCAAGTCTGGGAGACTGATCCTTATGTCTGGTACCCCCCGCTTCCTGACTCTTGCCGACGTGGCCGAGGTGCTCAACACCTCGAGCGCACAGGTCTATGCCCTTGTCCGCCGTGGTGAGCTCCCCGCCATCAAGATCGGCGGCCGCGGCCAGTGGCGCGTCGAGGCCAGCGTCCTCGAGAAGTTCATCGATGACATGTACTCGCAGACCAAGGCCTTCGTGGCCGACCACCCGTTCGTCGAGGCCGAGGGCGCTGCGCCCGCCGCCACGCCGGACGCGTCCTGAGTCACAGCCCTCAACCCCCACAACCAAACCTTCCCCACAACAACGCGAAGAGCTGCCGGGCATCGCGCCCAGCAGCTCTTCGCGTCTTCTGCCTCGCGGTGTCAGGCGAGGTTCTCGGTCTGTGCCTCCAGCTTGATCTTGAGCTCGTGGCGGGCGCCGTTGCGCATCACGGTGAACTCGATCGTCTCCCCCGGCTGGTGGGCGCGGATGGCGACGATCATGCCGATCCCGTCGGTGACGGTGACGTCGCCGACCTTGGTGACCCGGTCGCCGTCCTTGAGCCCGCCGGCGGCCGCGGGCGAACCCGCCTCCACCACCGAGATCAACGCACCGTTGTGGTCGACGGCCTGGACGTCGACGGAGGCGCCGACGATCGGGTAGGTGGCCTTGCCGGTCTTGAGGATCTGCGCGGCGGTCACCTTGACCTGGTCGATCGGGATCGCGAAGCCGACGCCGATGCTGCCGCCCTCACCGCCCTCGCCGCCACCAGCGGTCGCGATCGCCGAGTTGACCCCGATGACCTGGCCGACGAGGTTGACGAGCGGACCGCCGGAGTTGCCGGGGTTGATCGCGGCGTCGGTCTGGACGGCGTTGATGTAAGAGGTGTCGTCCTCGGTCTGTCCGGTGCTCACCGGGCGCTGGAGCGCGCTCACGATGCCCGAGGTCACCGTCGAGCTGAGACCGAGCGGCGAGCCGATGGCCACGACCCCCTCACCGATCCTCAGCCTCGAGGTGCTGCCCAGCGACGCGGGCTCGAGCTCCTTGACCTCCGGCACGTCGAGCACCGCGAGGTCGTAGACCGCGCTGCGCCCGACCACGTCGGCCTTGTAGCGACGGCCCTTGTGGTCGACCACCTCGATGCTGCCCTTGGCCTTGGCCGCGTCGGCGACGACGTGGTTGTTGGTCACCACGTGGCCGTTGCGGTCGAAGACGAACCCGGAGCCGGTCGCGGCGTCCTCGACGCCCTGGTATTCGGCGAAGATCTGCACCGTCGAGGGCAGCAGCGTCGCGGCCACCTTCACGATGCTGGCGTCGTCACCCGCCAGGGGCGCGTCGGTCTCGATCGAGCCGGGGTCGAGCCCGCCGCCGGCCAGGCTGGACATGTCGTCCTGGTCCTCGAGCACGCCACCTGCGTATCCGCCCAGCACCCCGAGCAGGAAAGCCACGGCAGCCGCGAGCGCCCAGATCGGGCCCGGAACGCGCCGGCGCTGCGTGGAGTCGGTCCTGACCGCTGACACGGGCGGCGGGACCGGCGGGGCGTCGAACCCGGGCAGCGAGGGACCGGGCGGCGGCGGCGAGGGCGGCATCGGGCCGGTGACGGCGCCCGGGCCCGGCGCGACAGCGGGCCTCGGTACGTCCGGAAGCGGCACCTCAGCCGTGTCGCGCTCGTCGTCGACGACGTTGTCGGGGGACGACTGTCCGGCCGGGGGCACGTTCGGCACGTTGCTCGGCGGTGCCCAACGAGAGATCGGCCGCGACTGGTCGTCTTGTGGTTCCTGCGTCACAGGACCCATTCTTCCCACTCGTCCCAACAATGGGCAGCCGGGGTCTCGTGACGTGTCGCCGTGTCGCCGGTCAGCGGCGTACGTGCGCGACGACCGGGGCGCCCGGGACCTGGGTGACCGAGGTGACCGGAAGATTCCTCGGGACCGGCGCGTCGGCGGGCGCGGCGGCGAAGGTGAACATGCTGAACACCGCGGCGCCGACAGCACCGCCACCGGCGGCGACCATCACCAACGTACGCCGCATGGAACGGGGGTCGGAGTAGCTCTCGCCGAGGCGATGTCCTGAGCTTGTCGAAGGGTCATCGGTGGGCCACATCGAGGCGGCCATCACGCCACCACGGAGAGACCCTTTCAGGTCGGCCGGGGCCGAGACGCCGGGATCGACGCTCAGCCCGGCCAGGCGCCGCTTGAGCCAGCCCTCACGCTCGACGAGGCGGCGGCAGGCGCAGCACTCGTGCACGTGGGCCCAGGCCCGCTCCTCCTCCGCTTCGGGGAGCTGGCCGTCGAGAAGCGCGCTGGTGCGCGCGCCGAGGTGGTTGCCCAAAAAACTCATGAAGCCCCGCCCCACAACACCTTGGGCCCGGAGTGACGCAGCCGTCCGCCGCGCGGGGCGCGGTGGGCGAGAGCGTCACGGAGCATCGCCCGGCCGCGGTGGATCCGCGAACGGACGGTGCCGAGCTTGGCACCGAGGATCTCCGAGATCTCCTCGTAGGAGAGCCCCTCCACGTCACAGAGCACGACCGCGGCCCGGAAGTCGGGCGGCAGCGTGGCCAGGGCGCGCTCGATGTCGTCGTCGAAGCGCTGGTCGGTGTAGGCCAGGTCGGGCGTCGGGCCGTTGCTCGTCAGGCGCGAGGCGCGCTCGTCGGAGAGGGCATCGAAGCGGATCCGCTGCTTGCGGCGGGCCTGGTCCAGGAAGAGGTTGGTGGTGATCCGGTGCAGCCAGCCCTCGAAGGTGCCGGGGCTGTAGGTGTCGAGAGAGCGGAAGACGCGTACGAAGACCTCTTGGGTGAGATCCTCCGCGTCGGGGCGGTTGCCGGTAAGACGGTAGGCGAGCCGGTAGACCCTGTCGGAGTGCTTCTCCACGATCTCGTCCCACGACGGCACACCCGGCTCTGACGTCGGGGTCTCGGTCGTGGGTTCCGCGGTCATGGTGCTCCTGCCTGTCTCGCTGATCGCTGACATCTCCTACGGTAGATCGCCTGGACCTGGAAGGGCTGAGAGTTGCCTGTGAGGCTCCTATTTTTCCTCTTCCTGTCACCGTCCAACGCACAAGTTGGATCAGGCGTTCCCGCACCGTGGAGGGAAACACGTTAGGTTTTGCGGTGTGACCAGCCCTGTCTCGACCGCAAGTTGGACCTACGCCGACGAGTACGTCGCGGAGGACGACCTCCTCGCAGCCGCCCGCTCCCGGGCCGAGGAGGTCGGAGTCGCGCCGATCGGGCCGGGCGGTGGCGCCACGCTCCGCTTCCTCGCCTCCGTCCTGGACGCCAAGAACGTCGTCGAGGTCGGCACCGGCACGGGCGTCTCCGGGCTGTGGCTGCTGCGCGGAATGCGTCCCGACGGGGTCCTGACCACCGTCGACATCGAGACCGAGCACCAGCGGCTGGCGCGGCAGAGCTTCACCGAGGCCGGCTTCGGCCAGCGGCAGGCGCGGTGCATCGCCGGCGCCGCCCTCGACGTGCTCCCCCGGCTCACCGACAACCACTACGACATCGTCTTCGTCGACGGCGACAAGACGGAGTACGCGGCCTACCTCAAGGAGGCCCTGCGCCTCCTCCGTCCCGGCGGCGTGGTCGCCTTCGACAACGCGCTGTGGCACGACCGCGTGGCCGACCCGTCCGTACGCGACGAGGAGACCGCCACCATCCGCGAGCTCAACCAGCAGGTCGCCGACAACGACGACCTGATCCCGCTGCTGCTCCCCGTCGGCGACGGCCTGCTGCTCGCCCGCAAGATCTAGCCGAGCGAGGCGTCAGCCCCGTCGGCCGAGGCGGCACCTGCGTGCCGGCTCGGCCGACGTAGGTGACCTCTCGGCCGACCGGGGTGACCTCTCGTCAGGAACCGACGCCGGCCAGCGGGTCCGCTTCGGCCAGCCACGTCAGCAGCACCCGGGCACCGAAGCCGGTGGGGCCGGGGGTGAGCTCGTGGACGTCGGCGTAGGCGTCACCGCAGGCCACGTCGAGGTGGGCCCACGGGATTCCGCCGGTGAAGTGGTGCAGGAAGAGCGCGGCGGTGATGGCGCCGGGGCCGCCGGGGGCGTTGTCGGCGTCGGCGACCTTCGAGGACAGCTTGTCCTCGTAGTCCGCGACCAGCGGCATCCGCCACAGCGTCTCGCCGGACAGGTCCGAGGCCTCGCTCAGCCGGTTCGCCAGCGCGTCGTCGTCGGCGAAGTAGCCGGCCATCGTCTGCCCGAGCGCCACCCGCATCGCACCGGTCAGGGTGGCGATGTCGACCAGCGCGGCAGGTTTGATCTTGTCCACGGCGTACGCCATCGCGTCGGCCAGCACGAGCCGGCCCTCGGCGTCGGTGTTGGTGACCTCGGAGGTGCGGCCGCCGTAGTGGGTGACCACGTCGCCGGGACGCAGCGCCGAGCCGGAGATGGCGTTCTCCGCGGAGGCGATGAGACCGACGACCTTGACCGGGCAGCCGATCTCGGCGAGCGCCGACATCACCGAGAGCACCACCGCGCCGCCGGTCATGTCGCGCTTCATGTTGATCATGCCGTCACCGGGCTTGATGTTGAGCCCGCCGGTGTCGAAGGTGATGCCCTTGCCGACCAGCACCACGGTCGGCGTCCTCCGGCCGGCCTTGCGGGGCGTGTAGTCGAGCCGGATCAGCCTCGGCGGGGTCGCCGATCCCTGACCGACCGCGACGATGCCCCCGAAGCCCTCCGCGGCGAGCTGGTCCTCGCCCCAGACGGTGACCTTCAGACCGGTCTCCGCACCCAGGGCCGTGGCCTGCTCGGCGAGCCAGGCCGGGTTCTTGAGGTTGCTCGGGACCGTGGCGAAGAATCGCGCGCGCCAGCCGGCGCGCGCGATCGCCTGAGCCCGGTCCAACGCTGCCGCCTGGTCATCGCCTAGGTCGGCCAGGGTGATCGTCTCCACCGGCGTCCACGGCGCTCCCTCGGAGCGCCAGTGGAAGAGGAAGGACCCCAGCGTCGCGCCGGCCACGAACGGCTCCAGCCCGACCTCGGGATCGACTGCCGGAATGGTCGTGACCACCTCCGACCGGTCCCGTACGGCGCGAGCCAGTGCGGCCCCCGCTCGCCGGAAGTCGTCGCGACGTTGCGCGCCGACACCGATCAGTAGGATCCGTCGCAGCGCACCGGAGCCGGCGACGGCGTACGTCGTCACCTCACCGGCACTGCCGGTGGCACCCTCGAACTCGAGGTGACCCAGCAGGTCGTGATCGTCGCCCAGGTCGGCGGCCCCGGGACCGATGACCAGCGCATCCTCGCCGGGGATGACCGGGAGCGCGATGATCTCGGCATCGAGGCTCTCCGGACCGAGAGGGCTGAGCGTGAAGGTGGGCGGCGTGACCTGCGACGGCAGAGCCTGTGACGGCAGCGTTGTGGTCATCTACGCGTTCAGCCCGAGACCTTTGATCTCTTCGCCGAGCGCAGCGGCCTCTTCGGCGTTCAGTTCGACGACCAACCGGCCACCACCCTCGAGCGGGACGCGCATCACGATGCCCCGACCTTCCTTGGTGACCTCCAGCGGACCGTCTCCCGTCCGCGGCTTCATCGCCGCCATGCGGCACCTTCTTCCGTGTCTCGCGTGTCGGCGCTCACCTGCCGGATGGCCTCGGAGCGCGCATTGCGCGTCCATTATCCCTCATCAGGTCAGCAGACCTGACGGCAAGGTGGGAGTTTCGGCGGGTTGACCTGCAATCGAACCTGTCAGATGACCGAGGTCCCGTAGGCCCACGTCAACCAGATCGCCAGGATCACCAGCGTGAGGTGCACCACGATCGCCGCCCCGGAGCCCTCGAGGAACGCTCCGCCACGCTCCCGGTGATCGCCGCCGGCCGACCGGTCGTAGGCGTCGTCATAGCGATCGTCGTAGCGGTCGTCGTAGCCGCGGTCGTACGCCTCGTCGTAGTCGTAGCCCTGGGCGTACGGCTGGTCGTAGCCCTGCTCGTAGGCCTGGTCGTAGCCCTGCTCGTATCCCGCGTAGGCGGGGTCGTCGTAGTCCTGGTCCTGCTGCCGACGCGACCGCCTCTGGGGCGCGCGCGGCGCCTCGGACTCGGCCCGGCCACGGGGACCGTAGGACTCGAAGGAGTAGGGGTCGTACGCCTCGGGCTCCTGCGCCACCCGGCGACCCGACGGCCGGCTCGGCGGCGGTGCGGGTGCGGGCTCGGGCTGCGGCTCGGGCTGCGGTGCCGGGCGTGGCGCGGGCCGCGGGGCGCGCGGCGGGGCCGGCTGCGGCTGGCCCGGCTGCGGCTGACCCGGGTAGCCCGAGTAGCTGCTGTCACGACGGTATCGGCGGTCGGCGAACTCGTCGTGGCTGTCGTTGCGGCGGTCGTCGTAGCGGTTGTCGTAGCCACGGGAGCGGCGCTGCGGCGGCTCCTGCCGGCGACCCCACGGATCCTGGCCGCCCTGGCCACGGCCCGGCTGGGGCTGGCCAGGCTGGGGCTGGCCCGGCTGGGGCTGCTCGGGTGGCGGCGGCTGCGGAGCCTGGTGCTGAGGCGCCGGGCGTTGCGGTGTCGGGCGCTGCGGTGTCGGGCGCTGCGGCGTCGGGCGCTGGGGCGCGGGCCGCTCGCGCACCGGCTGCTCCGGTGCCGGCCGCTCCTGCACCGGACGCTCCTGCACCGGACGCTCCTGCGCGGGCCGCTCCTGGGCGGGGCGTGCGGGCGCCGGCCACTCCTGGCGGGACCGCTCCTGCCGGGATCGCACGGGGGCGTCCGGCGCGGGCGGCTGGGGCGCGGGAGGGCGCTGCGCAGACCGCTGCGGGGCAGACCGCTGCGGGGCGGACCGCTGCGGCGCGGGCGGGGGCTGCGGTGCCGAAGGCTGCTGGGGCGCGGGCTGCGGCGGCGCCTGACGCCCTGCCACGCGACGACCGATCTGCCCGTCCCGCGCCGGCGCGGGAGCAGGAGCGGGTGCGGGAGCCGGCGGCGGTGCGGGCGAGGGGTCACGTTCGACCGGAGCCATCACCGCGGTCTCGTCGAGCCCGGCGGCCGCCCGTCGAGGCTCCGGCCGAGGCTCAGGCCGAGGCTCGGGCCTGCGCTCGGCCGGTCGTCCGGGCTGGGCGACCGGCTGCGGAACGGGCGGGACCGCGGACCGGGCCACCGACTGCTGGGCCGATCGCCGCGGGTCGGCGTAGCCGGCCCGGTCGTCGTACTCGCTGTAGCCGTCGTAGCCGGCATCGTCATAGCCGGACTCGTCGTAGCCGTAACCGTCCTCGGCGGCGTACTCCTCGTCGTAGTCGTCATAGCCGTAGTCGTCGTCGACGGCACCGGCGCGCTGCTCCTTGAGCCGCCGGGCGAGCAGGTAGAGACCCGCGATCGCGGCCAGCCAGATCCCGAAGAGCCCGATCACGCCCGGGAGGTTGCCGCCGAGGAAGAACGACGACGGCGAGGCGAGGAAGAGGACCCAGATCAGCAGGCCGGCGACGCCGGCGTACAGGTGGATCCGGGGCGGCAGTCCCGCCCGCTGCGGCTGCAGGAGATGGGGCTTGAGGTAGGTGAGCGCGACGATCACCGCGACCAGGGCGGTCACGGCGTAGACGAGTACGGCAGCGAAGCTCACGGCAGCGATTCTGTCCTAGACGTCGGGCGAGCCCGAATCGGGCTCGGGCGTGTGTGATGTGAGTCCCCCGACTCCGACCCCGTCACCGGCATCCCCGGCCGCGGTCGACTCACGCCATTCTGCCTCCTCGGCAAGGCGGGCGATCAGAGCGTCCACCTCGTCCATCCGGTAGCCGCGGAGCGCGACCGAGAAACGTACGCGACGCAGGTCTGCTGCCTCCAGGACGCGGTCGCGGGGCACCAGAGCGTCGGGCCGGTCGCCGTACTCCTCCCCCATCGGCGCACCTGATCCGGCGGCTACGAGGGCGACTCCTCCGAGAACCAGCACGATGAGTGCCGCGAAGATCCAGCCCATCGCTTCAGTCACGCGCCTTCAGCATCAGCTCGACCGCCTCGTCCACGTCGTCGGTGAGGGTGATCATGTCGAGGTCGGTCTGCTTGATCCGGCCGTCGGAGAGCATCGTCTCGCGCATCCAGTCGAGGAGCCCCTCCCAGTGCTTCACGCCCATCAGCACGATCGGGAACTGGGTGATCTTCTTGGTCTGGGAGAGCGTCATCGCCTCGAAGAGCTCGTCCATGGTGCCGAGGCCGCCGGGCATGACGACGTAGCCCTGGGAGTACTTGACGAACATCATCTTCCGCACGAAGAAGTAGCGGAAGTTGAGCCCGAAGCTGACGTAGTCGTTGAGCCTGGCCTCGAAGGGCAGCTCGATGCCGAGGCCGATCGACTCGCCACCGGCCTCCAGGGCGCCCTTGTTGGCCGCCTCCATCGTGCCCGGGCCACCGCCGGTGATCACCACGAAGCCGGCCTCGGCCAGTCCGCGGCCGACCGCCTCGGCCTGGGCGTAGGTCGGGTGGTCGTGAGGCGTGCGCGCGGACCCGAACACGCTGATCGCGGGACCGATCTCGGAGAGGTCGTTGAACCCCTCGACGAACTCGGCCTGGATCTTCATGACCCGCCAGGGGTCGGTGTGGACCCAGTCGCCGTGGCCGGAGCTGTCCAGCAGTCGTTGGTCGGTGGTGCTGCCGGCCGGACGCCCCTTGGTGGGGCGCGGGCCGGAGCCGCTGCGTCGCGTCATGCGGTCAACCAATCACGAAGGGCCAGCTCGCACGTGGTGATCTCGGAGATCCGCACGTGCTCGTCGGCTTTGTGGGCGAACATCGGGTCCCCTGGACCATAGTTGACCGCCGGTATGCCGAGAACCGTGAACCGCGCCACATCGGTCCAGCCGAACTTGGGCCCGACCTCGCCGCCGACCGCCTCGACGAAGGCCTTGGCCGCCGGCCGGTCCAGGCCCGGCAGCGCCCCGGGCGCGGAGTCGGTCAGGGTGACCTCGTAGCCCTCGAAGAAGCTCTGCACGAAGGCGAGCGCCTCCTCCTCGGAGCGGTCCGGCGCGAAGCGGTAGTTGACCGTGACCACGCACTCGTCGGGGATCACGTTGCCAGCCACTCCCCCGGAGACGAAGACCGCGTTGAGCCCCTCGTGGTACTCGAGCCCGTCGATGACCGGCTTGCGCGGGACGTACGCCTCCAGGCGGCGCAGCACCTCGCCGGCCTTGTGGATCGCGTTGACACCGCGCCACGAGCGGGCACTGTGGGAGCGCTCGCCGGTGGTGCGCACCTCGACCCGCAGGGTGCCCTGGCAGCCCGCCTCGACGCCGGCGTTGGAGGGCTCCATCAGGATCGCGAAGTCCCCGGCGAGCAGGTCGGGCTCGCTGGCCGCGAGCTTGCCGAGTCCGTTGTGGACGGCCTCGATCTCCTCGGCGTCGTAGAAGACGTACGTCACGTCGCGGTTGGGCGCGTCCAGCGTGGCGGCGAGCTTGAGGATGACCGCGTCACCGGACTTCATGTCGCAGGCTCCGAGGCCGTGCAGGATGCCGGTGGCCTCGTCGAGGCGGCTCGGGAAGTTGCCGTTGACCGGCACCGTGTCGAGGTGGCCCGCGATGACCACGCGCTCGGGGAGACCGAGATCGGTGCGCGCCACGATCGAGTTGCCCCGCCGCTCGACGACGAGGTGGTCGTACGCGGCCAGTGCCCGCTCCACGGCATCGGCCAGCTCCAGCTCGTTGAGGCTCACCGAGTTGATGTCCATCAGCTGCCGGGTCAGCGTCACCACGTCGGTCGTCAGGTCGAGCTCGGGAGTGTCAGCACTGGTTGTCACGGGGGTAAGTCAACCAGCCCTCCCTGAGGGATCGGCCGGGGACCTGGCTGCCTGGATGCCGGACATCCACCGCCGAGCCCGATACACGCGCTAAATTCTGTAGTTACTAACTCGACTTAATGCAGAGAGGGGTGTCGATTGACCGCCGTGCGTCGTGCCCGCCTCTTCGACGAGGCCGAACCGCTGCACCTGTCCGGCGGCCGCACGCTGGCTCCCGTCGAGGTCGCCTACGCGACCTACGGCGACCTCGCGCCCGCCCGGGACAACGTCGTGTTCGTCGCCCACGCGCTCACCGGCGACGCCGAGGCGGCGCAGTGGTGGTCGACGATGGTCGGGCCGGGGAAGCCGGTCGACACGGACCGGTTCTTCGTCGTCTGCGCCAACCTCCTCGGCGGCTGCCGAGGCACCACCGGGCCGTCCTCGACCGATCCCGCCACCGGCCGCGCCTGGGGGCTCGACTTCCCGCTGATCTCGGTCGCCGACCTGGTGACCGTCCACCGCCGGCTGCTGGCCCACCTCGGCGTCGAGCGGCTCCACGCCGCCGTCGGCGGGTCGCTCGGCGGCATGCAGATCCTGCAGTGGGCCGCCGACGCCCCCGGCCAGATCGAACGGGCGGTCCTGGTGGCCACCTCCGCCCGGCTGAGCACGCAGAACATCGCGCTCTCGAACATCGCCCGGCAGGCGATCCTCCGCGACCCCGACTTCCACGGCGGGCGCTACCCGGACCACGGCGTCGTCCCCGTCGACGGGCTCTCGGTGGCACGGATGCTCGGCCACGTCACGTACGTCTCCGAGCCCGGGCTGGAGGCGAAGTTCGGCCGCTCGCGGCGCGACGGTTCGACGCCGGGGTTCGGGATCGACTTCGAGATCGAGAGCTATCTCGACCACCAGGCGAGCACGTTCGTCGACCGCTTCGACGCACTCTCCTACCTCTATCTCTCCCGCCTCCTCGACTACTTCGACCCCTTCGCCGACGACGGTTTCGCGAAGGCGATCCGGAACACCCGGTTCCAGGTGATCTCCTTCGACTCCGACTGGCGCTTCGGGACCTCCCACTCGGTCCTGATCGAGAAGGAGCTGCGGCGCGCGGGGGTCGACGTCGAGCGCCACGAGATCGCCTCGACCTGGGGCCACGACTCGTTCCTGCTCGACCCACCGGGCTACCTCGACCTCGTCGAGGGCTTCCTCAACGATCGAACTGGAGATGGTTCATGAGCGACCACGCGTACGGCTTCAACACCCGTGCGATCCACGCGGGCAACATCCCCGACGCCGCCCAGGGCGCCCGGGCGCTGCCGATCTACCAGTCGGCCTCGTTCGTCTTCGACGACACCGCCGACGCCGCGGCACGCTTCGCGCTGCAGAAGTACGGCAACATCTACACCCGCGTCGGCAACCCGACCGTCGCCGCGTTCGAGGAGCGCCTCGCCTCCCTGGAAGGGGGCATCGGGGCGGTCGCCACCGCGTCGGGCCTGTCGGCGGAGTTCGTCACCTTCGCCTCCCTGGCGGGTGCCGGCGACCACATCGTCGCCTCTGCCCAGCTCTACGGCGGCTCGGTCACCCAGCTCGACGTCACCCTGCGCCGCTTCGGCGTCGCGACCACCTTCGTGTCCTCGACCGACCCCGAGGCGTACGCAGCAGCCATCCGCCCCGAGACGAAGCTGGTCTTCGCCGAGACCGTCGCCAACCCGTCCGGCGACATCGCCGACCTGGCCGGACTGGCCGATGTCGCGCATGCCCACGGCGTGCCGCTGGTCGTCGACTCGACGATCCCGACGCCGTACCTGTCCCGGCCGATCGAGTGGGGCGCCGACATCGTGGTGCACTCGGCGACCAAGTTCCTCGGCGGGCACGGGACCACGCTGGGCGGCGTGGTGGTCGAGTCCGGCCGCTTCGAGTACTCGCCCGAGCGGTTCCCGCTCTTCCACGAGCCGGTCGAGCACTACGGCGGCCTGTCATGGTGGGGCAACTTCGGCGAGTACGCCTTCCTCACCCGGCTCCGCGCCGAGCACCTGCGCAACGTCGGCGCCACGCTGTCGCCCCAGTCGGCGTGGCAGCTCGCCCTCGGCGTCGAGACCTTGGCCCTGCGGGTCCAGCGCCACGTGGAGAACGCCCGGATCGTCGCCGAGTGGCTCGATGCCGACCCGCGGATCGAGCACGTCCGCTGGGCCGGGCTGCCCTCCCACCCGCACCACTCGAGGGCGCAGAAGTATCTGCCCCAGGGTCCGGGCAGCGTCTTCTCCTTCGACATCGCCGGCGGCCGGGCGGCCGGGGAGCGGTTCATCGAGTCGGTCGAGCTCGCCAGCCACCTGGCCAACATCGGCGACGCCAAGACCCTGGTGATCCACCCCGCCTCGACCACCCACCGCCAGCTCAGCGAGTCGCGGCTCGCCGAGGCCGGCGTCTCCCCCGGCCTGGTGCGGATCAGCGTCGGCATCGAGGACGCCGACGACATCATCTTCGACCTCGACCAGGCGCTCACCGCCGCCACGAAGGAACTCTGATGACCATCGCGCAGATTCCCCATGAGCCGACCGCACGCGAGCGGCAGGGGCTGCTCCGGGCAGCGGCGTCGATCGCGATCGTCGGCTTCTCCGCCAACACGGCCCGGTCGAGCTACTACGTGGCGACCTATCTCACCCAGGACACCGACTACCGGCTCTACTTCATCAACCCGAACGCCGCGGGCCGCGAGGTGCTCGGCCGGCCCGTCTACGCCAGCCTGGCCGACCTCCCGGAGACCCCCGATATCGTCGACGTCTTCCGCCGGGCGAGCGACCTGCCCGCGGTCGTCGACGAGGTGATCGCACTGGGCTCGCCGGTGGTCTGGTTCCAGCTCGGGCTGACCAACGACGAGGCCGCGACGACCGCTCGAGCCGCCGGGCTGACCGTCGTCCAGAACCGCTGCCTCAAGATCGAGCACGCCCGCTTCCACGGCGGCCTGCACCTGGCCGGGTTCGACACCGGGTTGATCACCTCACGCCGGATCGCGCGCTGAGACTCCCCCAATAGTCGAGTTAGTTAGTCTATTATCTCGATTAACCTAGTCCCTCGACCCCGGAGTGTTCCCATGAGCCTCGATTCACGGACACAGCTCAACGATGTCGACCTCGCCGCCGTCGGCAACCTCGTCCAGGCGATCCAGGACGATCCCGCCAAGGCGCGCACCACGTGGGCGGCCCACGTGACCTGGAAGGGCGCCTTCGCCTCGGAGGCGAAGATCCGATCCTTCGAGCCGACCCAGTCCGACGAGCCCGCGGGCCTCGGCGGCGGAGACACCGCTGCCAACCCCGTCGAGCAGCTTCTCGGCGCCCTGGGCAACTGCCTCGCCGTCGGCTACGCCGCGAACGCCTCGGTCGCGGGGATCAAGCTCGACGACCTGCGTATCGATCTCAAGGGCGACGTCGACCTCACGGTCTTCCTCGGCCTCGCCGACGGCCACGCCGGCTTCGACGCGATCGACGCCGTGGTCACCATCGCCTCCGAGGCACCCCGCGAGGAGATCGAGGCGCTCCACGCCAAGGTCCTCGCCAGCTCGCCCGTCGGCCATACCCTCCGCAGCGCGGTCCCGGTCGACGTCTCGCTCGCCTGACCAGAGTCCCCACAACCCCATCCACACCCATCGAAACGAGGAACCACCGATGACAGAGACCACTGTCGACAACGGCGTCAACGTCGAGGCCCTGCTCGGCGCACGCGCCGCCCTCCAGGAGACTCCGGAGGCCGCCAAGTTCACCTGGCGCGCCACCAACACCTGGGTGAAGGGCACCCACTCCAAGAGCAAGGTCGAGGGCTTCTTCGGCCTCGGCGAGGAGCAGGAGGCCGGGCGCTCCTTCGAGTCCGACGGCGACCACCCGCCGCAGTTCGCCGCCGACAACCAGGGCCCCACGCCGGTCGAGACGGTCCTCGTCGCCCTCGGCGGCTGCCTGACCGCGGGCGTCGCCGCCGTCGCCCAGCAGCGCGGGATCCAGCTCAACTCCGTCACCGCGACCATCGAGGGCGACCACGACATCCGCGGCATCCTCGGCGCCGACGCGGACGTACGCAACGGCTTCACCGGTGTCCGTGTGAACTACTCGATCGACGCCGACGCCTCCGCCGAGGACATCGAGGCGCTGGTCGCGCAGTCGCAGAAGCGCTCGGCCGTCTTCGACATCCTCACCAACCCGACCGCGGTCAGCGTCTCGGTCTCGTGATGACGAGTGCCCCGTCTCGCCGCACCACCGTCGCGGTGATCGGGGCGGGGCACAGTGGCCTCGCGGTGAGCCACCGCCTCGGCGCCGAGGGGATCGACCATGTCGTCCTCGAGCGCGGGCAGGTCGCTCACTCGTGGCACACCCAGCGCTGGGACTCGCTCCGCCTGCTCACCCCGAGCTGGATGAACCGGCTGCCCGGGCTGGCCGACCCGCTCCTGGGCCCCGCCGAGGCCGACGAGTTCCTCACCGCCGCGCAGGTCGCCTCGCTGGTCACGGGCTACGCCGACGTCATCGGGGCGCCGGTGCACGAGAACGTCGAGGTCCACCGCGTCGCCCCCGGTCCGAGCGGCTATCTGGTCGATACCTCCGCCGGCCCCTGGTCGGCCGAGCACGTCGTGCTCGGCACCGGTTCCGTACGCGGCGTGGTGCCCGCCCTGGCCGCCGATCTGCCGCCCGGCCTGCCCTCGGTGCACGCCATCGACTACCGGCGTCCCTCGCAGCTCCCGACCGGCGGCGTCCTGGTCGTCGGGGCGGCCGCGAGCGGCGTACAGATCGCGGCGGAGCTGCAGGCCTCGGGCCGCCAGGTCACCCTCGCGGTCGGCGAGCACGTCCGAGTGCCGCGCCGCTACCGCGGCCGGGACATCTTCGCCTGGATCGAGGAGGCCGGGATCCTCGACGAGCGTTGGGACGAGCTCGACGACATCACCCGCGCCCGTCGGCTCTCCTCGTTCCAGCTCGTCGGCGGCACCACCACCCTCGACCTCAACACGCTGCAGGAGGCGGGCGTCCGGGTGGTCGGCAAGCTGGCCGGGCTGCGCGACGGTACGGCGCTCTTCTCGGGCTCGCTGGCCAACATGGCGGCCCTGGCCGACCTCAAGGCCAACCGGCTGCTGGCCGGCATCGACCAGACCTTCGGCGGGTCCGGCGAACGGCTCGAGCCCACGCGTGTGCCCGAGCCGCTGCTGTCCCTCTCGCTGACCTCCGGCGAGATCGGCTCGGTCGTCTGGGCGACCGGCATCAAGCCCGACCACGGCTTCCTCGACGCCGACGTCTTCGACCACAAGGGCGCCATCCGCCACCACGGCGGCGTCACCGACCTGCCCGGCCTCTACGTCACCGGCCTCCCGGTCCTCCGCCGGCGCCGTTCGACCTACATCGACGGCGCCCGGCAGGACTCCGCCGACCTGGTCGCGCACCTCTCCGAGCGCCTGGCAACCCCCACCCGCCGCACCGCAGGCTGACCCGAACGCCGAGTCGGCGCAACTGTCCCGAATTCTCCCGCCGAGTCGGCGCAACTGTCCCGGATCCCCACGCCGAGTCGGCGCAACTGCCCCAGCGCCTGGGACTGACGCGCCGACTCGACTCCCATCCGCGGGACAGACGCGCCGACTCGACACTCCGCAGCGGGACAGACGCGCCGGGTCGGCTATCGGTTGACGTGCGCGAGGACCCCGTCGATGATCCGGGCCAGTCCGTAGTCGAGCTCGCGCGCGGGGTCGGTGGCGGCCTGGTAGGCCTCACCGGCGGCGGTGCCGACCCGGTTGGCCAGCGGATAGTGGCTGCCCGCCATGACCTCGGTCAACGTGTCGTAGTTGGCGGCCCACCACTCCGCCTCGGTCATGCCGGTGACCTGCTCGGCACGGCGCTTCATCAGCTCGCCGCGGACGATGTTGCCCGCGAACCCGATCAGCACGGCGACCGTCTGGTCCATCTCCAGATCGGTCAGCCCGAGGCCGTCGACGGCCTGCAGCTGCCACTCGTAGCGGTCGCTCATGTTGGGCCCCAGCCAGGGACGTACGTCCTGCACCTCGAGCAGCCACGGGTGGGCCCGGAGCTCGTCGTGCTGCAGGTTGGCGACCAGCTCGAGGCGCTTGCGCGGGTCCTCGGGCAGCTCCGGGAGCTCGGTGCGGCCGGTCACCTGGTCGGCCATGAGCACCAGCAGCGCGTCGCGGTTGGGGACGTAGGAGTAGAGGGTCATCGCGCCCAGACCGAAGCGCTGGGCGATCGCGCGCATCGTCACCGCCGCCAGGCCCTCCGCGTCGGCCAGGTCGATCGCGGCGTCGACGACCTCGTCGACGCTCACCTTCTGCTTCGGCCCCCGCTTCGCCTTCGGCTCCTCGGGCGTCCCGGTCCGATGGCGCCAGAGCAGGCGCAGGGACGGATCTGGCTGATCACGCTGGTCTGGCTCCGGCACGTGGCTCATCGTAACCTCATCCGAAAAAATTTCGTACGTCGTACGGAACAAATGCTACAGTCGCTCCGTTGTCATCTTCGTACAGCGTACGAAATTGGAGGAACGTGCATGCCGAACGACGCGAAACCGGTGCCGCCGCGCTGGCTCAAGCCGATGAACAAGGTCTTCATGACCCTGTCGAGGACCGGGCTCGGGATGAAGGAGCTGCCCGTGCTCACGGTGCCCGGCCGCACCAGCGGCAAGCTCCGCAGCACCCCGCTCTCGGTGCTGGACCTGGACGGACGGCGCTATCTGCTCGAGGGCTTCCCGGGTGCCGACTGGGCCCGCAACGTACGGGCCGCCTCCGGCCGCGCCACGCTCCGGGTCGGACGGACCACCGAGGACGTACAGCTCGTGGAGGTCGACGGGGACGAGGCGCTGACCGTGCTCCGACTGTGGCCCGAGCAGATGGCGGACGGGGCGAAGATCATGCTCGACGCCGGGGTCGTCACCGCGGTGACGCCCGAGGCCTTCGAGGCCGTCGCCGGGCGTTGTGGGGTGTTCCGGATCGAGGTGGGCCGATGACTCCGTTGTCCGCGCGAGACGTGCGCAAGCGCTACCGCGACACCCAGGCGCTGGACGGCCTCGACCTGGAGGTGGCGGCCGGCACCGTGCACGCCCTGCTCGGGCCCAACGGTGCCGGCAAGTCGACCGCGGTGAACGTCTTCGCGACGCTCACCCGGCCCGACGCCGGCGAGGTGCGCGTCGGCGGCCACGACGCCGTACGCCACCCCGCCCGGGTCCGCTCCACGATCGGCCTGGTCGGGCAGAGCGCCGCCCTCGACGAGGCCCTCCACGGCCGGGAGAACCTGGTGATGTTCGCCCGCCTGCACGGCCTCTCGAAACCCGCTGCCGTACGCCGCGCCGCCGAGCTCCTCGACGCCTTCGGCCTCACCGAGGCCGGCGACCGGAAGGTCTCGGGCTACTCGGGTGGGATGCGGCGACGCCTCGACATCGCCGCCGGCCTGGTCACCCGCCCGCAGATCCTCTTCCTCGACGAGCCGACCACCGGGCTGGACCCGCGCGCCCGCCACGAGGTCTGGGAGATGGTGCGCCAGGTCGTCGCCGACGGGACGACGGTGCTGCTGACCACGCAGTACCTGGACGAGGCCGACCAGCTGGCCGACATGGTCACCGTGCTCGGCGCCGGCCGGGTGATCGCCGAGGGCACGCCGTCGGCCTTGAAGAGCGACCTGGGCGGCGACCGGGTGATGATCACGGCGACCGGGCCGGACGACCTCGCCCGGATGGCCGGCGTCCTCGGCTCCGCCGCCGCCGTCGACCCCGATCGGCTCGAGGTCACCGTCGAGGCCGGCCCGGCCGGTGGCGGCGCCGCGGTCGTCGAGGTCGTACGCAGCCTCGACGCCGCCGGCATCACGGTCGACGACGTGCTGCTGCGCCGGCCGACCCTGGACGAGGTGTTCCTCCATCTGACCGCACCTGAAGGAGTCTCCCGATGACCGATCTGACCCCAGGACTCACCACCACCCTGCGACAGACCGCGACACAGACCTGGGTGATCACGCTGCGCGACCTCAAGCACTGGCAGCGCGAGCCGTGGGGGCCGGTGTTCGGCATCCTGTTCGCGATCATGATGCTGCTGATCTTCGGCTACCTGTTCGGCGGCGCGATCGAGATGCCGGGCGGCGGGACGTACCTGCCCTATCTGCTTCCCGGCGTGCTCGCGCTGACGATGATGTTCGGCATCGACGGCACCATGGCCGTGGTCACCGAGGACACCAAGCGCGGGGTCACCAACAGGTTCCGGTCGCTGCCGATGAGCGGCCTCGCCGTGCCCCTGGGACGGGCGGTCGCCGACCTGGGCAACTCGGCGGTCCAGCTGGGCGTCCTGATGCTCGGCGGGCTGCTGATCGGCTGGCGGATCGAGGGCTCGCTCCTCGAGGCGGCGGCCGCGGTCGGCCTGCTGCTGTGGCTGCGGCTGGCGATGCTGTGGCTGGGCATCTTCCTCGGCCTGACCCTGCGGATGGAGGGCGCGCTGACGATGGTGCAGGTGCTGGTCTGGCCGCTGGGGTTCTGCTCGAGCCTGTTCGTCTCGCCGGAGACGATGCCCGGCTGGCTCGGCTTCCTGGCCGCCTGGAACCCGGTCTCGGCGACCGCGACCGCCTGCCGCGACCTCTTCGGCAACCCGACCGGGATCACCTCCGGTCTGCTCGCCGACCACGCGGTGCTGCTGGCGGTCGCGTGGCCGGCGGTCCTGCTGGCGATCTTCGTCCCGCTGTCCACGCGCGCGTTCCGGCGCCTCGGCTGACTATGGGAGAACGGGCCCGGGAGGCGATGCCTTCCGGGCCCGTTTGCGGATGGGGGGAGAGTCAGGCGGTGGCCGGCTCGAGGCCGTCGGTCGCGTCCGTGGCCTGCTCCTTCGCCGGAGCGACGGCACGGGTCAGCGACCCGAGCGCGAAGGCGACGAACAGCAGCACGACGCCCAGGCCCGCGACCAGCGCCGAGAGACCGAAGGCGGTGACCGCGGTCAGCAGGGAGGCGCGTACGAACGACGACTCGGCCGCGACCGGGCGGATCGGATCCTCCTGGTCGAGCTCGGCGTACGTCTTGCCCTTGGTGATCCCCAAGGCGTGCTTCTCGACGGTGGCCGCCTGGGCGTAGGCCGAGAACGGGCCGTCGACGTGGTCGCCGGCGAGGAACGAGGCGTCGTCGGCGACGGTGATCTCCTGCGCCTTCAGCTGGGTGTGGGCCAGGTAGTAGGTCGTGGCTCCACTGGCGATGAACAGGAGGCCGAACAGCCCGATCAGGGGGCTCAGCAGCTTCGCGATCCGAGGTTTGCGGGTCATGCCGACTAAGGCTCACCTAACTCACCTCCGTTGGAAAGCCCTGGAGGGTGTGATCTTCGCCCCGCGAATTTTTTTCCGGGGAATCTGTCGGATCGGCGTCGAGGCGTTCGTGGAGTGGTTGAGAAGCGGCCGAACGGACCGCGAACAACCACACACGCATCACGAGACGAGAGGCACCATCATGAGCACCAGCACCTACACCGAGGCCACGACCACCACCCGCCAGTTCGCCGGTCGGATGCCGGTCTGGCTGGTCAGCACCGCCGCCGTCCTCGCCGGCGCCCTGGTCACCGGCGTCTACGAGTTCGTCGCCCGCGCGATCGGAGTGCCGTTCAACGTCGCCCTCCCCGGCACCGGCGTCGCCCCCGCCGCGATCCCGGCAACCGGGCTCGCCTGGGCCGTCGCCGAGCTCGGCCTGATCGGCATCGTCATCGCCGTCTGCCTCACCCGCTGGGCCAAGCGTCCGCGCTCGACCTGGAAGCGCACCGCCTGGACCCTGACCGCGCTCTCGCTGGTGCCCAGCCTGATCGCCGTCACCGACTCCTACGCCACCAACATCATGCTGGTGATCTCCCACCTGGTCGCCGCCGCGGTGATCGTGCCGGCCGTCGCCGCCCGGCTGGCGGAGCGCAACCCGCGCCGCGCCTGAGGTCGGCCCCGCCCGGGGGTAGTCCGGGAGCGAACTGCCTATTACTCGCGGGTAAATGGGCAGTTCGCTCCCGGACTACCCCGCTTTTCGCGCCACGATCAGCTCGCCGACACCGGGCATCGGCGACGTCTCGACGGTGAACCCGGCGGCCGCCAGGTCCGCGAGGAGCGCCGGCCGGGGATGGGTGCGGTAGTACATGACGAACTTCGGCCGCCACACCGCGTTGCGCACCCGCATCACCAGGTCGAACCCGGTGAGCAGCCAGTAGGCCGGATGCGTCGGCCCCGGCGCCCGAGCCGCCGGCAGCGCGAACACCCCGCCCGGCCGCAGCGCCCGGTAGATGCCGTCGAAGAGTTGCCCGCGCTCCTCCGGCAGGAAGTGCCCCAGCGCCCCGAAGCTCACCACCAGGTCGTACGCAGCGTCGAACGGCAGCGCGCGCGCATCCGCCCGCACCAGGTCGGCGCCGGGGTGGGCGGCTCGGGCCTGCGCGAGCATCCCGGCGCTGAAGTCGACCCCGGTCGGTGGCTCCGTGGTCGCCTCCTCGAGCAGCTCCAGGCCGACCCCGGTGCCGGTGCACACGTCGAGGCCCCGCTCGAACGGCCCGTGCTCCCGCAGCGCCGTGATCGTCGCGGCGAGCATCCAGTCCGGCGTGCGGAACGGCGTCGCGTCGAACTTCGGCGCCAGCAGGTCGTAGCCGCGCTCCACCGACGACAGCGCCTGGATGGCGAGCTCCTTGAGCGTGGGCCTCTCCACACCTCCACGATAGGTGTCGCCGGCCGCTCCTGCCGGGTATTGCCGACCACGACCCCACAGCGCCGAGGCGCAAGCCCGACCAGGAGAGACCCTAGGAGGGTGAGTCACGCCAGGCGTGACTCACCCTCCTAGGGTTGATGGAGCTCAGGCCTTCGCCACCGCGATCTGGGCCTTCTCGCCGTCACCGAGGTCGACCGGGTTGCCATCGAGCGAGTCGACGACGTCGTAGGTCGTGGCGAGGGTCTCGCGGGCGATCAGGTCGGCGTGGGTGGTGGCAGCCTGGCGTACGGTCTCGGAGCCGGCCACCGCGAGGGTGATGCGGTCCTCGACGTTGAGACCGGAGTCCTTGCGGGCCTGCTGGACCGCGCGGACCAAGTCGCGGGCGAGACCCTCGGCGGCGAGCTCGGGGGTGACGACCGTGTCGAGGACGATGAAGCCCCCGGGCAGCATGGTCACGGCAATGTCGTCGGAGGCGGAGCCGGCGACGGTCTCGAGCGTGTACTCACCCTCGACGAGCGCCAGACCACCGGCGACGACCTCACCGGTGTCGGAGACCGACCAGTCACCGGACTTGGAGCCCTTGATGGCCTTCTGGACGTCCTTGCCCAGGCGCGGCCCGGCGGCGCGGGCGTTGACGCTGAGCTTCTGCTCGATGCCGTAGGTGCCGGCCTCCTCCGAGTCGGCCGCGAGCAGCCGGACGGACTTGACGTTGACCTCGTCGGCGACGATCTCCTCGAAGCCGGCGATGTCGGCCCCGACCACGGTCAGGTTGCCGAGCGGCAGCCGGTTGCGGAGCTTGCGCGCCTTGCGCAGGGCCGAGGTCGAGGAGCAGACCGCGCGGACGGCGTCCATCCGGGCGACCAGGTCATCGTCGGCGGGAAGGTCCTCGACGACCGGGTAGTCGGCCAGGTGCACCGAGCGGCCGCCGGTCAGACCGCGCCAGATCTCCTCGGTGGTCAGCGGCAGCAGCGGCGCGACCAGGCGGGTCACCGTCTCCAGCACCGTGTAGAGGGTGTCGAAGGCGGCCTTGTCCTCGTTCCAGAACCGCTCGCGGCTACGCCGGATGTACCAGTTCGTGAGCACGTCGATGAACCGCTGGGTCGCCTCGCACGCCTCGGCGACGTAGTAGTCGTCCATCGCCGTGGTCATCTCGGCGACGTAGTCGCGCAGCTTGGCCAGGACGTAGCGGTCCAGCGGGTCGGTGGACTCGGTCGAGCCGGTGGTCTCCAGGTTGGCCGCGTTGGCGTAGAGCTGGAAGAAGTACCAGCTGTTCCACAGCGGGATCATCACCTGACGTACGGAGTCCCGGATGCCCTGCTCGGTGACGACCAGGTTGCCGCCGCGCAGGATGGGCGAGGACATCAGGAACCAGCGCATCGCGTCGGCGCCGTCGCGGTCGAAGACCTCGTTGACGTCGGGGTAGTTGCGCAGGCTCTTGGACATCTTCTGCCCGTCCGAGCCCAGCACGATGCCGTGGCTGATGCAGGACTGGAACGCCGGCCGGTCGAAGAGCGCGGTCGCCAGGATGTGCAGGGTGTAGAACCAGCCGCGGGTCTGGCCGATGTACTCCACGATGAAGTCGCCCGGGAAGTGGTGGGCGAACCACTCCTCGTTCTCGAACGGCACGTGGTTCTGGGCGAAGCTCATCGAGCCCGAGTCGAACCAGACGTCGAGCACGTCGGAGACCCGGCGCATCATCGACTTGCCGGTCGGGTCGTCCGGGTTGGGACGGACCAGGTCGTCGACGTACGGCCGGTGCAGGTCGGGGTTGCCGTCCTTGTCGCGGGGCAGGGTGCCGAAGTCACGCTCCAGCTCGGCGAACGAGCCGTAGACGTCCAGGCGCGGGTAGGCCGGGTCGTCCGACTTCCACACCGGCACCGGGGAGCCCCAGAAGCGGTTGCGGGTGATCGACCAGTCGCGGGCGTTCTCCAGCCACTTGCCGAACTGGCCGTCCTGGATGTGCTCGGGAACCCAGCGGATCTGCTGGTTGAGCTCGAGCATCCGGTCCTTGATCTTGGTGACCTCGACGAACCAGCTGCTCACACCCTTGTAGATGAGCGGCTGACGGCAGCGCCAGCAGTGCGGGTAGGAGTGGTTGTAGGACTCGCGGCGCAGCAGGATCGTGCCCGCGGTGACCGACCCGGTCTCCCCCGTGCCCTTCGTCGTGGCCTTGAGGTGGTCGATGATCTGCAGGTTGGCGTCGAAGACCTGGACGCCGGCGTAGTCGACCACCGGCGCGGTGAAGCGGCCGTCCTTGCCGACCGGCATCACCGCCTCGATGTTCTCGCGGTCGGTGACCTCCTTGTCGACCTCACCGAAGGCACCGGCGGTGTGGACGACCCCGGTGCCGTCCGTGGTCGTGACCGCGTCGTCGGCGGCCACGATCCGGAAGGCGTTGGCGTGGCCGGCGTAGTAGGAGAACGGCGGCGTGTAGGTGCGACCGAGCAGCTCGGAGCCCTTGTAGCGCCCCAGGACCGTCGCGTCGTCGGCGTCCGGGAAGAGCTCCTTCTTGTATGCCGCGAGCCGAGCCTCCGCGAGGACGTACCTGGCCGTCTTGTCGGTGCCCGGGACCGGGCCCTCGACGACAACGTAGTCGATGTCGGAGCCGACCATCACCGCGAGGTTGGACGGCAGGGTCCACGGCGTCGTGGTCCAGATCAGGATGTGGGCGCCGTCGAGGACCTCGTCCTCGCCGGTCGCGTCGAGCTCGTAGCCGACCGTGACCGCCGGGTCCTGGCGGTCCTTGTAGACGTCATCGTCCATCCGGAGCTCGTGGTTGGACAGCGGGGTCTCGTCCTGCCAGCAGTAGGGCAGGACGCGGAAGCCCTCGTAGACCAGGCCCTTGTCGTAGAGCGTCTTGAAGGCCCAGATCACCGACTCCATGTAGTCGGGGTTGAGGGTCTTGTAGTCGTTGTCGAAGTCCACCCAGCGCGCCTGGCGGGTGACGTAGTCGCGCCACTCGCCGGTGTACTTCAGCACCGAGGCGCGGCTGGCCGCGTTGAACTTGTCGATGCCCATCTCGACGATCTCGTCGGTCGTCTTCAGGCCGAGCTGGCGCATCGCCTCGAGCTCGGCGGGCAGGCCGTGGGTGTCCCAGCCGAAGCGGCGCTCGACGCGCTTGCCGCGCATCGTCTGGTAGCGCGGGACGATGTCCTTGACGTAGCCGGTCAGCAGGTGGCCGTAGTGCGGCAGACCGTTGGCGAACGGCGGGCCGTCGTAGAAGACGAACTCGTTCTCGCCGTTCTCGCCGGCGTCACGGTTGTCGATGCTCGCCTGGAAGGTCCCGTCCTTCTTCCAGTAGTCGAGAACCTGCGTCTCGATCTCCGGGAAGCGCGGGCTGGCCGGGACGGCACTCTTGTCGGCTGAGGTGACCTTCGGGTAGGCCATCGGCGGCATCTCCTGCTGGGTGGTGTGTGGGTTTCGTCTTCCACAGGGACGATCTTGCGACCGCGGTACCACCCTGCTTGCCCATGCCTGGGCCACTTCGTTCCGGCTGTGACGGGCCACTCCCGCCGGGTTCTACTTGCCGTGGAGGCTTTCTTCCCGGGGCTCGCCGCTGATGACGGCTCGAACGCCTGTAAGGAAGAGGGTACGCCGCCTGCGCCCCGCCGCGCGAACCCGAATCAGACGGCGCGCCACATCCGCACGTGCGGGCCGATCTCGGGGTCGTCCCACGGCTCACCGATCACCTGGAACCCGGCCCGCTCGTAGAACCTGGCTGCCGGCGTACGCGCGTTGCACCAGACCAGCCCGCCACCCGCGCTCGCGACATGGTCGAGCGCAGCCTGCAGCACCTGTGCGCCCACACCCTTCCCGCGCCATCCGTCCGCCGTCGCCATCCCCCGGATCCGCCATCCTCTCCCGGGGTGTCCGGGCAGGTCAGGGCATGGTTGCGGGAAGAGCCCGACGCACCCGATCATGCTTCCGTCCGCGTCCAGCGCGGCGTAGGTCGCGACCTCGGGATCATCGTCCCCGGGCACCCGCGCCGCCTCCGGCGGCCCACCGTTGCGCAGCACCTTCGCCCGCAACGGATACGTCTCCTCGACCTCCACCCGACGCACCGTGATCACGCCGTCCATCATGCAGGCATCGACCTCAACCGGTCGGCGACGGCACCGGAAAGCGCCTCGTGAACGACCTCGGGGTGCAGCATGACGTCCTCCCAGGTGAACCGCAGGACGATCCATCCGGCCGCCACGAACCGGTTGTAGCGGCCCGCGTCCTCGACCAGTGCTCGGCGTGTTCCGTGGAACTCGAACGAGTCCGCCTCGATGATGATCCGGAGCCGCCGGTCGGCGAGGTCGACCCGACCGAGGAAGTCGGGCTCGGCGATCCTCACCTGCGGTTCGACGTCGAGCCCATCGACCCGGATCGCGATCGCGCGCAGACAGCTCTCGAAGGCGTTGTCGGCGCCGCCGTGGGCCATGTGCGCGACCCTGCGCACTCCCCCGGCCCCGGGGCCAAAGGTGCGATCTGCGGCCGAGACCAACTCCTCCCGTGATATCCCCTGGCGCAGCGCGGAGTCGGCGACGCACAGCGCCTCGTCGAAGGGCAGCTTCCGCGAGCAGTCGATGACCGTGCGAAGCCGCGTCGTCACGATGCCATCGACGTCGCAGGCCGGGATATCGAGCCGACGAACCGCGACCCCGCGAGCGACCGTGCGGCGGATCCGCCGGGTTCTCGGGATCGTCACCTCCGGGCGAAGCGGTGGGTGCTTGACGGACCAGCCCCACACCAGCGCGGCACTCAATCCCGAGACGACACCGCGCAACCTCTCCGCAGCGTCGATCGCGGAGAGCGCCGCGGCCTTCTCTTCATCGTTCACGCCAGAGTCATACCCAAACCCATGGCTTCTAAACCGAATGCACACGGTCGTTACGTATGTGACGGATGAGGCGCCTCATCCGTCACATACGTAACGACCGTGTGCAGAACTCCCTCACCCCTTCCGCACCATTCGTACGTTCGGCCCGAACACCGGGTCCTCCCAGGCCTCGCCGACCTGCTCGAAGCCGGCCCGCAGGAACAAGGCGGCGCCGGCGGGGGTGGCGTTGCACCAGACCGTGCCACCGCCATGGGCCTCGACATGTGCCAGGGCCGCGGCCAGGACGGCCGTGCCGACCCCGAGTCCACGCCACTCCTCAGCGGTCGCCAGACGCCGGATCCGCCAGCTGCCGTTCTCAGCAGGAAACAGGCCGACGCAGCCGACGACGACACCATCGGCGTCTCGGGCTGCGAAGGTCGCGACGTCTGGCTGCTCGTCGCCTGCCACCTTCGCCACCTCGGGCGGCGCGCCCCGGTGAAGGACGAGCGCTCTGAGCGGATAGGTCTCGGCCACCGGCACGCGGGTGACGGTGAACCCGATCGGAGATGCCACGTCGCGACCGTAGCGGTCCAGGACCGCTATTGGTGTTGATCGAGCGACGGCCACGGGAGCACCTGGCAGGATGCGCGCATGAGCCTGATTCGCTACGAGTACGCCGACGGTTGCGCACGCATCACGATGACCAACCCGGACCGGGGCAACGTGTTCAAGCCCGAGGCGGGCGCGGAGATGCTGGCGGCGATCCTGCGGGCCAAGGCGGACTCGGCGCGGGTGATCGTGCTCGCCGCGGAGGGGAAGTACTTCTCGGTCGGAGGCGATCTGGCCGGGTTCGCGGCCGCAGACGATCTCGGCCCGTTCATCCTCGAGCTCGCCGAGGGGGCCAACCGGATCATCACCGAGCTCGTACGCTGCGACGCGATCGTGGTCAGCGCGGTGCAGGGCACCGCTGCCGGTGTCGGTTTCCCGCTGGCCGCGGCGGCGGACATCGTCGTGGCCGCCGACCGGGCGAAGTTCAGCCTCGCCTACGCGAAGGTGGGGCTGTCGGTCGACGGCGGCGGCTCCCTCCTCGTGCACACCCTCGGACTGCACCGGGTGCTCCGGCTGACCCTGCTGGGCGACATGCTCTCCGCGACCGAGGCGCTCGAGGCGGGGCTGGTCGCCCGGGTCGTACCGGCCGACGAGCTCGACGCGACGGTCGACGAGGTCGTCGCGACGCTGCTGTCCGGGTCCCCGGAGGCGCTGGCCCGCACCAAGCACCTGATCCGCGACGTCGCCGACCCGAACCCCGAGTCGGCCCTGCGGCGCGAGGCGCAGTCGATCTCCGCGCTCGGCGGCTCGGCGTCCGGGCGCGAGGGCATCAACGCGTTCCTGGAGAAGCGGCCGCCCAGCTTCACGAGCTGAAATCACTGGCTGAAAGGCGCTGGTTCCGCGAGGGTAGGGCCATGAGCAGCGATCAGCGGCAGGTGGGGTTCGGCGGCATCTGGCTTCCCGAGGGCGAGGACCCACGCCTCCAGAAGGAGCAGCCCGTCGGCGAGCTGGCGACCTATCGCGACTACCTGCGCCACTACCGGCTCACCCTCGAGCTCAAGTGCGAGGACCTCGGGCCGGAGGACCTGGCCAAGCAGAGCGTTCCGCCGAGCGACCTGAGCCTGATCGGGCTGATCCGGCACATGGCGCGGGTCGAGCACGGCTGGTTCCAGCGGGTGCTCAAGGAGAACCTCCACATCCCTCGCCTCGACGCCGACGACCCCACCGGCGGCTTCCACAAGGTGGAGCCCACCGAGGAGTCGGTCGCGGAGGCGTTCGCGAGCTGGCGCGAGCAGGTCGCCCTCGCCGACGAGTGGCTCGACTCGATCGACGACAGCGTGCTCGGCGAGCTGCGCGACACGGGCCACGAGCAGACCAGCATCCGCGACATCCTCGTCCACATGGTCGAGGAGTACGCCCGCCATGCAGGCCACGCCGACCTGCTCCGCGAGACCATCGACGGGCGTACCGGGCAGTAGCCCCACCGGCCGTCGGACGACGGTTTCCTGAGACTAGGCTGAGACCGCGGTCACAAGCGACCGCTCACCACGCTGAACCGAGGGAGACCATGTCAACGTCGACCGCCAACCCCACCGGCTCGGGCCCACGGTCCGGGCTCACCATGAAGTCCATCGTCATCTGGGCCGCCGTCGCCGTCGTCGGCGCCGTCTGCTGGGCCATGCTCGCCCTGTCCCGAGGCGAGGAGGTCTCGGCGCTGTGGATCCTGTTCGCCGCGCTGGCCTCGTACGCGATCGCCTACCGGTTCTACTCGAAGTTCATCGCCGACAAGGTGCTGAAGGTCGACGACACCCGGGCCACCCCGGCGGAACGGCTGGAGAACGGGCAGGACTTCGACGTCACCGACCGGCGAGTGCTCTTCGGGCACCACTTCGCCGCGATCGCCGGCGCCGGCCCGCTGGTCGGCCCGGTGCTGGCGGCGCAGATGGGCTATCTGCCGGGCACGATCTGGATCATCGTCGGCGTCATCCTCGCCGGTGCCGTGCAGGACATGGTCGTGATGTTCTTCTCGATGCGACGCGACGGCAAGAGCCTCGGCCAGATGGTGCGTGAGGAGATCGGCACCGTCGCCGGCGTGGCCGCGCTGATCGCGGTCTTCGCGATCATGATCATCATCCTGGCGGTGCTCGCGCTGGTCGTCGTCAACGCGCTCGCGGAGTCGCCGTGGGGTGTGTTCTCGATCGGTCTCACCATCCCGATCGCGCTCTTCATGGGCTTCTACCTGCGCTACCTGCGTCCCGGCCGCGTCAGCGAGGTCACCGTCATCGGCGTCGCGCTGCTCCTGCTGGCCATCATCGGTGGCGGGTACGTCGAGGAGATGGGCCTGGCCGACGCCCTCACCCTTTCCCACGAGACGCTGGTGGTCTGCCTGGTCGTCTACGGCTTCATCGCCTCGATCCTCCCGGTGTGGATGCTGCTCACCCCGCGTGACTACCTGTCCACCTTCATGAAGGTGGGCGTCATCGTGCTGCTGGCCGTCGGCCTGGTCCTCGCGGCCCCGGCGCTGCAGAACGAGGCCGTCACCGACTTCGCCACCAACGGCGCGGGGCCGGTCTTCGCCGGCAAGCTGTTCCCGTTCGTGTTCATCACGATCGCGTGCGGCGCCCTCTCCGGCTTCCACGCGCTCATCTCCTCCGGCACCACGCCCAAGATGGTCGCCAAGGAGAGCCATGTCCGGATGATCGGCTACGGCGGCATGCTGATGGAGTCGTTCGTCGCGATCTCGGCCCTCATCGCGGCCTCGGTCATCGACCAGGGCATCTACTTCTCGATGAACGCCGCCGCCGGCGCGACCGGCGGCACCCCGGAGACCGCGGCCGCCTTCGTCAACGGGCTCGGCTTCACGATCACCCCGGCCGACCTCGAGGCAGCCGCAGCCAGCGTGGAGGAGACGATCATCTCCCGCACCGGTGGCGCCCCGACCCTGGCGTTCGGGATGTCGCTGATCTTCACCGAGGCGTTCGGCGGGGGCCTGGCCGCCTTCTGGTACCACTTCGCGATCATGTTCGAGGCGCTCTTCATCCTGACCGCCGTCGACGCCGGCACCCGGGTGGGCCGGTTCATGCTCCAGGACACGATCGGCAACGTCTGGAAGCGCTACGCCGACACCTCGTGGCGCCCGGCGGCCTGGTCGGCCTCCGCGCTGGTCGTACTGGCTTGGGGCTACATGCTCTGGATCGGTGTCGGTGACCCGCTCGGCGGTATCAACCAGCTGTTCCCGCTCTTCGGCATCGCCAACCAGCTGCTCGCCGCGATCGCCCTGACCCTGGCCACGGTGCTGATGTTCAAGCACGGTCTGGCCAGGTTCGCCTGGGTGCCCGGCATCCCGCTGGTCTGGGACCTCATCGTCACCATGACGGCGAGCTGGCAGAAGGTGTTCAGCGACAACCCCGCCATCGGCTACTTCGCCCAGGCCTCGGCCGCTCGTGAGGCACGCGACGCCGGTGAGCTCTACGGGGTTGCGAAGACCCCCGCGGACGTCGACCAGATCATCTACAACTCGACCCAGAGCGGCATCCTGCAAGCAGCGTTCGCTCTGCTGGTGATCGTGATCGTCGCCGGTGCCGCGGTGACCGTGGTCAAGGCGATCCGCGCCGGCGGGCTGCCGACCACCGAGGTGCCCAAGGTCGAGTCGAAGATCGTCGCGCCCTCCGACTTCTTCGCCACCAAGGAGGAGAAGGAAGCCGTACGCGAGTGGGAGGCGTCCCAGAAGGCGCCGGTCTCGTGAGCGTCCTGACCGAGCGTGTCTCCGGCGCCTGGCGGCTGCTCCGCCAGGCGACCGGGGAGGCGAAGTGGGACGACTACGTCGCCCGGTGCGAGCGGGAGGGCGTCGAGCCGATGACCCGGCGTGCCTTCGAGCGTCACCGGGCTGACGAGAAGGAGCACAACCCGCAGGCTCGCTGCTGCTAGCGACCTAGCGGGGGTTGTCGTCGGCGAAGGCGGCGTCGAGCCAGGCGTACACCTGCGAGTCACCTCGGGTGACGAGCAGGACCACCTGCTTCTCGGCGTCGCTGACCGGCTTGCCGTTGATCCAGCTCCGGACGATGTCGGCGGCGGCGCGGCGGACGACCTCCACGCCCTTGGCCATCGCCCACTCCGGCGCGGGATGGCCCTTGCTGGTCGCCACGCCGGGGATCTCCAGGGTCCAGGTGTCGTCCTCGGCCTGGATCAGCCGGGGCGTCGGCGGCGCGCTCTTCTTCACGCGACCACCTCCGTAGCGCAAGCGCCAGAATACGGACGCGGTCGCGTGATGTTTGGATGGTTCACTCGCTGACGCTCGCTCACGCGACCATGTTCGCACGCCGAGACCGTCGATAAGGGGACGCTCAGGCTCGGCCACTAGACTGCGCCCCGTGACGAATGCAGCTTGGGGCTTCGGCCTCGTGACGTACGCCTCCGACAACTCCGTGCTCGACGTGTGGTTCCCCGCGCCGCAGCTGGGTGAGAAGCCCGCCGACGCGACCGCGCCGGCCGAGCTGACCGCGCTCGAGGGCGCCGACGAGGTGCGTCAGGTGAGCAAGAAGGTCGCGCTCGTGGAGGTCAAGGACCTCGACACCGCACCCGAGAACACCGAGGACGTCTGGCTGCGTCTCCACCTCCTCTCCCACCGCCTGGTGCAGCCGCACGGGCAGAACCTCGACGGCATCTTCGGCCTGCTCACCAACGTGGTGTGGACCAGCGCCGGCCCGTGCGCGGTCGAGGGCTTCGAGCTCACCCGGGCCCGGCTGCGCGCCGCCGGCCAGCACGTGACCGTCTACGGCGTGGACAAGTTCCCGCGGATGGTCGACTACGTCGTGCCTTCGGGGATCCGCATCGGCGACGCCGACCGCGTCCGCCTCGGCGCCCACCTGGCCGCCGGCACCACCGTGATGCACGAGGGCTTCGTCAACTTCAACGCCGGCACGCTCGGCGCCTCGATGGTCGAGGGCCGGATCTCCGGCGGGGTCGTCGTCGGCGACGGCTCCGACGTCGGTGGCGGCGCCTCGATCATGGGCACGCTCTCCGGTGGCGGCAAGGCCGTCATCTCCATCGGCCAGCGCTGCCTGCTCGGTGCCAACTCCGGCATCGGCATCTCCCTCGGCGACGACGCCGTGGTCGAGGCCGGGTGCTACGTGACGTACGGGACGAAGGTCACGCTCCCCGACGGCACCGTCAAGAAGGCCGGCGAGCTGTCCGGCGCTTCCAACATCCTCTTCCGTCGCAACTCGGTCAGCGGCGCCATCGAGGCCGTTCCGTGGAAGGGCGAGGGCATCGAGCTCAACGCCGCCCTCCACGCCAACTGATCCAACACCGAAGAGCAGAGTGCTGAGTTGAAGAAGTTTTTCACCACGTTGGTGGTGCTCAGCGTGATCGCCGGCGGCATCTACTGGGTGGTCCGGGCCGCGACGGACAAGCTGGACTCGTTCCTCCCCGACCTGGAGCATTGCACGGCGGTCGCGGGTGAGTACGAGGCGCGCTTCGACCCCGAGCAGATGGGCAACGCGGCCGTGATCACCGCGCTCGGGCTCAAGCGCGGCCTGCCCGCGCGGGCGGCCACGATCGCGATCGCGACCGCTATCCAGGAGTCGAAGCTCTACAACATCAGCCACGGCGACCGGGACTCCCTCGGTCTCTTCCAGCAGCGGCCGTCGATGGGCTGGGGCACCGAGGAGCAGGTCCAGGACCCCGTCTACGCCACCAACAAGTTCTACGACGCGCTCGTGAAGATCGAGGGCTACGAGGACATGGTGATCACCGAGGCCGCGCAGGAGGTGCAGCGCTCGGCCTACCCCGAGGCGTACGCCGACCACGAGGGTGAGGGCCGGGCGATCGCCTCCGCGATCAGCGGCTACTCCCCCGCCGCCCTGACCTGCCGGATCGACGAGCCCGAGGCCGGCTCCGGCAAGCCCCAGGCCACCAAGACCGAGGTCAACCAGCTGCTCGGTGGCATGGTCGGCCGGGCCCGGGTCGAGGACTCGACCGTGGTGATCCCGGTCAACGCCGGCGAGACCGGCGAGCGCGGCGGCTGGACGGCCGCCCACTACGTACTCGCCCGGGCCAGCGAGTTCGGTGCCACCTCTATCGCGTACGACGGACGCACCTGGTCCGCCGGCAAGGACGAGGAGTGGGCCGAGACCCCCGAGGTCACCGACGACCAGATCGTCGTCACCCTTGCCTGACCCTGCCGAGGCGTCACCCCCGTCGGGCGAGGCGTCACCTCGGTCGGGCGAGACGGCGGCGTGTGACGCTTCGACCGACGTACGTGACGCCTCGGCCGGCGCGGGCGACCTCTCGTCAGTCGGCGACGTCGACGTGGACGTGGTCGCGGTGCTCGAGGATGGCCTGGTCGCCACCGCGGGGCGGGACCTCGTAGTCGCGCCAGCCGGCGGCGGAGCGCCACTTGGTCCAGATGCGGTCGTCGTAGATGACCGTCTCGATGTCGAGGCGGTCGGCGTTGGCGACGAAGTACTGGGCCAGCGACCAGCCCTTGATGTTGTTGCGCGCGTTGATCGGCCGGAAGAAGTAGTCGACCGCGCGGCCCTCGTAGTGGGCCGAGCCGGCCATGTGCCCGGTGGTCACTCCGCCGGGCTGGAAGCCACCGTCGGGGAGCCGCCCGTAAGCCTGGCGTACGTCATCGCGCAGCGCCTCCGCACGCGAGGTGAGCCCGGCGCCACTGAGCTGGTCCGAGACCTCGTCGGCACCGCCCTTGACGACGCAGGAGAACGCCTCGGGGGTGTTGCCGGTCAGCGCCGAGGCCAGGGCCCGTGCCTCCGGCTCGGCGTCGCGGTAGCTGTCGCGCGAGCCGTCGCTGATCTGCTGGGCGACACCCGGCACGGACTGCTGGCGGTAGTCGGCGACGCCGGAGAGCCGGTCGTAGAGGGCGGCCGCCTTGGCCGGGTCCCGTTCGAGCGAGTGGTCGGCGAGCTCGACCGCCAGCACGACGGAGGCCGCGCGGGCGGGGAGCCCGCGGCGTACGGCCTGGGCGGCGATCGCCGAGGCACGTTCGGCCTGGTCGGAGGAGAGGTCGTAGGTCTCGCCCTCGGAGGTGACGGTGCACGACTCGCGGGAGAGGACCGGGATGCCGCCGACCCCTACGCCGAGAAGGCGCAGGCCCGCGAAGACCAGGGCCACGACGATGACGATGCCGAGCACGATGAGGTGCTTGCGTACCGGACGCAGCTGCTTGCGGGCCTCCCGCGCCGACTTCCGCAGCGCCTCGCGCGCCGGCTCCGGGAGCCTCGGCCCGGAAGGGCCCGGCGCAGGAGGCCGCGGGCCCGGGGGCGGGATGGTCGGCGGGCCCGTCGGGGTCCCCGGCTGTGCGCTCACGCCACCCATCTTCACGTACGGGGCAAAACCCGCCCGGCGCGATCTCTCACTCGGCCAGGCGGGCGACGGCCGCGTCGATGCGCTCGTCGGTGGCGGTGAACGCGATGCGTACGTGCTGGCTGCCGGCCCGGCCGTAGAAGGTGCCGGGAGCGGCGAGGATGCCGCGCTCGGCGAGCCATTCGACGGTGTCCCAGCAGTCCTCGTCACGGGTCGACCAGAGGTAGAGCGAGGCCTCGGAGTGGTCGACGCGGAAGCCGGCCGACTCCAGCGCCGCCTTGAGCTTGGTGCGGCGGGCGGCGTAGCGGGCGTGCTGCTCCTTGGCGTGCTGGTCGTCGCCGAGCGCCGTCACCATGGCGACCTGCTGCGGACCGGGCATCTGCAGGCCGAGGTTCTTGCGGACCGCGAGGACCTCGCCGAGGACGGCGGCGTCACCAGCGACGAAGGCGCAGCGGTAGCCCGCGAGATTGGAGCGCTTCGACAGCGAGTGGACGGCGAGGATGCCCTCGTAGGAGCCGCCGCACACGTCGGGGTGCAGGATCGAGACCGGGGACGCCTCCCAGGCACACTCGATGTAGCACTCGTCGGAGATCAGCAGCGTGCCCCGCTCGCGGGCCCACTCCACCGTCTTGCGGAGGTGCTCCACCGGGAGCACCCGGCCGCTCGGGTTGGAGGGCGAGTTGATCCAGAGGATCTTCGGCGCCTTCGGGCCGAGCGCGACCAGCGAGTCGGTGGCGACGGTGTCGGCACCGACGAGAGCCGCGGAGACCTCGTAGGTCGGGTAGGCAAGCTCCGGGTAGGCGACCAGGTCACCCTGGCCGACACCGAGGTGCAGCGGCAGCGAGCCGATCAGCTCCTTGGAGCCGATCACGGGCAGCACGTTGTCCAGTCCCAGACCCGAGACCCCGTGGTTGCGCGCAAGCCAGTCGATCGCGGCCTGACGCACCGCGGGGGTGCCGATCGTGGTCGGGTATCCCGGCGAGTCCGCCGCCCCGGCAAGGGCCTTCTGCACCACCGCCGGGGTCGAGTCGACGGGCGTGCCAACCGAAAGGTCGACCAGTCCGCCGGCGTGCGCCGCGGCCTTCTCCTTGATCGGGACGAGCTTGTCCCAGGGGAAGTCAGGCAGACGCTGCGAGACCGGGATCGAGGCCGGCATCAGTCCTGGTTCTGCGGGGGCAGAGCGGCGACGAACGGGTGGTCCTTGTCGATCTCGCCCATGCGGGCGGCACCACCGGGCGAACCGAGGTCGTCGAAGAACTTGACGTTGGCGTCGTAGTACTCCTTCCACTCCTCCGGGGTGTCGTCCTCGTAGAAGATCGCCTCAGGCGGGCACACCGGCTCGCAGGCGCCGCAGTCGACACACTCGTCGGGGTGGATGTAGAGCATCCGCTTGCCCTCGTAGATGCAGTCCACCGGACACTCGTCGACGCAAGCCTTGTCCTTCACGTCAACACAGGGCTGGGCGATGACGTACGTCATTCGGGGCTCCTCCAAGCGGGGTATCACGAAAGTCAGAGGGGCGCGACTGGCCCTTCAGGGGACAGCCTAGTATCCCCACGTGCCTGCTCATCTCCTGGGACCACATGTCGTCGGCAAGCGGATCGTCATCCGCCGCCTCGTCCCGGGCGAGACCGGCCCCACCGGCGGGCCCGCCTTCACCGACATCCTCGGAGTCTGTACGTCCTGGGCCGACGGCACCGCCGTCATCGAACGCGAGTCCGGGGAGCAGGTGAGCGTGCCGGTCGCCGAGATCGTCTCCGGCAAGCCGGTGCCGCCGCGGCCCAACGTACGTCTGCGGATCGGGGTACGCGAGGCCGAGCTACTCAGCGCCGCGATCTTCCCCGGCACCACCTCCGAGGCCCTCGGCGAGTGGGTGCTCTTCGACCACGAGGTCTCGGTCCGCCGGCGGCCCAACTCGGCGCTGGCGATCGGCGACCCCGGCATCGGGCTGGACGCGGCGATCGACGCGATCGAGACCTTCTACCGGAGCCGGCACAAGCGACCCCGCGCCAAGATCGAGGTCGGCTCCGCGGCCGAGGAGGCCCTGGTCGCGCGCGACTGGGTCGAGGACGTGACCGTCGAGTTCCAGCTCGCCGGCCTCGCCGCCACCCGCCGCATCCTGCCCCCGCCCGTCGAGGACGCCCGCGTCGAGACGGTGGCCGGGACCGACGACGCGCAGGTGCTGATCACCCTCGGCGACACCGCCCGGATCATGGGCACGATGGGGCGCGACTGGCTCGCCATCCACGACCTCGAGGTCGCCGAGTCGCACCGCCGCCAGGGACTCGCCACCAAGGCCCTCGCCACACTGCTCGAGTGGGGCGCCGAGCGCGGCGCCCGAGCCGCCTGGCTGCACGTGGAGACCACCAACGACCCCGGCCTCGCCCTCTACGAGTCCCTCGGCTTCACCGAGCACCACCGCTGCCGCTACTACTCCTCACCGACCCCGTAGGGACTCACCCCGACAGCAGGTCCCACAGGTTCCCGAAGGGATCACGGAACACCTGAACGGTGCCGTAGGGCTCCTCGCGCACGGGCCCGACGAGCTCGATCCCGGCGGCGACCAGCTTCTCGTACGCAGCGCCGAAGTCGTCCACCCGCAGGAAGAACGTCACCCGGCCGCCGGTCTGGTCGCCGACCCTCGCGGTCTGCACCGGGCCGTCGGCCCGGGCGAGCAGGAAGCCGGTGCCGCCGCCGGGCGGACGTACGACCACCCAGCGCTTCGGACGACCGTCGTTCGTGGTCGCCGGGGCGTCCTCGGCGACCTCGAACCCGAGCACGTCGCGAAAGAACACCACCGCCTCGTCGTAGTCGGGAACGACGATCGTGACCAAATCCAGATGCATCCTGTCCTCCTCAGTGCGGCACGGCCATGGGTTGACCAACCTGGTTGACCAACCTACCGTGGAGGCATGGATGCAGCACACGTCGTGAAGGTGCAGGAGGCGAAGACGCACCTGTCGAGCCTGCTCACCGAGGTCGAGGCGGGCGGCCAGGTCATCATCGCCCGAGGCGACCACGCCATCGCGCGCCTGGTGCCGATCGAGCGGCCGACCAGGCGGATCCTCGGCGGCCTTCGCGTGAGCGTCCCCGATGAGTTCTTCGACCCGCTCCCCGACGACGAGATCGCCGCCTGGGAGGGCTCGCTCGATGAGGACCTATGAGCGGGTCCTCCTCGACACCCATGCCTACATCTGGTTGGTGAGCGACCCCGACCGACTCAGCCAGACCGCCTACGAGGCCGTCATCGACATCGACACCGAGGTGTTCGTCTCGGCAGCGAGCCTCTGGGAGATCTCCACCAACACCCGGCTCAGCAAACTTCCCGGCGGAGGCACACTGGCAGCCACCTTCGAGGACCGCACCCGACTTCACGTCCTGGAGCGGCTGCCGATGGACTTCAACCACTCGCGCCTCGCCGGAGAGCTCGACTGGGACCATCGCGACCCCTTCGACCGCATGCTCGCCGCTCAGAGCATGCTCGAGAACCTTCCTCTCGTGACCAAGGACAGCAGGCTGCAGGCGTACGAGTCCATCCACACCATCTGGTGACCGCGACGGTCAGCAGGTCTTCAGCGCCGGGGACGCCGGGCCTTCGTGGGTCAGCGCGTCGAGGGTGAGCGCGATGGCGGAGGCGCTCGTCGGGATGAGCAGGTGCTCGGAGAGGTCGGCGGCGCACGCGTCCTGGATGCGTACGTTGGTGGTGTTCGGACCAACGGCCAGGAAGCCGGAGGTGTAGGGCACGACGACCTCGTCGGTAGCGGTGACGATCTGGGTGTAGGAGATGTCGCCGGGGGTCTCGTCGCCGGCGTTCAGGTCGGCGAGGAACTGGGAGCCGGCGGCCTGCTGGGCGCAGGACAGACAGAGACCGGTGGCCTCGGTCGCGCCCTCGTCCAGGATGAGCGAGGTGCCGTGGTTGGACGGCGCCAGGCCGACGAGGTCCTCGACGTAGGCGGCGCCACCGAGGTTCTTGATGTAGTAGCGCGGCATCATCCCGCCCTGGGAGTGACCGACGAGGGAGACCTTGTCGGCGTCGGTGGCCTCGCGTACGCGTTCGATGAACTCACCCAGATGAGCCGCCGAGTCCCGGACGTCGCCGGTGGCGCGGTTGCCGTAGTCGAACGAGTAGACGCAGAACCCGGCACGCTTCATGGACAGCGAGATCGGGTCCAGCAGCGAGCGGCGGTCACCGAAGGTGCCGTGCACCAGGATCACCGGCGTCGGGCGGTCCGCGGAGGGCGCGCACGCCCAGTCGTTGGACCCGGCGGGGTCGCCGTAGGGCGATCCGGGCAGTGGGATCCCGGTCTGCCTCGGCCCCTCCGCGGCCGAGGCGGAGACCGGGACCAGAACGAGCGCGACGGCAGCGAGCAGGCTCAGCAGGAACGGGCGCATGACCAGCCCAACGAGCGACTGTGAGCCACGTCACGCTCAGAAACCCGTTGGCGAGCGGCCCCGAGCGAGATCTACGCTCGTCAGTGGCACCGCCGAGGAGTGACGACCCTCGGCCGAACGCGGCACGGCGGCGCCCGCGCGTGCGGCGTATCGACGAGAGGCTGATGAGACATCAGCGAAGGTGTGGTGGCACCGCGACCTAGCCCCCGCCCACACCTCCAGGGCCTCGCCACCTGGAGGAACGATGAAACCGATAGACCGTACGCTCGCCGCCCATCTCACCGCGGCCACCCCCGGCACGACCGTCCGGCTGTGCGGCCACGTGCACCGTCGTCGCGAGCTCGCCGCCGTGACGTTCCTGGTGCTGCGCGACCGCAGCGGCCTGGCGCAGGTGGTCGTGCGGCCTGGCGACGGACAGCAGGCACCGCCCGAGGAGACGCCGGTCGAGGTGATCGGTGTCGCCACCCCGAACCCACAGGCTCCCGGAGGTGTCGAGGTCACCTCACCGGCCGTCACGACGCTCTCCGAACCGGCGCTCACCTCGCCGGTCGAGCTGTGGCGCCCCGAGCTCGCGGCCGCCCTGCCGACGCTGCTCGACCATGCGCCGGTGACCTGGCGCCACCCTGCGGTCCGGGCGCGATGGGAGCTGGCCGCTGCTTCCCTGCGCGGCTTCCGCGCAACTCTCGACGCCGCCGGGTTCACCGAGGTCCACTCCCCCAAGATCGTCGACTCGGCGACCGAGTCGGGCGCGAACGTCTTCGAGATCGACTACTTCGGGCGGCCCGCCTACCTCGCCCAGTCGCCGCAGTTCTACAAGCAGCAGCTGGTCGGCGTCTTCGAACGGGTCTACGAGGTCGGGCCGGTCTTCCGCGCCGAGCCGCACGACACGGTGCGCCACCTCGCCGAGTACGTCAGCCTCGACGTCGAGCTCGGCTTCGTCCGCGACCATCGCGACGTGCTCGCGGTCCTCCGCGAGGTGCTCGCCGGGATGGTCGAGGGGATCGAGACGTACGCCGCCGCGGCGGTCGAGCGGCTCGACATGGAGCTTCCCGTCGTCCCCGAGGAGATCCCGGTCATCCACTTCGCCGAGGCGCTGAAGCTGGTCGGGGCGCCCGAGGACGAGCCGGACCTCGCGCCCGAGCACGAGCGTGCGCTCGGAGCATGGGCTCAGGAGGCGTACGGCTCCGACTTCGTGGCCGTCGAGGGCTACCCGATGCGGAAGCGGCCGTTCTACACCCACCCCGAACCCCGCGACGAGCGCTGGAGCAACAGCTTCGACCTGCTCTTCCGCGGCCTGGAGCTGGTGACCGGCGGCCAGCGACTGCACCGGCTCACGGATTACGAGGCGGCGATCCGGGCGCGGGGCGAGGAGCCGGCGGCGTACGCCTCGTACCTGCAGGCCTTCGCGCACGGGATGCCACCGCACGGCGGCTTCGCGCTCGGCCTGGAGCGGTGGGTGGCGCGGCTCGTCCAAGCCGCCAACATCCGCGAGGTCACCCTGTTCCCGAGGGACCTGCACCGCCTCAGGCCTTGACCCGCTGGTCGAGCCGCCGGAGCCGCTAGGCGGAGGCGTGTCGAGACCAACACGGTTCGTACGCGACTGTGTTGGTCTCGACACGCTCGCTGCGCTCGCGGCTCGACCAGCGGGACCCGTCAGTTGGGGTCAGCGGGGGGCGGCGGCTTCTCCGACTCGTCGGTGCACTCGACCTCGTCCTGCGGGATGTAGGTGGTCTTGAAGGTCTGGGTGTCGACCTTCGTGCCCGACCCGGCGTTGTAGAAGTCGCGCCAGACGTTGATCGAGAAGCCCGGGGCGCCGACGGTGTTCTCGCAGTTGCCGTCGGTGATCTTCTGCTTGCCCGGCGACTTGAAGTCGTAGCGCTCACCGGTGCGGGCCTTGATGTCCCAGATCTTGGTGGACCACATCTCGACGGTCACCGAGCCCTGGCCGCTGGTGCTGGCCGGGTTGACCCAGGAGCGGATGAGGACGCCGTACTTGGTGTTGTTCTTGAACTTCAGGTCCAGTGTCGGCCAGGCGACGGTCGCTTCGCGGCCGATCGGGTAGCGGTCGATGTAGAGCGAGTGCGCCTTGTGCTCGACGTCCTGGAGGCCGGCGAAGAACATCGCGTTGAACGTGGTCGTCGCCATCTGCGAGACGCCGCCGCCGTAGTCCTCGCGGAAGATCCCGTTCTGGATCATCCAGCCCTTGGTGAAGCCGTTGGCGGCCGTACGCTCCCCGACGATGCCGTTGAGGGAGAAGGTGTCGCCAGGGGCGAGCACGGTGCCGTTGACCAGCTCGGCGGCGCGGCCGATGTTGACGTTGCGGTATTCGGCGTAGGGGAAGTGGGTGGTGAAGGTCGAGACCTTCTCCTTGATCCCCCAGGACTTGGCCTCCTCGGTGGTGACCTTCGGCTTGGCGACCTTCGACTTCACCTCGACCGTGCGCTCACCGGCGGGAGCCGTGACGACGTCGAGGAAGACCGCCTCCAGGTCCTTCTGGTTGAAGGTGACGCCCGGCTTGGCGGGGATGACCTTCGGGGCGCCGTCGACCATCTCGACGGTGGCGTCGACCGGCTTCGCGGCGTCGTCGGCGAGGGCCTTCTTGAGCACCTTCTTGAGCTTGCTCGGCGCGACCGCGGCCTGCAGCTCGCCGTCCTTGGGGTCGAACCGGATCGCCTCGCCGAACTCCTTCGGGGACAGCTCCACCGGGGTCTTCTCGAACTTCAGCGTGATCGGCCCGGAGACCGCCGGGGTGGCGACCTTCTCGACCGCCTCCTGGACGTCGGCCTCGTCGACGTCGGGGGTGAGCTCCTCGAGAGGTACGTCGGCCTTGCGGTCGCCCTCGACCAGCAGCTGGCCGGCGAGCGCGGTGCGGAGCGCGTCGTCGCCGACGCCCTCGCCCGCGACCGGCTGGGTGGTCTTGATCTTGCCCTTCTTGATGACGACGTCGCCGTCCTTGAACGGCGTGCCGGCGCGCTTGTTCACCTTCGCGGCGACCTTGGCGATCAGCTTGTCGTCGGACTTGATGACGGGCTCGATCTCGCCGCCACCGGTGAAGTGCTTCCACAGCTTCACCGGGCTCCAGCTGTGTCCGGCGTTGGCCTTCTCGATCGTCGCCTCGGCATCGAAGCTCAGGCCCGCCTCGGCCGGGTTGACCTCGGTGGTGCTCTCGCCGGCGGTCACGATGATCGGCTGGCTGTGAGCGGCGGCGAACTTCTCGTTGAGCAGCGGCGTCGCCTCGGCCGCCGTCATGCCGCCGATGTCCACACCGGCGACCGTGGTGCCCTCGGAGATCTTGTCCCCCGCCACGGCGTACGCAGCGGCCCACCCGGCGAAGGCCAGGATGGCGAACCCGCCGGCGACCGCGACGGCGACCTTGGCACCGGTGCCGAGGTGCTTGCTCTCGGCCGGGACCGGCTGGGCGTAGTCGGGCTGCCCGTAGTCGGGCTGGGCGTGATCGTGCTGCCCGTAGTCGTGCTGCCCGTAGTCGTGCTGCTCGAAGGCGGCCTCGAAGGGGGAAGGGTCGACAGGGGCCGACTCGTTCACGACGAACGGCCCGACGCCCATGACGGTCGCCTCGAGCGGCTCGTCGTCGAAGTCGGGGGTCGGCCGGGGCTGCCTGTCGAACGCGACCTCGGTGGCCGCGTCGTCAGCCAGGTCGGGGGCGGCGTCGGCGGCGTCGGGCTCCGGAGCGAACTTCCGATTCTTCGAGACGAACAGGAAGTTGTCCTCCTCGGGCAGCTCCGCTCGCTTCGGCAGCTCCGAGCGCAGCATCGTGCTCCGCAGCAGGGTCTCCTCGGCGACGTCGTCGTCGAAGTCCATCCCGGCGGGGACGATCCTGGTCGCTCCGTCCGGCTCGTCATCGGGCACGTTGGCCACCGGCTTGGCACCGGTGGACTCGGCAACCCGGGCGTCGATCTCGATCTGCGGGATCATGATCGTCTCGATGGCAGCATCGTCCGCGCCAGTCTGGCTGGCGGTGGACCCGGCCGCGTCAGTTCGCTTCGCGGGCTCGGGGGCCTTGAAGGCCTCGGGCTCATGGGACATGCGGGAGAGCCTAGGACCTATACCCCCCTAGGCCGAACCCGTAGCCCATCTTGGGACGTTCGTCACTCTCCGGGGTGGCCCGGTTCCGTCTGCGAAGTGGCCTTCACCACCGTCGCCGCCGCCACCACGATCATCAGCACGGCCCAGAGGATCATCAGGTATCCCTCGAGGTCGCCCGCGACGGCATACCCGCCCGCCGGCCTCGGGGTCGCGGCCAGGGCGACGACGATCGCCCAGGCCGCTGCGTACGAGACCCGGCAGGCTCCGCGCGGCAGCGCCAGCAACGCGGCCGAGGACGCGGCCACCGCGAGCAGCAGGCCCCACCACCACGGATGGACCGCGACCGCTGCCACCCCGACGAGCAGGCCGAGGGGAAGTCCGGCGAGTGTGCCGCCGAGCAGTCTCACAAGCCCGCGAAGAGGTCGGTCAGGCTGTCCCCTTCGATCCGCCCCTTGGCGATCCGGAAGTGCTCGTGGGACCACGCGGTCGTGCCGAGGCTGTTGGTCATCGCGAACATGCCCTGCTCCATGTCCATCTGGGTGGGGTAGGCGCGCATCGCGGCGACCTTCTGGTCGGCGTAGGTGGTGCCGTCGATCGCGGCGGCGATGTCGACGTCGGGGGTGGCCATCGGCAGCGGGCCCTCGGGGTCCATGCCACCGAGCGCGTCCTCGTCACCGGCCGCCCGGGCCGCCCGCAGGCCCTCTCGGAGCCAGCTCTCGGCCAGCGCGGTCCAGAAGATCCGGTCGATCTCGTGGGCCTCGCCGAGCTCCTTCTTGTAGGTCGGGACGGCGGCGAGATGGGCGGCGTACGTCGCGACCCGGTGGGCCTGGATGTGGTCGGGGTGGCCGTAGTTGCCGAACTCGTCGTAGGTGACCAGCACCTGCGGACGCACCTCCCGGATGATCGTGACGAGGTGGTCGGCGGCCTCGGTGAGGTCGGCGTACCAGAAGGCGTTCTCGCGGGCGTCGGGGTCCGGCAGCGCGTGGGTGCGGTCCTCGCTCCAGGTCATCCCGGAGTCGCGGTAGTTGCCGAAGCCGCCCAGCCAGCGGTGGTCGACCTCGCTGCCGTCGGGCGCCTTGAGAGCCGCCATCGCGTTCTCGATCTCGCCCCGGCGGTGCTCGCCCAGGGCGTCGTCGCGGTCGGCGGCGAGATGGGCCAGCTCGGGCACCAGGATCTCGCCCATCTCCCCCGCCGTGCAGGTCACCAGGGTGACGCGAGCGCCCTCGGCGAGATACTTCGCCATCGTCGCCCCCGTCCCGATCGTCTCGTCGTCGGGGTGGGCGTGGACGAGCAGCAGGCTCTTCTCAGAAGTCACGCATCCGATCCTAGGTCGGGCCGCTCAAAGCCCCAGGTCGGGCCGCTTGATCCGCTTGGGGTTGTCGGGGAGCTCGACGGGTTCGGGGGCGATCGAGTCGTCGGGAGCCTCCTCGGGGATGTCGAGCCAGCCGTCGTACGCGTCGACCAGCAGCTCCAGGACCATCTCCGGGGCGTCGGTCTCCACCGACCACGGGTGGTCCTCGTCGTCGTCCTCGCCCTGGTAGCGCTCCCGGTTCACCCGGGCGGTCCAGCCCTCGCGCTCGAGGGTCTCCGCGGCCGAACGGGCGTCCTCCTCCTCGAAGAAGATGCCGCGCAGGGTGGCTCCTTCGGGCATGCCGAGCACGTGGCGGATCGCATCGAGGAACGGGCGGTCGGGCTCCAGCCAGTCGACCGAGTCGAGGTCCTCGGCCGCCAGCCAGAGGACCTGGTCGTGCTCACGCGGCCGCGGCTCCCCCGCGACCACCCGGGCGGTGGCGGCGATCAGCCGGTGGCTCTCGCCGATGGGCGCCTCGCCCTGCATCCAGTCGAGCACCTCGATCAGGCAGCCGAGCTCCTCGCCGACCTCCCGGACGAGGGCGGCCTCGGGCGTCTCCCCCTCCTCGACCTTCCCGCCGGGGAGCTCCCAGCGTCCGGCGGCCTCGGGCGGGGACGTACGCCTCGCGGCCAGCACCTGCTTGCCGTCGGCACTGAGGATCGCCGCGGCCACTACGGTCTTGGGGCTGTTCACGTGTGAGATTGTTCCCTAGACACCCGGAAAGTGGGTTCTCTTGGGTACGCTGCAACGCCGTGCCCCGCCGTCGTCCGCTCATCGCCTGCCTGCCCCCGCCCGGGGCCCCCTCATGAGCGATCAGCAGTGGCCGCCGCGGCAGCCCGGCGAGCCTCGCCGGCCCTACCCGGGACAGCAGCCCTACCCGGGCCCGAGGCAGCCCCAACGCCCACCGACGCAGCCTGGGCGACAGCAGCAGCCGCACCCCGGTCAGCAGCGGCCTCACCCGGGGCAGCACCAGCCTCGACCGGGACAGCCCTACCCGGGTGATCAGCGCTTTCCGGGCCAGCGGCCCTACCCGGAGCAGGAGCGGCGCTACCCGCCAGCCCCGCAGAGGCCGTACCCACCTGAGCAGCAGCCCTACCCGGACCAGCACTATCCCGAGAACCCCTACCCCGAGCAGCCCTATCCCGAGCAGCCCTACCCCGGCCAGCAGCCGCCGGGCTACCCACAGGGATTCGGGCCTGGCCGGTTCGGCCCGGAGCCACCGAAGAAGCGGCGCTGGCCGAAGGTGCTCGTGGCGTTGCTGGTGCTCGCGCTGGTCGGGGTCGGCGGCTACGGGTCGTACGACTTCTACGAGCAGCTGCAGAAGTGGGAGCAGACCACGACCGACGACCTCGAGGGCGTCGGCAGCGATCTGTCGGTCGCGGTGGCGTCGCTGCGCAGCGTCGGCTGGGAGGTGACCGGCGCCGACATCCGCACCTGGCTCGAGCAGCCGGGCGCCTACGGCGACGGCCTGAGGCTGCGTACGCTGCAGGCTGATGAGGCCGGCAGCTTCACGGTCGCGGGCTACCGGACCTGGCAGGACACCTACGCCAAGCGTGACCACACCACCGTCGTGTGCGCGACCATCACCCTCGCGGCCGGCACCCAGAAGCCGCTCAGCGAGACGGTCACGACCTGCCCCGAGGACGTCCCGAAGACGGCACCGGGCTCCACGCCGACCGACACCGAGGCGGGCGGCGTCACCAGTCATCTCGCCGAGCTGGCCGTGAAGGCTCACGAGCAGCGCGCCGCGGGTGCCACCGAGGGCAAGCTGCTCGAGGTCGCCGCGCCGACGAGGCCGGTGGGCGACGTACGCACCGACTCGACCGGGCTCGTGTGCGCGCCGGGCACCAAGGATCTCGGTGAGGGCGAGGGCTACGACGAGGGCAAGCTGATCCCGGTGCGCCTGTGCGCGGTGGAGGGGCTGCCCAACACCGGCACCGAGAGCACCAAGGGCGACGCCTACTACATCGACGGCGCCGACGGCCTGACCGTCGTCAACGCGCGCATCTCCGGCGCCGCGGCGGCGCTGGTCAAGAAAGCCGCGAAGCAGGGCGTCAACCTCGTGGCGAGCAGCTCGTTCCGGACGATGAAGAAGCAGAAGGACCTGTGCCGGGAGGACGTCACCGGCGGCTGCCCGGCCGGCGACTACACCCTGACCGCGCAGCCCGGCTACTCCTCCCACCAGCTCGGCATCGCCATCGACTTCGAGCAGCCCAGCGTGACCGGCGGCAAGACCTGCGCGACGCGGGCCTCCGAGCCGTCCAGCGCGGTGTGGAGGTTCCTCAACAAGACGGCGCTGAGCGTCGGGCTGAAGCAGTACTCCGCCGAGGCGTGGCACTGGGACGCGTACGGCGGGAAGGACCGCTGCGCCCCGATGTGACCCGCCCCGCGCTGAGCCGTCAGGCGCGCGGCAGCCGAGCCAGCTGACGCGCCTGCGCGACCAGCCGGCCGGCGGAGTCCCAGACCTCGCAGTCCTCCTCGAACATGCCGCCGGAGAGGTTGCGCGAGAAGTGGGTGACCTTGAGCCAGCCCGGAGCCGGCTTGTGGCGGATGTGGCAGGTCAGCTCGAGGGTCGGCGCCCAGCCCGGCAGCTCGAGCCCGAAGGTGACCGGCGGGAGCGCGTCGAGCACCTGCAGCAGCGAGAGCGGGTCGGGCTCGCGGTCATGGTGGCGGAACCACCCGGTGAAGACCGCCTCGCCGGTCGGCGCCGCGCCACCCCAGACGAACTGCTCCTTCGGCACGCAGAGCTCGTAGCGGTCCAGCATCGGCACGAACTCCTTCACCTCCTCGGGCGCCGTGGTCGAGGAGAGGCACTCCTCCAGCGGCGGCAACTCCGGCTCGGTCGCGGTGACCCGCTCGAAGCCGCTGCTCTTGGCGTGGAGACCGTCGAGGTCCGCGTACGTCGCCGTGGTGGTGATCCGCAGGTCCTCGCCCTGCCACAGCTCGGCGGTCGCGATGGCCAGCGAGCCCTTGTCCCGCTTGGTCTCGATGCGGACCTCGGCCGGTCCCGGAGTGCTCGCGCTGGCGTAGAACGCGCTCAGCACGATCGGGTCGGGGTGGCTCGGCAGGTGGGCGCGCAGCGCGTTGGCGATGACCGCCAGCAGGTAGCCGCCGTTGACCCCTCCGCCGACGACCCAGCCGGCGGCGAGCTCGGCCGCGTAGGTCTTCTCGTCGGTCCTGCGTACCGCGATGTCACGATCGAACTCTGCCTGTTCCCTATTACCCATGGGTAATAATCTAGATCGGTACCCGATGTGATGGACGATGGGGGCATGACCGACACACCATCGAAAGTGGACGACCCTCGGCACCCGCGCTGGGTCTACGCCCACGGCTCCGAGCCGGACCCACGGTTCACGCTGGCCAACGAGCGTACGTTCCTGGCCTGGGCCCGCACCGTGCTCGGTCTGCTCGCCGGCGCGGTCGCGCTGCACTCGTTCCGGGTGCCCACCGCGGAAGGCGTACGCGTCGGGGTGATCGCCGTGCTGGTCCTCACCGCGATCCTGTGCACGGTCTTCGCGATGGTCCGGTGGGCACGGGTCGAGCGCGCGATGCGGGAACGGCGCCCGCTGCCCGCCTTCTCCGCGGGGTTCATCCTCGCCGGCGCACTGCTGGTGATCGGTGTGTTGTTGGGGTTCTCCCTGGTGCTCTGACCGGATCAGGGCAGACTTCACCCATGACTGAGCTCAAGCCTGTCCCGCACGGGCTGCTGCAGGCCTTCCGCGCGTACGAGAGCGCCCTGATGTCCGACGACGTCGCCGCTCTGGACGCCCTCTTCGCCGACTCCCCCACCACGCTGCGCTGCGACGCCGCCGGGCTGCTCGTCGGCCACGAGCGGATCGCGGCCTTCCGCGGGTCGCGCGGCGGCGCACCCAAGCGCCGCATCGTGCAGACCCACGTGCAGGTGATCGACGAGGACCACGCGCTGATCGTGGCCGTCACCGAGCTCGACCGCGGCGGCCGCGGGCTGCAGACGCAGCTGTGGGCGCGGGACCCGGTGCGGATCGAGTACGGCGGCTGGCAGGTCACCGCCGCCCACGTCTCCGCGCCCGCGCCGGCCTTCGACAGCCGGATCTGGCGCGTCGTCGGCGACCCGCTGGTCTCCTCCCACACCGCCGACGGCGCACTCTCGGGAGAGACCGTGGCGGTCAAGGACCTCTTCGCGGTCGCCGGCTTCGCGGTCGGCGCCGGCAGCCCGGCGTGGCTGGAGCAGGCGCCCGTCGCCTCGACCCATGCCGCTGCGGTCGCGGCGCTGCTCGATGCCGGCGCCTCGGTCCGCGGGATCGCGCGCACCGAGGAGTTCGCCTACTCGCTCTCCGGGCTCAACGCCCACTACGGCGCGCCGCCGAACCCGAAGGCTCCCGACCGGATCCCCGGCGGCTCCTCGTCCGGATCGGCCACCGCCGTCGCCCTCGGCCACGCCTCGATCGGGCTCGGGTCCGACACCGGCGGCTCGATCCGGGTGCCGGCCGCCTACCAGGGCCTCTACGGCATCCGTACGTCCCATGGGGCCGTCTCCCGTGAGGGGCTGCTCCCGCTCGCCAAGGCCTTCGACACCGTCGGGTGGATGACGCGTTCTGCGTTCCTGCTGCAGGCGGTGGGCGACGTACTGCTGCCGGAGGCAGTCCCGTCGTCGCCTGCCTCCGTGGACGAGATCCACCTGGTGCCCTCGCTGGTCGCGCTCGCCGAGGAGGACGTCGCCACCGCGGTGAGCGATGCCCTGCCCGACGCCGAGCCGCTGGCCTGGGAGCCCGCCAGGCTTGACGAGTGGCGCCAGGCGTTCGCCGTCGGCCAGGCCTACCAGGCGTGGCAGGCGCACGGCGCCTGGCTCGAGACCAGGCTGGACACGCTCGGCGAGGCCGTGCGCGGGCGCTTCGAGATGGCTCGGACCGTGACCCGGAAGCAGGCGGACGAGGCACGCGCCGTGCTGTCCCAGGCCCGCGCGGAGATCCTCGACGTCGTCGGCGACCGTGTCCTCGCCTACCCCAGCGCCTCCTCGGTGGCGCCGACGGCGGCCGAGGCCGCCGGCGTCCGCGACGACACCCTGCGGCTCACCTGCATCGCCGGTATCGCCGGTCTCCCCGCCGTCTCGATCCCGGTCCGCACCCCGACCAACCTGCCCGCAGGTCTCTGCCTGGTCGCCGCGCCCGGCCGCGACCGCGACCTCCTCGCGCTTGCCCAGAGCCTGAAGTAGCCGTCCGGTCGTTACACGGAGGCAACCTGCGTTTCGGGCGCCGAAACGCTCGTTTCATAGGCTGTCCTGGTGACGACGCTCGCCGACTTCAACGACCTGCCCGCTGACGAGGCGGAGAGGTTGGTCGCGCCCTGTGTCGCGATCCCCTCGTGGGCGACCGGGCTGGTCGCAGGACGTCCCTACGCCGACATCGGCGACCTGCTCGCGACCGCGGAGGGGCTGGCCGCGGCCTGGACCGACGCGGAGGTCGAGGGGGCGCTGGCCGACCACCCGCGGATCGGCGAGCGGCACGCCGGCGACGGCGAGAGCGCGGCGCTCTCCGCCCGCGAGCAGGCCGGGGTCGACCCGGCCGACGTCGAGGTGCAGGCCCGGCTGAGGGCGGGCAACGCGGCCTACGAGGAGAGGTTCGGGCGGATCTATCTGGTCCGGGCTGCGGGTCGGAGCGCCGAGGACATGCTCGCGCTGCTCGAGGAGCGTCTGGAGAACGACCCGGCTACCGAAATCGCGGTGACCAGGGCTCAGCTCGCCGAGATCGCGTTGCTCCGGCTGCGAGGCTTGGTCGTATGACCACCGTCTCCACGCACGTCCTCGACGCCGCTCTCGGCCGGCCCGCCGCCGGGCTCGCGGTGATCCTCATCCTTCCCGACGACAGCGCACGCACCGCGACGACCGACACCGACGGCCGCGTGCGGTTCGAGGGCGAGGTGCCGCCCGGACCGCACACGCTGACCTTCACGACCGGACCCTGGTTCGCCGGGCAGGACCGCGAGACCTTCTTCCCCGAGGTGAGCATCGGGTTCACCGTCACCGCCGGCGAGCACCACCACGTCGCCCTCCTGCTCAGCCCGTTCTCCTACACGACCTATCGAGGAAGCTGATGTCGATCACTCTTGGCCCCAACCAGCACGGCAAGGCGGAGGTACGCCTGGTCAAGGTCGACCGGGACGGCACCCGTCACACCATCCACGACCTTAACGTGTCCACCCAGCTCCGGGGCGACTTCGCGACCGCCTTCACCGAGGGCGACAACGTGCACGTGCACGCCACCGACACCCAGAAGAACGTGGTCTACGCGAAGGCCAAGGAGCTCGGCATCACCTCGCCCGAGGGGTTCCTGCTCGACCTCACCGCCCACTGGGCCGCGCAGCCGTGGGTCACCGGCTCGGTGATGAAGGCGGAGTCCTACAGCTGGGACCGCATCCCGGCGAACGAGTTCTCGTTCGCCCGGCGCGGGCAGGAGACGCGTACGGCGGTCGTGAACCGTCACGACGAACGAACGTTCGTGCTGTCCGGGCTGACCGACCTGGTCGTGCTCAAGTCGACCGGGTCGGAGTTCCACGGCTTCCCGCGCGACCGCTACACCACCCTGGCCGAGACGACCGACCGCATCCTGGCGACCGAGGTCACCGCCTGGTGGCGCTGGGAGACCCACCCGGAGGACTGGAACGCGGCCTACGACCGGATCCGCACGATCATGCTCGACACCTTCGCCGAGGTGCACTCGCTGGCGCTGCAGCAGACGATCTACGAGATGGGCAAGGCGGTGATGGAGGCCTTCGAGGGGATCGCCGAGTTCAAGATCTCCTGCCCCAACAAGCACCACTTCCTCGTCGACCTCTCCCCCTTCGACCTCGAGAACCCGAACGAGGTTTTCTTCGCCGCCGACCGCCCCTACGGGCTCATCGAGGCGACCCTGCAGCGCGACGGGTCGACCGAGCCGGACGCCTGGGCCTCCGTGCCCGGGTTCGCGTGATCAGGCAGGCATGAGCATGAGCACGTCTCGGGCGGACCAGCGGATCGACCGGCGGATCGCCGCGACCTATCAGACGCTCTCGCCCCAGGAGCGCAAGGCGGCCGACACGCTCCTGGAGCACCTCGACGACCTGGCGACCTACCGCGCGGCCGAGCTGGCCTCGCTCGCGGAGGTCTCCAAGGCGACGATGAGCCGGCTCTTCCGGTCTTTGGGGTTCGACGGGTTCGACGAGGTACGCGACCACCTGCGGGGGCTGCGTACGGCAGGTGAGCCGCGCCGCGTCGAGGGCGCACCGGACCTGAGCGCGCATGCCGAGGACGAGGCGGCCGCGATCGCACGGGTCGTCACGCAGGCCGGCATCGCCGAGGCCATCGGGGCCATCGCCGGCGCGACGGCCGTGATGGTCGCGGGCTGGCGCAACTCCTACCCGGTCGCGCTCCACCTGCGCCAGCAGCTGACCCAGACCCGGGAGCGGGTCACCCTCGCCCCGGCTCCTGGACAGGTCATCGGCGAGGAGCTGGCCGAGCTCGGCGAGGGGTCGGTGGTCGTCGCCGTCGGGCTCCGGCGCCGGCCGCCCGGCTTCGGCGAGTTCGTCGACGCCGCCGCAGGCTCTGGCAGCACCGTGATCGTGATCGCCGACCCGACGGGGACGGTCCACCTCGGCCGCGCCGACATCGCGCTCGAGTGCCCCGTCCAGGGCGGCCTCGCCTTCGACTCGCTGGCGGCGCCGATGTCGCTGGCGAGCGTGCTCGCCGACGGCGTGCTCCACGAACGCGGGCGGGCCGGACGCGACCGCGTCTCGGCCATCAGCGCCACCTACGATCGCCTCCACGAGGTCGAGTGATGGCGGGGAGCAGAATGACAGTGGAAACATCGATTCTCGGGCCTGGGCAAGGGGGAATCGGCATGACCGACACCATGTGGTTGGAGCAGGCGGTCGCGCTGGCGGTCCGCAACGTCAACAACGGCGGCGGCCCGTTCGGCGCCATCATCCTGCGCGACGGCATCCTGCTCGGCACCGGCCAGAACCGGGTCACCCGCGACCTGGATCCCAGCGCCCACGCCGAGATCGTCGCGATCCGCTCCGCGTGCAAGGAGGCCGACAGCTTCTCGCTGGCCGGCTGCACCCTCTACACCTCGTGCGAGCCCTGCCCGATGTGCCTGGCGACCGCCCTGTGGGCTCGCCTGGACCGCGTCGTCTACGCCGCCGACCGCGACGACGCCGCCAAGGGCGGGTTCGACGACCGTGCCTTCTACGACCTGTTCGGCACCGGCCGCGCCAACGAGCACCACGACTGGCCGACCAAGGTCGACGAGCTGCGGATCCCCCAGGCGTACGACCCCTTCGACGCCTGGCTCGCCAAGCAGGACCGCACCGACTACTGACCTGCCGAGGCGTCACGCGCGTCGGCCGAGTCGGCACCAGAGTGCCGACTCGGCCGACGGGAGTGACGCCTCGCGCGACGTACGTGACGCCTCGGCGCTAGCGGGTCATCCCCATCCGCTCGAGCGCGACCGACTCGAGGAGCTGGACGAGGTTGTAGAGCACCAGCGTGACCACGGTGATGATCGCGACGGCGGCCCACAGGTCGTCGAAGCGGGCGGCGGCGGGGAACTTCTGGATGTTGCCGCCGATGCCGTTGCCGGTCGAGAGCCACTCGGCGAGCAGCGCCCCGGTCACCGCGCCGGGCACCGAGACCCGGGCGGCGGCGAAGATCGACGGGAGCGCGCCGGGCAGCGAGACCTTGCGGATCGCGGTGAGCCGCGAGCCGCCGTAGACGGCGACCAGGTCCAGCGACTGCGGTGAGGCCTGGGAGAGCCCGAACAGGACGGCGGCCAGCGCCGGGAACAGCACCACGATGATCCCGAGCACCACGACCGAGGCGGTCGAGGCGCGACCGGTGATCAGCATGACCACCGGGGCGATCGCGACCAGCGGGATCGAGCGCAGCAGCAGCGCCAGCGGCATCACGCCGGCCTCGACCGTACGCGACAGGTTGAACAGCACCGCCGCCACGATCGCGAGCGCCATCCCGGCGAGGAAGCCGAGCCCGGCGTCCTTCAGGGTCACCCAGGTCAGCGGGAACAGCGAGGCGCGGTGGGCGGCCGCGTCCGGCCCCGTGAAGAGGTGGTCGACCACGTCGAGCGGCCCCTTCGCGACGAACTCCGAGACGCTGGAGAACGACACGAACGCCTGCCACAGCACTGCCACGATCGCCAGCGCGGCGACGGTGTGCAGCACCGGTCCCAGGACCGCCCGCGTCAGACCCTTGGCACCCGACCTCATCCGGACCTCCCAGCCACCCACGGCGTCACCAGACGCGAGACCAGCCCCAGCAGCAGATAGCCGGCCAGGGCGACCAGGGCACAGACCAGGAAGACGGCCCAGAGCCGCTCCGGGTCGGGCTTGCCCTGCAGCACGATCAGCGTGCGCCCGACGCCACGGTCGGTGGAGCCGAGATACTCGCCGAGCACGGCGCCGAGGATCGCCGTCGGCACCGCGATCTGGAGCGCGTTGAGGATCGCCGGGACGGCCGCGACGAGGCGTACCTTCACCAGCTGGGTCCACACCGAGCCGCCGTAGACGCGGACGACGTCGAGCGACGCGCGGTCGGCCGACTTGAACCCGAGCACGGCCCCGACGACGGTCGTGAAGAAGACCATCAGCGCGGCCAGGAAGACGGAGGTCTTCGAGGGGTCACCGGGCTGCTCGGCGCCGCCGAGGACGACGATCGAGATGCCGCCGACGGCGACCACGGGCAGGCAGTACGTCGTCACCGCGATCTGCATGATCACCGGCTCCAGCCACGGCACCAGCAGCACCAGCGAGGCCAGCAGCAGCGCGATGAGGTTGCCCCACAGGAACCCGATCGACGCCTCCATCAGCGTCTCGCGGAGCACGCCGCCCCAGAACGCCGACGGGCCGGCGGCCGCCATCTCGGAGAGGACGGTCCATGGCGGCGGCACCGGCGTGAACCCGGTCCCGGCATCCGGCGGGAACCCGACCACGGCCACGACCGCCCAAAGCACGAACAGGGTGACCACGCCGATGATCCCGGCGAGCCACCCCGGCATCCGCATCCGCATCAGGCTCTGCCTTTCAAGACTCCGCCTCAGCGCGCCCGTCGTCGCCGAAGAGCAGCTCGGAGGCCCGGTCGGCGAGCGCGTGGAACTCCGGCGTACGCATCATGTCGGGCGTACGCGGCCGCGGAAGGTCGACCTCGATGATCTCCTTGATCCGGCCCGGTCGCGGCGACATCACCGCGACCCGGTCGGAGAGGAAGATCGCCTCGTTCACGCCGTGGGTCACCAGCAGGGTGGTGGCCGGCTTCTCGGTCCAGATCCGCAGCAGCTCCAGGTTGAGGTTCTGCCGGGTCATGTCGTCGAGCGCGCCGAACGGCTCGTCGAGCAGGAGCACGGAGGGCTTCAGCGCGAGCGCCCGGGCGATCGAGACGCGCTGCCGCATCCCGCCGGAGAGCTGCGCCGGGCGGGCCTTCTCGAAACCCTCGAGCCCCACGAGCTTGATCAGCTCGTGGATGTAGGCCATGTCGGGGCGCCGTCCGGCGACCTCGAAGACGAGCTTGATGTTGCCGACCACCGAGCGCCACGGCAGCAGCGCGTGGTCCTGGAACGCGATCCCCAGCTCGGAGTCACGCCGCAGCTCGGCGGGGGCCTTCCCGTCGACGTACGCCTCCCCGCTCGTCGGGGTCTCCAGGCCGGCGAGGATCCGCAGGATCGTCGACTTGCCGCAGCCGGAGGGGCCCAGCAGGGCCAGGAACGAGCCCTGGTCGGTGTGGAGCTCGGTGTCCTTCAGCGCGGTGACGGCCTTGTTCCCCGAGCCGAAGACCTTGCTGATTCCTGAGATGTGGATGCCGGTGCCACCGGTGGTCTCCGTCGCGGGAGCACCGGCATCCATGAGCTTGTCGTCGGCCATGACTACTTCTGGTAGTCCTTCAGCTCCGGGTTCTCCTCGTAGATCTCGTCGATGATCGAGGTGTCGAACAGGTCCTCGGCCGAGACCTCCCAGCCGGCGGCGGCGAGCGAGTCGACGGTCTGCTGCTGAAGCTCCTCGGAGATGGTGAACAGGCCGTTCTTCTCGGTCTCCGGGGTCGAGATCAGCTTCTGCGACTCCTCGAGACCGCGCTTGGTCTTGACCGGGTCGAGCTCACCGAAGCTGGCCTCGAGACCGTCGGAGTCGCTGGCCGCCTCGTTGTAGTGGGTCGTGATGACCTTGACCACGTCGTCGGAGGGGTTCTTGAAGGTCTCGGTCCAGCCCTTGATCTCGGCGGTCAGGAGCGCCTTGAGGAGGTCGCGGTTCTCGGCGAGGTACTGGTCGGTGACGGTGTAGGTCTCGGCGACGTACGGCACGCCGTTCTCGGCGTAGGGCAGGTTGGTGACCTCGTGGCCGGCGAGCTCGACGGTGATCGACTCGTTGGTCAGGTAGGCCATGAAGCCGTCGACCTGGCCCTCCATCAGCGGCGTCGGGTCGAAGTCGACCGGGACGACGGTGATGTCGTCCTTCTTCTCCTCCAGCCCGTTGGCGGCGAGGATCGCCTTGAAGACGTTGACGTTGGAGTCCTGGACGCCGATCTTCTTGCCCTTGAGGTCGGCCGGCGTCGCGATGTTGCCGCCGTCCTTGAGCGAGAGGATCGTGAACGGGTTCTTCTGGAAGGTCGCGCCGATGATCTTCAGCGGCGCCTCCTGCTCGGCGATCGCGGAGCCGACAGAGGCGGCGTCGTTGATGGCGACCTGCACCTTGCCGGAGAGCAGCTTGGCGACACCGGTGTCGGGGCCCGAGATGCCGTTGACCGCGTCGAAGCCGGCTTCCTTGTAGTAGCCCTTGTCCTCGGCGTAGTACTCGCCGGCGAACTCCTCGTTCTTGATCCACGAGTACTGCATCGAGATGGTGCCGAAGCCCTCCTCGCTGCTGCTGCCTTCGGAGTCGGAGCCGCAGGCGGCCAGCGTCGTGGCGGCCACGACGGACAGGAGGGCCGCGGCGGCCCGGAGATGTACTGACTTACGTCGCGAGGTCCGAGAGGCGGGGGTAGACATCGAAACGAGTTCCCTTCGAGGAGTTGCACGCACAGGTCCCGGGGACCGTAGCGAGCGGAGGTTTCAGGTGCTGGCACCAGCGTTTCGGCGTTGTAACGACCTTTTCAAACGTTGTGTTCGATGCAGGGGTCGGTCCCGAGCCACGGCGTCCGCTGGACAACAATGCCGTGGTTGTTGTCTAGTTACCCAACGCGCGTACGCCGCATCGCATGTGCCGTCCGACACACCGGATCCACCGTTATCGGTTCGTGATCAACCCGAGACCATTCGGTGACCGGCCGGAGGCGCCGGACCACGGCAGGAGGACCTCCGATGCAGGGACCCCGGCGCCGTTCCGTGTTCGCCTCCCGCCTGGTCAGCTCCGCCGGCGACGGGGAGCAGCCGCATGTCATCGAGGACCTCCGGCTGGCGATCCTGTCCGGCGAGGAGCCACCCGGAACGCTCATCCCGATCGCCTCGGTGGCGACGTTCTTCGGCGTCAGCCAGATTCCCGTGCGCGAAGCCCTCAAGGTCCTCACCGGCGAAGGGCTCGTCGAGCACCGCCCCCATGTCGGCTACGCGGTGGCGAAGCTGACCTTCGCCGAGTTCCGCGAGCTCTACGACGTACGCGCCGCCCTGGAGACGTCCGCGCTGCGCGTGGCCGTCCGATCGGCCACCGAGGCCGACGACGAGCGCGTACGCAGCGCCCATTCCGCCATGGCGGCAGCCGTCGCCCGAGGCGACGAGCGCGGCTATCACGTCGAGTCGCGCCGATTCCACCGGGCGCTGATCGCGCCCGCCGGGATGCAGCGGCTGCTGCACATGTACGACTCCGCCTGGAACATGACCGAGCCGGCGCGGCCCATGTCGCGCGTCGCCGAGGTAGACCGGGCGCTCCTCCACGGCGACCACGACGCCATGGTCGCCGCCTTCTGCGCGCGCGACGCGGACCGGCTCGTCACCGAGTCGGCCGCCCACTATGAGCATCTCAAGACCGCCATCGAGGTCTTCCGGAGCGACCCGGACGTGTTCCGGCAGCCCTGAGCGCCACCGGCAGTCGGCGGCGTACGTCGTATATCTTTCGCGTCACATTGCTCTGACACGGCATCTGATCAGGTGAAACACCCGGTCTCCACGATGGGGTGACCCCCACCCGAAGGAGACCGTGATGACCGAGGTGACAGCACCGCCCGCCTACCATCCCCGACTGTCGAACGAGGACCTCGACCCGCTGCCCGAGCAGAAGTGGGGCTGGTACAACATCTTCGCCTTCTGGATGTCGGACGTGCACAGCGTCGGCGGGTACGTCACCGCCGGAGCCCTCTTCGCGCTCGGCCTCACCGGCTGGCAGGTCTTCGTCTGCCTGATCGCCGGGATCGTGCTGGTGCAGATCTTCTGCAACCTGGTCGCCAAGCCGAGCCAGCAGACCGGGACGCCCTACCCAGTGGTCTCGCGGGCCTCGTTCGGCGTGCTCGGTGCCAACATCCCGGCGATCATCCGCGGGTCGATCGCGATCGCCTGGTACGGCGTGCAGACCTTCCTCGCCGCCGGGTCGCTCACCATCGTGATCCTCAAGCTCTTCCCCTCGCTGGCGACCTATGCGACCGCCGACCACTCCTTCCTCGGCCTCTCCTATCTCGGCTACGTGAGCTTCGCGATCCTCTGGGTCGCCCAGGCCCTGGTGTTCTGGCGCGGCATGGAGTCGATCCGCAGGTTCATCGACTTCTGCGGGCCGGCGGTCTACGTGGCGATGCTGGCGCTGTGCGTCTACATGCTCTACCGCGCCGACTGGAACGTCTCCTTCTCGCTGTCCGACAAGGAGCTGACCGTCGGCCAGCAGGTGACGGCGATGCTCGGCGCGATCGCGCTCGTGGTCTCCTACTTCTCCGGCCCCATGCTGAACTTCGGCGACTTCGCGCGCTACGGGAAGTCGTTCAAGGCCGTCAAGACCGGCAACTTCTGGGGCCTTCCGGTCAACTTCGTGCTCTTCTCGCTGCTCACCGTGCTCACCGCATCGGCGACCATCCCCGTCTTCGGTGAGCTGATCACCGACCCGGTGGCCACGATCGAGCGGATCGACACCTACACCGCCGTCCTGCTCGGCGGGCTGACCTTCGTGATCGCGACCGTCGGCATCAACATCGTCGCCAACTTCATCTCACCGGCGTTCGACTTCTCCAACGTCGCCCCGCAGAAGATCTCCTGGCGGATGGGCGGCATGATCGCGGCCGGCGGCTCGGTGCTGCTGACCCCCTGGAACTGGTACGCCAACGACGAGGCGATCTTCTGGACCCTCGGCCTCCTCGGCGCCCTGATCGGGCCGCTGTTCGGCATCCTGATCGCGGACTTCTACCTGGTCAGGGGCCAGAAGATCGTCGTCGACGACCTCTACACCCTCTCCGAGTCGGGCACCTACTACTACACCCGGGGCACCAACCCCAAGGCCGTCTACGCGCTCGTGGTGGCCGCAGCGTTCTCGTTCGCGTCGGTGCTCGTCCCGAAGCTCGGCGGCGTGCTCACCTGGCTGCCCGACTACTCCTGGTTCATCGGCTGCGGCATCGGGTTCGTGGCGTACTACGTGTTCTCCGAGGCCGCTGCCACGGAGCCCTCCTCGGAGCCCGCCACCGAGCCCGCCTCGGAGCCCGCCTGATGCGGGTCCTGGTCGTCAACCCGAACAGCTCGGCGTCGATGACCGCACTGATCGGCGAGTGCGCCCGGGCGAGCGTCGGCCCGGGCGTGGTCGTCGACGCGATCGACCCGGGTGCCGGGCCGGTCTCGCTGGAGTCGCACTACGACGAGGCGATCGCGGTGCCCCATCTGCTCGGCGTCCTGGAGCGGGAGGGCGCGGCGTACGACGGGTTCGTGATCGCCTGCTTCGGCGACCCCGGGCTGCACGCGGCCCGGGAGATCCTCACCGGCCCGGTGGTCGGGATCGCGGAGGCGGCGATGCGCACGGCGGCGTACCTGTCCCGGAGGTTCTCGGTGGTCACCACGCTGCCGCGGGTCATCGCGCACACCTGGTCGATCGCGCGCGACTACGGCGTCGCCGACCTGGTCGGCGGCGTCCATGCCTGCCGGATCCCGGTCGTCGATCTGGAGACCGACCCCGAGGCGTACGCGACGATCCTGGCCGCCTGCCGCCGGGCGCTGGCCGAGGACGGCTCGGAGGCGATCGTCCTCGGCTGCGCCGGGATGGCCGACCTGTGCGCCCGGCTCTCCAAGGAGCTCGAGGTGCCCGTCGTCGACGGCGTCGCCGCGGCGACTGCCGAGGTCGAGAAGCTGGTCCGACTCGGGCTGAGCACCAGCAAGCACGACGGGTACGCCGCTCCCCCAGCGAAGGAGATCAGGGTCCTGCGGTGACGTCCAGCGACGCCGTACGGCGCAGCAGCGGCGGGTGCAGATGCTCAGCCGAGCCGCGGCGGAAGAGCTGGGCCGGGCGGCCGCCGTCGCGGGTCGTGGTGGCGCCCGTGGGCTCGAGGAAGGCCTCGGTCTTGGTGACCTTGCGGTGGAAGTTGCGAGGATCGAGCCGCTCGCCCCAGACGATCTCGTAGACCCGGCGCAGCTCGGCGACGGTGAACTCCTCGGCACAGAAGGCCGCGCCCAGCGGGGAGTACTCCAGCTTGGAGCGGGCCCGCTCGACGCCGTCGCGCAGGATGGCGGCGTGGTCGAAGGCGAGGTCGTCGCCGGCCAGCAGCGCATCGACCCGGCACCACTGCGCGTCGGCCGCGTCCGAGCCCGCCGCGGGCACCGGGAGGTCGGGCGCCAGCGCGAGATAGGCGACCGTCACCACCCGCGCCCGCGGGTCTCGCCCCGGCGCGCCGTACGTCGCCAGCTGCTCGACGTGCACGCTCCCCGGGCGCAGGCCGGTCTCCTCGGCGAGCTCGCGCGCAGCGGCCTCCTCCAGGCCCTCGTCCTCGAGGACGAACCCGCCCGGAAGCGCCCAAGCGCCGGCGAACGGCTCGATGCCGCGGCGGACGACCAGGGCGCAGAGCGCATCGTCACGGACGGTGAGCACGACGAGGTCGACGGTGACGGCGACCTTGCTCACGTGGCCTGGGGGGTGCTCCATGGGGCCGATCTTGCACCAATCGTCATCTTGACGACAAGCGCGCCACGCCTTATCGTCATTGTGACGCTAATAAATCCGACGGAACAGACACGGAGTCCGAGATGGCCGACATCGCCCGCTACCCCTTCCTCCGCCACCTGCGCGGGAGCACCACCACCCACGTCCAGCACCTGCACAACGGCACCGTCCGCCACAGCGGCGTCGGCGTCTCGTTCTGGTACCGCCCGCTCTCCGCGGTCCTCTCCGAGGTGCCTGTCGACGACCGCGAGCTGCCGCTGCTCTTTCACGCGCGCACCGCGGACTTCCAGGACCTGACCACACAGGCCACGGTCAGCTTCCGGATCGTCGACCCGGCCGCGGTCGCCGGCCGCATCGACTTCTCCATCGACCCCGAGAACGGCCGCTGGCGCGGCAGCCCGCTCGACCAGGTCGCCGGCCTGCTGACCGAGACCGCGCAGCAGTACGCCCTCGACCTCATCGCCGCCCAGAGCCTGGCCGACGTGCTCGCCGGCGGCGTCGGGCCGGTGCGCGACGCGATCGCCGCCGGCCTGGGTGGCGACGAGCGGCTGACCGCCACCGGGCTCGCGATCCTGGGCGTGCGGGTCGTCGCGCTGCGTCCCGAGCCCGAGGTGGAGAAGGCGCTCCTCACCCCGACCCGCGAGCGGGTCCAGGCGGACGCCGACAAGGCGACGTACGAACGGCGCGCGACGGCGGTCGAGCGCGAGCGGGCCATCTCCGAGAACGAGCTGCAGAACAAGATCGAGCTCGCCCGCCGCGAGGAACAGCTGGTCGGCCAGCAGGGCGTCAACGCGCGGCGCAGCGCCGAGGAGAAGGCCGCTGCCGCCCGGATCGCGACCGCCGCCGAGGCCGAGCGCACCCAGGTGCTGGCCGAGGCGAACGCCCAGGCCACCCGGGCCACCGGGCTGGCGAAGGCGGATGCCGAGGCCGCCGCCCTGGCCGCCTACCGCGACCTGCCCGAGGCGGTCCTGCTCGGCCTCGCCCTCAAGGAGCTGGCCGCCAACCTGCCCCAGATCGAGCACCTGGCGCTCACCCCCGACCTGCTCGCGCCGGTCCTCGCCAAGCTCGGCGCGCGGAGCACGGAGGCGGCATGAGCGTCGCCCCGCGCGTGGTGCTGGTCCACCGGGCCACCGAGCTGGAGGAGCTCGTCGCCCGGCACGGCACCCTCGGCCAGGTCGGCTTCTTCCTTTCCAGCAGGGGCCGTGATCTGGCCGAGGTGCAGGGCCGTCACGAGACTCTGAAGGCGGCGATCTCGCAGGTCGGCGCCGCGATCCCGCTCGACTGGCGGCAGGGGTCGGTCGAGCGGGGCGATCTCGACCGGTTCCTCTTCGGCCCCGAGGACATCGTGGTCGTGGTCGGCCAGGACGGCCTGGTCGCCAACGTGGCGAAGTACCTCGACGGGCAGCCGGTGATCGGGATCGACCCCGAGCCGGGCCGGAACGCGGGTGTGCTCGTGCGCTACCCGCCGCGCGCCGCCGCCGACCTGATCCGCTCGACCGGCACGTGCGAGGAGCGGACCATGGTCGAGGCGGTCGCCGACGACGGTCAGTCGCTGGTCGCGCTCAACGAGGTGTACGTCGGCCAGGCCACCCACCAGACCGCCCGCTACCGGCTCACCGTGGCCGGCCGGACGGAGTCGCAGGCCTCCTCCGGTCTGATCGTCGCGACCGGCACGGGTGCCACCGGATGGGCGCGGTCGGCGTGGGTCGAGCGGCACAGCACGCTCACGCTTCCCACGCCTTCGGCCCCGGAGCTGGCCTGGTTCGTGCGGGAGGCGTGGCCCTCGCCGGCGACCGGGACGACCCAGACCGAGGGCACGCTGGCCGGCGGCGAGCAGACGGGCGACTGCCTCACGATCGAGGTGGAGTCCGACCGCCTGGTCGCCTTCGGCGACGGCATCGAGACCGACACGCTCGCGTTGTCGTGGGGCCAGCAGGTCGTCGTACGCCGCGCGGAGCGCAGGCTGCGCCTGGTCTCAGGCTGAGGCGATCGCTCCCGCGGCCGCGGCGAGGTCGGCCACGCCCGCGGCGAGCTCGTCGGGCCTGTCGGTGGCCAGGTCGAGATGGAAGCCGAACAGCGAGGAGTCCACCAGCGTGACGATCCGGCCGGCCCGCTCCGGCGGCGCGCCGCACGCGGTGATGTAGTCGCGCAGCGCGGCGTACCAGAGCTCGTTGGTCTCCCGGACGACCGAGCGGTAGGGCTCCATCCCGATCAGCCCGGTCGCGGCCGCCTGCAGGTAGATCTGCAGGCAGCTGTGCAGCGGGTCGCAGCGGTAGGCCCGCCACAGCGCCTCCACCCCGGCCCGTACGTCGGCGGCCGGCGGCAGCGCCGCGACCGCCGCGACGGAGAGCTCGTTGGTGCGCGCCACCACCGCGGCGACCAGCTCGTCGCGGCCGCCGAAGTGGTAGATCAGCATCCGGTCGCTGGTGCCGATCGCGGCCGCCAGCGGACGCAGGGTCAGCCCGATCAGCCCGTGCTTGTGCACGTGCTCGACCACCTGCTCGAGGAGCTCCTCCTTGCGGTCCATGGAAAGCATTATGCCCAACCTGTAGCGACTGCTACATTTCTGCCTGATGTAGCAGTCGCTACACACGCTTCAGGAGGACCCCCCATGTACGCCGCCACCCTGCTCGTCGTCGCGATCGCGATCGAGGTCGCCAGCACCGCGCTGCTCCCCCGCACCGAGGGATTCCGCAACCTCCCGTGGTCCGTCGCCGTCCTGGCCGGCTACGGCGCCTCGATCTGGCTGCTGTCGGTGGTCGTGGAGCGGATGCCGGTCTCGGTGGCGTACGCCATCTGGTCAGGCCTCGGCACCGCCCTGGTCGCGGGCATCGGTGTGATGTTCCTCGGCGAGCACCTCACCGCCGCGAAGGCCGGCTTCCTGGCGATGATCGTCGTCGGCGTGGTCGGGCTGAACCTCTCCGGCGCCCACTGAGTCTCGACGAGCTCGGGGCCGCTCCGCTCAGACCCCGGAGGAGTCAGATCGCCGCAGCCGCGGCCCGACCCGCCGTACGTCCCGAGAACAGGCAGCCGCCGAGGAACGTGCCCTCGAGCGCGTTGTAGCCCATCATCCCGCCGCCGCCGAAGCCGGCGACCTCGCCGGCCGCGTAGAGCCCGGGCAGCGGGGTGCCGGCCGAGGTCAGGCAGCGGCCCGACAGGTCGGTCTCCAGCCCGCCGAGGGTCTTGCGGGAGAGGATGTGCAGCTTGACCGCGATCAGCGGGCCGGCCTCGGGGTCGAGGATCCGGTGGGGCTTGGCGGTGCGCTGCAGCTTGTCGCCGCGGTAGTGGCGGGCGGCGTACAGCGCCGTGATCTGGGCGTCCTTGGTGAAGTTGTTGGCGATCTCGCGGTCGCGGGCCTCGATGATCCGGCGCAGCTCGCCCTCGTTGATCTGCGGGCCGGTCGGGTCCTTCTCGGCGAGGCCGTTCATGCCGTGGACCAGGGCGGTGAGGTTCTCGGCGACCACGAAGTCCTCGCCGTGCTCCATGAACTTCTTCACCGGGCCGGGGCCCTTGCGGGCCCGCTCGGCGAGCAGCTTGAGGTCCTTGCCGGTCAGGTCGGGGTTCTGCTCCGAGCCGGAGAGCGCGAACTCCTTCTTGATGATCTTCTCGGTCAGCACGAACCAGGAGTAGTCGTAGCCGGTCTCGCGCAGGTGCTTGAGCGTGCCGAGGGTGTCGAAGCCGGGGAAGAACGGCGCCGGCAGGCGCTTGCCGGTGGCGTCCAGCCACAGCGACGAGGGACCGGGGAGGATCCGGATGCCGTGGTTGGCCCAGATCGAGTCCCAGTTGCGGATGCCCTCGACGTAGTGCCACATCCGGTCGTCGTTGATGATCCGCGCGCCGGTCGCGGCGGTGATCTCGAGCATCCGGCCGTCCACGTGCGCGGGCACACCGGAGACCATCGACTGCGGCGGGGTGCCGAGCCGCGAGGGCCAGTGCTTGCGGACCAGGTCGTGGTTGCCGCCGATGCCTCCGGAGGTGACGATCACGGCCTGGCCACGCAGCTCGAAGTCCTCCACCTCCGTACGCGAGGAGGCCTGTCCACGCTCGATGTCGCTGGGCTCGAGCACCTTGCCGTTGACGCCGACGGCGGCACCGTCCTCGACCAGCACCTGGTCGACGCGGTGCCGGAAGGCGAAGGTGATCCGGCCGGTGTCGGCATGGGCACGCACCCGCCGCTCGAACGGCTCGACCACACCCGGCCCGGTCCCCCAGGTGATGTGGAAGCGCGGCACCGAGTTGCCGTGCCCGTCGGCGCGGCCGTCACCGCGCTCAGCCCAGCCGACGACCGGGAAGATCCGGTGGCCCATCTGGTGCAGCCAGGAGCGCTTCTCCCCGGCCGCGAAGTCGAGGTACGCCTCCGCCCACCGCCGCGGCCACAGGTCCACGTCACGGTCGAACTGAGCCGACCCCATCCAGTCCTGGAGCGCCAGCTCGGGCGAGTCCTTGATCCCCATGCGGCGCTGCTCGGGGCTGTCGACGAGGAAGAGTCCGCCCAGGCTCCAGAAGGCCTGGCCGCCCAGCGACTGCTCGGGCTCCTGGTCGACGAGCAGAACACTCTTTCCCGCGTCGGCGGCCTCGGCCGCTGCCGCCAGGCCGGCGAGGCCGGCTCCCACCACGATCACGTCGGCGTGCTTCGTCATGTCCGCAGATCCTGCCACCTCCGATACCGGCGGGTACATGGAACCTGTCGCTCGACCGTTCCGCCTGGTGGACAGTTGTCGGACTCGCACCCCGAAGCGGCCGCCGACGAGGGTCGGAGCGGATAGATTTTTTGCTCGTGATCGACCCCAAGGTGACCGCGCGAAGGCAGCAGAAGTGGGTCCAACGCGGCATCGACCGCACCGAGGCCTGGCTGGGCCGCAGCGGCAGCAGACTGGGTCCGCTGATCCCGCACATCGCCACCTCGATGGTGCTCACCGGGGACGAGGACCACGGCTGGATCCCCCAGGGGCTGGCGTACTCCCCCGAGGCCGACCTGCTCCTGCAGGGCTACTACGGCGACAAGCTCGGCTCCGCGCTGGCCCTGGTCGACAAGCCGTCCGGCGAGCTCATCAACGCCGTCTACCTGGGCGGGCCCAAGGGCAGCGTGAGCGGCCCGGTCAACGCCGGTGGGGTCGCGGTGATCGGCGACGAGGTCTTCGTGTGCCGCGAGGGGAACCCGCCCCGTCTCTACCGCTACTCCCTCACCCAGATCGTCCACGCCGAGCCGCTCTCGACCATCTCCACGGTCGCCCCGCTGGTCTCGGTCGCCGCAGGCTCCTACCTCGCGGCCACGAAGGACCTGCTCTACGTCGGGTCGCACGCGAACAACCGCCTCTACAAGTACATCCGCAAGGACGGCTCCTGGCAGATCAAGACCCCGATCGGCGTACGCACCCCGGTCGGCACCCAGGGCGTCGTGGTCCGCGAGGAGGAGTACGTCTTCAGCGTCTCCCGCGGCCCGGGCCGGCGCAGCCAGCTGATCGTGCAGGACCGGGTCACGATCCGGCCCCGCGCCATGCAGTGGCTCCCCAACCTGGCCGAGGGCATCGCCGAGGTCGGCGACGAGTTCTTCGTGACCTACCAGTCGGGCGCCAGGCCCTACTCCCGCGGCTCCTCGACCCGAGGCCAGGCCTGGCCCTCGGCCCACATGACCCGCACTCCCCTGGCCAAGCTCGGCCTGGAGCCGCGGAAGCCGTCGGAGGTCTGATCAGGCCGGCCAGTCGGTGATGTCGGCGTACTCCTCGCCGTGCCGCTTGAGCCACCCCGCGACGTAGGGGCAGTGCGGGATGATCCGCTTCCCCTTCGCCTTCACATCGGCCAGCGCGAACGCCACCAGCTTCGAGGCCAGCCCCTGCCCGTTGTACGCCTCGCCGACCTCGGTGTGCAGGAAGTCCACGTGCTCGTCGTCGGGCAGCCGGTAGACCGCGAATCCGGCGACCGTCTCGCCGTCGCGGATCTCGTAGCGGTGCCTGGACGGGTTCTCTACGTACTCGATGTCGCTCACGCAGACATTCTCACCGCTGACCCCAAGGCTCGCCACGGTGGTCGTCTCGGTGTCGCGTGCCGAGCCAGCGGGGCGTGGCCGCCCGGTAGGAGTCGTACGCCTCGCCGAAGCTCCACGACAGGGCCTTCTCCTCGGCCGGGATCTGGGTGCGGTCGATGACGGCGACGAAGGCGGCGACGGGAAGGAACGGCAGCAGACCACCCCGCAGGACCGCGTGGGCGGCGAGGAGACCGGCCATGCCGACGTACATCGGGTTGCGGGTGAAGCGGTAGGGCCCGTCGGTGACGACCGCGGTGGCGCGCTCGGGCTCGAGCGGGTTGAAGGTGGTGTCCTTGTGCTTGAACGCGCGAGCCGCGCCGCCCGCGAGATAGACCGACCCGGCCGCGACGAGCCCAGCCGCGACGGACCGCACCACCGTCGGCCGGCGACCGCGGGCGAGCAGATGCTGGGCGGCCAGGCCGACGACGACATAGACAGGCGGCGGCACCTTCGGCATGTCCTCCACCGTAGCCCTGCCCCGAGGCTCCACACCCCCTCTTTCTTGGGTAAAGAAAGCGGTCAGTGCAGCAGCGCGCGCACCAGCCGCTCGGCGATGTCCGGAGCGGGCTCGGAGCGCTCGAGGGAGTGGAGCACGAAGCCACCGACCAGGGCGCGTACGAACTCCATGACCGGGAGGTCGGCGGGCAGCTGGCCGGCCGCGACGGCGGCCTCGATGCGGGTGGAGACGGTCGCGGTGATGCCGAGCGCGTCGTTGAGGCGGTTGCCGATGTCGGGGTTCTCGCAGGCGGCCGCGACCAGCGAGCGGACGAGGCCGTCGTTGCCGGGCTGGGCGACGAGGTCGATGAGGCTCTGCATCCACGCGATCAGGTCGGCGCGGATGTCACCGGTGTCGGGGACCACGGGGTGGTCCGGCAGCAGCTTGTCCTCGATCAGCGCGTCGGCCACGACCGCGCTCTTCGAGGACCACCAGCGGTAGATCGTCTGCTTGGAGACGCCCGCCTCCGCCGCGATGCCCTCGATGGTGAGGTGGTCGTAGCCCTGGGTCGCGAAGAGCCGCCCGGTCGCGCCGAGGACCGCGATGCGAGCCTCCTCGCTGCGTACGGCACCTCGACGGCGCACTCCTGCTGACGCTGGCATGAACGGCATCCTAAGAGCCCGTGGCATCTTCTGGCCAAGGCACAGGTGTGACCCATCACTCGCTCATCGACCCTTGTCCAGCGGCGTACAGGTGATTAACTGGACGCACCGTTGCGAATTACCGGAGGGATGCCGCCATGGCGGAGCTGTTGTATCGATTGGGCAAGACGGCCGCGCGCCGCGCCTGGCTTGTGATCCTTGCCTGGGTGCTGGCGCTGTCCGGCGCTGCCGGGGCGTACGTCGCCTGGTCCGGTGAGCTCACCACGAGCTTCGACATCCCGGGGCTGCCCTCGTCCGAGGTGGTCGACGAGCTCCAGCAGGGCCTGCCCGACCTGGCCGGCGGCTCCGGCACGATCGCCTTCCAGACCAAGGACGGCACCCCGCTCAGCGCGACGCAGAAGAAGGAGATCCAGGCGCTGATCACCAGCGCCGAGGACCTCCCCGACGTCGCCGCGGTCACCGACCCGTTCCAGACCGAGGCCCAGCGCGAGGCCCAGGCCGAGAAGGTGGCCGAGGGCCAGGCCCAGCTCGAGGCCGGCCGGACCAGGCTCGACAGCGCCCAGGCAAAGCTCGACAAGGCCCAGGCCGACATCGACGCGGCCCGCACCCAGCTGCAGGCCGCCGGCCTGCCGACCACCGAGATCGACGCCCAGCAGGCCGCCCTCGACCAGCAGCAGGCGAAGATCGACGACAGCTCCGCCGATCTCGAGGCCAACACCGCCAAGGCCGAGAACGGCGCCGAGCTGCTCGCGCTCTCCGAGGAGATCCGGATGGTCTCCGCCGACGGCTCGGCCGCCCTGGTCAACGTCGCCTACTCGGTCGGACGTCTGGAGATGTCCGAGGAGACCAAGAAGGCCACGGTCGACCACTTCACGGACCACCCCATCGACGGGGTCGAGATCGGCGTCTCCTCCGACATCTCTCAGGAGGCACCCAACCCGATGGGACCGGGTGAGATCGTCGGCGTCGGCGTCGCCGCGCTCGTCCTCCTGGTCATGCTCGGCACGATCATCGGCGCCGGCGTCCCGCTGGTCACCGCGCTGACCGGCGTCGGCATCGGCGCGCTCGGCGCGCTCTCCCTCTCCGGGGTCGTCCAGATGGCCTCGATGACCCCGATCCTGGGGCTGATGCTCGGCCTGGCCGTGGGCATCGACTACTCGCTCTTCATCCTCAACCGGCACCGCAAGCAGCTGCTCCACGGCTCCGACGTCACCGAGTCGATCGGGCTCGCCAACGGCACCGCCGGCACCGCCGTCGTCTTCGCGGGCTCCACCGTGATCGTCGCGCTGGTCGCGCTCAACATGACCGGCATCCCGTTCCTCGGCCTGATGGGCTCCGTGGGCGCCGCCTGCGTCGCGATCGCGGTGCTGGTCGCGATCACCCTGACCCCGGCCATCCTCGGCCTGGTCGGCGGCCGCATCGTCTCCAAGCGCGCCCGCAAGAAGGTCACGGAGCAGGACGCCGCCGAGGCCCACGCCCGGCCGATGCCCACCTGGCGCGCCGTGGTCACGGTCGTCGCCTCCGTGGTGGCGCTGCTCGCCCTCGCGATCCCAGCTCTCGACATGCGCCTCGGCCTGCCCGACGGCGGCTCGGAGCCCGAGGGGTCGCTGGCCAAGACCGCCTACACGATCACCGAGGACAGCTTCGGGCCCGGCGCCAACGGCCCGCTGTTGGTCGCCGCCGACCTGCCCGACGGGCTCGACGAGTCCGGCATCCAGCACGCCCAGCTGACGGTCGCCAAGGCGCTGGCAGACCTCGACGACGTACGCGCGGTGGCGCCGGTCGCGGTCTCCGGGGACGGTCGCACCGCCGCCTTCCAGGTCGTTCCCGAGGAGGGGCCCAACAGCGTCTCCACCAACGAGCTGGTCAACGCGATCCGGGACATGCCGGCCGTCAACGGCGACATCACGCTCGGTGTCGCCGGCGCCACCGCGGTCGCGATCGACGTGTCGCAGGGGCTCAACGACGTACTCCTCCCCTACCTCGGCGTCGTCGTCGGTCTCTCCCTGCTGATCCTGATCCTGGTCTTCCGCTCCCTCCTGGTCCCGCTCATCGCGACCGGTGGGTTCGTGCTCTCGCTGCTGGCGACGTACGGCGTCGTGGTCGCGGTCTTCCAGAAGGGCATCGGCGCGGAGTGGATCGGCATCGACAGCACCGGTCCCATCCTGAGCTTCCTGCCGATCCTGCTCGTCGGGATCCTCTTCGGCCTGGCGATGGACTACCAACTGTTCCTCGCCTCCGGCATGCGGGAGGCGTACGTCCACGGTGCCCCGGCTCGCGTCGCCGTCGCCCAGGGCTTCCGGGCCGGGCGTTCGGTCGTGATCGCGGCCGGCCTGATCATGGTCTCCGTCTTCGGCGGGTTCATCTTCGCCGAGTCGGTGATGATCCGCTCGATGGGCTTCGGGCTCGCGCTCGGCGTGCTGCTGGACGCGTTCATCGTCCGGATGTTGCTGATGCCGGCGCTGATGCACCTGCTCGGGCGCTCGGCGTGGTGGCTGCCGAAGTGGCTCGACCGCATCCTCCCGAACGTGGACGTCGAGGGCGCCGCGCTCGAGCGTGCCCACGGCGGCAGCGCCCCTGACGACGCGCCGGTCGAGCGGGAGAAGGTCTCGGTCTGAGGAGGACCGTCGGTGGTCGCCGGTAGGGTCGCTCGCGTGATGGAGTTGACCCCGGAGCTGGAAGTCCTGCGCCGCGTCTTCGGCTACGACGAGTTCCGCGGCGACCAGGCCGAGATCGTCGCGCACGTGGCCACGGGCGGCGACGCCCTGGTCCTGATGCCGACCGGCGGCGGGAAGTCGCTGTGCTACCAGATCCCGTCCCTGGTGAGGGCCGGGACCGGGGTGGTCATCTCGCCGCTGATCGCGCTGATGCAGGACCAGGTCGACGCGCTCTCCGCGCTCGGCGTGCGCGCCGGGTTCCTCAACTCCACCCAGATGCCCCATGAGCGGCAGCAGGTGGAGCAGGCGCTGCTGGCCGGCGAGCTCGACCTGCTCTATCTCGCCCCCGAGCGGCTGCGGGTGCCGGAGACCGGCCGGTTGCTCGACCAGGCCAAGATCTCGCTCTTCGCGATCGACGAGGCCCACTGCGTCTCGCAGTGGGGTCACGACTTCCGGCCCGACTACCTGCAGCTCTCCCACCTCCACGAGCGCTGGCCGGAGGTGCCGCGGATCGCGCTGACCGCGACCGCCACCGCGGAGACCCGCCGCGAGATCGCCTCCCGGCTCAACCTCGAGGACGCCCGCCACTTCGTGGCCTCCTTCGACCGGCCCAACATCCAGTACCGGATCGCGCCGAAGGACAAGCCCGCCAAGCAGCTCGTCGACCTGATCCGCACCGAGCACCCCGGCGAGGCCGGCATCGTCTACTGCCTCTCCCGCGCCTCCGTCGAGCGCACCGCGGCGTCGCTGGTCGGTCAGGGCATCCCGGCGCTCCCCTACCACGCCGGTCTCGACGCCCGGATCCGCGCGGAGAACCAGTCCCGCTTCCTGCGCGAGGACGGCATCGTCATGGTCGCGACCATCGCCTTCGGGATGGGGATCGACAAGCCGGACGTACGCTTCGTGGCCCATCTCGACCTGCCCAAGTCGGTCGAGGGCTACTACCAGGAGACCGGCCGGGCCGGGCGTGACGGGCAGCCGTCGACCGCGTGGCTGGCCTACGGGCTGGCCGACGTCGTCCAGCAGCGGCAGATGATCGAGACCTCCGAGGGCGACCGGGCCCACAAGCACCGGCTCGGGCAGCATCTCAACGCGATGCTCGCGCTGTGCGAGACCGTCGACTGCCGGCGGGTGCAGCTGCTGCGCTACTTCGGGCAGGCCTCGGAGCCGTGCGGCAACTGCGACACCTGCCTGTCGGCGCCGGAGTCCTGGGACGGCACCGTCCCGGCCCAGAAGGTCCTCTCCACCGTCATCCGGCTCGACCGCGAGCGCAACGGGCAGCGTTTCGGTGCCGGCCAGATCGTCGACATCCTGCGCGGCAAGGAGACCGAGAAGGTCCGCCAGTTCCGCCACCACGAGCTTTCGGTCTTCGGGATCGGCACCGACCTCGCCGAGAGCGACTGGCACTCCGTCATCCGCCAGCTGCTGGCTCGCGAGATGCTCGCGGTCGACAACCGCTACGGGGTCTTCTCGGTCGCCGAGCCGGCCGGGCCCGTGCTGCGCGGCGAGCAGCAGCTCATGCTCCGCAAGGAGCCACCCCGGCAGGCCCGTCGCAGCGGCTCCGGGGACCGCAAGCCGAAGGTGGCCGCCGCCGACCTGTCGCCGGAGGCCGCTGAGGTCTTCGAGCGCCTGCGCGCGTGGCGCGGCGAGGTCGCCAAGGAGCAGGGGGTGCCGGCGTACGTCGTCTTCCACGATGCGACCCTGCGCGAGATCGCGACCCGGCTGCCGGCCAGCCGCGACGAGCTCGGCACGATCAGCGGCATCGGCGAGGCGAAGCTCGACAAGTACGCCGACGGGGTGCTCGCCGTCCTCTGACCGTCTCTCAGGCGGCCAGGTCCCGCCGGGTGACCTGCGTCACGTCGGTAGGCTCCCCGCGATGAGCGCAGAGGTCTGGTACGTCAGCTACGGGTCGAACATGTGCCGTGACCGCCTCGCTGCCTACCTCCTGGGCGGCCAGCCGGTGGGCGCCCGCCAGTCCTATGTCGGCGCGCGCACGCCGTCGATGCCGCTCGCCGATGTCGCCGTCGACCTCCCCGGACGGCTCTACTTCGCGGGCGAGTCGCGCACCTGGACGGGCGGGGTGGCCTTCTACGACCACGACGCGCCCGGCTCCTGGACCGCGGCCCGCGCCTACCGGATGAGCGTCGAGCAGTTCGCCGACATCGCCGCCCAGGAGATGAACCGGCTGCCCTCGCCCGGCGACCCGATCGAGAGGGTCGTCATCGACGGCCTGGAGAACGGTCGCCACGAGGCCGGCCCGGGACACTACGAGACCCTGATCGAGGTCGGCCGCCGCGACGGACTCCCGATGCTCACCTTCACCGCGCCGCACGGCTTCGACGCCGTCGCGCACACCCGCCCGTCGGAGGCGTACGTCGCGATGCTGACCCGCGGGCTCCACGAGTCTCGCGGCTGGGACCGGCATCGCGCCGAGGCGTACGTCCTGGAGCGCTGCTGACCGTCTGAGCGTGGTCGGTGGCGTCGGCGTGAGTCACCCTGCGGCTCCGCCATCGAGGTGGACTCCGGTGATCTGGGCCGACACCTGCCAGAGACGTTCGGCGCTTTCGGGGTCGACGGCGTAGCCGCGTACGCCACCGTCGTCCATCGATCCTGCCGGGCCGGCGAGCGGGGCGATGTCACAGTCCTCGCAGTAGACACCGCCACGACCCTCCAGCGCGGGCGACGTCGCCGCCCACAGCCCGGTCGCCGCCCCTTGGCTCGGCGTCTTGAAGCCGGACCCGATGACGTTCCCTTCTGCATCGATCCACCCCCGCTCGACCTGTTCGGCGGCGGTCATGTCGCGCTGCAGGTCGGTGATGATGGCCCCGGGATGCAGGGAGAAGGCACCGATCCCTTCGTTCTTCGCGATCGCGTCGAGGTGCACGGCGAACAGCACGTTGGCCGTCTTCGACTGGCCGTACGCCAGCCACTTGTCGTAGCCCTGGTCGAAGTCGAGGTCGTCCCACCGGATGTCAGAGAGGTGGTGTCCGGCCGAGGAGTACGAGACCACGCGAGCACCGCCGGCGTTCACAAGCAGCGGGAACAGCAGGTTGACGAGGACGAAGTGGCCGAGGTGGTTGATCGCGAACTGGCTCTCCCACCCAGGTCCGACCCGCCGCTTCGGCGATGCCATGACCCCGGCGGCAGCGACCGCGATGTCCAGCCTCGTTTCGGACTCGCGGACCTGCTCGCAGGCCGTGCGCACGCTCGCGAGGTCGGCCAGGTCCATGGGGATCACGGTGACGCTGTCGAGGCCACCGAGCCGGGCACGGGCGAGCTCCGGACGCCGCGCAGGCACGAGCACACGCGCCCCTGCCTGCGCCAGGGCTCGCGTGGTTTCCAGCCCCAGGCCGGAGTATCCGCCGGTGACCAGGGCCGTCTTGCCTCCGAGGTCGACGTCGGCCATCACCTCCTCGGCGGAGGACGCGGCCGTGAATCCTGACTGGAGCGGTGTCTGCTGGCTGATCGTCATGCCCCGAACCTAAAATCTAGAGCGGACTCTAGATCAAGCACGGAAGGGCGTGACATGACCACCGAGGCCCAACAGGAGGAGACCTTCACCATCGGCGAGGTCGCCAAGCGCACCGGTCTCAGCGTTCACGCGCTGCGCTACTACGAGCGACAGGACCTGCTCATCGGCCCGGTCCAGCGAACGTCGGGCGGTCGGCGCATCTACTCCACCGTCGACATCGACTGGCTCCAGATCTGCGTCAAGCTGCGGGAGTCCGGCATGCCGCTCTCGGACCTGACCAGGTTCGCGGCCCTCGTCAGACGAGGGCCGGGCAACGAGGGCGAACGGCTCGAGCTCCTCGACGAACACCGCCGGCGCATCGAGACCCAGATCCACGCGCTCGAAGAATGCCGCGCGCTGATCGATTGGAAGGTCGGTGTCTACAGCGAGCACCTCCAAGCCGGCACCGCGACGGGGCTGTGGGATCCCGCACACCGACCCTGATCGTCCGCCGGCCCGGCAGCGTCATCGACGTCCTGCCCGCAACAGCTAGCCTGCCCCCATGAAGATCGGACAGGCGGACGAGCGGGCACTTCTCGAAGGAATGATCGACATCCAGCGGGAGCAGATCAGCGGCATCCTCGAGGATCTCGACGACGAGGAGGCGCGGCGCAAGCTGGTCCCGTCGCTGACCACGCCGCTGGGGCTGGTCAGGCATGCGACCTTCGTGGAAAAGGTGTGGTTCCACGCGCGGGTCGCGGGCGTGTCGCGCAAGGAGATCGGGCTGCCCGACACGGTCGACCAGAGCTTCGTGCTCGACGCCGAGGACACGGTCGCCTCGATCCGGGCCGCCTATTACGCGGCCTGCGAGCGCTCACGCGAGATCGCCGCCACCCACGAGCTCGACGAGGAGTTCGACTGGCACGGCAACCGGGTGACGCTCCGGTTCGTCTACGTGCACATGATCCAGGAGCTGGCCCGCCATGCCGGACACGGCGACATCCTGGTCGAGCAGATCCAGGCCGCCCGGGCGAGCTAGCCGACGATGACCCGGGCGTACGCCGGCTGAAACCCTTGGCGCCGCGGCCCGCCGATGACGGACAATGGTGGGCGTGCCGACCCTGAGCCAGTTCGCCGCCTTCGCGCTCGCGTCCGTCATCTTCATCCTGATCCCCGGACCGAGCGTGCTCTTCGCGCTCGGCCGCGCCCTGACCGCGGGCCGCCGCGAGGCGGTGCTCGCCGTCGGTGGCAACGCGCTCGGCCAGTTCGGCCAGGTCCTGGCGGTGGCCGTCGGCCTCGGCGCGCTCGTGGCAGCCTCCGCGACGGCGTTCACGGTCGTGAAGCTGGTCGGCGCTGCGTACGTCGTCTATCTCGGCATCCAGGCGATCCGTCACCGTGCCGACGCCCGGGCCGCGCTGCACGGTGAGGATGTCGCGCGGACGACCGCGTGGGGCGCGATCCGCACCGGGATGATCGTCGGCGCGACGAACCCGAAGACGATCGTCTTCCACCTGGCCTTCCTGCCCCAGTTCATCGACGCCTCGGCGCCTGCGGTGCCGCAGATCCTCCTGCTCGGCGCGATCTTCTCGGCGATGGCCTTCGCCTGCGACTCGGGCTGGGTGCTCGCCGCCAGCCGGGCCAAGGCCTGGTTCGCCCGCAAGCCCAAGCGCCTCGACACCCTCGGCGCCGGCGGCGGGGTCATGATGATCGGCCTCGGGGCGACGATGGCCACCGCCTCCCACGGCGCCTGACCGACACGTCGACCGACCGCCGAATTTCCGGGACAGGAGCGCGCCGGTCGCAGAGACTGGGTCCCATGCGGACTCCATGGAGAATCTCGGGCTTCATCGCGGCTGCGATCGCCTCACTCGTCATCACCTCGGGCACCTCGGTGGCCCCCGCTCACGCCGAGGAGGCGAAGCGTCCGGATCCGCTCCTGGCCTTCAACCACGCGTGGGCGATGGTCGACCGGGAGACGGCTGACGCGATCGAGCACTCCGAGTATCTGGGGCAGTTCGCCGACCGCCGGATCAACACCGGCAACGACGGCACCTCCACCTGGACCGGTCGCTACCTGCTCGGCAAGGAGACCTACCTGGAGTTCTTCGGGCCGGGCGACGCCCCCGATGCGGTCGTCGGTGACACCGGGCTCGCCGTCTCGGCGGACAAGGACGGCGACCTGGCCATCGCGACCGACAACCTGCACGAGCTTGGTGTCGACCCGGTCGAGTTCACCCAGGTGACCGACCTCGGCGACGGCGAGCTGATCCCGTGGTTCGACGTCACCTACACGACCGCGACCTACGACACCTTCTTCTCCTGGGCGATGGAGTATCGCGACGAGTTCCTCAGCGACCCACGGCTCTCCTTCCCGCCTCCCGCCTACGAGGGCGACGTCAGCAGGGACCGCTACAACCGCGACCGCTACCTCGACCACGAGATGCGCGACGTCATCGGCATCCAGATCGCCACCACCGAGGCCGACATCGAGAAGATGGTGCCGCTGTGGCGCGCCGCCGGGATCACGATCCGTGTCCTGAAGGACGGCGGCGTCCTCGCCTTCGACGGCATGACCACGATCCGCCTGCAGCCGGTGCCGGTCGAGGAGGCAGGCGTACGCCACATCATCCTCGCCCTCAACGAGCCGGCCGAGGAGCCCCGCACCGAGACCATCGGCAACTCGACGCTGCACGTCGGGCCGGGGGCGTACGCACTGTGGACGTTCGACCCGGTCGAGGGCTCGCCGGCCACCCGGTCCGGCGGGTCGGGCAAGCCGCTCCACCCCGCCTTCGGCGGCTGAGGACTCTCGCACCGCCGGGGCCGCGCTCCTTCCCCTCGAGTCGAGGAGGATGATGGCGTCGAATCCGACGGGGTGAAGGCAGACGACGATGGCGGGCAACAGCCGACAGGCCGGCACGAGCGTGACCAGCCGGGCGCTGGCGATCCTGAGCGCGTTCGACGAGCAGCACCGGGCGATGTCGCTCAGCGACATCGCCACCCGCGCCGACCTTCCGCTCGCGACGACCCATCGTCTCCTGGGCGAGCTCTTCCGCTGGGGTGCGCTCGAGCGGCTGCCGTCCGGTGACTACGTGATCGGCCGGAAGATCTGGGACATCGGCCACCTCGCACCGACCGAGACCGGGCTGCGCCAGGTCGCCGAACCGTTCCTCCACGACCTCTACGGCGCGACCCTGGCCACGGTGCACCTGGCCGTCCGCGAAGGGACCGAGGTGGTCTACCTCGACCGGCTGCGCGGCAACCAGTCGGTCCCGGTGGTGAGCAAGGTCGGCGGGCGCCTGCCGATGCACGCCACCGGGGTCGGCAAGGTGCTCCTCGCACACGCACCCGCCGAGGTCCAGGAGGCCGTTCTCGGCGCGCTCACCCGGATCACCCCCTACACGATCACCCAGCCCGGCGCCCTCCGCAGGCAGCTGCGGCAGGTGCTGGACAAGGGCTATGCCACCACTCACGAGGAGATGAGCCTCGGCGCCTGCTCGATCGCCGTCCCGATCCACCGACGCGACGAGGTGGTCGCCTCCCTGGGCCTGGTCGTCCCCACTCTCAAGGGGAGCGAGCAGAGGTTGTACGGCGCGCTCCGCGTGGCCGCGCAGTCGATCGGGCGTCGGCTCTGAACAATTTCGGCCAGCTTTCCACTGAACGGAAGCTGTGTCGATGCTCACAGGGATGACCGCTCCTAGGTTCGTCCCATGAATGTGTCCGCAACCACATCGCACACCATCGCCGAGGGCAGCCGAAGCCTCTGGCCGGTCATGCTCTGCTGGCTCGCCGTCGCCCTCGACGGCTACGACCTCGTCGTGCTCGGCGCAGTGATCCCCACCCTCGCCGGCACCGGCGACCTCGGCTTCACCAGCGCGTCCTTGACCACGGCGGCCACCGTCGGGCTGATCGGGGTCGGCATCGGCGCCGTGGCCATCGGCCCCCTTGCCGATCGGTTCGGCCGACGCAGGACCCTGATCAGCAGCATCGCCCTGTTCTCGCTGCTGACACTGGCGGTCGCGTTCGCACCGAACGCGACGGTGTTCATCGCGCTGCGCTTCCTGGCGGGCCTGGGACTCGGCGCCTGCCTGCCGACAGCCCTGGCCTTCATGAGCGAGCACGCCCGCCCGGGCCGCTCGGGCACGGCCATGACACGGATGATGACCGGCTACCACGTGGGGGCCGTGATCACCGCTCTGCTGGCGCTGTGGGTCATCCCGAAGCTGGGATGGGAGGCGATGTTCGTGATCGGCGGTGTCGCCGGACTGCTGACCGTCCCGGTGATGTGGGCGAAGCTCCCGGAGTCGCAGGCCTACCTGGAGACCGTCGAGACCGAGAAGGTCCGCCCCTCGGAGGTCGTACGCGGCCGCCTGCTGTGGGTGAGCCTGGGCCTGTGGGCGGCGTCGTTCTGCGGGCTGCTGCTGGTCTACGGCCTCAACACCTGGCTGCCGACGATCATGGGCGAGGCCGGCTACTCCCTCGACGCCGGCCTCGGTCTGCTCCTCACCCTGAACGTCGGCGCGGTGATCGGCCTTGTCCTGGCAGGCCTGATCTCCGACGCCCGGGGCAACAAGCCGACGGTCGTGACCTGGTTCGGCGTCGCGGCGGTGATGCTGGCCCTGCTGTCGATCAAGATGGAGAACAGCCTCCTGGTGTACGGGGCGGTGCTGGCCGCCGGAGTCTTCGTGTTCAGCGCGCAGGTGCTGGTCTACGCGTTCGTCAGCCACCTCTACCCCGCCCGGATCCGCGGCACGGCGCTGGGCATGTCCGCCGGCGTCGGCCGGGTCGGCGCCATCGTCGGACCGTTCCTCGGTGGCGCTCTCCTCACCGCCGGCATCGCCTATCCGTGGGGCTTCTACGCCTTCGCCGGCGCGGCCGTGATCGCCGTGCTCGCCCTGCTGACCGTGCCCGCGCACCCCGACAACTGACCACCCGACATCAAGGAGCACACCATGTCCGTTCTCGACTCCGTCGACTGGTCCGGAAACATCCTCAAGGCCGGCGCCTGGCAACCCGGGCAGGGAGGCGACTACGCAGTCGTCGAACCGGCCACCGGCGCCGAGCTGGGCAGGATGGGTCTGGCCACCGCGGCCGACGTGGCGGATGCCGCCGCGGCGGCCGCCGAGGCCCAGCTCGCCTGGGCCGCACGTCCGCACCCGGAGCGAGCCGCCGTCCTGCGTCGCGCCGGCGACCTGTGGCAGCAGCATGCCGAGGAGATCACCGGGTGGAACGTCCGTGAGGTCGGCGCCGTGCCCGGCATGGCCGGATTCGCGCTCCACGTCGCGGCCGAGGAGTGCTACGAGGCCGCCAGCCTCCCGAGCCGCCCGATCGGCGAGGTCATCCCGTCCGAACAGCCGCGGCTGTCGATGGCCCGCCGCATGCCCGCCGGGGTCGTCACCGTCATCGCGCCCTTCAACGTGCCGATCATCCTCGGCATCCGCTCGGTCGCCCCGGCCCTCGCCCTCGGCAACGCCGTGATCCTCAAGCCGGACCCGCGCACCGCCGTGACCGGCGGCACCCTGATGGCCCGCATCTTCGAGGAGGCGGGCCTGCCCGCGGGCGTGCTCCAGATGCTGCCCGGTGGCGCCGACGTGGGCGAGGCGCTGGTCACGGATCCCCACATCCGGGTCATCTCGTTCACCGGATCGACCGGGGTCGGCCGCCGCATCGGCGAGCTGGCCGGCAGGCACCTCAAGCGTGCCCACCTCGAGCTCGGCGGCAACTCCGCACTGCTGGTCCTCGATGACGCCGACGTCGAGGCCGCCGTCAACCTGGCAGCGTGGGGCTCGTTCTTCCACCAGGGCCAGATCTGCATGACGACCGGCCGGCACCTGGTCGCTGCCGGCATCTACGACGACTTCGTCGAGGCCCTCGCCGAGAAGGCCGGCCACCTGCCGGTCGGCAATCCCGCCACCGACCAGGTCGCCCTCGGCCCCGTCATCGACGCCGGCCAGCGCGACAAGATCCACGGCCTGGTCACGGCATCGGCGGACGCCGGCGCCAAGATCGCGGCCGGCGGCACCTACGAGGATCTCTTCTACCGGCCCACCGTCCTGGCGAACGTCCCGGTCACCGCGCCGGCGTTCGCGGAGGAGGTCTTCGGCCCGGTCGCACCGGTGACCAAGGTCGAGTCCGTCGAGGACGCGATCAAGCTCGCGGGAACCAGCGAGTACGGCCTGTCCCTGGGCATCGTCACGAAGGACGTCATGCACGGCCTCGCGGTCGCGGAGCAGATCCCGACCGGCATCGTCCACATCAACGACCAGACCGTCAACGACGAGGCCAACGCGCCGTTCGGTGGCGTACGCGCCTCCGGCACCGGGTCCCGGTTCGGCGGCGCCGAAGCGAACATCGAGGCGTTCACCGAGACCCGGTGGATCACCATGCGGGGTGAGCCGGCGCGCTACCCGTTCTGAGCTCCCGCGGAGGACAGACCGAAGGTCACGCCGGCCATCTCCTCGAGCGCCTCCCAGACGCGCGCGACGACCTCCCTGCCCGGGTCGATCGTGTGCGGCAGCGGGGCCAGGCGTACGGGAGGGCCGGCGATCTTCGCGGGACCGAAGTAGTCGCCGCCGACCGCGTCCGGGTCGACCAGCGCACGCACGCCGGACCAGGCCGCCGCGTCCTTGCCCTGCGCCCACGGCGTGTACGGGTTACGCCGGTAGCCGACGCTGCCGTCCCGGATCCCGGCGCGCTGGGGCGTCTTCGCGTCGACGCCGACCCCGGGGTGGGTGAGGATCGAGGCGATGGGCAGTCCCGCTGCGCGGAGCCGGCGGTCGAGCTCGTAGCCGAAGATCTCGGTGAGCGTCTTGGCCTTGACGTACGCGGCGATGCCGGTGCGCGGCGTCGCCCGCGGGTCGGACACGTCCACGTGGAAACGTCGCACGAACCCGGTGGAAGCGTGCACGATCCGGAGCGGGTCGGAGGTCCCGGCAGCCCGCGCGGAGAGGAGCCGGGCGACGAGGCCGAAATTGGCGACGGTGTGCGCGCCCGTCATGAGCGGCAGGCCGTCCGTCGTCGTCCCCCGGCCGAGCTGCATCGGGGCACCGTTGAGGAAGATCCCGTCCAGCCGCGGCAACGCGGCGAGCTGCTCGGCGCCCTCCGCGACCGACGCGAGGGAGGTGAGGTCGAACGCGACCGCGCTGGTGACCGCGTCCGGAGCCTGCCCGCGGATCGCCGCCGCGGCGACGGCGATCTTCTCGGGCGAGCGGGAGGCGAGCACCACCTCGGCGCCGGCCGAGGCGAGCTGTTCGGCGGCGAAGTAGCCGATTCCTCCGGTGGCGCCGGTGACGGCGTAGACGTGCCCGCGCAGATCGGGCAGGCGAGTGGGGTCCCAGGTCATGAGTGCTCCTTCAATCGGATAGATCATCCGTTTCAAGATACCCCAAAGCGGATAACTCATCCGAATCAGGTAGGATCTGTCTCATGTCCTCGCTCCGTTCGGACGCCGCCCGCTCCCGCGCCAAGATCCTCGACACCGCTCGCCAGCGGCCGGTGACCGAGCTGCGCCTCAACGAGCTGGCCCGCGCGGCCGGGGTCGGCGTCGCGACGGTCTACCGCCACTTCCCCACGGTCGACGCACTCGTGGAGGCGCTCAACCTCGACGCGCTCGAGCAGCTGGTCGCGCAGGCGCGCACGGCGGCCGCGCTCCCCGATCCCGGCGAGGCGTTCACCACCCTCGTACGCAGCGCCGCGCTCTTCCAGGTCGAGCACGAGGGTCTCCAGGCGATCCTCCTGTCCGAGGAGGTCTCACCGGCCGCACGCGAGCTCCGCGAGGAGCTCCTCCGCCTCGCCGAGACAGCCCTCGAGTCCGCCGTCCGCAACGGCGTCGTTCGTGCCGACGTCACCACCAGCCACGTCCAACGCCTCGTCTGCGGCGTCGAGCACGCTGTTCGCCTGGGCGACGGAACCGATCGTGACCTGCTCCTCGACGTGATGCTGACCGGACTCTCTCGGCACGCCTGACCGCAGCCGGCCTACCGCGCGAGGGCCGGGTGGAGGTGCTCGGTCTCGATCGCGACCCGGGCCTGCTCGGCGGCGGCTCGCAGGGCGATATCAACCGGCCCCGTATGCAGCCGCGCGGCCAGGAAGCCGGCCATGAAGGCGTCACCGGCACCGTTCGTGTCGACCACGGTGGCCGGAGCCGCGGCCACCTCGTGCCGGGCGCCGTCCACCTCCAACGCGATCGCGCCCTGCGCTCCCAGGGTGCAGACCGCGATCCGGGGGCCGCGGTCGAGGCACGAGGCCATCAGCGCCCAGGGGTCGTCGGTGCCGTCGTCGTTCATGAAGACGCCGTCGGCCGCACGCAGGAAGGGCTCGTGGAACGCGGTGGCTCCGTCGTAGTCGTGCAGATCCATCCACAGCGGCGCCCTCCGCTCGGGCAGTGCCTCGAGCACCAGCCGACCCAGCTCGCTCAGGTCGATGACCGCGAGGTCCGCCTCGGCGACCGCATGCGCGGCCGCTTCGACCGCATCGGTGGACGGGGTCGACGGGGTCGAGACGTAGAGCGAGACCCGGCCCCCGTCGGCCATCAGATTGACGTGCCGCTCGGTCTGCTCGCTGGCGATCGCCTCCACGACGACGCCCGCCCGGGTGAGCCGCTCCCGCAGCCGCGCGCCGTCCTCGTCGGCGCCGACGGGAGACCACAGACGTACGTCGATGCCGAGCCCGGCCAGGTGCAGCGCCTTGCCTGCCGAGGTGCCACCGATCGTGTGCCACGACCGCCGCGCGAACTGCATGTGCGGCACCGGCTCGGGCAGACGGTCGAGGCCGATCAGGTGATTCCAGGAAGCAGGGCCGCAGACGACGACGCGGGGCGAGGAAGGCATGCGCCTATTCAGCACCAACAGCCGGAGCGACGCACCCGGTTTGCGTGGGCCGCGGCGAGGCGAAGGCCGCAGGGGTGACGCCGAGGATGCGGCGGAAGTGGCGGGTGAGGTGTGCCTGGTCGTGGAAGCCGGCCAGCGCGGCCGTCTCCGCGGGCCGGTGGCCGTCCACGAGCAGCCGGCGGGCGAGATCGACACGGCGACCGACGAGGTACTGATGCGGGGCGATGCCATAGGTCTGCGAGAACACCCGCACCAGATGACTGGGGTGGGTGCCGAGCTCGGCGGCGGCCGCGGCGATCGTGAACGACTGCGTCAGCCGGTCGTCGAGGAGCGCCCGCAGACGACGGGCCAGCGGTGCGTCGCGAAGCGTCGGCGCGGGGCTTCCGAGGTGCGTGAGCACCTCGTCGCGGACCGTCAGCAGCCAGTGTTCGGCCGCCATCAGGTCACCGGGGTCCTGCAGCGCCGCATGCACGTTCCGGGCAGCGGCGATCGGTGCTGTCGCCGCGAGGGTCGGTCGGCGGACGGCAAGGCCCTGCGCGGTCGCCGGCAGCCAGTCCGGATCGAGGTAGAGGACCCGTTTGCGGTAGCCCTTCCCCTCGATCGCCGAGTGACCGTCGTGCGGCACCCCGGGCGGCAGCAGGGTCAGGGCACCGGGAACGGCATGGTGGTCGGCGCGACCCAGGCCGTAGGCCACCGCCCCGTCGTCGACCAGCATCACCGCCCAGTCGTCGTGGGTGTGCATCGGGTAGGAGTGGTCGAACCTCGCGTGGTAGACCTCGCGCAGCGAAGGCACCGCGGGGTGCCAGGCGCGCACGTGATCGACCATGCAAGAAACGTACAAGACCGTGCTGCGGGCGACGACGGAGACTTCGAGCATGACGGCACAGCTGACTTCCGACGACCCGGCGACCTCACCACGTTTCGACACGAAGGTCGTGGTCGTGCTCAACGAGGATCTGGAGCCCTGGCAGGAGCTCAACGTGACCGCGTTCCTGATGTCGGGGATCGCGACCAGCTCCCCCGGCCTCGTCGGCGAGGCCTACCGCGACGGCGACGACACCGAGTATCTGCCCATGCTCCGCCAACCGGTGATGGTGATGAGCGCCGACTCCGGCCTGCTGGCCAAGGCCCGCGGAAAGGCCGCCGCCCGGGACGACGTCTCCCTCGCCGTCTACACCCGGGAGCTGTTCGGCACCGGGAACGACGAGGCCAACCGAGCGGCCGTGGCCGCGGTCCGCGCGGACGACCTCGACCTCGTCGGCATCGCCCTACGCGGCCCCCGCAACGCCGTCGACCGCATCGTCAAGGGCGCCCGGTTCCACGACTGACCGAGCGGTCGAGGCCGGCGATCAGCACCAGCGCCGCGAAGCCGTCCTCGGTGCCCGGCCACTGCGCCCGTACGGCGTCGATCCCGGCCCGGCGGACGACGCTGCGTAGGACGGCCGCCACGATGATCGCGTCGTCGGCGTAGCCCAGCACCGGGATGAAGTCGGGCACCAGATCGATCGGCAGAGCCAGGTAGACCATGAGCAACCCGAGCCGGATCCGTACGCCGCGGGGCATCGTCTTGTCGGCCGCGAGCCGACGGAGCAGCCGCACCACGTCCGGCAGGATCCGCAGCGCCTCGCGCAGCAGATCGCCGCGCGGGCGGACGACGAGCAGGGCCACGATGAGGCAGATCCAGGTCAGGACCAGGGCTGCGGCGACCCCGATCGCCAGGTCCCACCAGAACGAACCGGTCATCCTCACCCTTCCCGCATCAGCCTCCGCTGTGGAGCCGCGCCTCTGAATTCCATCACGACGCCATGGCGAGGTGGACCCTCAGGCCCTGGCGAAGGGCCCGTCGAGGGCAGCCCACTGCAGGAGCATGATGGTCTTGCCGTCCATGATCCGGCCGTCGCGGGTCATCGCGAGCGCCTCGGCGAAGTCGAGCTCGAGCACCTCGATGTCCTCGCCCTCGTCGGCGACTCCTCCCCCGGCACCGGTACGGCTCGCCGGCGAGTAGGCCGCCACGAAGAAGTGCAGCCGCTCGGTCACCGAGCCGGGGCTCATGTACGCGTCGAAGACGTGGTCGACGTCCGCGAGGCTGATCCCGAGCTCCTCGGCGCTCTCCCGCCGGATCGCGGTGACCGGGTCATCGGCGTCCAGGAGCCCCGCAGCCGCCTCCACGAGGAGACCGTCGGGGTGGCCGTTGACGTAGGCCGGATACCTGAACTGCCGCGTCAGCAGGACGGTGCGGCGCTCGACGTCGTAGGGAAGGAGGACGGCCCCGTTCCCGCGGTCGTACGTCTCGCGCTGCTGCGTCTCCCAGCGCCCGTCCCGGCGGCGGTAGTCGAAGGTGGTGCGCCTGAGCACGTGCCACCCCTGCGAGGTCAGCTCGACGTCGCGGACCACGACGTCGGGGTTGCCGGCCAGGTCCCGTCCGGCGCGGTCGAGGCCGGTGCGGCCGCGATGGTCCGGGACATCGACGCCCGGGCGCGCTTCGGCTTTCGCTGTCGTCATGGCCGCAGCGTACATGCAATAATGTGCAAGAACAGAAAGGAACGTGCATGCTGGTTGGGCAACGCCGCGCTCATCTCCTGCGTCTTCTGGAGGAAACAGGCAAGATCGTGGCCAAGGACGCCGCGAGCGAGCTGGGCATCTCCGAGGACAGCATCCGTCGAGATCTTCGCGACCTGGCCGCGGAGGGGCTGTGTCAGCGCGTCTACGGCGGCGCGCTCCCCGTCTCACCGGCGGTGGTCGACTACACCGCCCGCCACACCGTCGAGCCCGGCGCCAAACGAGCCGTCGCCGCCACCGCCGCCGGCCTCGTACGCCCCGGCAGCACGCTCATCCTCGACGGCGGCACCACCGCCCTCGCCGTCGCCCAAGCGCTCCCCGCGGACCTGGAGTGCACCGTCATCACCAACAGCCCGACCGTCGCCTCGGCCCTCCTCCAGCACCCGAGCGCGGACCTCTTCCTGCTCGGCGGCCGGGTCTTCAAGCACTCCGCCGTCGCCTGCGGCGCCGCGGCCGTCGAGGCCGCCCAGAACGTCTCCGCCGACCTCTGCCTCCTCGGCGTCACCGGCGTCCATCCGGAGGCCGGCCTCACCACCGGCGACGCCGAGGACGCCGCGATGAAGCGCGCCCTGGCCGGGCGAGCCGCCGAGACGTACGTCCTCGCCTCCTCCGAGAAGATCGGCACCGCCTCCCCCTACCGTGTGCTCCCCTGGAGCCGGGTCGCGGGCGTCATCACCGACGCCGACCCGACCGACGACGTCGTCGAGCAGGTCTCGGCGCTCGGCGTCGAGATCGTGCACGCCACCTGATCGAATACCGCGCCGAGGGACAACGGGGCGGATAGCCTGCGGGCATGGGTGAACCGCTGGACGAGGGGCCGTTCTACCACGGCACGAAGGCCGACCTGCGGGTCGGAGACCATCTGACCGCAGGGTTCCGGTCGAACTACCGGCCCGAGGTGGTGATGAACCACATCTACTTCACCGCGCTGCCCGACGGCGCGGGCCTCGCGGCCGAGCTCGCCGCGGGCGACGGGGAACCGCGGGTGTATCGCGTCGAGCCGACCGGGGAGTTCGAGAACGACCCCAACGTCACGGACAAGAAGTTCCCGGGCAACCCGACCCGCTCCTACCGCAGCACAGCGCCGCTCCGGATCGTCGCCGAGGTCGCCGACTGGACCCGGCTCGCACCTGAGGCCCTCCAGCTGTGGCGCGACCGCCTCGCCGCGATGGGCGACGACGCCGAGATCATCAACTAGCGCCGGGCCCGGGCGGCCGTCGGATCAGTGCCGCTCCTCGAGCCCGACGGCCTGGCGCAGGATGCGCACCGACTCGGCGAGGTCCTCGTCGTCGCGGGCCCGCGACTCCATGAGATCGGAGAGGGCCGAGGCGATGACGTTGAGCTTCTCATGAGAAGCCTCCTCCGAGCGTCGCCCGGCGTTCTGGAGCAGCACCAGCAACAGCAGCGAGAGGACCGATGAGCCGGTGTGCACGGCGAGCTCCCACTTGGTGCTCGAGGACCAGAACGGAAAGCTCACCGCCCACACCAGCAGGACGGCCACGATCACGTAGAAGAAGGGCGCGTGGCTGACCACGGAGGTCACCACCTCCACGAAACGCTCGAACCCGTTGCGCCCGTCACCTCGCTGGCGTGACTTCCTGGCCTCGTTCTCTCCGGTCATGCGGTCACGGTAGCCCCGATCCGACGCCGGGTCTCAGCCTTCGCGGATGGTCATCCTGGTGAGCCGGTCACCGTCGACGTCGAAGACGAACTTCGAGCGCCCGTTGGCGTGGGTGGAGCGCCAGTCACCGATGACCGTCACCGTGCCATCCGCGGCCTCGACCTCCTCGACGGCGAGGGTGCCGTGGGCACCGATGAACTCGTTGTCGCTCCAGCCCTTGATCTGCTCGCGTCCGGTGAAGACACGGCCCCAGTCGTCGACCGCCCCGCCTTCGGTGAAGGCGTCGAGGAACGCGGACTCGTCGTGCCGGTTGACGGCCTCGATGAACGCCGCGACCGGCTCGGGGATCGTCTGCTCTGTCATGTGAACTCCTCCATGGACATGTCGGACACCAGGAAGCGTACGTTCCACGCCAGGCCAGCTCAGGCCGGCTCAGGCCGCGAGGACCGAGGTGACCAGGACGTACGCGGCGGTGCCGGCGAAGATGCTGAGCGTCATGCTGCCGCGCCACACGTGCAGGCCGATGGTGAGTGCCAGGGCCAGGACGGCCGGACCGGCGGACGTGAAGGCGGCAGGATCGGTGTCGCGGAGGGTGTACGCGGCGAGGATGACCATCATCCCGACGGGCATGCGCTCGCCGATGTGGGCCATCAGCGCGCTGTGCCGCAGCGGCGCCAGCATCGCGAACGGGACCGCACGGAGCGCCCACGTGACGGCCGCGGAGACGGCGATGGCGGACAGGACGTACCAGGGATCAGTCATCGCGGCTCCTGCGAGTGGCGAGGACGTACGGACCGACGATCGCGGCGACGAACAGGCCCATCGCGATCAGCAGCATGTTCTCCCGCGAGATCAGGGCGGCGACGAGCGCGCAGCCGAGCGCGAGCGCCGGGATCGGCAGCGACCGACGGACCTTGTACGCCTCGAGCCCGAGCACGACGAACAGCGCCGTGACGGCGAACTCGAGCCCGACCACCTGCGGCGGGATCAGGGAGCCGAGGCCGGCGCCGGCAGCGACGCAGAGCACCCAGGCGACGTGGAAGAAGGCCTGGATGCCGATGATCCGCGCCCGCGACCACCCGGCGGACTCCGGCGTGACGGTGAGCGCGTAGGCCTCGTCGGTGAGCGCGAAGGTGCTGTAGGCCTTCCAGCCGGAGCCGTGCACCCGGTGGAGCGGGAACGAGATCGCGTAGAAGACGTGGCGGAAGTTCACCAGCAGGGTGCTGACGGCGATCTGCGCCAGGGGCGCCGCGGCGGCCAGCAGGCCGACCAGCAGGAACTCCATCGTTCCGGCGAACACGATCGCGCCGAGCACCGGCGCCCACCACCAGGCGAGCCCGGAATGAACCACGAGCACGCCGAGCGCGAGCCCCAACGGCACCACGGCGACGCACGCCGGAAGCACGGTCCGCCACCCGGCGACGAGCTCCTCGCGGGTGCTCGCGGGCTCCCGCGACGCTGTCTCCATGTCCATGACCTGCATGCCGCAAGCCTAGGAAAGTTCAGACGTTCATGGGTTGCCCATTGACGCTGCTAAAGTGCCGATATGCGCAATGATCACTCGATCGACGACCTGGATCGAGCAATCATTGCCGAGCTCGAAGACGACGCCCGACTGAGCAACGCCGAGCTGGCGCGACGGGTCGGCCTCACCCCGGCTCCCTGCCTGCGCCGGGTGCAGCGCCTGGAGAGCGACGGAGTGATCAAGGGCTACCACGCCCGCATCGACCCGAAGAGCGGCGGACGCGGCTTCGAGGTCATCGTCGCGATCGACATCGCGGTCAACGACGGCAAGACCATCGAGGACTTCGAGACCGCCGCCGTCGCCATCCCCGAGGTCACCGAGATGCGCCGCATGCTCGGCCAGCCCGACTACTACCTCCGCGTCCAGGTCGCCGACCCCGAGGCGTACGAGGCGCTCATCCTCGGGACCATCTCCCGGCTGCCCGCGGTGAGCCGGGTGCTGTCGCACCAGACGATGCGGCTGGTCAAGGGCTGAGCAGCCGCCGCGTCCGGTCGTCGGCGGGGACGAACGTCTCCAGGTGAAGACCGTGCAGCGTCACGTCGGAGGCGCTCTCGATCTGGCTGGCGACGCTGAAGAAGCGGAGCGTGTCACCGCCCAGGTCGATCTCCAGCGGAACGACCGGATCGGCCAGCGGCCGGGCGGGCGGCTCACCGTCGCAGGGATAGGCGGTGACCTCGTCCCGGAGCGCGACCAGCGCCGGGTCGCCACCGGTGTGCGTGATACGCCGGCCTAGCTGATGGAGCAGGTGGGCACGCCAGACGGGAAGGTTGCGGATCCGCGGGGCGATCCCGCGCGGGTGCAGGCAGAGCCGGATGACGTTCAGCGGGGGCTCGAGCAGGCTGGGGTCGCAGCCGACGAGCAGCGCGTCGACCGACTGGTTGGCATCGACGACGTCCCAGCGGTCGTCGAGAAGCAGGGCCGGGTACGGCGCATGGGCGTCCAGCAGGCCGCGCAGGCCGGCCATCACCGGGGCCAGCGCGTCGTCGTCGGTGGCGCGCTGCGGGTAGCGAGGCGCGAACCCGCCGGCGAGCAGCAGCCGGTTCTGCTCGGCCATCGGCACCCGCAGCACCTCGGCCAGCCGGACGATCATCTCCGGCGTCGGCCGGGCTCGGCCGTTCTCGACGTAGCTCACGTGCCGGGTGCTCACCTCCGCCTGGGTGGCGAGCGCGAGCTGGCTCAGCGACCGCAGCTCACGCCAGCGGCGGAGCTCGCTGCCGACCGACGATGACGGTGACGTCGCGGTTGAGATCACGGCCACGAGGCTAGCCAAGCGCGCATCGGGTCGGCCATGACCTCGGAGGTTATCGACCGGCGCACCCGATGGCGGCGAATCTTCTCCTGGCAACCCGATCCGAGAGAAGGAAGACACCATGAACGACATCGTGACGCGCTACCTCGACACCTGGAACGCCACCGACGACGAGCTCACCGACCTGCTGGCCACGCACTGGTCCGACGACTGCGTCTACGTCGACCCGCTCGCGGAGGTCGAGGGCCGCGAGGCCGTCGCCGCCACCATCCGGGCCGTACGCGCGCAGTTCCCCGGCTTCGTGTTCACCCCCGTGGGGGCCGTCGACACCCATCACCAGCAGGCCCGCTTCCAGTGGGGTCTGGGCCCGGCCGGCGCGGAGCCGGTCATCGTCGGCTTCGACGTGGTCGTCGTCGACGCGGACCAGCGGATCCGGGACGTACGCGGGTTCCTGGACAAGGTGCCCGCCTGAGCTCAGGCCGGACCCGGGGTCAGTGGTGACAGCGGGCGCTCGAAGAAGGTCTCCAGGACCACGGTCGCCTGCGTCCCGCTGACCCCGTCGATCGCGTAGATCCGGCGCAGCACGTCCTGCAGCTGCTCGGTGGTCGCGGTCCTGACCTTCACCAGCACCGACGCGCTCCCCGCGATGACGTGCGCCTCCACCACCTCCGGGAGCGCGGCGAACGCCTCCGCCGAGTCCCCCATCCAGGACGTCGACTCGACCATGACGTACGCCAGGACGCCGCTGCCCACGGCGGCCGGGTCGACCTCGGCGCTGGTGCGCCGGATGACGCCCGCCTCGCGCAGCTTGCGTACGCGCTCGTGGGCGGCGCCGGCGGAGAGGCCGACGGCCTGGCCCAGCACGGCATAGGACTGGGTGGCGTCGCGCTGGAGCTCGGCCAGCAGCTCACGGTCGATCTGATCCACAGCATCTCCGTTCGGAAATATCTTGCCATGACCGTACCTCATCTTGCAGTCTTCGGTTATGGCCGATTGACGTTCGGCTCGGTTGAGGAAGAGGAGTGGGTTCGATGAGCGGTGAGCGCCCCGGCCTGTACGAGATGCTCGATGACCGGTTCCGCACCGGACGGTGCATGAACGGCGATGAGGCGCTGGAGGTCCTGTTCACCGGCTGCCGCTGGGCCGAGGGACCGATCTACGTGCCCGCCTGGCGCCAGGTGGTCTGGAGCGACATCCCGAACGACCGGATGCTGCGCTGGGACGAGGAGACCGGCGACGTGGCGGTCTTCCGTCGCGATGCCGGGCACACCAACGGCAACACCCTCGACCGCGAGGGTCGGCTGATCACCTGCGAGCAGGGCAACCGCCGGGTGACCCGGACCGAGCACGACGGCACCATCACCGTGCTGGCCGACCGCTGGCAGGGCAAGCGGCTGAACAGCCCCAACGACGCGACCGTGAGGTCGGACGGCTCGATCTGGTTCTCCGACCCCGACTTCGGCATCACCAGCGACTACGAGGGATATCGCGCCGAGAGCGAGATCGGCGCCAACAACGTCTACCGGATCGACCCGGCCACCGGCGAGGTGAGCCTGGCGGCGGACTGCTTCGGTGCGCCGAACGGCCTGGTCTTCTCCCCCGACGAGCGGCAGCTCTTCGTCTCCGACACCCGCGCCGGCCGGATCTGGGTCTTCGACGTACGCGAGGACGGCACCCTCTCCGAGGAGCGGGTCTTCGCCGAGGCCGGAGCCCGCGACGACGCCCGCTTCGACAACATCCGCTTCGACGACGGCGGCCGCCTCTGGGTCGCCGCGATGAACGACGGCGTGCACTGCTACGACCCCGACGGCACCCTCATCGGCCGCCTGAACGTCCCCGAGGCAGTCGCCAACATCTCCTGGGGCGGCGCCAAGCGCAACCGCCTCTTCATCACCGCGGAGACCAGTCTCTACTCCGTCGTCATGGGCGTCACCGGCACCCACCCGACCGGCCCCGGACGCCGGCCCTGGCTCTAACCGGCACGCCCTACCCGGCGGCGGGCCGATGCGTCTCCGGCAGCCGCAACACGACCACGAGCCCGGATGCGGCCGTGACGGCGGCGACGGCCCAGACAGCACCTCGCACTCCCCACAGGTCAGCAAGGACACCGGACATCAATGCTCCGGCCGCAAACCCGAGATCCCGCCACAGCCGGTAGACCCCGACGGCACGCGCGCGCCAAGAAGGATGGGCGACGTCGCCGATCACCGCCAGGAGCGTCGGGTAGACCATGGCCGTGCCGAGGCCGAGCAGAACCGCAGCGGCGAGCCACCATGCCGCCGAGCCGACCGCCGCGATCAGCGCCAAGGCCGCGGCCTGGAGCAGCATGCCTCCCACGATGAGCGGCTTCCGACCCCAGCGATCGGACAGCGCACCGGTCGCCAGCTGGCCGACACCCCACACCGCCGGGTAGGCCGCCACGAGCACGCCGATGTGACCGACCCCGAGACCTGCCGAGGCGAACAGGACCGCGAACAGACCCCAGGCCAGGCCGTCGTTGAGATTGTTGACCAGCCCTGCCTGACTGGCCGAGGACAGGGCAGGGTCGCGAAGCGAGGTACGAACCAGCACCTCGCGGTCGCTCATCGGGCTCCCCGTCCGCTCCCCCTGACCTGCTTCGTGGTCGGCATGGCCCCGGGTCTCCCGGACAGCCAAGGTCGAGAGTCCGAGCCCGAGAGCGGCGTACGCGGCGCCGACCAGGAACGGCTCGGGCCGAAGCCCGGCGTCGGCGGCGATCCGTCCGGTCAGCAGGGCGGTGGCTGCGACAGCGAGGTAACCGGCGGACTCGTTGATGCCCAGCGCCAGACCGCGCTGGCTGGGGCCGACGAGGTCAATCTTCATGATCACCGTGGTCGACCAGGTGAGGCCCTGGCTGATGCCGAGCAGGACGTTGGCGCCGACGACGATCCACCAGCTCGGCGCCCAGATGAGCAGGAGCGGCACCGGCAGCGCGACGATCCATCCCGCGACCAGGACCGGCTTACGACCATGGCGCTCGGACCAGATGCCGGCGAGGTAGTTGGTCGCCGCCTTCGCGAGACCGAAGGCGAGGATGTAGGTCAGCGCAGCGGTATAGGACGCGAGCCCGAACACGTCCTCGGCCAGCAGCGGGAGGACCGTACGCTCCTGGCCGAGCATCCCACCGACGAGCGCGTTGACGGCGACTAGCAGCGAGAACTGCGCCGCGTTGGCGCGCAGTCCGAGCCGTGGCGCCGTGCCGAGGTCGTGGCTCACTCGGCGGTCTCCAGCACAACCGACTCGGGGCCGCCGTTCAGCACGGTCAGCCGGGTGAACCCGTGCCGCTGGAGAATGCTGGCAGCGCTCATCGCGCGCTCACCGTGGCCGCACATGACGAGCGTGGGCACGTCGGCGAGACCAGGCGCTGCACTCTCGAGAGACCCGAGCTCGAGGTGCAGAGCCCCGGGAACGTGGCCGGCCTCGTACTCTCGCCTCTGCCGGACGTCGAGCACGCGCTTCTCATCCGGGGTGGCCACCTCGGTCATCGGGAGCGACACGATCGGAAGTCCTGCTTCCTCCCAGGCCGCGAGTCCGCCGGAGACCTCACCGGCGAGGTTCTCGTAACCGATCTTCAGCGCCTGCCAGAGGATCTCGTCGGGGTCCTGGTCCTCGGCCCGAAGCACGATGATCGGCCGGTCGTTCGGCGCGAGCCAACCCAGCCAGCTCGCGAACGCACCCCGCAGCGGGATCGACAGCGCATCCCGGGGATGGGCAGCGGCGAACGCCGCGATCGGGCGTACGTCGACGAGGACGACACCGTCCCGCTGCCCGCCTGCCACGACCTGCGGAGGAACCGCCTCGAGCATAGGCCGCCCGGCGACGACGGCCGGGCCGCGCCGGTTGCGCTCCCCCAGGCGCCGGAAGTAGCTCGGGTAGGTTCCGTGCGAGTCGAGCAGCGCCTGCACGAATCCCGCCTCGTCGAGCTCGAGCAGGGGGTTGGTGGCCCGCTCCTTCCCGATGGTGCTGGTCGAGGTTCCCGTGGCTGCGGTCGAGCAGAACGAGCCCCCGCCATGGGTGGGCCACAGCGCCGCGTCGTCGCCGAGCCCGGCAACGCGACGCACGGAACGGAACTGCGCCCGCGCCAGGCTCTCGGTGCGGGCGGGGTCGACCAGGTCGACGCGGGCGGCCGACCCCACGATGAGGGAGCCACCGCTGAACACGCCGAGCGCCCGATCACCGTCGAGCAGGGCGAAGGACAGGTGCTCGTCGGTGTGTCCCGGCGTGGCGAGGGCCCGCAGGACCAGCCCGCCGTTCAAGGTGATCTCCTGCTCGTCCTCGAGCGCGGTGTGCTCGAACGTACGTCCGCCGGCCTTCGAGGCAAGCACCTCGGCGCCCTCGTCGGCGGCGAGCTGGACGGCCCCGGAGAGGAAGTCGGCATGCAGGTGGGTATCAGCGGCGTGCGTGATCCGCAGTCCGCGGCGGCCGGCCTCGGCGCGCAGCGCCCGGAGGTCGCGGCAGGCATCCACCGCGAGCGCCGCACCGTCGCCGAGATCGACCAGGTAGGCGTTGTTGCCGAGCCCGGAGTCGGGCACGGCGGTCACCAGGTCGTTCATCACTACCGGCCTCCTGGGTGGACGCTTCGCTGTCGATCATCCCTCTGCAGAGCTCCGAGCGCCACGAGCGATGCGGGGACCTCGTGTCGCCTCAGCTGGGTCTTCCTCACCCGAGCGAAGAGCACGCGCCGCCAGAACGTGCGCGGGTTGACCCTCCACGTCACCGCGACCTCACAGCCGCCAGGCGCGGCGGTCACCGTCCACGTCCACGTGGCGTAGGACGGGTTGCCGTCGTCCGTTCCGGATCGATAGGAGAATCGTCGCTTCTGCGGATCGAGCTCCTCGAGCCGCGAGCGGCTCGGCCAGCGCTGACCAAGCGCTCGCACCTCGACGACCCACTCGCTTCCTGCAGCCAGCTCGTCCGGCACCTCGAGCACCCGCGTGATCGCGTGGTTCCAGTCCGGGAGGCCACTCACGTCGGTCACGGTCCAGAACACCTCGTCGGGATCCGCCGCGATCCGCCTTGTCAGCGTGCTCATGACATCCCGGCCTTGCGAGCCAGGAGCGAGATGCTCCGGACGCCGTACGTCTTCGCAGCACCCTGGGCCCGCGCCGACAGGAAGCCGTAGCGGTTGCGGCGCACCACCTCGACGACGAGTCCGGCCTTCTCGATCGCGGCGACGTAGTCATCGATCTGGGCGGCGCCGCCGATGCAGGCAGCCCAGAGGTCGGCGTTGCACACGATGCCTTCCGCGAGCGGTACGTCGGTGACGATGTCGGCGAGCGCCAGCCGCCCTTCCGGCCGGAGCACCCGGGCGGCCTCGGCGAAGACCAGGGCCTTGTCGGGGCAGAGGTTGATCACGCCGTTGGAGATCACGCAGTCGACGGTGCCGTCCTCGACCGGAAGGTCGTCGAGGCGTCCTTCCCGGAACTCGATGGTCGCGGCGTCGGCGTGACCGGCGGCGAGACGACGGGCCTTCGCCAGTTGCTCGGGCGTGAAGTCCACACCGATCACCTTGCCGCTCGTGCCGACCAACGTCGCGGCGTAGAAGACGTCCATGCCGGACCCGCTGCCGAGGTCGAGGACAGTCTCTCCGGGTCGCGGATCGGCGAGGTCGAAGAAGTGTCCGACGCCGGCGAAAGAGGCCACCGCGTCGACGGGCACGAGGTCGAGCCGGGCCGGGTCGTAGCCGACGGACTCGGCCAGGTCTCGCCCCAGCTCGAAGTGGAAGCCCGCGTCGGGATGCAGCGCGACCTCCCGGTACATCTGCTGGACCTTCGCCTCCAGCTCCTGGGTGTCGACGGCCATGTCGACCACCTCCTATTCAATCTATCTCTTGAATAGATGGAACGCCCACCACCTTGTCTTGTCAAGAAAAATCTTGAATACTTGGCCGACGCACGTCGACCGGCGCGCGTCATGGGAGGAGGCGATCATGGGTGACCGCAAGGCCAAGGACGCGCTCTACGACACGCTCGCCGAGGCAGCCAAGGCACTCGCCAACGGGCGCCGCGCCGAGCTCGTCGACGTCCTGGCCCAGGGAGAGCGCCCGGTCGAGGACCTGGCCGGCGAGATCGGGCAGTCCATCGCCAACACCTCACAGCACCTGCAGCGACTGCTGCGCGCCGGACTCGTGACCTCGCGACGCGATGGCAACCGGATCTTCTACTCCCTCTCCAGCCCGACGGTCCTCGCGTTGTGGCAGACCTTGCGCGATACCGCAGCCCAGCACGTCGCAGAGCTCGACCGCGTCGCCGGCGCCTATCTCGGCAACCGCGACGAGCTCAGCACGATCACCAGGGACGAGCTGCGCAAGCGCCTCCGCGCGGGCGATGTGGTCGTCCTCGACGTCCGCCCTCGCCCCGAGTACGACGCCGGCCACGTCCGCGGCGCCCTCTCGATCCCGAACACCGAGCTGCGCAACCGTCTGGCCGAGCTGCCCGACGGCACCACCGTCGTCGCCTACTGCCGCGGGCCCTACTGCGTCTACGCCGACGACGCCGTCCGGACCCTCCGAGCCGCAGGTCGCGATGCCCTCCGACTCGAGGACGGATACCCCGAGTGGGCCGCCTCCCGCCTCCCGATCACCGCCTCTGCGAGATCAGGCGCGAGGCAGCACACCCACGAGCGCCGCGGTGCATGAGGTCCGCAGGCCCTCACGCAGGTCCAGGTGGAGCACGGCGAGCTCGGGCTCGTCCGAATAGACGGCGAGCAGGCTCGGCGGTGGCGGGTCGTACGCCGCCAGGGCACCCGCCGAGATCAGGCTCATCAGGCAGAACGTCTGGGCACCGTCGCCGACCTCGGGCAGGTGACGCCGGACGAGCTCGACCATCGTCTCGAGCTTCGCGTGCGACGAGCGCTTGTGACGTTTGACGACCTCGACGGAGACGTTGTGCTCGAGGACGCCACCCTGGGCGCCGACGAGATCGCACAGCACCGGCCGCTCCGCCAGAGACCGGCTGAGGACCTCGGCCAGCTGGCCGGCGCGTACCTCCGGCAGGGCGTCCGCCTCGATGCCGGCGGCCAGCTCCTCCCCCAGCTCGTCGAGCCACCTGCCGAGGAAGTCGTCCAGCAGCTCGAGCAGCACCGCCTCGCGCGACTCGAAGTAGCGCAGGACGTTCGACTTGGCCAGACCGACCCGGCGGCTGAGCTCGTTGAGGCTCAGCTCGGCCACCGGCATCTCGTCGAGCATCGCCACCGCGGTGTCGAGGATCGCCCGGCGGCGAATCTCCCGCTGCTCATCGCTTCGCGCCCGTTGGAACGTCATCGCCCCAGACTAACTTAAAGACCGCCGGTCCCTTGACATTAGACCGGCGGTCTCTTAAGTTCGATGTCATAACAGACCGATGGTTCCTTAGGAGTGGGCAATGAGCGAGACCTGGACCGAACAGCACATCCCCGACCAGCACGGCCGCGTGGCGGTCGTGACCGGCGCCAACACCGGCCTCGGCTTCGAGACGGCGCGCATGCTCGCCGAGCGCGGCGCCCAGGTGGTCATGGCCGTACGCGACGTCGAGAAGGGCAAGCAGGCAGCGGCGCGCGTCGACGGCGACGTCACCGTCCAGGTCCTCGACCTGGCCTCCCTGGACTCCATCCGCTCCGCGGCGGCCGATCTGCGCGCCAGCCACCCCCGGATCGACCTGCTGATCAACAACGCCGGCGTGATGTACACGCCGAAGCAGACCACCGCCGACGGCTTCGAGATGCAGCTCGGCACCAACCACCTCGGCCACTTCGCCTTCACCGGCCTGCTGCTCGACCAGCTCCTCCCCGTCCCGGGCTCGCGGATCGTCACCGTCAGCAGCGTCGGCCACCGCATCCGAGCCGACATCCACTTCGACGACCTGCAGTGGGAGCGTTCCTACAGCCGCGTCGCCGCCTATGGCCAGGCCAAGCTCGCCAACCTGATGTTCACCTACGAGCTCCAGCGCCGGCTGGCCCCGCACGGCACCACGGTCGCGGTGGCTGCCCACCCCGGCGGCTCCAACACCGAGCTCGCCCGCAACTCCCCCGCCGCGCTGCGGGTGCCCTTCGCCCTGGTCGGGCCGCTGCTCGCCCAGTCGGCCGCGATGGGCGCCCTGCCCACCCTGCGCGCCGCCACCGACCCCGCCGTCCTCGGCGGTCAGTACTACGGCCCCAGCGGCCGCGGCGAGATCCGCGGCTACCCGAAGCTGGTCACCTCCAGCCCGGCTTCCTACGACCTGGCGACCCAGCAGCGGCTGTGGGCCGTGTCCGAGCAGCTCACCGACGTACGCTTCCCGCTCGACAGCTGAGCCGGCAGCTCGACCCCATGGCGCCAGGTCACTCGGGGCCGATGGAGTCGGCCGCCTCGATCCGGTGTGCGTGCCGCACCGACACCGAACCGGCACACCCGTCGACGAAGCCGACCACCACGTCGTACTCATCCCCCGCGGTGGAGCGCAGCGTGAGCGTCCAGGAGTCGTCGGCCGGGTGGTGCTCCTCCGCGCGGAGCGACAGGGCGTCCGGGTCCACGGCGTACGCCGTCGCAGCCGCGCTTCGAGAGCGCTGGACCGCCGACTCCCGTGTGGTCGGCGTCCGCTCCGGCTGACCGACCACCTCCATCACGTCCCGGAAGGCGCGGGTCACGCCGTCGTACGAAGCCTCCGAGAGGGCGGTGGTTCGGGGCCCGGTGTCCACCAGCAGTCCGAACTCCAGGGCGCCCGGACTCGCGCCCCAGCTGGTGTGCCATCGGTGCTGGTGCAGGGAGTAGTGGCGACGCGCGTCAGCGCCTGCGTACAGGACCGGCTCCAGTGCGGCGAGGATCGCCCTCTCCTCGAGCACGTCCTCGCCCTCCGGCTCCGGGACCGACAGATCGAGCAGGTAATGCCGATCCACCCGATCGTCCGGGCTCGCCCGATAACCGACCTGGACCCGCACCGAGTCCACCCGGCCGAGCGTCAGCAGCGAACGCGAGTCATCGACCGCACGGCTAGTCATCCCTCCAGAGTTCTCCTGGTTCCCGCCCGGGTCAAGCACCTCAGCGCTCTACGCTGGCACGCCCCGACCGAGTGCCGAGCGCTTCGCGAAGCTGCCTCGAGGCGGACCGTGGTGTCGCGCCCGCCCGCCAGATGGCGAACAGCAGGTCCGCGCGCGGCCGGCCCGGTTCCGTCCAGCTCGGCCCGAGCTTCGCCTGGTGAAGCGCCTCGATGAGGTCATCGTCGGCCGCTGAGCGCGCTTCGGCCCAGGCCCGTGCGTACGCCTCATCGACCCGTTGCAAGGTCGTCTCGCTCTCCACGATCGCGGGTGAGACAGCAACCTCGGCTCCAGACTCCTGGCGGTGACGCAGGAACGCGATGAGGAAGTAGACCAGGGCACCAGCCCAGCTGAAGACCAGCACCATCACGATGTCGAGGACGTCCAGCCCACTCATGCGCCCCCGGGCAGCGATACCGCGGCCGATCAGGACCAGCGCGACGATCGTCGGCACCCACCACATCGCCACGAGCCCGACGATCCACAACGCCTCGACCTGGTCAACCATCGCAACTCCACTCCGTCAGCCAAAACCTCGGCCGAGAGTAGCCGCGGTTCGTCGGTCATCGACGGCGAACTCAGCAAAGAGGTCGCGGCGTCCCAGGGACCTCAGGACTCAGGACCGGAGAGGGTCACCGAGTCTCCGAGGCGCATCACACCTGAGGTGACTCCGGCGACGGCGCGCTCGCCCGAGTCGGACATCGACGACCGGTGCGCGTCCACGGACAGGCTCAGCTCGAAGCATTCTTCCGGCGTCGCCGGTATCTCCGTCGTGAGCTCGATACGCGGCATCCGACCGGACCTCGGTCAGTCGAGGCCTTCGACGATGCGGAAGTCGCGCTCGACGCCGCCGGCGAGGGCGGCGAGCGCCTCCTGGTAAGCGGGGCTCTCGTGCGTCGCGACGGCCTGCTCGAAGCTGTCGAACTCGATCAGGACGGTGCGCTCGGCGATTCCGTCGTCATACGCCACGACCCGGCTGCCGCGGGTGAGGACCCGGCCGCCCCCGGCCTCGACGGCCGCCGGAGCGAGCTTGCCGTAGGCAGCCAGCTTCTCGGGGTCCGAGATGTTGCGGTAGACGCTGACCCAGTAGCCCTTGGGCATGGAACCTCCAGTGTTGGCGTGAGTGCGGGGACGACAGATGACGGCCGTCGCTCAGACGTTGAAGCGGAACTCCACGACGTCGCCGTCGGCCATGACGTAGTCCTTGCCCTCCATACGGACCTTGCCGAGGTCACGGGCCTTGGCGACGGAGCCGGCGGCGATGAGGTCGTCGTAGGAGACGATCTCGGCCTTGATGAAGCCCTTCTGGAAGTCGGTGTGGATGACACCGGCGGCCTCGGGGGCGGTGGCGCCCTTGGGGATCTCCCACGCACGGACCTCCTTGGGTCCCGCGGTGAGGTAGGTCTGCAGGCCGAGGGTGTCGAAGCCGACGCGGGCGAGGATGTCCAGGCCCGGCTCCTCGACGCCGGCGTCGGCCAGGAACTCGCGGGCCTCGTCCTCGTCGAGCTCGACGAGCTCGGACTCGAACTTGGCGTCCAGGAAGATCGCCTCGGCGGGGGCGACCAGCTCGCGCATCGAGTCCTTGAGGGCCTCGTCGGCGAGCTCGTCGGAGTCGCAGTTGAAGACGAAGATGTAGGGCTTCGCGGTGAGCAGCATCAGGTCGCGGATCAGGGCGCGGTCGATCTTGGTGGCGATGATCGGGGTGCCGGCCTCGAGGGCCTCCTTGGCCTCGACCACGGCGGCGAGGTTCGCCTTGAGGTCAGGAGCCTTGCGCGACTCCTTCTCCAGCCGCGGGATCGCCTTCTCGACCGTCTCGAGGTCGGCGAGGATCAGCTCGGTCTGGATGGTGGAGATGTCGTTGGCGGGCTCGACCTTGCCGTCGACGTGGGTGACGTCGTCGTCGCGGAAGACCCGCGTGACCTGGCAGATCGCGTCGGACTCACGGATGTGGGAGAGGAACTTGTTGCCCAGGCCCTCACCCTGCGAGGCGCCGCGCACGATGCCGGCGATGTCGACGAACTGCACCGTGGCCGGCAGCAGCTTCTGGGATCCGTAGATCTTCGCCAGCTCGGCCAGCCTCTCATCGGGGACCCCGACGACGCCGACGTTGGGCTCGATGGTGGCGAAGGGGTAGTTCGCCGCGAGTACGTCGTTCTTGGTCAGAGCGTTGAAGAGGGTCGACTTGCCCGCGTTGGGAAGTCCCACGATGCCGATGGTGAGTGCCACGATCGACAATCCTAGAGTCGTACGCCGCCTTCCCCCGAAACCACGGACGGCACCCGGGCACAGCGGGCACACTGTGGTCGCGTGAGCGAGCTTCCCGGCACCAGCCTTCCGACCGGCTTCCGCTTCGGCGCCAGCACCGCCGCCTACCAGATCGAGGGGGCGGCCGACCAGGACGGCCGGGGTCCCTCGGTGTGGGACACCTTCTGTGCCGAGCCGGGACGGATCCTCGACGACAGCAGCGGCGAGGTGGCCTGCGACCACTACCACCGCCTCGATGAGGACCTGGACCTGATGGCACGACTGGGGCTGGATGCGTACCGCTTCTCGATCTCCTGGTCGCGCGTCCTGCCGACCGGTTCGGGCGCGGTCAACAAGCTGGGCCTGGACTTCTACGACCGCCTCGTCGACGGGCTGCTCGAGCGCGGCATCGCGCCGATGGCGACGCTGTTCCACTGGGACACCCCGCAGGTGCTGCAGGACGCGCACGGCGGCTGGCTGAGCCGGAAGACGGCGCAGCGCTTCGGAGAGTACGCCGTGGTGGTGGGCGATCGGCTCGCCGACCGCGTCGCCCACTGGTGCCCGGTGAACGAGCCGAACGTCGTGACCGTCCTCGGCCACGCGCTCGGCATCCATGCCCCTGGTCAGGCGCTGGTCTTCGACGCACTGCCGGCCGGTCACCACCTGCTGCTCGGGCACGGTCTGGCGGTCCAGGCGCTGCGGGCCGCGGGCGCGAGCAGCATCGGCACCGCCACCAACCACATGCCGGTCTGGCCGGCGACCGACTCGGAGGCGGACGTCGCGACCGCGGGCCTGCTGGACACGTTGTGGAACCACTCCTTCGCCGACCCGGTGCTGCTCGGTCACTACCCCGAGGATCTCGCCGCGCTCTTCCCGGTGCAGGACGGCGACCTCGAGGTGATCAGCACGCCGCTCGACTTCTACGGGCTCAACTACTACAACCCGACCGCGGCCGCCGCCGCTCCCGAAGGCGCGCCGAACCCGATCGAGCAGCCGCCGATCACGGGCTACCCGACCACCGACTTCGGCTGGCCGGTCGTCCCCGACGGGCTCCACGAGCTGCTGACCGCGCTGCACCGGCGCTACCCGGAGCACCCGCCGTTCGTGATCACCGAGAACGGGGCGTCCTACAACACCGCCCCCGGCGACGGCGACGCCGACCGCATCGCCTACCTCGATCTCCACCTGCGGCAGGTCGAGCGCGCGGTCGCCGACGGCATCGACGTCGCCGGCTACTACTGCTGGTCGCTGATGGACAACTTCGAGTGGGCCGAGGGCTACACCCAGCGGTTCGGGCTGGTGCACATCGACTACGACACCCTGGTGCGTACGCCGCGCGACTCCTTCGACTGGTACGCCTCCGTAATCGCCGACCACAAATCCAGACGGTAAAGGGAGCCGACCCAATAGGCTCGCGCCGTGAATGCCGACGCACCACAGCGACTGCGCGAACCCGCCCATCAGGTCTCCGAGCGAGCACCGGCCTATTGGCGTACGGCGGAGGCGATCGGGGCCGTGATCTGGCTGGCGCTCGCGGTCGGTGCGGTGGTGGCGGCGGTCATGGTGCCCGACGGCTTCTGGACCTGGATCCTCTGGCTCGCCGCGGTGGTCTTCGCCCTGGCGCCGGTCCCGGGACTGACCTTCGTGCCGTCGATCCGGTTCCGGATCCACCGGTGGGAGGTGACCGACATCGCGGTCCACGTACGCCACGGGTGGCTCACCGTCGTCGACGAGATCGTGCCGCTCTCCCGGGTGCAGACGGTCGACTCGACGCAGGGGCCGCTGATGCGGCGGTTCGGGCTGCGTACGGTCAAGGTCTCCACCGCCTCCTCGGCCGGCATCGTCCAGATCGCCTGCCTCGACGACGCGCTCGCGCTCGAGGTGGTCGCGAAGCTCGTCGCGATCACCGCCGCGACGCCCGAGGACGCGACGTGAGCACACCCGAGGTCCCCGAGACCCCCGAAACCCCTGTGATCCCGGACGCGGAGTGGCAGCGGCTGGCCGGCTGGACCGCGATCGTCAGCCCCCTCGCGACGCTGCGCCAGGCGATCATCCCGGCCGCGGTCGGTGCCTTCGGCGCCGGTCAGGCCAACGTCTTCATCGGTCTGCTGGTCGCGCTCGGCATCGCGGTGGTCGCGGCCCTGGCCGGTCTGGTCCCGTGGCTGACCACGACCTACCGGGTGACCCCGACCCATCTGGAGGTACGCAAGGGGCTGCTCAACCGCACCACCCTGACCGCGCGCCTCGACCGGGTGCGCAGCGTCGACCTCAGCTCGACCCTCATCCACCGTGCCCTGGGCGTCACCAAGGTCAACGTCGGCACCGGCGTCGACGAGGGTCAGATCACCCTCGACTCGCTGACCAAGGACGCCGCAGCCCGCCTCCGGCGCGAGCTGCTCCACGCGGCGCCCACATCACCGACGGACGTCGCGCCCGAGGCGTCCGGCGGCGACGCCTCGGCGGCTGTCGCGACCAGCCCGGGGCCACTTCGTTCAGACCCCGGGGGCGAGGTCATCGCCAAGCTCGACTGGTCCTGGATCAGGTACGCCCCGCTCAACCTCAAGAACCTCGCGATCGCGCTCGGTGGACTGGCCGCGTTCTTCGGCGCGTTCTCCGACGTCATCCCGTGGGAGCGGACGATCGGGATCCGGGTCGACGACGGCCAGATCAACGGCCGGTCGATCGACTCCTTCCTGCAGTTGCTGATCATCGCCATCCCGATCGCCCTGGTCGCCGCGGTGGTGGTGTGGGCGGTCGGCTCGTGCGTGGGCTACGCGGTGCGGTGGTGGGACCTCCAGGTCGTGCGTGAGCAGGGCCGCGAGGGCACCACGCTGCGGCGCAGCTTCGGCCTGACCAGCACCCGCGCGACGACGGTGGAGGAGGCGAAGGTACGCGGCGCCACCTCGACCGTCGGCCCGCTGATCGGTCTGGCCGGCGGTGCCGACCTCAACCTGCTGACGACCGGCCTCGACGACAACTCCCCCGCGGTCCTGCCGACGGCCCCGGAGTCGGTCGTGTCGGCCGTCGGCACGGACATCCTCGGCGAGGACGCGTTCTCAGCGGAGCTGACCGGTCACGGGCCGCGGCCGCGGCGGCGCTACTGGTTCCGGGCGGCCGTCGCCACCGTGATCTGGACCCTGGTCGCGCTCGTCCCGACCGTGCTGATCGGCGTCCTCGGCGACACCTGGATCTGGTGGCTCCCGGTGACCGTCATGGTGGTCGCCCTCGTCCTCGGCATGCTCGGCGCCGAGCTGCGCCACCGCCACCTCGGCCACGCCCTCACCGACCGCTACCTGGTGGTCCGCTCCGGCTCCTACACCGCCGTACGCACCGCCCTGCAGACCGACGGCATCATCGGCTGGCGGGTCCGGCAGACCTTCTTCGACCGCCGCATCGGCCTCGCCCAGGTCACCGCGATGACCGCGGCCGGTCAGGAGCACGTCGCCGTCCCGGACGTGCCGCTCGAGACGGCCGTCGCCCTCGCGACGGCGGCCACGCCGCGTACGGTCTCGGGGTTCGTCGAATAACCCGTTTCCCACGGTCCGGCTTTGGAGGATGATCCGCCCATGACGATCCAGATCCGCCACCTCACCTTCGACTGTGCCGACCCTCGCAAGCTCGCCGAGTTCTGGTCGGCGGTCGCCGGCTGGCACCTCTTCTACGACGAGGACCCGGAGGTGATCGTCGCCAGGAGCTTCCCGTCGAAGGAGCTGATGTTCCTCTTCGTCCCCGTGCCCGAGGCGAAGACGGCGAAGAACCGGGTCCACATCGACATCAAGCCGGAGGACACCACCCGCGACGAGCTGGTCGAGCGGGCGCTCTCGCTCGGCGCCACCGTCTTCGGCGACCACCGCAAGGAGGACGGGTCCGGCTTCGTCGCGCTCCGCGACCCCGAGGGCAACGAGTTCTGCATCGAACGCGGCGAGCACGAGATGGCCCCGAGCGGCCCGATGACCATCGGGCTCACGATCTGACCGTCAGCGGCTGAGCACGCCGACCCGTCCACCCGCGCCGGCGGCCCAGCAGGTGTCGCCGACGCAGTCGACGGTGTGGAAGCGGGTCTGGGTCGCGCCGAACGGCTTCCACGAGCGGCCGTTGTCGTGGCTGATGTCGCTGCCGTTGGGGCCGACCGCGATCGCGGTGCGGCCGCCGATCCAGTCCACCGCCTCGCGGTATCCGCCCAGGTCGGAGGAGTTCTTCCAGGTGCGGCCGCCGTCGGTGGAGTAGGCCGCGCGGTCGACCCCGTCGTCCTCGAGGCCGAAGTCGCCACCGACCGCGATCCCCTGGCGAGGGTTGCGGAAGCCGAGACCGAAGACGCCGGCGGCCTCGCCGGTCGCGATCGTGGAGTCGGCCGACGACCAGGAGCGGCCGCCGTCGTGGGTGGCGTAGATCTTCGCAGCGGCACCGCCACCGCCGATCCAGGCGTCGTGCGCCCCCGCGGTGACCAGGCAGGTGCCGCTGGCCGAGTAGCCGAACTCGCCCGGTGCCTCGAGGCCCTGGGTGTCCGCGATCTCCCAGGTGTCGCCGCCGTCGGAGGTGGTGATAATCCGCCACTCGCCACCGACCGGGTCGCTCATCGCGATGCCCCGCTCGCCGCCTGGCCAGAAGTCGACGCAGTTGTAGAACGCCGTCGGCTCCGCGGAGCGGAACGTCTCGGTCCAGGTCGCGCCGCCGTCAATGGTCTTGTAGATCCGGCTCGCCTCGCCCTCGCCGATCGAGAGCACCACGGCCTCGCGCGCCGAGCGCGCCTCGACGTCGCGGAAGAGCAGCCCGTCGGATCCCGGCGGCGAGACCTCGTCCCAGGTGTCACCGCCGTCCGTCGTACGGAACATTCCCCCGCGGTCCCCGCCGACCCACGCGGTCTCCGCGTCGACGGCATCCAGCGCCCGGAACCCCTGCGTCGTATCCACGTTCACAGCCGTCCAGTCGTACGCACCCCCTGACTGCACAGCCTGCGCCGCCGGCGCCAGGGTGAGGGTGGTGAGGGCGAGAGTGGCCGCCGCTGCGGCTCCGACAACGATGCGCACGAAGGTTCACCCTGGCCCTGCGGAGCCGTTCTGTCCACCGATCCGACAAAATTCGTCCGCCGAATCAGTGGTTGTGGCAGGCGAATCTGTAGATGTGGGTGACGAATGTCGAGTTTCGTCCGCCATTGCGACAGTTTCGGTCGCCACAACGACCGATTCGGCGTGTCCACTTGCGCGGAGTCGTCAATTATCTTCCGTGACCGGTTGGTAGCCCCTAAAGTGAATCGCCGTGCCGCACAGCAGCGGCGCAGATGGCGAGGTTGTCATGAGCAGAGCGACACTGACCAGAGGTGCACGGCTGGCGACTGCGGGGCTTGCCGCCGCGGTGGCGGTTGCGATGCCGTACGCAGCAACCCACGCCGTCGAGCCCGACCCGCCCAGGACGACCGCCGGCCAGCCGGCCCCGGACACGGCGTCGCCGCAGCACCGTCAGATCGTCTCGCTGATGCGCCACATGTCACTGCAGCAGAAGATCGGGCAGCTGTTCGTGATCGAGGTCTACGGACGCGACGCCAACAACGTCAGCGACGCCGCGAAGGCCGGCAACCAGAAGCTCTACGGCGTCGACACCCCGGCGCAGGCGATCGCGAAGTACCAGCCCGGCGGGGTCATCTACTTCACCACCCGCGGCCCCGACAACATCGGTGACGCCACCCAGGTGGCGACGCTCTCCAACGGCCTCCAGACCGCCGCGCTGCAGCAGCGCCCCAAGATCCCGCTGAACATCGCGGTCGACCAGGAGGGCGGCGCGCTCGTGGCCCGCTTCGGACCGGCCAGCGGTGCGACCCAGATGCCCGGCCAGATGGCGCTCGGCGCCGACGGCTCGACCGCGGACGCGGCCCGGTCGGCCGAGGTGATCGGCACCGAGCTGGCCGCCGTGGGCGTCACCCAGGACTACGCGCCCGTCGCCGACGTCAACCTCAACCCCAACAACCCGGTCATCGGCATCCGCAGCGCCGGGGCCGACTCCGCCGCGGTCTCCGACATCGTCGCCGCGGAGGTCGGCGGTTTCGACAAGGGCGGCCTCTCCTCGATCGCCAAGCACTTCCCGGGACACGGCGACACCGGCACCGACAGCCACTACGGCCTGCCCGAGGTGACCCACACCCGCGAGCAGCTCGAGGCGATCGACCTGCCGCCCTTCGAGGCCGCGATCGATGCCGGGATCGACGCGATCATGACGGCCCACGTGACCGTGCCCGCGATCGACCCGAGCGGCGAGCCGGCCACCATGTCCGAGCCGATCCTCACCGGCCTGCTCCGCGAGGAGATGGGCTTCAACGGCCTCATCGTGACCGACGCCCTCGACATGCAGGGCGCCAGCGCGACCTACCCGCCCGACGTCGCCCCGGTCGAGGCCTTCCTCGCCGGAGCCGATCAGTTGCTCATCCCGCCGCAGATGGACACGGCGTACGCAGCGGTCCTCGGCGCCGTCAAGAACGGCACCATCTCGCGCCAGCGGCTCGACGAGTCGGTCTACCGGATCCTCAAGCACAAGCTCGACAACAAGATCTTCGAGAGCCCGTACGTCGACCCGGCCGCCGCTCCCGCGGTCTTCGCCGACCCGGTGCACAAGGCCGACGCCCAGGCGATCTCCGACCGCACCACCACCCTGGTGAAGAACGACGACGGCCTGCTGCCGCTGGCCCCCGGCCCGAAGGACGTCCTGGTCGCGGGATGGGGAGTGGACACGACCGCGGGCATCGCGGCCGGTTTCCAGAAGCGTGGTGCGACGACCCAGGTGCTGCAGTCCGGCACCACCCCGACCGACGCGCAGATCGACGCCGCCGTCGCAGCCGCCGCGGGCAAGGACCTGGTGGTCGTGCCGACCAACAACGCCTGGCAGATCAACCCGGCGACCGGCCAGCCGACGCCGGCGTCGGTGGCGCAGACCAAGCTGGTCAAGGCGCTGCTCGCCACCGACACCCCGGTGGTCGTGACCGCGATGCGCAACCCCTACGACGTCACGTCCTTCCCCGAGGCGGCCACGGTCCTCGACACGTACGGCTACACATCCCACCAGCTCGAGTCGCTGGTGCGGGTGCTCCACGGCGAGGTGAACCCGAGCGGCAAGCTCCCAGTCGAGATCCCGGATCTCTTCCCGCTCGGTCACGGACTGTCCTACTAGGCGATACAGGAAGGCGGCCCTCCCGGAACCGGGAGGGCCGCCTTTGTGCTGCTAGATGATCAGGAGCCGTACAGCGCCCGGACCCCGGCCGCGTCGGAGGCCTGGAACTCCAGGTCCGAGGAGCCGCCGTTGCACTGCGGGTAGTGCATGATCGAGGACGAGTCGTACGGGGTCAGCGCACGCCAGTTGTTGTCCTCGAAGCAGGTCGCCGCCTCCGGGCGGGTGTGCTCGTGGCGGAAGCCGAGGGTGTGACCGAGCTCGTGACCGAGGATGTCACCCGGCTCCCAGGCGCCCGACGAGAAGATCGAGTCGTCGATGAGCACGTTGCGCGAGCGCTTCGAGGTCGAGGGGAAGAACGCCCGCGCGATGTACTGCGAGGTGCTCACCGGCTCGACGGAGAAGAGCACGTTGGAGTTACGGGTGTTGCACGAGGCGTCCTGGGTGGGGACGTAGATGAAGTCGACCTTCGAGCTCGCCGCCTCCCACAGACCCGCGCCCTGGCTCATCGCGGTGACGATGGCGGCCTTGTTGGTGCCGAACTTGTCCGAGACACAGTAGGTCAGGTTGAGCGCCTGGGAGGCGGACCACTTGTCGTCCTTGCCGCTGATGGTGTTGACGATGAGGCCGTCCTCCGGGACGTGCTTCGGCGTCGAGACCATCGACTCGTAGAACTTGTGCAGGTCACCCTGGTTGGACACGACCTCGTCGCCGTTGACGATGTACTGACCGTCGACGTCGACATACGTGGACGCCTCGAACTCCTGGTAGCTCGGGGCCTCCTCGGCGAATGCGGGAACCATCGACGCAGTCAGCGCTGCGGCACCCGCAGCCGCGGCGATCATCATGGGAATACGAACTCGCATAGCTCTTTCCTCCTGGATTTGTGAACGGCCGCCGGCGATTGACGCCGACGGCCACAGGAGATTCAAGCGTTACGACCCCGGATGCGACATAGAAACTCCGGCCAAATTGCCGTTGAACAGGCAAAAGTTTCGAGCGAAACTCGTACGTTTGCCATCGGTCGCGTCACGGAGCGGGCCAGATCACCTTGTCGGCGTCGTCGACGACAGCCTCGGCGAACGAGGTGTCGAACCAGGAGGCTGCCTGCTCGGGCGTGACCTTCTGACCTGCGTGCGTCGTCACGACCTCGGCCAGGGCGGCGACGTTGGCGGGGTCGACCGAGCCGAACCTGCCGGGGAGCGGGTTGTCGGCCGCGACCTTCACCTCGGTGCGCCAGATGGCGGTCTCGTGCTTCTCGTCGGACTCGGCGCCGGCCAGGTCGTGCTGGTAGCCGATGCACTCCTCGACGTGCTCGTCGGCGGCGCAGTAGGTGTAGGCCTTGAAGACGGCGCGCAGGACGTCCTCGACCGCGGTGGGGTGCTTCTCCGCCCAGGCGGGGTTGACGGAGTAGGCGCCGAGGGAGCCGGGCACGTCGAAGTCGGTCGGCTCCCAGACCGTGACCTTCTCCCCGGCGTCCTTCAGCTGGTTGGGCTCGTTGGAGACGAAGCCGACCAGCGCGTCGACCTGGCCACGCGGCAGCACGCCGGGGTCGTAGCCGACCTTGACCTGCTTGACCTTGGACATGTCGACCCCGGCCTCGGCGAGCATCGCCTGCACCCCGACCGGCACCCAGCCCTTGTGGCCGAGGGTCTTGCCCTCGAGCTGCTTCAGATCCGTGATCGAGGTGCCGGTCATCAGCACGTCGAGGCCGGCGTTGGAGTAGGAGGAGACGCCGAGCACCTTCAGGCCGCTCGCGTTGGAGGTCATGATGTCCTGCTCGGAGAGCGGGCCGACCTGCACCTTCCCGGCGGCGATCAGCTTGGCGTTCTGGGAGACGTCGCCCGAGCCCGGCTGGAGCTCGACGTCGAGGCAGAGATCGTCGAAGTAGCCGAGCCGATCCGCGGCGATGGCCTCCATGATCGAGGCCGACGCCTGCCAGTAGTAGCCCGACATGTAGGTGATCTTCCCGGCCTTCTCGTTCTGCTCGCAGCGCTCGGCCGAGACGGCGCTCCCCTGCTCGCCGGCGGAGTCCTGCGAGGAGCCGCAGGCGGTGAGCGCACCCAGCAGGACGACCGCCGACGTGAGGGCAGCGGCGATCGGACGTACGCGAGACATGAAGGCTCCTTCGAGTCAGGTCAGGACTGGTGCCAGTGGAGCACTCGCCGCTCGGCGAGCGTCACGAGCCAGAACAGCAGCGAGCCGAGCGCCGCGAGGACGAAGATCGCTGCCCACACCGTAGCCAGTCTGTTCTGCGAGCTGGCCACCTGTATCACGCTGCCGAGACCGTCGGCCGAGCCCGCGGCGGAGAGCTCCGCCACGACGGCACCGATCATCGACAGCGGGAAGACGATCCGCAGCGACGCGAACACGTAGGGCAGCGAGGCCGGGACACGCAGGTGCCGCAGCACCTCCAGCCGGCTGGCGGCCACGGTGCGGTAGACCTGCAGCACGGGGCCGGGCACCGCACGCAGCCCGGTCGCCACGTTGATCAGGATCGGGAAGAAGCAGACCAGCGCGGTCAGCACGACCTTCGGCCCCATCCCGAACCCGAGCGCGACCACGAGCAGCGGCGCGATCGCCACCAGCGGCGTCACCGAGAGCACGACGGCCAGGGGCATCACCGCGCGCCGCACCACGCCGATCTCGCTCACCACCACGGCGAGCACGAACGCGGCGACGAACCCGATCCCGAGCCCCACCAGCGCCTCGCCGAGCGTGACCAGGGTGTTGGAGAGGAAGTAGCCCGGGTCGCCGGTCAGCACGCTCGCGACGTCGCCCAGCGGCGCGAACAGGTAGGGCATCCGCCGCGCCCCCATCTCCCAGCCGAACCCGAGCACCGCGAGGAGGAGGACGAACGGGAGCCAGTACGCCGGCCGGAGCATCCGGGCGCGCTGCCGGAGGCGTCGCGCGCCGACTCTTCCCGTGGCCGTGTCGGGAGCCGGAGCGACCACCTCGCCGATCACCCGGCTCACCGGGTGACCCCGCTGTGGCTGAACGCGTCCCGCAGGCTCTCCCGCAGGGCGAGCTCGTAGGCGTGGAACTCCGGCGAGGTGATGATCTCCTGGTGCCGCGGGCGGGGCAGGTCGATGTCGATGACGTCGGTGGTCCGGCCCGGCCGCGGTGCCATCACCACGACCTTGTCCGAGAGCCTGACCGCCTCGGAGATCGAGTGGGTGACGAAGACGACCGTCGCGCGGGTCTGCTCCCACAGCTCCAGCAGCTGCTCCTGGAGCGCCTCCCGGGTGAACTCGTCGAGCGCACCGAAGGGCTCGTCGAGAAGGAGTACGTCGGGGCGCAGCCCGAAGGCGCGTACGATCGCGGTCCTCTGCTTCATGCCGCCCGACAGCTCGGCGGGGAGCTTGTGGAGCGACTCCCCCAGGCCGACCTCGCGCAGCATCGCCTCGAGGTCGGGGCGTACGCGGTCGTCCTTGTCCCGTGGGCGCTGTCGCCTGACCCCGCGCCGGTTGACCTTGTGGGGCAACGTCACGTTGCCGAGCACGCTCAGCCAGGGCAGCAGCGCCGGCGACTGCGGCACGAAGCCGAAGGCCTTCGCCTCGGCGGCCTCCTTCGGGGTCAGGCCGCACACCGTGATCCTGCCCGCGTCCGGCCTCTCCTGCCCGCTGATCAGCCGCAACAGCGTCGACTTGCCGCATCCCGAGGGCCCGATGACGCTCACGAACGTTCCCGGCTCGATGGTCAGCTCGATGTCGTCGAGGGCCACCAGCTCGGAGAGGTCGGCCTGCTCATAGAGACGACGGACCCCGTGCATCTCGATCGTCGCTCTGCCCACGCCTCAAACGGTAGTCCACGACGGCCAGTCGATAGTCTGACGGGCGTGCGTATCGCCACCTGGAACATCAACTCCATCCGCTCCCGCATCGACCGCGTCGAGGCCTTCGTCGAGCGACACTCGATCGACGTGCTCGCTCTGCAGGAGACCAAGGCCAAGCCCGACCAGATCCCGACGATGGGGCTGGAGGCCCGCGGCTACGAGGTCGCCTCGGTGGGGTACGACCAGTGGAACGGCGTCGCGCTGATCTCCCGCGTCGGGCTGTCCGACATCCAGGTCGGGTTCGAGGGGATGCCCTCGTTCAAGGACGTCGCCGAGGCGCGGGCCCTCACCGCGACGTGCGGCGGCGTACGCGTCACCTCGGTCTACGTCCCCAACGGCCGCAAGCCCGACGACCCCCACTACGCCTACAAGCTGGAGTGGCTCGCCGCGCTGCAGAAGGCCGCGACCGCCTGGTACGACGGCCCCTCGGCGATGGTCGGCGACTGGAACGTCTGCCCCTTCGACGAGGACTGCTTCGACCCCAAGCAGTTCGTCGGCAAGACCCACCTAACCCCGGCCGAGCGCGACGCCTTCTTCGCCATCGAGAAGGACTTCAAGGACGTCGTACGTCCGTTCGTGCCCGGCCCGGAGGCCTACACCTACTTCGACTACTACCGGCAGCGCTTCGAGCGCAACCGCGGCCTGCGCATCGACTTCGTCCTCGGCTCGCCGTCGTTCGCGTCGCGGGTCACGGGTGCCTTCGTCGACCTCGACGAGCGCAACCCCGCCATCGGCACCGGCGCCCCCTCCGACCACGCTCCGGTGATCGTCGACCTGGCCGACTGAGGCGGGCTACTTCGGCTTCTTCGGCTACTTCGGTGGCTTCGGCGGCAGCGACTCGGCCGTCGCCACGCCCCGCCGGACCCAGTCGGCGAGCGCATCGCCGCGGAGCAGGTCGGCGGCGACGTTGACGTAGCCGGACATCGTCCGGGCACCCATGACCATCGGCTCGGCGCCGGCCTCGATCGCGGCCTCGTAGGCCGACTTGCCGGTGCGTACGAGCAGGTCGTCGGCGCCCACCGCGCACGCCATGTTGCCGTTCACCATGAACGCCAGCCCACCGAACATCTTCACCTCGGTCACGCCGGCAGGCATCAGGGCGCGGACACGTTCTGCGAGCTCGGCGTCGTAGGCCATGTCTCCATGCAACCACGAACAAGCTCCTTCCCTCCACGATCAGCGCTGGAGCGCCCCTCGTCTGGACGCAGCGCAGAGAGGAGCGAAGCGACGAACGGAGCGGAGGAAGACGAGGGTCAAGCGCAAGCGCTGCGCGAATTGCGAAGCAATCGCAGACAAAACTGTCGGTGGTGCCTGCGAGGATCTGAGGTATGGAGATCTGGATCCTCGTGCTCGGGCTGATGATCGGTCTTGCTCTGGGCGCTGTGCTCGGGGGGCTCTGGGTGCGCGCGCGGAGCGTGGAGACGGTCGCGGCGGGGATGGTGGATCAGGCCGAGGTGATGCAGGGGCTCGACCGGCTCAGCGACCAGATGCAGCATCTCGACCGCGAGCGGGCGCGCTGGCAGGGGCAGTTCGAGACGGAGGTCGGGCGGCTGCAGAGCGAGACCCGGTCGCTGTCGACGGCGCTGCGCAAGCCCCAGGTCAGGGGCCGCTGGGGCGAGATGCACCTGCGCCGCGCGGTGGAGCTGGCCGGCCTGGTGGACAAGTGCGACTTCTCCGAGCAGGTCCAGCTCGAGGACGGACGGCTCCGTCCTGACCTGGTGGTGCACCTCTCCGGCGGCAAGGAGCTGGTCGTCGACTCCAAGGTCCCCCTCGACGCCTACCTCGACGCCGCGGCTGCGGACAACGAGGACGACTATCGCACCCACCTCCGCCGCCACACCGCCCAGCTGCGTACGCATGTGGACCAGCTGGCCTCGAAGGCCTACTGGCGCTTCCTGGAGGAGTCGCCCGAGTTCGTGGTGCTCTTCGTGCCGGCGGAGTCGTTCCTCTCGGCGGCGCTGGAGACCGAGCCCGGCCTGATCGAGTACGCCGGGGAGCGCCGGGTCGTGCTCGCCTCGCCGACCACGCTGATCGCGCTGCTGCGCACCGTCGCGCACGGATGGTCCCACGAGGCGCTCGCCGAGCAGGCCCGGGAGATCCACCGGCTGGGCCGTGACCTGCACCAGCGCCTCGCCACGATGTCGACCCATCTAGACGGCATCGGGCGCTCTCTCAACACCGCCGTGACCCGCTACAACCAGGCGATCAAATCCCTCGACAACCGGGTCCTCGTGGCCGCCCGTCGTTTCAATGAATTATCGGTAACTGACGATGAACTCGAGACGCCGCGTCCCGTCGAGATCCGCGCCGTGGAGCGGCTCAGCAGCGTAAGGGAGGATGATCGGCGCGCCGCCGAAAATGACGGTGTGCCGGGCCCTACCGTGGGTTCTGATACACAGGCTGCATACGAGAGATCGTGACCCCATGAGCGAGCGCCAGCGAGCGACAATGAGCCTCGGGCCGTCGCGTCCGTATGATGGCGCTTGCGCGACGGAGGCGACGGCATGAGTCAGCGTCAGCGCACCGTTTGGGAGGAAGGACGAGAGTCCGGCCGCCATGTCGTCGCGCTCGGATCCGCCACATCGCTGACCGTGACCTTCGTCGACCTCCTGATCGACGACCAGATCGGCCTGCTCTTCGACCTCACCTTCGTGGCGATCGCGCTGACGCTCGCGCTCATCGTCAGACCCAGCGACTTCTTCGTGGTCGGCGTGCTCCCACCGCTGATCATGCTCGGCATCTTCATCCTGCTGGCCGCGACCCAGCCCGGGTCGATCGCCGATGCCGAGGACGGCTTCGTCCAAGCCGTGGTCAGCGGCCTCGGACACCACGCGATCAGCCTCTTCATCGGCTACGCCCTGTGCCTGGGCTGCCTGGTGATGCGCCGCCGGGTGCTGCGACAGCGCAGCGAGACCCGCGACGAGGTCGAGCGCGAGCGCGCCCTGGCCTCCTGAGCGCTCCGTCCTGAGCGATCAGTCCAGCGCGAGGAACCCGGAGACGTCGCCGGCACCCTGGCGGATGATCTCGGGCTGACCGTCGGACCAGTCGATGACCGTGGTCGGCTCTGCCGGGGTCTCGCCGGCCTCGATCACGATGTCGACCTGGTGGTCGAGCGCCTCCTTGACGTTCCAGCCGAAGACCTCAGGCTCGGTCTCGCCGGGCAGGATCAGCGTCGAGGACAGCAACGGCTCACCGAGCTCCTCGAGCAGCGCCTGCACGACGGCGTGCTCGGGGATGCGTACGCCGACGGTCTTCTTCTTCGGGTGCATCAGCCGTCGCGGCACCTCCGGGGTGGCCGGGAGGATGAAGGTGTAGGGCCCCGGGGTGGCGTGCTTGATCGCCCGGAAGGCGCTGTTGTCGACGTGGACCATCGTGCCGAGCTGCGCGAAGTCCTTGCAGATCAGCGTGAAGTGGTGCCGGTCGTCGAGGCCGCGGATCCGCAGGATCCGGTCGCGGCCGTCCTTGTTGCCGATCCGCGACCCGAGCGCGTAGCCGGAGTCGGTGGGGTACGCGATCAGCTGGTCGTCACGCAGGGCATCGACGACCTGGCTGATCAGACGGGGCTGCGGGTTGTCGGGGTGTACGTCGAGAAATCGGGCCACCCCTCGACCCTAACGCTCTTGGGGCGGGGCCGCTCAACCCCTCGCGGACGCTGCCTTGAGGTCTTTGCGCAGCTCCTTGGGCAGCGCGAAGATCAGCGACTCCTCGGCGCTCTTGTGGGCCTTGGCGTCGGGGAAGCCACGGTCCTTCAGGAACCCGACGACACCCTCGACCAGCTTCTCGGGGACGCTGGCACCGGAGGTGACCGAGACGCTGCGTACGCCCTCGAGCCAGGACTCGTCGATCTCGCTGGCGTCGTCGACGCGGTAGGCCGCCTTGGCGCCGGCCTCGAGCGCGACCTCGACCAGGCGGACCGAGTTGGAGGAGTTGCCGGACCCGACGACGATGACCAGGTCGCTAGCCGCGCCGATCTCCTTGACGGCCTGCTGGCGGTTCTGGGTGGCATAGCAGATGTCGTCGCTGGGCGGGTCGAGCAGCTCGGGGAACTTCACCCGGAGCGCGGCGACGGTGTCCATGGTCTCGTCGACCGAGAGCGTGGTCTGGGAGAGCCAGACGACCTTGGAGGGGTCGGGAACCTCGATGCCGGGTACGTCGTCAGGGCCCTCGACGAGCGTGGTCGCCTCCGGCGCCTCGCCCATGGTGCCCTCGACCTCCTCGTGACCGGCGTGGCCGATCAGCAGGATGCTGTAGCCCTCGCGCGCGAACCGCTTGGCCTCGAGGTGGACCTTGGTGACCAGCGGGCAGGTCGCGTCGATCGTCTTCAGCTCACGCACGGCCGCATCGGCGTGGACCGCCGGGGAGACGCCGTGGGCGGAGAAGACGACGGTCGCCCCCGAAGGCACCTCGTCGAGCTCGTTGACGAACACCGCACCGCGGTTGCGGAGGTCGTCGACGACGTGCTTGTTGTGGACGATCTCCTTGCGCACGTAGACCGGCGCACCGTAGAGGTCCAGGGCCTCTTCGACGGTGATCACGGCCCGATCCACCCCGGCGCAGTAGCCGCGCGGCTCGGCGAGAAGGACGGCCTTCTCGTCGTCGGTGATCAGGCGTGGGGTGCCGAGGTCGATGCTCATGGCTTCAGTCTAGAGACCCGGTGCACGCATGCCGACTCGGCGCGTCAGTCCCACACCACGACACCGACCCGGCGCATCTGTCCCGCCGATCTGCGTCGAGTCGGCGCATCTGTCCCACGGTTGCCCGTCGGACCGGGACAGACGCGCCGACTCGACGCTCTGAGGCGGGGCAGACGCGCCGAGTGGGCATGCGTGTGTGGGGCAGACGCGCCGAGTGGGCATGCGTGTGTGGGGCAAACGGGCCGAGTGGGCGGGCACTAGGGTGGCGCCATGGCCCTGGACACCTCTCCCGAGTCGCCCGCTCCGGTGCGGCAGATCGCGAACGCGATCGGCGGTTGGATCGACAAGCTCGGTGCAGTCTGGGTGGAGGGGCAGGTCGCCCAGCTGAGCCGGCGGCCGGGGATGCAGACGGTGTTCCTGACGTTGCGTGACTCGGTGGCCGACATCTCGGTGCCGGTGACGTGCACCCGGTTCCTTCTCGACAGCCTTAACCCGCCGCTGGTCGAAGGGGCGTCGGTGATCATCCACGCGAAGCCGTCCTACTACGCCAACCGCGGCACCCTGTCGCTGCAGGCCCGCGACATCCGTCCGGTCGGGCTCGGCGAGCTGCTCGCACGGCTCGAGCAGCGCCGGCAGCTCCTGGCCGCCGAGGGGCTCTTCGCCGCCGAGCTCAAGCGGCCGCTGCCCTTCCTGCCGACGAAGGTCGGTCTGGTCACCGCGGCCAACTCCGCGGCCGAGCGGGACGTGCTCGAGAACGCGCGGCGGCGGTGGCCGCAGGTGCGGTTCGAGGTGGCGTACGCAGCGATGCAGGGGTCGCGCAGCGCCGCCGACGTCGTCGAGAAGCTGCAGCGGCTCGACCGCGACCCCGAGGTCGACGTCATCGTCGTCGCCCGCGGCGGCGGCTCCGTCGAGGACCTGCTGCCCTTCTCCGACGAGCACCTGATCCGTGCGGTGCACGCCGCCCGCACGCCGATCGTCTCCGCGATCGGCCACGAGCCCGACTCGCCGCTGCTGGACCTGGCTGCCGACGTACGTGCCTCGACGCCGACCGACGCCGCCAAGCTCGTCGTGCCCGACGTGGTCGAGGAGCAGCGGATCGTCGCGACCGGTCGTGACCGGCTCCGCGGCGGCATCGCCGCGCTGGTCCACCGCGAGCAGACGCTCCTCGACGCGCTGCGTTCGCGTCCGGTGCTGGCCGACCCGCGTTCGCTGATCGACGCCCGGCGTGACGAGGTCACCTCGCTGCGCGACCGCGCCCGCCGCACCGTCGGTCACGCCCTCGACCGGGCCGCCGACGACATCGGCCACCATCGTGCCCGCGCCCGTGCGCTCTCACCCCTGGAGACGCTCAGACGGGGCTACGCCGTCGCCCAGGACGCCGACGGGCACGTGCTCACCAGCGTCACCGACGCCACCGAGGGCGCCGCCGTCAGCATCCGCCTCGCCGACGGTCGCCTGGCCGCCACCATCACCTCGACCGAGAAGGACCCAGCCGATGACTGACTCCGACGACACCGACAAGAACCTCTCCTACGAGCAGGCCCGCGAGGAGCTGGTCGAGGTCGTCCGCAAGCTCGAGGCCGGCGGCATCACCCTCGAGGAGTCGCTGGCCCTGTGGGAGCGCGGCGAGAAGCTGGCCACGCTGTGCCAGGAGTGGCTCGACGGCGCCCGGAAGAAGATCGACGCCGCCATCGGCGACGACTGACCCCTACTTCTTCAGCGGCTCGGTGGTGAGGAGCGCGAGGTAGTCGCGTACGTCGCCGTCCTTGGGGCCCCAGAGCATCAGGGTCTGGCCGTCGACCTCGGTGGAGTAGGCGCTGTCGCCGTCGGAGTCGGACCACTCGGTCCAGGTGGTGGCGACGTCGGTCTCGATGCTGACCTCGTCGCCCTTCGTGGCCTGGGTGTCGACGTTCTTCTGGGCCAGCGCCTGCGCCGAGCGGGCGGAGAGCTCCAGGCCGACGTAGGAGGTCTCGCCCTTGACGAACGACATGGTCCACGCCGGCTCCTCGCCGCCCTTGTAGGACGGGTCGGTGTTGGCGTACCAGCCCGAGGGCAGCTCTCGCGGGTAGACGACGTCGAGGTCGGCGACCTGGGCGCTGCGTACGGCCTCGGCCCAGTCGGCCTTGTAGGTCTCGTTGGCGCCGCTCACCTCGCGCTCGAGGTTGCCCCGCCACTGCACGATCAGCACGATCGGGACCACGAGGACGAGCAGGAAGATCATCGATCCGATGAGAGCACCGAACGTACGCGGGTAGCTGCGCGCCGGGGTCTCCGGCTGCTCGCTCGTCGGCTGATTCGACGGCTGGGCGGGCTGCTGCTGATCGGTGTCGCTCACGTCCTCCATGGTCCCACTCGGCCGATGTTCCCTCGAATCGTGGTCTCGACAGGCTCGGCCACCGAGTCTGCGTGTTCCGCAGATGAGGACAATTGAAGCGGAATTGCTCCGCAGATGCGATACTCCTCCGGTGACCTCGTACCGCATCGCCGAAGCCGCCGATCTCCTCGGCGTCAGCGACGACACCGTTCGCCGCTGGGTGGATGCGGGACGGATCGAGGCGAGCACGGAGAACGGCCGCGCGGTCATCGACGGGATCGTCCTGGCCGCGCTGGCCTCGGAGCTGGCCGACGCGCCCAACCCGGACCGGACGAAGGCGGTCAGTGCCCGTAACCGGATGCTCGGGATCGTCACCAAGACCACCCTGGACACCGTGATGGCTCAGGTGGAGATGGTGTGCGGGCCCTACCGGATCGTCTCGCTGATGAGCGCCGAGGCCGCCATCGAGCTCGGCCTCGAGCCGGGAGTCAGTGCCGTGGCCTCGATCAAGTCGACCAACGTCGTAGTGGAGCGCCCATGATCACGAAGTCCACAGTCTCCGCCGTCGTCGCACTGACGGCCCTGTTCGCGCTCGCCGGCTGTGGGAGCTCGAGCGAGGGGTCGGAGGAGCAGGAGCTGACCGTCTTCGCGGCGGCCTCGCTGACCGACACGTTCACCGAGCTGGCCGAGGAGTTCGAGAAGGACCACCCCGGGGTGAAGGTGACGATGAGCTTCGGCGGCTCCTCGGACCTGGTGGCTCAGATCGAGGACGGTGCCCCGGCCGACGTCTTCGCCTCGGCCGACACCAAGAACATGGACAAGCTCGGCGACCTGGCGCCCGCCCCGGAGGACTTCGCCTCCAACACCCTGGAGATCGCCACGCCGTCGGGCAACCCGGCGAAGATCACCGGCTTCCACGACCTCGCCAAGCCCGGCACCAAGGTCGTCGTCTGCGCGGCCGAGGTCCCGTGCGGCAGCGCAACGGCTGAGATGGAGAAGAAGACGGGCGTCGACATCGAGCCGGTGAGCGAGGAGCAGTCGGTCAGCGACGTGCTCGCCAAGGTCACCTCCGGCGACGCCGACGCGGGGCTGGTCTACGTCACCGACGTGACCGCTGCCGGCGACACCGTGACGGGCGTCGAGTTCGAGGAGTCCGACCAGGTCGTGAACACCTATCCGATCAGCGCCCTCGACGACGCCGACGACGCAGACCTGGCCCAGGAGTTCGTCGACCTGGTGCTGAGCGAGACCGGGCAGAAGGTGCTGAGCGATGCCGGCTTCGGCCAGCCCTGATCTTCTCGGGAGGTCCGGACGGACGGACCGGCAGCGGGGGGCCGGTCCGTCCGTCGGTATGCCGAGCTGGCTGTGGCTTCCGGCGGCCGTCGCGGCGGCGTTCATCATCGTCCCGCTGGCCGCGATCATCCTCCGCGTCGACCTGGCCGGTTTCCCGGCACTGATCACCTCGCCGTCCGCGCTGGAGGCGCTCTGGCTCAGCCTGCGCACCGCGGTGGCCAGCACCGTGCTGTGCATCCTCCTCGGCGTACCTCTCTCCACGGTCCTGGCCCGCACCCGGTTCCGGGGACAGGGACTGCTGCGCTCGCTGGTGCTGCTTCCGCTCGTGCTGCCGCCGGTCGTCAGCGGGCTGGCGCTGCTCTACACCTTCGGCCGTCGCGGGCTGCTGGGGCAGTCGCTGGACCTGGTCGGCATCCAGATCCCGTTCACCACCCTCGCCGTGGTGATGGCGCAGACGTTCGTCGCGCTGCCGTTCCTGGTGATCAGCCTCGAGGGGGCGCTGCGCACCAGCGGCACGCGCTACGAGGCGGTCGCGGCGACGCTCGGCGCCCGCCCGACCACCGTCTTCCGCCGCGTCACCCTCCCCCTGGTCGGCCCCGGCCTGCTCTCCGGCTCGGTCCTCGCCTTCGCCCGCTGCTTGGGCGAGTTCGGCGCCACCATCACCTTCGCCGGCAACCTCCCCGGCGTCACCAGCACGATGCCGCTGCAGGTCTACCTGCTCCGCGTCGACGACCCCGATGCGGCCGTCGCGCTCTCGCTGGTGCTCGTGGTCGTCGCGGTCGCCGTGATCGGCTTCGCGCGTCATGGGAGGGCGCTGTGAGCGCGCTGCACCTCCGTGCCGTGATCGCCCAGCGCGGCATCGACGTCACCCTCGACGTGGCCGCCGGCGAGACGGTCGCGCTCACCGGCCCCAACGGCGCCGGCAAGTCGAGCATCCTCGGCGTGATCTCCGGTCTCCTCCGTCCCGACGAGGGAGAGGTACGCCTCGGCGACCGCATCCTCGACACCACTCCCCCGCACGCCCGCGGGGTCGCGCTCCTGGCCCAGGACCCGCTGCTCTTCCCGCACCTGTCGGTGCTGGCCAACGTCGCCTTCGCACCGCGAGCCCGGGGCGTACGCCGCCACCAGGCCAACGAGCTCGCCACCCGCCACCTCACCGAGGTCGGCGCCGAGAAGCTGGCCGGACGCAGGCCCACGGAGATTTCCGGCGGCCAGGCCCAGCGCGTTGCCGTGGCCCGGGCGCTCGCCGCAGACCCCGAGCTGCTCCTGCTCGACGAGCCGATGGCCTCGCTCGACGTCGACGTACGCCCGGCGCTGCGGCAGACGCTGCGTACCGCCCTCGAAGGCCGGACCGCCATCATCGTCACCCACGACGCCGCAGACGCCCGAGCGCTCGCCGACCGGGTGGTCGTGATCGAGCACGGTCACGTCGTCGAGGACGGCCCGACCGAACAGGTGCTGAACGACCCGCAAACACCGTTCGCCGTGAGACTTGTCTCTGGATCGATCAAGTGACACGGCGGTCACGCCACCGCACGCGGCGGATAGATTGATCCCTATGAACGACACCCAGCCGCTCGGCGTCGCCCCCACCGCCCCTGACCGCAACCTGGCCCTGGAGCTGGTGCGCGTGACCGAGGCAGCGGCGATGGCCGCCGCCCGCTGGGTGGGTCGTGGCGACAAGAACGGCGCCGACGGTGTCGCGGTCAACGCGATGCGCACGATGATCTCCACGGTCGCCATGAACGGCACCGTCGTGATCGGCGAGGGCGAGAAGGACAACGCCCCGATGCTCTTCAACGGCGAGCAGGTCGGCGACGGCACCGGACCCGAGTGCGACGTCGCGGTCGACCCGATCGACGGCACCACCCTGACCGCCAAGGGCATGAGCAACGCCGTCGCGGTGATGGCGGTCGCCCCGCGCGGCAGCATGTACGACCCCAGCGCCGTCTTCTACATGGAGAAGCTGGTCACCGGTCCCGAGGCCGCCGACGTCGTCGACATCCGCCTGCCGGTCGCCGAGAACATCGCCGCCGTGGCCAAGGCGAAGGACACCACGACCTCCGACATCACCGTGATCGTGCTGGACCGCCCCCGCCACGACAAGCTGGTCGAGGAGATCCGCGAGACCGGCGCCCGGATCAAGTTCATCGTCGACGGTGACGTCGCCGGCGCGATCTCGGCGGCCCGTGCCGGCTCCGGCGCCGACCTGCTGATGGGCATCGGGGGCACTCCCGAGGGGATCGTCGCCGCCTGCGCGATGAAGGCGCTGGGCGGCACCATCCAGGGCCGGCTGTGGCCCAAGGACGACGAGGAACGCCAGCGTGCCCTCGACGCCGGCCACAACCTCGACCCCGACTTCGTCCTCCACACCGACGACCTGGTCACCGGCGACGACTGCTTCTTCGTCGCCACCGGCATCACCGACGGCGACCTGATGCGGGGCGTGCAGTACCTCCCCCACGGCGCCGTCGTCACCGACTCCCTGGTGATGCGCAGCCGCTCGGGCACCATCCGCAAGGTCACCTCCGAGCACCAGCTCGCCAAGCTCAAGGCCTACAGCGCGATCGAGTTCTGAGCCTGTGACCCTGCGACGAAGTCGCAGGGTCACAACGCGAAGAGATCGAGCGAGCGCAGCGGGTGAGCTTGCGAACCCGCGAAGCGGGTCGAGATCTACGCGTCCAGGAGACATCTGGTCCCGTCCCGTAAAATCTCGGCATGACCACCTCCGCCGAGACGACCGAGTCCACCGCCTTCCTCCCCGGAGGAGTCGAGCTTGCGTACGACACGTTCGGCGATCCCGGCGCTGACCCGCTGCTGCTGATCATGGGGCTCGGCGGGCCGATGACCTGGTGGGACGTCCGGCTGTGCCAGCAGCTGTCCGAGGCCGGGTTCTACGTCATCCGCTACGACAACCGCGACGTCGGTCACTCCTCGCCCCACCCGAGCGACGAGCGGATCACGCTCGCCCGGCTGGCCCGGGCGTTCGTCGGGCTGCCCACGCGGTCGCCGTACACCCTGACCGACCTCGCCGACGACGCGGCCGCGCTGCTGACCCACCTCGGCATCGAGTCCGCGCACGTATGGGGCGTGTCGATGGGCGGGATGATCGCCCAGACCCTGGCCATCCACCACCCCGACCGGGTGCGCTCGGTCTGTTCCACGATGTCGACCACCGGCCGCCGCGCCGTCGGCTTCCAGCACCCGACCCTGCTGCCGGCGCTGGTCATCAAGAAACCCGGCCTCGAGGGCTACATCGAGCGCCAGATCAAGGGCGGCATCCAGATCGGCTCGCCCCTCTACCCCGAGCCCGAGGACGAGGTACGCCGCCGCGCGATCGACACCTGGAACCGCGGCGTGAACGCCGCGGCCGTCGCCCGGCAGATGCTCGCCATCCTCACCCAGCCCGACCGCACCGAGGACCTCGGCCGGATCAAGGTGCCGTTCAGCGTGATCCACGGCCTGGCCGACAAGATGGTCCACGTCTCCGGTGGTCGGGCGACCGCCGCGGCCGTCCCCGGTGCCGAGATCACCCTGATCAAGGGCATGGGCCACGACCTTCCCGTGGGCCTGTGGCCGACCTTCATCAAGATCGTGCGCCGCACCGCCGACCGAGCCGCCGACCGCACCCTCACGGCCTAGCCGGATGCCCACCACGGTCCCCGAGGACGAGTCGGGGTCGCTGCTCGCGAGGGCGCTCGCGGACGTCGCCGAGCCGATCGAGGACGAGGCGGTGACCGCGAAGCTCCTCGACGCCGCCGCCGAGCAGTTCCGCCGGATCGGGATCAGGCGCACCACCATGGAGGAGGTCGCGAAGCGGGCCGGGGTCGCCCGGATCACCGTCTACCGCCGCTTCGCCAACAAGGACGCCCTGGTCGAGCAGGTCGTACGTCGGGAGTTCCGGCGCTACTTCGACCAGTTCGTGCTCGACATCGCCGACGCCGCCGACGCGGCCGAGCGCGTGGAGATCGGCTTCGCCAGCGCGATGCGGGCGATCCGCGGCAACCCGCTGATCGGCGGCCTGCTCACCGTCGAGACCGACTCGCTGGTGCACTCGATCGTCGGCGACGGCGGCCGCACCGTGGCCACGATCGCGCGCTTCGTCGCCGGCCAGCTGCGGCGCGAGCAGCGGGCCGGCAACGTACCCGCCGCGGTCGAGGTCGACCTCGTCGCCGAGCTGATGGTCCGCACCTCGACCTCGTTCCTGGTCACCCCCAGCGAGGTCGTCGACATCGACGACGAGGCCCAGCTGCGCGCGCTCGCCCGGCTGTTCCTGGTGCCGCTGATCCAGCCCACCGGCCGCCTGGAATAACCTCCGGTCCCGACCCGGAGATACCGTGAGACCATGCACGACCACGGCTCCCTGCCCGCGCTCGGCTGGACCGAGTTCCTCACCACCTGGAGTCTCCAGCCCGGCTGGCTGCTCGCCGTGGTCATCCTCGGCGCGGGCTACCTGACGCTCCGCAACGCCGCCGGAGCGGCGTCGACGGTCAAGGGCTGGCGGGTGGCGTCGTTCCTGACCGGGCTCGGCCTGATGTACGTCGTGGTCGCCTCGGCCATCAACGGCTATGCGATGGCGCTGGCCTGGATGCACATGGTGCTCCACCTGACGCTGATCATGGTCGTGCCCGCACTCCTGGTGCTCGGGCACCCGCTCACCGTCATCGCCGAGACCGGGCCTCGCGCCGAGCGGGCGATGCGCTCGCTCCCGGTGACCGTCCTGGTCCACCCGGCCACCGGCACCCTGCTCTACTCGCTGGTCATCATCGGCACCCACCTGTCCGGGTTCATGGACTCGATGGCGCAGAGCGTGCCGCTGATGGTCGGCGAGCAGATCGCCTACGTCGTCGCCGGCTTCCTCTTCCTCACCGGCACGATCGGCGAGGAGAAGGTACGCCCCGACCTGCCCTACCTGGGCCGGATCTCGCTCCTCGTGGTCGGCATGGTGCCCGACACCATCGTCGGGATCGTGATGCTGCAGACCGAGCGCAACCTCTACCCGGTCTACTCCGCCGCCCGGCCCGAGTGGGCGATGGACGCGGTGCGCGACGTCCAGACCGCCGGCGGTCTGATGTGGGCCGCGGGCGACGCCGGGATGATGTTCCTCGCCATCGGCCTGGTCATCGCCGTGGTCTCCTCACCCGAGCGCCGCACCAAGATGACCGGCCGTTTCCTCGACGGCGTACGCAGCGCCCGGCTCGCCCAGGAGAGCGCCCGGGGCACGACCGAGGGCCCCGCCGAGCCGGGATCCGTGGATCCTGACAGCGACGAGGCCCTCGATGCCTACAACGCGATGCTGGCCAGAATGAACCAACAGCACTGAGTTATCTGCGATTGCTTCGCAATTCGCTGTGAGTCAGTTGACTCGGAGGCCGGACTCGGTGTCGAAGACGTGGACGTCCTCGGGGTCGGTGGTGACGTAGATGGTGTCGCCCTTGCTGACCTGGTCCTTGGAGGAGACCCGGACGATCAGGGTGGACGGGACGCCCTCGACGTCGCTGGTGCCGTAGACGTAGGAGTCGGAACCGAGCTCCTCGACGACGGTCACCTGGACCGGCAGACCGCCCTGGCCCTCACCGATGACCCGGAAGCTCTCCGGGCGCACACCGACGGTGATCTGCTTGGGCAGGTCGCGGCCGCTGATCGGCACGACGTACTCCTCGATCTTGGCACCACCGTCGGCCGAGGTGGCCTTGATGAGGTTCATCTGCGGCGAGCCGATGAAGCCGGCGACGAAGAGGTTGACCGGCTTGCGGTAGAGGTTGAGCGGGGTGTCGACCTGCTGCAGCTCACCGTTGCTCATCACCGCGACGCGGTCACCCATCGTCATCGCCTCGACCTGGTCGTGGGTGACGTAGACGGTGGTGATGCCGAGCTCGGCCTGGAGCTTGGCGATGTCGGTGCGGGTCTGCACGCGCATCTTGGCGTCGAGGTTCGACAGCGGCTCGTCCATGCAGAAGACCTGCGGCTGGCGGACGATCGCACGGCCCATGGCGACGCGCTGGCGCTGACCACCGGAGAGCGCCTTCGGCTTGCGGTCGAGGTAGTCGGTCAGACCCAGGGTCTTGGCCGCCTCGGCGACGAGCTTGTCACGCTCGGCCTTCGGGACCTTGGCCATCTTGAGCGAGAACGCCATGTTCTCGGCGACGCTCATGTGCGGGTAGAGCGCGTAGTTCTGGAAGACCATCGCGATGTCGCGGTCCTTGGGGGCGACGTTGGTGACGTCGCGGTCGCCGATCTTGATGGCGCCCGAGTTGACCTCCTCCAGCCCGGCGAGCATGCGCAGGGTGGTGGTCTTACCGCAGCCGGACGGGCCGACGAGCACCATGAACTCGCCGTCCTTGATCTCCAGGTCGATGCCCTTGACCGCGGGCTCGGCGGCGCCTGCGTACCAACGCTGCGCCTTCTCAAAACTGACTGTTGCCATGATTCCGTTGTCTCCTTCACCGGCAGGTACGTGCCGGACGATCCGTTGTGAAGTGACCGGGGCCACATTTGGCCCCGGCTGGGACACCATAGCCCAGATTCGGAATCAGCGGGTCAAAGCCCGGCATACAGCCGGGGCACAGCCCTCGTAGGCATCGAGCCGGCGCATCAGGTCGCGGGCGTACGGCTTGGCGTGGTCCTCGGCGAAGACGTTGCGGTCCTCCCACGGCCGGTCATAGCGGTAGAGCTCGTAGGCGTAGTCGGTGCCCTTCCAGGACTTGTCCAGGTCGAACCGGACCAGCAGCCCCCGCGAACCACGCACCGCGATGTAGGACGGGATGATGTCGATGGTGCCGCCCGAGCCGTCGTCGAGGTCGACCTCGCCGGGGTGGGACTTGGCGTAGGTGTGCTCGAAGAAGGCGTATCGCCCACCCGGCAGCCGCGGCCGGCTCAGGGTCTCGGCGAACGAGGTGCCGGAGACGTACGCCGGGGTCGGGGCGCCCGCGATGTCCAGGAAGGTCGGCGCCAGGTCGATGTTGTTGACGAACTGGCTGCGCTTGCCGGGCACCACGTCGGGGCCGACGACCACCAGCGGGACCCGGGTATCGGAGTCGTAGGGAGCGCCCTTGCCGCCGTTGAGCTGGTGCTGGCCGAGGTGGAAGCCGTTGTCCGAGGTCAGCACGATGTAGGTGTCGTCGCCGGCGGCCTTACGGACCTGGGTGATCATCCGGTCGATCGACTGCACCATGCGGGCGCGGTCACGGTACTGGCTCAGCGCCGTCTCGTCGCTCAGCGAGACCTTGTTGGTGCGCCAGGCAGGAGCCTGCGACGTACGTCCGGCGCGGCCGAGGTAGGTGGGCGCGTTGTCCCAGCGGTCGTCGCCGTAGCCGACGAGGTCCTTCAGCGTGAGATCGGCACATGCGACCCGGCCGCAGTTGCCGCCCGCGGGGTCGCCGGCGGGCGCCTGGTCGGCGAACGCGGGCGGGAACCAGGTGTCCAGGCCCGGGTAGTGGTGGCCGAGCCGGGAGTGCGGCCCGTAGGCGGCGATCTCGAGGAAGTAGGGGTTCTCGTCGTCGCGGTGCTTCTCGATGAAGTCGAGGGCGTAGTCACGCGTGACGCTGGAGGCGTACGCAGCGTCCTTCTGCTGCACGGTGGCGTTCCGCGCGGGCTGCGGGTGGTTGCGCAGCTGCACCGCGCCGTTCCCGTCGAGGAACGTGCTCTGGTAGCCCCAGCCACCGTAGGCGCCGCCGAGGAGCGCGTTCCAGGAGTCCCAGCCGGGCACCTTGGGCGGCGGGACCCGCTTGCCGTCGGAGCCGAGGGTGGCCTCGTAGGCGTTGATGTACTTCCCCACGAACCCGGTCGTGTAGCCGGCCTCCTGCAGCCCGATGCTGAACTGCTTCTCGACGTTGCCGTAGCGCTGGAACGCCGACCAGCCTCCGACCGGGTGCTCCGGGTCGTTCTGGGTGTTGGTGAGCACCTTGGTGTGGTGCGGCGTCTGCCCGGTCAGCAGCGCGGCCCGCGAGGGGCAGCACAGCGAGTCGATGACGAAGGAGTTCTGGTAGGTCGCTCCCTCGGCGGCCATCCGGGTCGCCTCCGGCATCGTGCGGAGCAGCTCCAGGGAGAAGTCGTCCATCAGGATGAGGACCATGTTGGGGCGCTGGTCGGTCGTGGCGGCCAGCTCTGCCGCGGGCTTCTCGACGGGGTGCTCGACGGGCGCGGCCGACGGGTCGGCAGCGGCGGAGCCGGCGGCGAGCGTCTTCGGGCCGATGACCAGGAGTCCGGCGATCAGGGCCACGACGGCCACGAGTGCGGCGCCCAGCAGTGCGCTCCACTTCGGCTTCATCCCGAGACTCCTTTGTCTATTATGTAACTACACAATAACTTGTTCAGGCGAGGTTAGTGCCTGATTTCCAGGCACGACAAAATCGGTCCGCGGAGCGGACCATCCCCGAGGTGTGCTGCTCAGTGCATCCCGTGTGGCGGGAGCTCGTGCGGCGGCGGCAGCCGCAGCTGCTTGGAGCCCTTGGACTCCTTCAGCGGCTTACGGATGACGGTGACGCCACCCATGAGCGCCAGCCCCTTCACCCGCAGCACCGGACCGCCGGTCGGCTCGATGCCGCGCGGACCGACGTAGCCGCCCATGATCCCGACGCCCTGCATCACGACCTGGACGTCGGGGCCGACGGTGATGTTGACCCCGCCCATGATCGCGTTGGCGTAGATCACGGTCTCCTGCGCAGAGAACTGCGCCTGGCGCATGTCGAGGTCGGCGCCGCCCATCAGCGCGATCACGTTGCCGGTCGCCGGGACCGTCCAGACCCCGCGCCGGTCGACGCCGCTCATGATCGCGACGTAGAGCTGGCTCTCGATCGGGTTGTCGGCGAAGACCGCCGGACTGCTTCCGGTCGCAGGCTTCGTCACCGGCACCGGCGGAGCGGGGGTGCCCGCGGCCGGCAGGTCGACGGTGATCGGGATCAGGTCGGCGTACGTCTTGGCCTTGAAGGTCGCCTCGAGGCGGTCGTCGAGCTCGTCGATCTCCAGGCGTCCCTCACCCGCGGCCTCGCGCAGGATGTCGGCCACCTTGTGGCGGTCGGCATCGCTGATCCGGAGATTCGGATCAGGATTCTGGCCGCGAAATGGCTCGGGGGTCGTTCCCATGGGGCGAATGGTAGTGGGGGCATCGAGCCTGTGCCTCAACAATCCCCCTACCCCATTTCCATAAGCCAGTCACTCCAGGCCGAGATGCTGCTTCAGGGTGCGTTTCGGGCCGCGCGGACCCCGGCGCTTCACGGTCACATCGCCCAGCACCGCGATGCCCCGCACCCGCACCACCGGCGAGTCCGCGGAGAGCACCTCGGGCACCTTCGCGGAGGGCTCCTTGAAGTCGCCGAGCACGCCGTTGCCCTCCACGATCACGTGCACGTGGGGCGGCACGGTGACCTTCACGCTGCCCAGCACCGAGGTGGCGTTGATGACCACCTCGCGCGCGGCGTAGTGCGCCTCGCGCAGGTCGATGTTGGCGTCGCCCAGCACCGCGTTGACCGAGAGGTGCTGCGGGACCATCCACACGCCCTTGCGCTCGACGTTGCTCAGGAACGCGCTGGCGCTGTCGGACGCCTCACCCTGGCCGTAGACGACGGGCACCGCCGATGCGGTGGGCACGGCGGGTGCCGCCGGCATCTGCCCCGCGACCGGGAGGTCCTGCGTGATCGGCTCCAGGTCGGCGTACGTCTTGGCCTTGTAGGTCTCCTCGAGCCGCTCCTCGAGCTCGTCGATGTCGAGACGGCCCTCCCCCGCTGCCTCGCGCAGGATGTCGGCCACCGCGTGACGGTCGGCGTCGCTGACCCGGAGGTCGGCGCGGCGGGGCTGGCCGGGGTGCGGTTCGGGGAGTCCCATGAGTGTTGATGCTATCGGCGCACGCCGGATCCGTCTCTCAGGTTGATCCCTGATCCTTTACCCGCGCGCCGCACTCACCAGATGGTGCGTACCCCAGTAAATAGTGGGTACTCCCGCGTCGCGACGACCTCCTCCAGCATGGAGGGCGTGTCAGAAACCACTCGAAACTCCACCCACGCGACCGACGTGACCGTCCTCGGCCTCGGCGCGATGGGCAGCGCCCTGGCGTCCGCGCTGCTCGACTCCGGCCGTTCCGTGACCGTCTGGAACCGCACCCCCGGCCGTGCCGCGGACCTGGTGGACCGAGGCGCTTCAGCTGCGGGCTCGGTCCGCGAGGCGGTGCAGGCCAGTCCCGTCGTCATCGCCTGCCTGCTCAAGCACGCCTCGGTCGAGGAGACCCTCAGCGGCCCGGTCGCCGACGAGCTCCGGGGCCGCACCCTGGTCAACGTCACGACCACGTCGCCGAACGAAGCCCGTGCGCTCGCCGCTTGGGCGGCCGAGCGCGGTGTCGACTACCTCGACGGCGCCATCATGGCCGTGCCCGCGATGATCGGGTCCCGCGCGGGTCAGATCTTCTACAGCGGGTCACGGGCGGCGTACGACGCCCTCCTGCCGACGCTCGACGTCTGGGCCACCAGCGAGTTCCACGGCGAGGACGCCGGCCGGGCGTCGCTGGTGGACCTGGCGATGCTGTCGGGGATGTACCAGATGTTCACGGGGTTCTTCCACGGCGCAGCGATGGTCTCGTCCATGGGGATGAGCGCGGCCGACTTCGCTGCTCGGCAGGCGCCCTTCCTGGCCGCGATGACCGAGGGTCTCGACGGCTACGCGAAGGTCATCGACGGTGGCGACTACACCGTCGCGGGCCAGCAGAGCCTGGAGTTCTCCGACCTCTCGCACATCGTCCGGGCCAGCGAGGAGGAGGGGGTCGACCCCTCCCCCATCGCTGCCGTCCAGGCACTGATCAGCGGACAGATCGCCGCAGGGCACGGCTCGGAGGCACTCGCGAGGGTCTACGAGAGCCTGCGGTCGGGCTCGTAGCCGATCGCTCAGTCGGCGAGCGGGAGGTACACCCGACTTCCCGCCGCCGCGAACTCCTTCGACTTCTCCATCATCCCGGCCTCGACCTCCTCGGAAGAGGCACCGTCGCCGCCGCCGAAGCGGTCGCGTACGTCCTGGCTGATCTTCATCGAGCAGAACTTCGGGCCGCACATGGAGCAGAAGTGGGCGGTCTTGGCGCCCTCCGCCGGCAGGGTCTCGTCGTGGAATGCCTCCGCGGTGACCGGGTCCAGGGAGAGCGCGAACTGGTCGCGCCAGCGGAACTCGAAGCGGGCCCGGGAGAGGGCGTCGTCGTGGTCACGGGCGCCGGGGTGGCCCTTGGCGATGTCGGCGGCGTGGGCGGCGAGCTTGTAGGTGATCACGCCGGTCTTCACGTCGTCCTTGTCGGGCAGGCCGAGGTGCTCCTTCGGGGTGACGTAGCAGAGCATCGCGGTGCCGTGCATCGCGATCGTGGCCGCGCCGATGGCACTCGTGATGTGGTCGTAGCCCGGCGCGATGTCGGTCGCGAGCGGGCCCAGCGTGTAGAACGGCGCGCCGTGGCACCACTCCTGCTGGAGGTCGACGTTCTCCTTCACCAGGTTGAGCGGGACGTGGCCAGGGCCTTCGACCATGACCTGGACGTCGTGCTCCCAGGCCCGCGTCGTGAGCTCGGCGAGGGTGCGCAGCTCGGAGAGCTGGGCCTCGTCGTTGGCGTCGGCGGTGCTGCCCGGGCGGAGGCCGTCACCGAGGGAGAAGGCGACGTCGTACTGCTTGAAGATCTCGCACAGCTCGTCGTAGTGCGTGTAGAGGAAGTTCTCCTGGTGATGGGCCAGGCACCAGCCGGCCATGATCGAACCGCCTCGGGACACGATGCCGGTGACGCGGTTGGCGGTGAGCGGGACGTAGCGGAGCAGGACGCCCGCGTGGATCGTCATGTAGTCGACGCCCTGCTCGGCCTGCTCGATGACCGTGTCGCGGAAGACCTCCCAGGTCAGCTTGTCGGCCTCGCCGTTGACCTTCTCCAGGGCCTGGTAGATCGGGACGGTGCCGATCGGGACGGGCGAGTTGCGCAGGATCCACTCGCGGGTGGTGTGGATGTCGTCGCCGGTGCTCAGGTCCATCACCGTGTCCGCGCCCCAGGTGATCGCGTGGGTGAGCTTGTCGACCTCCTCGGCGATGGAGGACGTGACGGCGGAGTTGCCGATGTTGGCGTTGATCTTCACCAGGAACCGCTTGCCGATGATCATCGGCTCGGACTCGGGGTGGTTGACGTTGTTGGGGATGATTGCGCGGCCCGCCGCCACCTCCTCGCGGACCAGCTCGGGGTCGCAGCTCTCCCGCACCGCGACGTAGGCCATCTCCTTGGTGACGATGCCCTGCCGTGCGTAGTGCATCTGGGTGATGTTCCTGCCCTTGCGCGGCTGGCGGCGCTCGCCCTGCCACTCCTGGCGGGCCGCGCCGCGGCGTACGGCTGCCTTGCCGTTGTCCAGCAGCTCGGTCCGGCGGCCGTCGTAGGCCTCGGTGTCGCCGCGCTCGTCGATCCACTCGTCGCGACGCGGCGGGAGACCCTGCTCCGGCTGGGATCCCGGGCCCTCGGTGCAGTAGCGGTCGAAGGTCTCGCCGTTGGTCAGCGCGACCCGGGTAACCGGGACCTTCAGGTCACCGAGCTCGAGGCGGGTGTGGGCGGGGTGGACGGTCATGCTGTCTCCTTCGTGCTTGTCGGGCTGGGCTGATCTGTGAAGAGGTGGGCGACCGGGCCCCGGCCGCGGCCGAGGGTCCACTGCCTGCTGGTGGCGAGCTGTCGGGTGACGTACGCCGCGGCCTGCTCGGCCCCCTCCCGCAGCGGTGCGCCGTGGGCGAGACGGGCGGCCAGGGCCGAGCTGTAGGTGCAGCCGGTGCCGTGGTCGTTGCTCGTGAGGACCGCGGGGTGTCTCAGCGGGATCGCGGACTTCCCGGGCTCGGCGAGCCAGTCGGTGCACTCCCCGGTGGCGGCCGGGTCACCTCCGGTGACGATCACCGCCGGCTTCAGCCCGGCGAGCTCCTCGGCGAGCTCCTCGGGTGACCCGTCGCGTCCCGCCAGGGCCCGAGCCTCGTCGAGGTTGGGGGTGACGACGGTGGCGACGGGGAGCAGGTGGTCGAGGTAGGCGCGGCGTACGTCCTCACCACCGAGCACCGCTCCCGAGGTGGCGACGAGGACGGGGTCGACGACGAGCGGGCGGTCGGCGCACAGGCGCGCGACGAGCTCGACCGTCTCGGCGCTGCCGAGCATGCCGGTCTTCACGGCCGCGACGGGAAGGTCGTCGAAGACAGCGTGGAGCTGCGCCTCGATGGTCGCGAACGGGATGGCGTGGATGTCGCTGACGCCGGTCGTGTCCTGGGCGGTGACGGCGGTGATCACACAGGCGCCGTGGACCCCGAGCGCGGCGAAGGTGGCCAGGTCGGCCGCCGTGCCCGCCGCTCCCCCGGAGTCGGTCCCCGCGACGGTGAGCGCGACCGGCGGGTTCATCGGGTCACCCCCGCGGCGAGGGCGGCGAGAAGGTCGCGCACGACCTGTCCCGGCTCGTCTGCTCGCATCACCGCGCCCATCACGGCGACCCCGTAGGCGCCCCCTGCGACCGGGTCGGCGGCGTTGTCCGAGGTGATCCCGCCCAGTGCGTACGTCGGGAGCGGCAGGTCGCCGAAGGTGCCCGGCCCGAGCGGCGGCCCGTAACCGGGCTTGGACTCGGTCACCGCATACGGGCTCAACATCGCATAGTCGAACCCCTGCTCGGCGGCGGTGGCGACCTCAGTGGCGCTGTGGCAGCTGCGGCCGAGGTGTAACACGCTGTTACACCGACTATCCGGTCGCTCCGATAGGGCGAGTAGTTCTACGAACGACGTGTTACAGCTCGCGGAAGCCGGGAGCTGCACCCCGACCGCCGCGGGCAGGGGTGTGTGGGCGGCGATGACGTTCAGGCCGAGCCCGGCGAGCAGCTCGGCCAGCTTCGCCCGATGCTCCAGGGGCTCGTCGAGCTCGCGGAGTACGACGTGGGTCAGGCCCGCCTCGGCGCACGCTGCCATCGTCGCGAGCAGGCTGCGGCCGAGCGGCAGCTGGGAGCGGTCGGTGAGGACGAGCAGTCTCGGTAGCACGGTCATGCGATGCGTCCTTCCATCGGCGAGGAGGCGCGGGCGACGGCCTGGCGTGGGATCCGGCCGGCGGCGCGGGCGGTGTGCCCGGCCTCGACGGCCAGCCGCAGCGCGCGGGCCATCGCGACCGGGTCGTCGGCGCGCGTGACCGCGGTGGCGGCGAGGACGGCGGAGCAGCCGAGCTCCATCGCCAGGACCGCGTCCGAGGCGGTGCCGACCCCGGCGTCGAGCACCACCGGCACGTCGACGGCGGCCACGACGGCCTCGATGGCGTAGGGGTTGAGGATGCCGAGCCCCGACCCGATCGGCGAGCCGAGCGGCATCACCGCGGCACAGCCCGCGTCTTCGAGCCGGCGGGCGAGGACGGCGTCGTCGGTGGCGTACGGCAGGACCGTGAAGCCCTTGCGCACCAGTTGCTCGGCGGCCTCGACCAGCTCGACGGCGTCGGGCATCAGCGAGGTCTCGTCGCCGATCACCTCCAGCTTCACCCAGTCGGTCTCCAGCGCCTCGCGGGCCAGCTCGGCGGTCAGCACCGCCTCGCGCGCCGAGAGGCAGCCGGCGGTGTTGGGCAGGATCGGCACGCCCGCGCTGCGGAGCGTCTCGAGCAGGCCTCCGGACGCCGTCGAGGACGTACGCCGCATCGACACCGTCACCAGACCCGGCTCGGCCGCGTCGATGACGTCCGGGAGCAGCGCCAGGTGGGGCAGGCCGCCGGTGCCGAGGAAGAGGCGCGAGGACAGCTCGCGGCCGGCGATCTTCAGCACGCTCATCCGCCCTGCACCGCCGTCACGATCTCGACCACGTCGCCGTCCTGGAGCGAGCGTTCCGCCCAGTCGTCGCGAGGAACGATCTCCTCGGCGACGGCGACCGCGATGCCGCTCGGCCGCCGGTCGCCGGTCCTGGTCTCGAGCAGATCGGCGACGGTGCCACCGACCTCCATCGGCTCGCCGTTCACGGTGATCCTCATCCGTCCTCCTTCATCCGGAACCGGCGCGGGTCGACCGCGGGCTCCACCGTTCCTGTCTCGATGTGATCGGCGACCAGCCGCGCGATGAGCGGCGCGAGCAGGACCCCGTTGCGATAGGCGCCCGCGGCGAGCACGACCCCCGGCTCCTGGGTCGGACCGACCAGCGGAAGGTTGTCGGCGGTGCCGGGGCGATCGCGCGAGGTCACCTCCACGACGCCGGCCCGGTCGAGCGCGGGCACGACCCGGCGGGCGGAGTCGAGCAGCCGCCAGACGCCCTCGACGGTCGGCAGCAGCGGGCCGTCGCGCTCCTCCGACGTCGCCCCGATGACGACCTCGTCGCTGTCGGTCCGCGGCACGACGTAGACCTGCTCGCCGTGCACCCACGCCCGCACGGTCCGCTCCACCCACTCCTGCGTCCGCACCCGCACCACGTCGCCGCGGACCGGGCGGATGAGGGAGGAGTACGGAGCGGGGAGGTGCGCCCCCGTGGCGATGACGGTCACGTCAACGGCTGTGTTGGTCTCGACACCAACACGGTCGCCGACCCGCGCGAGCAGCGCCGCGACGACGGCCCGCGGGTCGACGGAGTGGTCCTCGGCGAGGAAGGCGCCACCGGCGACTCGGCCGAGCCCGGGTTCGTAGCCGAGCAGATCCCTCCGCCCCAACCGTTCGTAGGACACCCCGGCGAGGTCGAGCACCGCGAGCTGCCGCTCGACCTGCTGGACATCTCCGGCGTCGACGCCGGCCAGCAGCGTCCCGCGGGTGTGCACAGGCACCCCTAGCCGCGAAGCGAAGTCGGGCCACAGCGCGAGCGACGCCAGGCACAGCCGCGTCAGCTCCTCCTCGCCGTGCCAGGCCTCCCCGGCCGGGCTGAGCATGCCGGCAGCGGCGTACGACGCCCCTGAACCCGGCGACGGATCGACCACCGAGACCTCGTGACCACGACGGATCAGCTCGTCGGCCACGGAGAGTCCGACGATCCCGGCACCGAGGATCCGCGCCCGCATCAGCCGACCGCTTCCACGAGCTCCTTCGCGGCTTGGAGTGGATCGGGTTGTCGCCAGAGCCCGCCGATCACGGCGACCCCATGGGCGCCGGCGGCGCGCACCGGCCCGGCAGACTCGGCCGAGATGCCGCCGATCGCGATCAGCGGCAGCACGCCGGCCGCATCGGTGACGGCAGCGACCCCCAGCGGGTCGGGAAGCCCGGCCTTGGACGTGGTCGCGAAGACCGGCCCGAACCCGGCGTAGTCCGCGCCCGCGTCGGCAGCCGCCTCGACGGCGGCACGGTCGCGGCAGGTCGCGCCGATGATCAGCCCCGGGGAGACCGCGTCGGCGATCCGCCGGGCCTCGGCCAACGGCAGGTCGGACGCACCGAGATGGACGCCGTCCGCACCGGCGGCGAGCGCGACGTCGAGCCGGTCGTCGACGACCACACAGGCCTCGTACGTCCCGACCCGCTCGATCACGGTTGCCGTCAGCGCGAGCAGCTCACGGGTCGTCGCGGTCTTGTCGCGCACCTGGAAGCCGGTGACACCGACCTCCGCGAAGGCGGGCAGCAGCGCGAGATCATCGCGCGAGGAGACCAAACAGAAAATATGTGGAAGAAGCACAACCAATCACTTCCTTCGCCGGCATGATCCGGATCAGGTGTAACGGTCGGAGCGGCTCCAGCTCCCTCTCAGCCCGCTGCCGCGGACTCCCGTGTGGACGTCTCCGACCATAGCGCGGATGTCTCGCGCGTGCAGCCTGATCTCAGACGGAGGCGCCCGGCGGCGTACGATTCGCTTCCGTGGCTGACGTTGAGTTCCGGTACTCCGACCTCCTCCCGACCGGCAAGGACGACACTCCTTACCGGCTGATCACCAGCGAGGGGGTGGAAGAGATCGAGGTCGACGGGCGCAAGTTCCTCAAGGTCGACCCCGAGGCGATCCGCCGGCTGACCGCCGAGGCGATGAAGGACATCAACCAGTACCTCCGCCCTGCCCACCTCAAGCAGCTCCGCAAGATCATCGACGACCCCGAGGCCTCCGGCAACGACCGCTTCGTCGCGCTCGACCTGCTCAAGAACGTCAACATCTCGGCCGGCGGGATCCTGCCGATGTGCCAGGACACCGGCACCGCGATCGTGATGGGCAAGAAGTCCGAGGGCGTGCTGACCGGCTCCGACGACGCCGAGACCGTCAGCCGCGGTGTCTTCGACGCCTACACCAAGCTCAACCTGCGCTACTCGCAGCTGGCCCCGCTGACGACGTACGAGGAGAAGAACACCGGCTCCAACCTGCCCGCACAGGTCGAGATCTACTCGACCACCGAGGGCGAGAACGGCCCGGAGTACAAGTTCCTCTTCATGGCCAAGGGCGGCGGCAGCGCCAACAAGTCGTTCCTGTTCCAGGAGACCAAGGCGATCCTCAACCCGGACAAGATCCTCACCTTCCTCGACGAGAAGATCCGGTCGCTGGGCACGGCCGCCTGCCCGCCGTACCACCTCGCCGTCGTCATCGGCGGGACGTCCGCGGAGTTCGCCCTCAAGACGGCCAAGTACGCCTCGGCCCACTACCTCGACAACCTCCCGACCGAGGGCTCGATGAGCGCCCACGGCTTCCGCGACACCGAGCTCGAGGAGAAGGTCTTCGAGCTGACCCAGTCCTTCGGGATCGGGGCCCAGTTCGGCGGCAAGTACTTCTGCCATGACGTACGCGTCGTCCGGCTCCCCCGCCACGGCGCCTCCTGCCCCGTGGCGATCGCGGTCTCCTGCTCCGCCGACCGCCAGGCGCTGGGCAAGATCACCCGCGACGGCGTCTTCCTCGAGCAGCTCGAGACGGACCCGGCGCAGTACATGCCGGACGCCGGGATGGCCGAGGAGATCTCGGCCGGCGAGGTGGTCGACATCGACCTCAACCAGCCGATGTCCGAGATCCTCGCGACGCTCTCCCAGCACCCGGTCAAGACCCGGCTCTCCCTGTCCGGCCCGATGGTGGTGGCCCGCGACATCGCGCACGCGAAGATCAAGGAGCGCCTCGACGCGGGCGAGGAGATGCCGGAGTACATGAAGAACCACCCGGTCTACTACGCCGGCCCGGCCAAGACGCCCGAGGGCATGGCGTCGGGCTCCTTCGGACCGACGACCGCCGGCCGGATGGACTCCTACGTCGAGCAGTTCCAGGCCGCCGGCGGCTCCATGGTCATGCTCGCCAAGGGCAACCGCTCCAAGATCGTCGCCGAGGCCTGCGGCACCTACGGCGGCTTCTACCTCGGCTCCATCGGCGGCCCGGCCGCGCGGCTCGCCCAGGACTGCATCAAGTCGGTCGAGGTGCTCGAGTACCCCGAGCTCGGCATGGAGGCGGTCTGGAAGATCGAGGTCGAGAACTTCCCCGCCTTCATCGTCGTCGACGGCGAGGGCAACGACTTCTTCACCGACCCCTCCGGCACCACCACCGTCCCCCTCACCGGGATCAGGGTGCGGTCGAAGGAGCGCTGAGCGGACGCCCGCCGACGCTGGGCCTCGGCGAGGCGGGACGACCGGATAGGTTGATGGGCGCCGATCCCCGACGACGAGGAGACCCCCCATGCAGTGCCCCATCGACGGCGTCACCCTGGTGATGAGCGAGCGCCAAGGCATCGAGATCGACTACTGCCCGCAGTGCCGTGGCGTGTGGCTCGACCGCGGCGAGATCGACAAGATCATCGAGCGGTCCGTCGGCGCCCCGCAACTCGGCAGCTACCAGCAGCAGCCCCGCCAGGAGCAGCGCGACGAGCGACGCTACGAGAAGCGGGATTACGAGCGGCGCGACTACGACGACGACCACCGCTACGACAAGCGCCGCAGCCACCACCGCGAGTCCTGGTTGGGTGACCTCTTCGGCTGAGCCTGACCCAGCCCGGCCCGCCCGCAGAATCGCTAGACGTCGTTGTCGCGCCGGTTCTCGGGCGGCGCCTCGCTCGGTCCGGACCCCTTCGTGTCCGGGCTGCCCGACTCGGAGTCGGGATAACCCGCCGTCGAGTCCGAGGGCGCGATCGGAGTGTCGCCCTCGTCCTCGTCGAGGCGCTGGGTCTCGGAGACCTGCCCGGACTCGTCGGTGTACTCGGGGTCGTCGGGCCCCTCTGCCGGAAGTTGCTCGTGGCTCATGTCCCTGCGGTACCCCGCTGCCGGGCGAACCACTCCCCGCGGAGCAGTCCGAAGACCCAGGAGTCGGAGACGACCCCGTTCACCACGCAGTCCTCCCTCAGCGTCCCCTCGAGCTTGAACCCGAGCTTCTCCAGCACCCGGGCCGAGGCGGCGTTACGAGTGTCGGCCTCCGCCTGGACCCGGTTGAGGTCGAGCGCGTCGAAGGCCCAGGTCAGCACGGCACCGGCGGCCTCGGTCGCATAGCCGTGACCCCAGGCCGCCTCGCCGAGGCAGTAGCCGAGCGAGGCGCTGCGGAACTCCGGGTTCCACGAGTTGAAGGTGCACCAGCCGAGGAACACGGAGTCCCGTTCGACGGCCACCCGGACGCCGGCCCCCTCCTCCGCCATCTCCTGTGACCTGGCGATGAACCGCCCGGCTTGGGCCGGATCGGTCCACGGCGGTGAGTCCCAGTAACGCAGTACGTGGGCGTCGCTCTGCAACGCGAAGAGGTCATCCGCATCAGCGTCGGTGAACGGCCGCAGCCGCAACCGTGTCGTGACGAGCGTGGGAGTGGGCAGCGACATGGCCCGATGCTGTCAACCCGTGACCGCCCGCCGCATCAGGTTTTTCGGGTCACCGATGCCCGACAGCCCGACCAGTCGGCGTGCCCGTTGCGCGAGGGCACCAGCCGCCTTCGCCGCGAGGTGCCTCGAGGGTCGCGGTCATCGGCCAGGAGCGCCTGGGGCGCCGAGGTCGGTGACCGCGACGCGCTTGACGACGATGCCCCAGTCCTCGCGCGAGCGGCGGGTGGCGTCATAGGCGACATCCGTCAGGCGCTGGGTGGAGTTGAGGAACTCGTCCTGGTCGACGATTCCGGCGAACTCTCGCAGCGCCTCGCGTACAGCGCGTTCGAGCTGCTGCTGGGTGTTGTCGACGCGGTAGGCGATCGACGGGTCCTCGAACTCGAAGTAGACGTTCAGAACCGCCTCGCAGACGTAGTGATCGCGGCAGACGAGCGGTTCCCTCATCGACAGCACCTGCTCGCGCATGTCGAACCGAGCAACGACCCGGTCCAGCAGCGGCACGATGGCGTTGAGGCCCGGCCTCAGCGTCGTCCGGTACCGGCCGCGGCGCTCGACCACGAAGCAGGTCGCCGCCGGGACGATCCTGACACTCATCAGCATCCCGACGACCACCACGACAACGAGCAGCACGACCACGAGACCCGGCGACATGCCGGTCAGGCTACCGACGTACGTCAGCCGACGATGCGATCGGCGCGGGCCGACTCCTCCTTGGCCTCCTCGACGGCCTTGACGGCCTCGTCGTGAGCCTCGCGCTGGGCCTGCTCGATGGCGTTGCGCGGGGTGGGCAGCGGCGGCGTACGTCGTTCCTCGCCGTTGCCGTTCCCGGTGGCCTTCGAAGCGGTGTCCGCGAAGGCCCCCGTGACCGTACGCATCGCCTCGGTGAGCTCGCCGGGGATGACCCAGAACGAGTTGCCGTGCGAGGCGAGCGAGGGCAGCATCTCGAGGTACTTGTAGGCCAGGACCTTGGCGTCGGCGTCGTTGGCGTGGACCGCCTGGAAGACCCGCTCGAGCGCCTTGGCCTCACCGTCGGCCTCGAGCACGCGGGCCTGCTGGTGACCTTCGGCCTCCAGGATCGAGCGCTGCCGCGTGCCCTCGGCCTCGAGGATCAGCGAGGCCCGCTTGCCCTCGGCGTGCAGGATCGCGGCACGCTTGTCGCGCTCGGCGCGCATCTGCTTCTCCATCGCCTCCTTGATCGAGGCCGGCGGGTCGATCGCCTTGATCTCGACCCGGTTGACCCGGATCCCCCACTTCCCGGTGGCGTCGTCGAGCACCTCGCGCAGCCGCGCGTTGATCGTCTCGCGCGAGGTCAGGGTGCGCTCCAGGTCCATCGACCCGATCAGGTTGCGCAGCGTGGTGACGGTGAGCTGGTCGATCGCCTGCAGGTAGTTCGCCACCTCATAGGCAGCCGCCCGCGGGTCGGTGATCTGGTAGTAGAGCACCGTGTCGATGTTGACCACCAGGTTGTCCTCGGTGATCACCGGCCGCGGGTTGGAGGAGTAGACCGTCTCGCGCACGTCCAGCTTGGTGTTGACCCGGTCCACCAGCGGGATCACGAAGTTGAGCCCCGGTTGCAGCGTGACCCGGTAGCGCCCGAACCGCTCGATGTTGTAGCGGCGGGCCTGCGGCACGATCCGCACCGTCGAGGCGACTCCCCCGACCACCAGCCCGATCAGGACCAGCACAATCAGCAGAAGTTCCATGTCGTACGTCCTCCTCTAGGGCGACAGCGACAACGGGTCCCGCGGATGCACGAGCGCCGTCGCGCCTTCGATCTCGAGCACGTCGACCCGGCATCCGACCGGGATGACGAGGTCCTCGTCGTAGGGCCGGGCGGTCCAGTCCTCACCGGCGAGCCGCACCAGGCCGTGGGCGAAGCTGACCTCCGCCAGGACGACCGCCTGACGGCCGACCAGGGCGTCGGTGCCGTCACGCACCGGCGGCGGCAGCGCCATGTGACGGCGTGCGACGGGCCGTACCAGCAGCACGCTGCCACCGCCGGCGAGCGCGAAGACGAGCATCTGCACCAGCACCGGGGCGCCCAACGCGGCGCTCCCGGCGGCAAGCAGCGCCCCGCCGGCGACGAAAGCGAACGCCAGCGTCATCGTGAACGCCTCGGCAAGTCCCAGCAGCACCGCGACGATGATCCAGAAGATCGACCACATAAGCCCACCCGACTCGGTTCCCATCCAGCGTACTCCCGCTGTGGGGGTCATCACACCGGGTCAGTGGGAGTTGTTTCGTCCGTTCACGAGCGGCAGTCCCGCCCACAGCGAGATGAACAGGACGAGCACGGCCGCCGCGGCCACGAGCGCGGCTTCGAGCGAGACCACGACGTCGAAGACGAGCAGCACCACCAGCGCCGAGACGATCGCGAAGCCGACCAGCCCGGCCCGCGCGCAGATGTGCGAGGCCGTGACCAGCCAGGGGCGCTGCCGGCGCCGGAACAGCATCCGGTGGAAGGAGACCGGGGCGATGATGAGACTGGTGGTGATGACCGAGCCGACCAGCACGACGAGATAGATCGTCTGCTGGTGGTCGTTGAGATCGGGGAAGCGTGGCGAGAACGGCACCGTCAGCAGGAAACCGGTCAGGATCTGCACCCCGGTCTGCAGCACCCGCAGCTCCTGGAGGAGCTCGTTCCAGTTGCGGGTGATCCGCTGCTCCGGTCCCTCGTCCGGACCACCGCCGTCGATCTCGTTGCCCTCGTAGCTGCTCGTGGCCATCAGAACACCGGCCGTCCCCCAGTCACCCCGAGGACGGTTCCGGACACGTAGGACGCTTCGGTCGGCGAGGCCAGGAAGACGAACGCCGGGGCGACCTCGGCCGGCTGGCCCGCTCGACCCAGCGGCGTGTTCGCCCCGAACTTCTCCACCTTCTCCGGAGCCTGCGTCGCCGGCTGCAGCGGGGTCCAGATCGGCCCGGGCGCCACCGCGTTCACCCGGACCCCGTCGGGCCCGAGCTCGGCGGCGAGGTTGACGGTGAAGTTGTTGATCGCGGCCTTCGTCGCGGCGTAGTCGAGCAGGCTGGTCGAGGGTTCGTACGCCTGGATGGAGGCGTTGTTGATGACGCAGCCGCTGCTCTTCTTCAGGTGCGGCACGGCCGCCCTGGTCAGCCAGAGCAGGGCGTACAGGTTGGTCTTGAACGTCCGGTCGATCCGCTCGTCGTCCATGTCCGTCAAACCCTTGTCGCGGGCGAACTGGTAACCGGCGTTGTTCACCAGGATGTCCAGGCCGCCGAGCTCCTGCACGGTGCGCTCGACGACCTCGTCGCACGCCTCGCGCTCACGCAGGTCGATCGGGATCGCCAGCGGCGTACGTCCGGCCTCCTCCACCAGCTTCGAGGTCTCCTGCGCGTCGGGCTCCTCCTCGGGGAGGTAGGTGAAGGCCACGTCGGCGCCCTCGCGGGCGTACGCGATGGCGACCGCGCGACCGATGCCGGAGTCGCCTCCGGTGATCAGGGCGACCTTGCCCTCGAGGCGGCCGTGGCCCTGGTAGCTCGACTCGCCGTGGTCGGGCACCGGCTCCATCTCGCCGGTGAGCCCGGGAGGCTCCTGCTGCTGGGCGGGGAACTGGGTGTTGTCTTCGCTCATGGCAGAGCCGGTACCCACATCGGCCACAATGGAGCCGTGAGCGGGATGGAATCGGTGATCGCAGACGGGGGCCTGGTCCTGAAGCACCGGGCGGACGGCCACCTGGAGCTGCGGGCCAACGGGATCTTCGTGATGGACACCCGGGAGACCTCGACCGAGAAGGCGCTCGCGACGCGCGCGCTCGGGCTGCACCCGCAGCCTCGGCACGTGCTCATCGGCGGCCTCGGGCTCGGGTTCACCCTCGAGGCGGTGCTGGCCGACCCGCGGGTCGAAGCCGTCACGGTCGTCGAGATCGAGCCGCGCCTGGTCGAGTGGATGCGCGCCGGCCGGATCCCCCACGGCCCCGGGCTGCTGGCCGACGAGCGCGTCCACGTCGAGGTCGCCGATGTGGCCGTGGTCCTGCGGGAGAGCCGGCCCGAGACGTACGACGTGGTGCTGTTGGACGTCGACAACGGTCCGGGCTACCTGGTGCACGACGCCAACGGGGCGCTCTACGAGGCGCCCGCGCTCGCCGATGCGCGGCGGGCCACCACCCCGGGTGGCAGTGTGGTGGTGTGGTCGGCGGCGGAGGCTCCGGCGCTGCTGGAGGTCATGGCGCAGGTCTTCGACGACGCGGAGGCGCTCTCCTATCCCGTCGACCTGCAGGGGCACTCGGAGACCTACTGGCTCTATGTGGGCACGGTCTCGCAAGGGAATGGCACCAACTAGTCAAAGGTTGAACCAGACATGGACGACATGAGCTTTCGCATCGAGCACGACTCCATGGGTGAGGTCCGGGTCCCGAAGGACGCGCTGTGGCGCGCCCAGACCCAACGGGCCGTGGAGAACTTCCCCATCTCGGGCACTCCGATCGAGCCGGCGCTGATCCATGCGATCGGCCATGTGAAGGCCGCCGCCGCCAAGGCCAACCTCGACCTCGGCGTGCTCCCCGGCGACAAGGCCGCGGCGATCATCGCGGCCGCGGGCGAGGTCTCCGAGGGCCGGCACGACGACGCGTTCCCGATCGACGTCTTCCAGACCGGGTCCGGCACCTCGTCGAACATGAACGCCAACGAGGTGATCGCGTCGCTGGTGGCCAGGGCCGGAGGCGACGTACATCCCAACGACCACGTCAACGCCTCCCAGTCCTCCAACGACACCTTCCCGACCGCGATCCACGTCGCCGCCGCCGTCGCCGTCACCGAGCAGCTGCTGCCCGCGATCGACGTGCTGGCCACCTCGCTCGAGGCGAAGGCCACCGAGTTCGCCGGCCTGGTGAAGTCGGGACGTACGCACCTGATGGACGCGACGCCGGTCACCCTCGGCCAGGAGTTCGGAGGGTACGCAGCCACCATCCGCTACGCGGCCGAGCGGCTCGAGGCCGTGCTTCCGAGGGTGCGTGAGCTGGCGCTCGGCGGCACCGCGGTCGGGACCGGCATCAACACGCCCGCCGGCTTCCCGCAGGCCGTGATCGCCGAGCTGTCCGACCGCACCGGCCAGCCGTTCACCGAGGCCCGCAACCACTTCGAGGCCCAGGGCACCCGCGACTCGCTGGTCGAGCTCTCCGGCGTCCTGAAGACTCTCGCGGTCGGCCTGATCAAGATCAACAACGACCTGCGCTGGATGTCCTCTGGCCCGACCACCGGGCTGGCCGAGATCCACCTGCCCGACCTGCAGCCGGGCTCCTCGATCATGCCCGGCAAGGTGAACCCGGTCGTCCCGGAGGCCACCTTGATGGTGGCGTTCCAGGTGATCGGCAACGACGCCGCCGTGACCGCCGCCGGAGCGTCGGGTGCCTTCGAGCTCAACGTCGCGATGCCGGTGATGGCCCGCAACATCCTGGAGTCGATCCGCCTGCTCTCGACCTCGATGACCGTCCTGGCCCAGCGCACCGTCGACGGGATCGTGCCGATCCCCGAGCGCCTCCGCGCCTACGCCGAGTCCTCTCCCTCGATCGTCACGCCGCTCAACAAGTACATCGGCTACGAGGCCGCCGCCAAGGTCGCCAAGCAGGCCCTCGCCGAGGGCGCCACGATCAAGGACACCGTCATCAAGCTCGGCTACGTCGCCGACGGCACCATCACCGAGGAAGACCTCGACAAGGCCCTCGACGTGGAGTCCATGACCCACCCCTGATCAAGCACCGCCGAGAATGTGGTTGTGGGCGACGAAACATGAGTTTCGTCGCCCACAACTGACGATTCGGCCGCCGGCTGGCACGGTCGGCCACAAGCCAGCGCCGAAGCGCCCCTCGTCTGGACGGAGCGGAGCGAGGAGCGCCAGCGACGAGCGCAGCGGAGGAAGACGAGGGTCAAGCGGAGGTGCTGCGCGAATTGCGAAGCAATCGCAAAAAGCTCAGTACCACCCGACGGACTGGGAGTGGCTCCAGGCGCCGCACGGGGAGCCGTAGCGGTCGTTGATGTAGCCGAGGCCCCACTCGATCTGGGTGGCGGGGTTGGTCTCCCAGTCGTCTCCGGCCGAGGCCATCTTGGAGCCCGGGAGGGCCTGCGGGATGCCGTAGGCGCTGGAGGAGGGGTTAGCGGCGGTCGGGTTCCAGCCCGACTCCTTCTCCCACAGCGGCTCGAGGCAGGAGAACTGGTCCATGCCCCAGCCGAAGTCGCCGAGCATCGACTTGGCGATGTCCTTGGGGTTGCGGAGATCGATCTCGATCTCCTCGACGCCGGCGATGGCGCGGACCTCGTTGCCGGCCGACAGCGCGGCCTGCTTGCCCGGGTCGGCGACCTCACGGCGGTCACCGGCCGAACGCGACAGCGTCGTCTCGCTGCCGCGGGCGGCGGACTCGGCCTCGATCGCGGCGCGCTGGGCGTCGGTCAGCTCGGGGATGCCGGCTGCCTCACCCGCGCTCAGCGTCGGGTCGTCGGTGGCGGGGCCGGTGTAGGCCACCCCACCGGCGACTGCGGCGCCGGTCCCGCCGAGGGCGAGGACGGAGAGGAGGAGGGTTGTCTTGGCGGTCGTACGCGCAGCCTTGTGCGGAACGTCGACAAGCGGATTCGCTGGCGCACCGCGATGTCGCGGGGCACGATGAACAGGCTTGGTCACGGGCTCTCATTCGGGGGCTGAGGCATTACAGACCCGCAAACAATGCATGAGCGCCGTGCCCGTATCAAACCGGACGCACCGTTTGTAGGTCAGAAATGACCGTCCTGAGCATCACTTTCGTAACATGAGTCACAGGAATCACAACGGCCCCAGACCTCACGGGTCTGGGGCCGTTGACGTGACAATGATTACGGCGTCACGGGACGACGTTCTCCAGCATCTCGGTGACGAGCGCCGCGATCGGCGAACGCTCGGAGCGGGTGAGGGTCACGTGCGAGAAGAGCGGGTGGCCCTTCAGCTTCTCGATCACCGCGACGACACCGTCGTGACGGCCGACCCGGAGGTTGTCGCGCTGGGCGACGTCGTGGGTGAGCACGACCTTCGAGTTGGCACCGATCCGGGAGAGCACCGTGAGGAGCACGTTGCGCTCCAGCGACTGCGCCTCGTCGACGATGACGAACGAGTCGTGCAGCGACCGGCCGCGGATGTGGGTCAGCGGCAGCACCTCCAGCATGCCGCGGTCGATGATCTCGTCGATCACGTCCTGCGTGGTCACCGCGGAAAGGGTGTCGAAGACCGCCTGGCCCCACGGCGACATCTTCTCGTTCTCGGTGCCGGGCAGGTAGCCCAGCTCCTGGCCGCCGACGGCGAACAGCGGACGGAAGATGACCACCTTCTTGTGCTGGTTGCGCTCCATCACCGCCTCGAGCCCCGCGCAGAGGGCGAGCGCGGACTTCCCGGTGCCGGCCCGGCCACCGAGGGAGACGATGCCGACCTCGGGGTCGAGCAGCATCTCGAGGGCGATCCGCTGCTCCGCGGAGCGGCCGTGGATCCCGAAGACCTCTCGGTCACCGCGGACGAGGTGGACCTGCTTGTCCGAGCCGACCCGGCCCAGCGCGGTGCCCCGGTCCGACATCAGCACCAGGCCGGTGTGGCAGGGCAGGTCGCGGGCCGCGTCGAGGTCGAGCACCCCGTCGTCGTAGAGCTCGTCGAGGTCAGCGGCGGTGACGTCCAGCTCGGCCATCCCCGAGTAGCCGGGGTCGGAGTCGTTGATCCGCTCGCCGCGGTAGTCCTCGGCCTTGAGCCCGACCGCGGACGCCTTGATCCGCATCGGCAGGTCCTTGGAGACCAGGGTGACGTCGAGCCCGTCGCCCTGGAGGTTGCGCGCGACCGCGAGGATCCGGGTGTCGTTGTCCCCGAGCCGGAATCCGCTCGGCAGCGAGGACGGGTCGGTGTGGTTGAGCTCGACACGGATCGTGCCGCCCTCCTCGCCGACCGGGACCGCCGTGTCGAGGCGTCCGTGGGTGACCCGCAGCCCGTCAAGCTGCCGGAGCGCGGAGCGGGCGAAGTAGCCCAGCTCCGGGTGGTGCCGCTTCCCCTCCAGCTCGGTGATCACCACCACCGGGAGCACGACCTGGTGCTCGGCGAAGCGCGTCATGGCCTTCGGATCCGAGAGCAGGACGCTGGTGTCGAGAACGAACGTCCGCGGGTGCGGTGACTCGCTCTCCGGAGAAGACTCCGACGCCGGTGTCGGAGCGGCCGACGTGTCGGCCTCGGTGACATGCTCGTTCGTGGTTCGGTTGGCCACGCGGATCACCTCTCGCGACCGGCTCATACACCCATGAGTCCGGCCATTTCATCGTCAATCAGATGGACCGGACGGTGGACCGTCAGTCGGGGTGCCGACCGCCTCACACCCGTCAGGATCGATGTGATCCTGACGCAGGTTCGGTTCGTGACTACTCACGTAACGGGCCTCCAGGTGCGACGGGAATTTGTTCCCCGCCGTTGGTACAACGCTACGACGCCGCACCAACGGTCCGTGGCAACACGAACGATTTTTCTTTGTGAACACCTGGTGACACCACCGGTTTGTTCCACCCAGCGGTCAGCGCTGAGCGTCCCTCGAAGCGCTCGCGAACTGCGAAGCAATCGCAGACGATTCAGGTCACCTGCCGAGGCGACGCTCCCGGTGGGCGTAGGCGCGCAGGGCCCGCAGGAAGTCCGTACGCCGGAAGTCGGGCCAGTAGGCCTCGCAGAAGTAGAACTCCGACTTCGCGCTCTGCCAGAGCAGGAACCCGCCCAGGCGCTGCTCCCCCGACGTACGGATCACCAGGTCGGGGTCGGGCTGGCCCTTGGTGTAGAGGTGGTCGGCGATGTGCTCGACGTCGATGATCTGGGCGAGCTCCTCCAGCGAGGTGCCGCGGCTGGCGTGCTCGTTGAGGAGGGCGCGTACGGCATCGGCGATCTCGCGGCGGCCGCCGTAGCCGACGGCGACGTTGACCAGCATCCCGTCGACGTCGCGGGTCGCCTCCTCGGCGGCCTTGAGCCGGTGGGCGAGCCAGTCGGGCAGCAGATCCAGCGCACCGACCGGGTGCAGCCGCCAGCGGCGTTCGTCGGCCAGCGAGTCGACCGCGTCGGCGATGATCTCGAGGAGCGGGGCGAGCTCCTCGGCGGGCCGGTTGAGGTTGTCGGTGGAGAGCAGCCACAGGGTGACCACCTCGATGCCGATCTCGTCGCACCAAGTCAGCAGCGGCTCGATGTTGGCCGCGCCGGCACGGTGGCCGTGGGCGGTCGACTGGCCGACCTCCTTGGCCCAGCGGCGGTTGCCGTCGAGCATCACCCCGACGTGCTTGGGAAGCTTGGAGACGTCGAGCTTGCGCAGCATCCGCGCCTCGTAGGCGGGATACAGAATTCGACGTACGCCGTCCTTCCAGTCTGCCACGGGAGAAGGGTATCGGCGCACGAGATCGCGCGGGTAGCGGCACCTGCTGCGCGCCGCGATACGGGCGCGCTGGCTGCGTTGTCGCCTCTCGACGGTGCAACCAGACCGCCTTCGAGGCTCCGCCTTGCCAGCACACCCGTCTCGCGACGCTCGCGACGGCGCCGCCACCCGCACGATCTCTGCCGAACATCACCCAGCGGGACGGGATTCACCGGATCTTCAGGGTCGACCGATAACCTAACGCTTCATGAGTGAGATGACGGACGCGATGCGCCTCAAGGTCGGCACGATCACCGACTCGGTCTCCTCGACCGTTCACGAGGCCCTCCCCAAGCTGCGCGGCTGGATCCACCTGGCCAGCGCACCGCTCACCCTCGCCGCCGGGATCGTGCTGATCGTGCTCGCTCCGTCGGGCGCGCCACGGCTCGGCGCGGCGGTGTTCACCATGGCCGCGCTGCTGCTCTTCACGGTCTCCGCCGTCTACCACCGCGGCAACGCGATGGGTAAGTGGAGCGCCCGCGCCCACACCATCCTGAAGCGCTGGGACCACGCCAACATCATGCTGATGATCGCGGGCTCCTACACCCCGTTCTCGCTGCTGCTCCTCGAGGGCACCACCCAGATCGTGCTGCTGTCGGTGGTCTGGACCGGAGCGATCCTGGGCGTCTTCTTCCGGGTGTTCTGGCCCGAGGCCCCCCGCTGGCTGTACGTCCCGAACTACATCGCGCTCGGCTGGGCCGCGATCTTCTTCATCCCGTCCTTCTTCTCCGGCGCCGTCGCCCTCGGCGTCGGCATCGGGATCGCCACCTTCACGCTGATCTGCGTGGGCGGGGCGCTCTACACCGCTGGCGGCGTGATCTACGGCTTCAAGCGGCCCAACCCGTGGCCGCAGTGGTTCGGCTTCCACGAGGTCTTCCACACCTTCACGATCCTGGCGTTCATCGTCCACTACACCGGCGTCTCGCTGGCGACGTACTCGCTGCGCTGAGGCACGCCCCGGGCGCGCGCCGCGGCGGCGTGCCGGGCGAGCACGGCGGTGAGGACGCCGGTGACGGCGAAGAGCGCACCGAGCGCCATCCACCCGCCGGTGCCGTGGTCGATCGCGGTGGCGGTCACCACCAGCGGCGCGAGCATGTGGGCGAGCGCGTAGCCCATCTGGCTCACGCCCTGGTACGCACCGGCCCGCTGCTGATCGGCCAGCTCGAAGGCCAGCCCCCAGCTGCCCGCCTCGCCACGGGTCTCGGCGGCCGAGGAGGCGAGCGCGGCCGACAGCAGGAGCACGGTGGCGACCACGGGGCCGGCGTAGGCCGCCGCGGCGAAGAGGACGCAGGCCGCCAGCAGCAGGAACCCCGCACCACGCACGGCCCGCCCGGCCGTGGCGATGTCGTGGGTGCCACGCGAGGCCCGGACCTGGAAGAGCGCCACGTAGACGGTGTTCACCACGAGGAGCAGCGAGACCAGGACGGTCGGTGCGTCGGTGTGGTCGGCCACCCACAGCGGCACCCCGATCGAGGTCACCCCGAAGTGGATCGCCATCACCCCGCTGAGCACGGTCGCGGTCACGTAGGTGCGGTCGCGCAGCGGCGAGGGTCCCTTGGCCACCGTCGGGCCGGAGCCGGCGTCCATCGTCTCGCCCAGCCCGGCGACCCGGCGCCTGAGCCCGACGAGCGGCACCGCCGCGAGGGTGGTGAGCGCCCCGACGAGCACCATGGTGGCGCGGTAGGCCGCCCCGGTGTCCACGGCCAGCGCCACCGCTGCGAGCAGCGTCCCGACCCCGATCATCACGTTCATCACCACCCGCAGCCGGGCGCGTACGGCCACCCGCTCGGGACCGTCGAACCAGCGCGCGACCAGCGTCGACTGCGCGCTCGACTGGAAGCCCCGCGAGGCCGAGACCCAGGTCGCGACCAGCACGAACGCGACCACGTCCCGCGCCAGGGCGTAGGCCAGCAGAGCGATCCCGTAGCTCGTCATCGCCACCAGCTGGACCCGGTCGGCGCCCCATCGGTCGCTGAGCCGCCCACCTGCGTACGTGGCCACGACGCCGACCGCGCCGGCGACGGTCAGGCCGACACCGACGGTCACCGCCGAGAGCCCGATCGTGCGGGTGAAGTAGAGCGCGCTGACGGCGAAGAACATCCCGCGGGCGAGCGAGAGGGCGGCGACGGCGCCGACGAGCGGGCGCTCGACCGGGTCGCTGGGAGGTCGGATCATGAGGCAGTTCTCGCACCTGGCGACCGTGGAACGTTAACGATGTAGCGTATTGCTTCATGATCAGGTACGAGCTGGCCGGTCCCGACCTGAGCGAGGTCAGGTTCGCCATCTCGCCGCTCAACGAGCTCACCCTCTCGCTGCGCGCGCTGCGCGACCCCGGCCGCTTCCCGCTCCACCTGCCCTGGCTCCGCTCGGTCGGCACCGCCGACCTGGACCGCGAGACCCTGCTGGCGCTGACCAACGACCGGCTCTGGACGCCGGACTTCCTCAACCCGCGACCGCGCACGCCGCTCGCGCGGCTCGAGGACGAGCTCGAGGTCGTCGCGGCGACGCCGCCGGACCGCGTACGTGCCGACCTCGCCGCCGTCCACTTCGACGACGGTCCGCCGGCAGTCCTCGCCGGGCGCCCGCAGGAGGTGCTGCGCCGCGTCCTCACCGCGCTCCGCGGCTACTGGGACGCCTGCTTCGAGCCGCACTGGCAGCGGATGCGCGCGGTGCTGGAGGCCGACATCGTCTACCGCGGGCGCACGATCGTCCACTCCGGCATGGCCGCGATGTTCGCCGACATCTCGCCGCGGGTCTCCCTGGCCGACGACGTCCTCTCGATCCGGCTCACCACCTCGAAGGTCGACTACCGGCGTACGACCGCGGGGGTCGGGCTCACCGTGGTCCCCACCCTGTTCACCCGCAACCCGTCGACCCCGATCTCACCGCAGGAGCCGCCGGTCATGTTCTACCCCGCGCGCGGCCTCGGCACCCTCTGGACGACCGACCGGCCGCAGGCGCCGCGGGCGCTGCGCGACCTCATCGGCGAGACCCGCTCCGGGCTTCTCACCCTGCTGGAGGCCCCGGCGTCCTCGACCGAGCTGGCCGTACGTCTCGGGGTCACCACCACGGCCGTCAACCAGCACCTGCGGGCGATGCGCGCGGCCGGCCTGCTCACCTCGGCCCGGCACGGCCGATCGGTCCTCTACCTGCGCTCCGACCTCGGCGATCGCCTTCTGGACGCGGTGAGCTGAGAAGGGGCGCGCGGCCACCGGCCGCGCGCCCCTTCCTGGCAGGCAGAGCGTCACATGTGCAGGGGCTCGACGGCCTTGTCGTCGCCGCCCTTGCCGACACGCGAGTTGCGGTAGCCGTAGACGAAGTAGATCGCGAAGCCGATCGCCATCCAGATCAGGAACCGCAGCCAGGTCTCGACGCTCAGGTTGAGCGTCAGGTAGATGCAGATCAGCGCGGCCACGATCGGCAGCACCGGGTTGAACGGCACCTTGAAGGCGCGCGGCAGGTCCGGGCGACGCTTGCGCAGGATCGGCACGGCGATCGAGACCAGCGCGAACGCGGTCAGAGTGCCGATGTTGACCATCTCCTCGAGCTTGCCGATCGGGGTGAACGTGGCCACGATCGCGACGAAGACGCCGACGGTGAGGGTGATCCGCACCGGCGTGCCGGTCTTCGGGTTGACGTGGGCGAACTTCACCGGGAACAGACCGTCGCGGCTCATCGCGAAGATGACCCGGATCGCGCCGATCATCAGCGTCATCACGACGGTGGTCAGACCGGCGACGGCGCCTGCCGAGATCAGGGTCGCGAAGCCGCCGCGGCCGACGTCACGGAACGCGGTGGCGAGGGCCGCCTCGGGGTCGATCTGGTCGTACCTCACCATGCCGGTGATGACCAGGGCGACGGCGACGTAGAGGATCGTGCAGATCACCAGCGAGCCGATGATGCCGCGGGGCAGGTCGCGCTGGGGGTTGTTGGCCTCCTCCGCGGTCGTGGCGACCACGTCGAAGCCGATGTAGGCGAAGAAGACGACCGAGGCGGCCGAGATGATGCCGAGGACACCGAAGGTCTGCGGCTCGAGGCCGAAGGCCCACTGGATCAGCGGCTGGTGGATGCCCTCGCCGCTGACGGAGCCGGCGCGCTCGGGGACGAACGGGTCGTAGTTGGAGCCGGAGATGTAGAACATGCCGGCGACGATGACGAACAGGACGATGAACAGCTTGACGGCGACGAGCGCGAGGTTGACCCGCAGCGACTCCTTGATGCCGATCGCGATCAGTCCGACGAGGACGATCACGAGCACCAGCGCGGCCAGGTTGGGCTGGCCGAACTCGGCGTTGGCGTCAGGGCCGTAGCCCTCGGGCCAGCCGAGGCCGATCTCCTCGAGGAACGTCACCAGGTAGCTGCTCCAGCCCTGCGCGACCACGGACGCACCGAGCACCATCTCCAGGATCAGGTCCCAGCCGATGATCCAGGCGAGCATCTCGCCGAGGGTGGCGTAGGAGAAGGTGTAGGCCGACCCCGAGACCGGCACGCTGGAGGCGAACTCGGCGTAGCACAGCGCCGCCAGACCACAGCAGATCGCGGCGATGACGAAGGAGAAGACCACACCCGGACCGGCGTACTGGGCCGCGGCCCGACCGGTCAGGGTGAAGATTCCCGCTCCGATGATGACGCCGATCCCGAAGACGGTCAGGTCGACGGCGGTCAGCCGTCTCTTGAGCTTGAAATCAGGGTGGTCGGCATCGGCGAGAGATTGTTCGATGGACTTGGTTCGCCAAACAGACATGAGGGATAGGAAACCATCTCGACTGATGGACTGGGTAGGTCGGGGGTGTAGTCCGTCACATGCCGCACCGGAAGCTGCTCGCCTCGGAGACGGATCCCCCGACGTACGCAGGCCAGGTCGGCCACTCGCACAAGGGCCGCGTGCGGTTGGCCCCGACGTTGCCGTCGGCGACCACCTGATGCCTGTCCGGAGCGACGCCGTCCTCGGCCCACTTCTGCAGCGCCGTGAGGGAGTCGTACGAGGCGGAGAAGGCGACCGGGGCGAAGTTGGCGTGGTTGGCGCCGGGCACCAGGTAGAAGCGCGAGAACTCCTCGGTGGCCCGCTTGCCCATCACCCGCTGGACCCGCTGGTAGTAGTCGATCGTGGAGCGGTGGCTGACCAGCTCGTCGGCGGCACCGTGGACCAGGATCAGCCTGCCGCCGGAGCGGGCGAAGGGGCGTAGGTCGGCGTCGTTGACGTCCTGGAGCGCGGTGAGCTCGCTGATCCGGCGCTGCCACTCCCCCGGGGCGGCCGGGTCGATCGCGAAGGGGCTGATCTGCGGGTCGCGGGCGATGAAGTACTTGGCCCACTGGTTCCAGAACTGCATGCCGTAGCCCGCGGTGACGGGCATCGGGTCGGCCGGTGCGGTGGTGCCGAAGCCGAGGATCGGGGTGGACATCCGCGCCCCTGACAGCAGCGGGAACCCGGGGTAGCCCCACTCCCCGCTGGCCACCCGGTAGGGCAGCCGCCAGCTGCTGTCGGCGGCCACGACCGCGTCGACCTGCTCGCGGGAGAGACAGGTGGCGCCGGGCGTCTCGCCCTCTCCGCACAGCAGGGTCTCCGGGTCGAAGTCACAGCCGGCCTCGTCGGAGACGACGCCGTCCGCGAGCCCGTCGCCACCGTCGCAGGCGGCGAGAACCCGTTGCGCGACCAGGTCCTGCTGGACCTTCGACGGGAACGCACCCGGCTTGGCGAACTCGTGGGTGATCCGGCCGAAGAAGAGGTCGAGGGTGGCGGCGTTCCAGGCGGGGTAGGCCGAGATCACGCCGTCGAAGTCGCGCGGCCAGCGCTGCGCGACGGCGAGGGCCTCGCGCCCGCCGGTCGAGCCGCCGGCGAAGTAGGTCGTGCCGGGCCCGCGGCCGAACGCCTTCGTGATGACGAACCGGGCGGTGTCGTGCACCTTCTTGAGCGCGTCGCCGGAGAAGTTGCGCAGCGCCTCGTCGTTCTGGCCGAACCAGCCGTCCAGGCTGGCGATCGGGTGGCGGGTGGTGTCGGCCTGGTGGCCGGAGTCGCTGGCGTAGGTCGCGTAGCCGCGTCCGAGCGGGGTGCGCCGGTCGACCGGGCCGAAGGGCACGTTCTGGGCGAGGTTGGGGACGGTGCCGTTGTAACCGCCACCGCCGAACATCATCGACCTGCCGTTCCAGCCCTCCGGCAGCGCCAGCCCCATCCGGATGTCGGGTGCTGCGGGGTCGACCGGATGGATCGCGATGTCGGCGCGGCAGTAGGCCGGGATCGCGGTCGGGCCGGTGCCGGAGGCCGGCATCGAGGTCGTCGCCGTCACCTCGGCCCCGGTGGTCGGCAGGCCGATGCGGTGCGCGGGGATCCTCAGCCCGGCGAGCGCCGAGCAGTCGGTGGTGCTCGCCGACGGTGCGGCGCTCGCGGGCACCTGGCCGGCGACCAGGGCCGCGGCGGCGAGAGCCAGCGACGAGCCGAAGGTCAGGAATCTGCGTACGAGGGTGCGGGGCATGGCTCAAGGATCGCGACGCGGTGTGACGTGCGCCATGTGGACTGCGCACACAACTGCGCGGCCGGAGATGTGGCCGGGCCTCGACCGCTCGGCATGGCTCCATGCCACACAACAGACCCGCTCAGTGTGTCCCGAACCCCTATGGCGTACGTCTCACCACTTCCCTAGCGTCGCCCCTGTGACGAGCACCACACCGACCCAGGACTGGGCTCTACGGACCGAGGGCCTCACCAAGGACTTCCGCGGCTTCCGTGCGGTCAGCTCTGTCGACCTCGAGGTCGCCGAGGGCACCGTACACGCGCTCGTCGGCCCCAACGGCGCCGGCAAGACGACCCTGTTCAACCTGCTGACCGGGTTCCTCAAGCCGACCAGCGGGCGGATCAGGGTCTTCGGTGACGACGTCACCGGGATGGCACCGGAGCGGATCACCCGGCACGGGGTGGCCCGCTCCTTCCAGATCACCAGCCTCTTCGAGAACCTCACCCCGCGCGAGCACGTCGAGATCGCGCTCCAGGGGCTCACCAACCAGGGCCTGCGGTTCTGGCGCTCGGAGAAGCTGCTGGGCCGGCGCCGCGAGGAGGTCGACCGGCTGCTGGCCGAGGTCGGCCTGACCGAGCTCGCCGACAGGCCGACCGGCCTGATGGCGTACGGCCAGAAGCGGGCGCTCGAGCTCGCGCTCGTGCTCGCCGTCGAGCCCCGGCTGCTCCTGCTCGACGAGCCGACGGCGGGGATGGGCATCGAGGACGTCGACCGCACCATCGAGCTCGTCCGGCGCATCGCCGCCGGCCGCACGGTCGTCTTCGTCGACCACAACATGCACGTCGTCGCCCACCTCGCCGACCGGGTCACCGTCCTGCAGCAGGGCTCGGTGCTCGCCGAGGGGCCCTACGACGAGGTGCGCGCCGACCCGCGCGTCATCACCGCCTACCTCGGGGAGGCCCACAGTGCTTGATGGAGGTCCCTGTGCTTGAGACAGAGAATCTGAGTGCCTGGTACGGCGAGGCGCAGGCGCTGCGCGAGGCCACCCTGAGCGTGGCCGAGGGCGAGGTGGTCACCCTGGTCGGCCGCAACGGCGCCGGCAAGACCACCCTGGTCCGCTGCCTGATGGGCCTGCACAAGCACCTGACCGGATCGATCCGGCTCGACGGTCGCGACATCACCACGCTGCCGGCGCACAAGCGTGCCCGCGCCGGGCTCGGCTGGGTGCAGGACGACCGCGGCATCTTCGCCAACCTGAGCGTGGAGGAGAACCTGCTGCTGCCGCCCCGCGTCTCGGAGTCGGCGTGGACGCTGGAGCAGGTCTACGACGCCTTCCCGGCCCTCGGCAGCCGCCGCCGGGCCGGCGGGACGACGCTCTCGGGCGGCGAGCAGCAGATGCTCGCCGTCGCCCGTGTGCTCCGCACCGGCGCCCGGGTGCTCCTGCTCGACGAGCCCTCCGAGGGGCTCGCGCCCGTCATCGTCGCCCAGATCGGCGACATCGTGCGGACCGCGAAGCAGTCCGGGATCGGCGTGCTCCTGATCGAGCAGAACGTACGTTTCGCCGCCACCGTCGCCGACCGCCACTACCTGCTCGCCCAGGGCCGCCTGGTCGAGAGCCTCGACAACGACGAGTTCGTCGAACGTCAGGACGAACTGCTCGAACACCTCGGGATCTGACGTACCGCCCCAGCACAACGCAGTCCCAACCCCCGCGAGGAGAGACACGATGAACAAGCGACGCACAGTTGCCACCGCCTCGATGGTGATGGCAGGTGTCCTGGTCACCGCAGGCTGCGGCGCCGGCGGACCGAGCGCGGGCGGAGGCGACTTCACCGACGACAAGGTGGTCCTCGCCCTGCTCAACGACGCCTCCGGTGTCTACAAGGACGTCTCCGGCCCCAACTCGAAGATCGCGATCCAGATGGCGATCGACGACTACAAGAAGAAGTACGGCGACGAGGCCGTCGTCGACGACATCGAGGTGACCTCGGCCGACCACCAGAACGAGCCGGACATCGCCAACACCAAGGCCCAGGAGCTCTACGACCGCGAGGGCGCCGACGTGATCCTCGACGTGCCGACCTCCTCGGCCGCGCTGGCCGTCGCGACGCAGGCCAAGAACAAGAAGAAGCTCTACATGAACGTCGGCGCGGCCACGACCGAGCTGACCGGCGCGCAGTGCAACAAGTACACCTTCCACTACGCCTACGACACCTGGATGCTGGCCAACGGCACCGGCACCGTCGTGACCGAGGAGGGCGGCAAGAACTGGCAGCTGATCTACCCCGACTACGCCTTCGGCCAGGACATGGTGAAGTCCTTCACCGGCGCCATCGAGGCCGGCGGCGGCAAGGTCGCTGGCACGATCGCGACGCCGTTCCCGAACGACAACTTCGCGACGTACATCACCAAGGCGGGAGCCGCGAAACCGCAGGTCATCGGCACCATGCACGCCGGCGGCGACCTGATCAACCTGGTCAAGCAGTACAACGAGTCCGGCCTCAAGGACCAGGGCATCGACCTGGCCGTCGGGCTGATGTTCATCTCCGACATCCACTCGCTCGGCGTCGAGGCGTTCGAGGGCACGATCTTCACCGACGCCTGGTACTGGAACCTCGACGAGGAGTCCCGCGAGTGGGCCGACCGGTTCATGGAGGAGACCGGCGACCGGCCGACGTACGCCCACGCGGGCAACTACTCGGCGGCCACCCAGTATCTGGAGGCGGTCCAGGCGGCCGGCACCGACGACGCCGACAAGGTCGTCGCGGAGCTCGAGGGCAAGGAGGTCGAGGACATGTTCCTGCGCAACGGTGAGATCCGCGCCGAGGACCACCGGGTCATCCACGACGTCTACCTGGCCCGGGTCAAGGGGCCGGCCGACGTCAAGGAGGACTGGGACTACGAGGAGATCATCAAGACCATCCCCGCCGAGGAGGCGTTCCGCCCGGCGGCGGAGTCCGGCTGCTCGATGTAGCTGTACCCGAGGTCTAGAGGGATTCGTATGAACGCGGTTCTGCAGTACACCGTCCAAGGGCTCGCGGCCGGCAGCTTCTACGCGCTGGCCGCGCTCGGGCTGGCGGTCATCTTCGGGGTGCTGGGCGTGGTCAACTTCGCCCACGGCGCCTTCTACATGCTGGGAGCGGTCGCAGCCGCGGTGCTCCTGGACACCGTCGGGATGAGCCTGTGGCTGGCGCTGATCGTGGTGCCGCTGCTGATGCTGGTCTTCGGGATGCTGGTCGAGCGGCTGCTGGTGCAGTGGCTGCTGCCGCTCGACCCGCTCTACAACCTGCTGCTCACCTTCGGGCTGACCCTGCTGCTGGTCGACCTGGTCAAGCGTCGCTACGGGGTCTCGGGGTTGCCCTATGAACGCCCCTCCGCACTGGACGGGCGGGTGCAGGTGGGTGGCGTCGGGCTGCCGGTCTACCAGCTCTTCGTGATCGGTGTCGCGCTGCTGGTCTGCCTCGGCGTCTGGCTGCTGATGACGCGTACGCGGGTGGGGATGATCGTGCGGGCCGCGACCGAGCGGCCGGAGCTCGCCCGTGCGCTCGGCATCAACGTCGGGCGCTGGGTGACGCCGGTCTTCGGCTTCGGGGTCGCGCTCGCCGGGCTGGCCGGAGTCCTGGCCGCACCGTTCCGGGCGATCACCGCCGAGATGGGCAGCGACTTCATCATCATCCTGTTCGCGGTGGTGGTGATCGGCGGGCTCGGCTCGATCGTCGGCGCCGTCGTCGGCGGCTTCCTGGTCGGGCTGGTGGAGGCGTTCGGGCAGGCGTACGCACCGACGTTCGCGCAGGTGCTCATCTTCGTGCTCATGGCCGTGGTCGTCCTGGCCCGGCCGGCCGGGCTCTTCGGTCGAGAGGAGGCGACGGCATGACCCTTCGACAAGCTCAGGACACCGCGTCGATCGCGACCGCTGGCGCGAGCGTCAGCGAACAGCACGCGGCGATCGCCGGAGCACGGCCGTGGCAGCGGCTGTTGCTGCTGGCCGTGGGTCTGGTGGTGGCGCTCGGGCTGCCATGGTTCGTCTATCCGCCGGTGGCGATGGACATCGCCGCCTGGGCGCTCTTCGCGGTGGCCCTCGACCTGCTGCTGGGCTACTGCGGGCTGCTCTCCTTCGGTCACGCCGCGTTCTGGGGCGGGTCGGCCTATGCGACCGGACTGATCGCCATCCACCTCGGCGTCCCGTTCCCGGTGGCGGTGCTCGGCGGGGCGCTCTTCGCAATGGTCCTGGCGGTGCCGATCGGCTACCTGTCGGTGAAGCGGTCCGGGATCTACTTCGCGATGGTCACCCTGGCCTTCGCGCAGATGCTCTTCTTCATCGCCAATCAGGCCTCCTCGCTCACCGGCGGTGAGAACGGACTCCAGGGCGTGCCGCGGTCGTTCTTCGGGATCGAAGCGGTCGAGACCGACTCGTTCTTCTTCTACTACGCCGCGCTGCCGATCATCCTCCTCGGGATGTGGGCCGCCTGGCGGATCGTCCACTCCCCCTTCGGGCGGGTGCTCGTCGCGATCCGCGACAACGCGCCACGGGCCCGGGCGCTGGGCTACGACGTGGAGCGCTACAAGCTGATCGTCTTCGTGCTCTCGGCCGGGCTCTCCGGGCTCGCCGGCGGCGTCTTCGCGGTCTCGCACGGGTTCGTCGCGCTGCCCGAGCTGCACTGGGCCACCTCCGGGGAGGTCGTGCTGATGACGGTGCTGGGTGGCATCGGCACGCTGTGGGGCGGCGTCATCGGCGCCGGGCTGATCGTGATGCTCGCCGACTACCTGGCCTCGTCCGGGTTCGACGGCATCGGGATCGTCACCGGGGCCGTGTTCGTGACCGTGGTGCTGCTGTTCCGTCGGGGCATCTGGGGCACCGCCCGGCACCTGTACCTGATGCGACGCTCCGCGTCGCGAGCGCGACGCTGATAACCCTCGTCTTCCTTCCTTCCGCTCAGTCGCTTCGCTCCCTCGCTCCAGTCAGTCCAGACGAGGGCGCGTCGCGCTGGGCTGAGCCGTCGACGTTCCTGAAACCTAGGCGACCAGCTGATGGAGCCGGAGCGCCAGCTGCACCTCGAGCTGGCGCTCCGGCGCCTGCCAGCCCTTGCCCAACAGACGGGTGACCCGCTCCAGGCGCTGGGTGACGGTGTTGACGTGGACGTGCAGCGCCGCGGCGGTGCGGGTGAGGTTGCGGTCGGCGGCGAAGTAGGCCCGCAGGGTCTCCACCAGCTTCGACCCCTTCGCGGTGTCGTAGTCGATCACCGGACCCAGCCGCGAGGTGACGTACGCCGCCGGGTGGCCGTCGGAGCCGAGCAGCAGCCCCACGAACCCCAGGTCGTCGGCGGTGACCACCTCGCCCTCGCGGCCCAGGGTCATCGCCGCCGCCAGGCATCGGCGAGCCTCGTCATAGCCCTTCACCACCGCGTCGGGGCTGCTCAGCGGCCCCGGCACCGGCCCGGCCGCGCCGACCGTCACCGGCGCGCCGGCCGAGAGCCGCAGCCCCTCGACGACCAGCTCGCCCGCGGCACGGGCGTCGCAGTCGGGGAAGATCAGCACGACCTGCCCCTGCCGCACCGCCGCGAACCCGTCGTGGGTGGCCGCGACGAAGGTCGCCGCCTGGCCGACCCTCGCGCGGTCGCCAGGGACGTTCGCGACCACCACGGCGTAGGGCCTGGACAGGTCCGCCTGCAGCAGGCGCCCGCGCTCGCGCAGCGTCTCCGGGTCCGGGGTGGTGCCCGAGAGGAGCTCGTCGAGGAGCTCGCCCCGCACCCGACCCTCGGCCTCGGCCACGCTGCGGCGGAAGAGCAGCAGCAGCGCCGTCACCAGCGCGGCGCGCTCCAGGATCCGCTGGTCGCCGTCGTCCAGATCACCGTCGTCGCGGTCGACCTCGCGCGGACCGAGGAGCATCGAGCCGAGCTGCTCCGCGCCGGCGAGCACCGGGGTGGCGTAGACGTCGCCGCTGCCCGCGGTGCGGCTCAGGTCGAGGCTCCGCCTGGTCACGGCCGCCTCGTAGTCGGAGACCGGCTGGTCCGGGGCGCTGCTCGCGATCGTCTCGCCGTCGAGGTCGAGCACGACGACCCGGGCGCCGAGGACCTCGGCGACGCTGCGTACGACGTCGTCGACGCCACCACCCTCGACGACGATCCGGGTGAGCCGGTCGTGGGCGTCGGCGGCGCGCTCGACCACCTCGTTGCGCGCCTGCAGCTGACGGGTGGTCACCTCGAGCTCGGCGACCGCGGCGCGGGTCTCCTCCAGCAGCCGGGCCTTGTCGACGGCGATCGCGGCGTGGGCCGCCAGCGAGACGAGCAGCGCGCTCGCCTCGGCGCCGAAGGGACGTACGGTGCGGTTGGCGGCGAAGAGCACGCCGATGACCTGGCTGCCGAGCAGGAGAGGCACGCCGATGATCGCGCGGATGCCCTCGCCGCTGACCGCGGCGTCGATATCGGGGGCGTGCCGGAACCGCTCGTCGGGGATGTAGTCGGCGGTCGAGTAGGGCTTCATGGTCTGCGCGACGAGGCCGCCGAGACCGATGCCGAAGGGGATCCGCGTCGAGCGGAAGGCCGCGGTCAGGATCCCCTCGGTCACCCGCATGTACTCACCGCGACGCTCGTCGTTGAGGGTCAGGTAGGCGACATCGCTGTTCAGCAGCTGCTTCGCCCGGGTCACGATCGCCTGCAGCACCGCCTCCAGATTGGTCAGCATTGCCAGGTCGTTGGCCGACTCGAACAGTGCGCCCAGCTCGCCCTCACGCCTGCGGCGTGCCTCGAGGGTGGCTCTGACCTGGAGCGCGAGGCGCTTGGCGTGGTCGATCCGCTCCTGCTCCTCGACCGTCGCCCCCGCCGCTCGCGCGGCCCGCGACGGTCCCTCGAACTCGGCCTCCGTGGCATCCCCGGCCAGCAGCTCCAGGAACGCAATCACATCGACCGTCATGTGACCGAAGTTACACTTCTACGCCGTCGCCAACATAGGGGATCACCACATAGTTCGCCCCGATCAGGTATGGGTCTCCGCCAGTTCCCTTCGACAAGCTCAGGACATCGCTTCCACCGTGGTGACCGGGCGCTCGCAGACGAAACCCCGGCAGACGTACGCCGCGGCCTTCCCGTCCACGGGAGTCCGGCTGCTCAGCAGCGGGATGTCCTCGCGGGCCTCGTCGGCGACGACCACCACCGCGCCCGGCTTGCGCCGGGCGGCCGCCTCGAGAGCGTCGCGGTCGGGCCCCGGCGGACCGACGACCGCGATCTCCAGCGGACCGTCGGCCATCGCGGCCGCCGCGGCCAGCGACCAGCCGGCGAACCGGGGCGCCTTGGTCATCAGCGTGCTCGTCGCGCCGAGCGCCTCCTCGGCGGCGGTGCGGTAGCGCCCCTCCCCGGTGAGCGCGTGAGCGGTGACGAGCGCATGGACCATGGCACTGGTGCCGCCGGGGCTGGCGTTGTCGGAGGCGTCCCGGGGCCGGGTGACCAGCGCCTCCGCGTCGTCGGCGGTGTCGTAGAAGCCGCCGTCCTCGGCGCGGAAGTGGGTCAGCGCGGTGTCGAGCAGGCTCGTCGCCCGGTCGAGCCAGGTGGCGTCGCCGGTGGCCTGGGTCAGGCTCAGGAACCCCGACGCGACGCAGCCGTAGTCCTCCAGCACGCCTGCGTGCGCGCCGGCCACGCCGTCGCGGCTGACGCGGAGGAGGCGAGCATCCTGGACGTGCACCCGCCACAGCAGCTCCGCCGCCGCAACGGCAGCGTCGATATACCGCGGCTCGCCCAGCAGCAGCCCGGCGTCGACCAGCCCGCTGATCGCGAGCCCGTTCCAGGCGGCGACGACCTTGTCGTCGCGCGCCGGGCGCACTCGCTCCTCGCGCGCGGCCAGGAGTCGCGCCTTGACCGACTCGAGCCGCTCGGTGTCGTCGGGCCGGTGACGCAGCTGCAGGGTCGAAGCCCCCTCCTCGAAGGTGGCGGCCTCGGTCACCTCGAAGACCTCCGCCGCCCAGGCACCGTCCTCGGCACCGAGGACCTCGACGAGCTCGGCCGGGGTCCAGACGTAGAACTTGCCCTCGACCCCCTCGCTGTCGGCGTCGAGCGCCGAGGCGAACCCACCCTCGGCGGTGCCGAGCTCGCGGATCATCCAGTCGGCGCTCTCCCGCGCGACCCGATCGCCGAGCTCGGTGCCGAGCCGGGCGTAGAGCCCGATCAGCTGGGCGTTGTCGTAGAGCATCTTCTCGAAGTGGGGCACGACCCAGCCGCGGTCGACGGCGTAGCGCGCGAACCCTCCCCCGACCTGGTCGTAGATCCCGCCACCGGCCATCGCGGCGACGGTACGCGAGAGCATGTGCGAGACCCGCGAGTCGGCGCCGAGCGCCCCGGCCGCCCGCCGCAGGAACTCCAGCACCATCGACGGCGGGAACTTCGGCGCGCCCCCGAACCCGCCCGCCATCGGATCGAACTCCCCCGCCAGCGTCTCGACCACGGCATCGACGTCCACCTGCCAGTCGCCCACGGACCCGGCCGCCCCGGAGATGTTGGCCAGATGCTGACGTACGTTGTCCGCGACCGCCCCGATCTCCGAGCGCCGCTGCGTCCACGCCTCCGAGAGCGCCTGCAGCACCTGCGTGAACGCCGGCTGCCCATGCCGCGGCATGTCCGGGAAGTAGGTGCCCGCGAAGAACGGGTTGCCGTCGTGGTCGAGCACCACCGTCATCGGCCACCCACCCGACCCGGTCATCGCCGTCGTCGCCGCCATGTAGACCGCATCCACATCCGGCCGCTCCTCCCGGTCTACCTTGATGTTGACGAAGTGCTCGTTCATGTACGCCGCCGTCGTCTCGTCCTCGAACGACTCGTGCGCCATCACGTGGCACCAGTGGCAGGCGGCGTAGCCGACCGAGAGCAGAATCGGCACGTCTCGGCGCCTCGCGTCTTCGAACGCATTGGGTCCCCACTCCCACCAGTCGACCGGGTTCTGAGCGTGCTGCAGCAGGTACGGAGAGGTCGCGGAGGCGAGTCTGTTGGACACTCCCCCAGCCTTGCACGCACTGACACCAGGCTGCAGCCCGCCGCTCAACGTCGAGTCGGCCTTTTGCGGCGCGTCTAAGCACGAGGCTGGTGAGAACCGATCGGTGTCTCGGATTACGCGGACCCGGTTTCGGTCCGTCCGGGAAACGCGGGTTCAGCGTCTGGGTCGTCCGGGTCGTACCCTCCGGTGAGGCCGGAACGGGCCGCGTTGATGTCGCTGGATGCATCAGCCCACTGAAGCTGATAGTCGTCGGTGTTCACAGTGCAGTACCAATCGGTGATGCAGTCGTTCCACTCTTGCGCCGTGGAGGCGTACACGGCGAGTGCGCCGGAGGCCAGGTTGTAGATGGTTTGGCAGCCATCGGCCAGGTCGTACACCTGGACCGTTCCGCGCACGACGGCCGCATCGCCTGCCGCCTCTCGAAGTTCAGCGTTCGTCACACCGACGTCGAGCTGGCTGTCTATCGCATAGACGGCGTCTACGAAGTCGCCGATCTCCTTCTGGCATGTCCTCCAGGCATCCTGCTTGGCCTTCACCTCGGCGGCCGCCGCAGCTTCTTGCCTGTAGTCGATGATCGCCTCGACACCACGCCAGATCCCAACACCGGCTGCGCCGATGACGAACACAGAGACAACCACGAGGATGAGGACCAACCTGCCTCGATGCTTCCCGGGAACAGGAGGTGGCCCGGGGGGGGCGGCATCGAAGGGCCCGGAGGATAGGTCATAGCGGCGATACTCGTGACCGTGGAATCGCCTTGTCGGCGATCCGAACATCGGATACCTGGGATCGGGGACGCGTAGCCGCGTCGGCGATCCACTCCAGGTACGCCGCCCACGCCGCGCACCCGAAGGCGGGTGACGGCGATGGCCCCGCGCGCAAGGGGTGGCGCCAGCCGGACCTCGCGACTCGTGCCTTTGCCGCTAGGCCTCCAGATCTGCCGGTGTCGTCTGCCCACGAACGGCGTCGCAACCCCGACCGCGCACGGCCAGGGTTGCGACGCAGCGACACCTACTGCGTGGCCACGAGACTGCCCCTGACTCCAAGGCGGGAGACATCTCCGGTCGTATCGATGTGGTCGGCCGGGACGATCGACGACGTGATCGCAGTCCAGCAACCAGGGCAGCAGAGCTGGCGGAAGACGATCGCGCCGTCCACGTAGTGCGCCGGATCTGAGGTGACCTGCGGGCCCGCGTCGGTTGACGGTCCGTCATAGATCGCCAGGCCGAGCGACACGTCGCGAGTGACGTCGGCCAGGCCATGGCCGCAATGCGCGCAGCCAACCGTGTCGCCGTCGATGACGAGGTTGTCGTCGATGCGACGCGCTCGCGTCGTGTCGAGCGTGCCGCGGTCCCGGGGTTCTGTCCGCGACCGCTTCCGTCGCTCGTCGCGCAGTTCCACTCGCCGGGTGATGGTCGCCTCTTGATCGATCACGCCGTCGGCGAGAACGACGCCGTAGACGGTGGCAGCAGCGGTGGAGCTGACCTTGTCCTCGATGACGTCGTGGAGGACTGCGTGTGGGTCGCGCAGCAGTGGATCGCCGTACCCGCCGCCGCCCTGCCAGTTCATGTAGAGGATTTCGCCGGGCGCGAGGTATGACTGGGCATAGCAGTTCCCGATCTCCATCTCGCCGCCGAACTCCTCCAGAGACTGGGGGATGCGGCCGACGGCGAGGGCCCGCCCGACGTCGGCTCGACGGACGATGGCGTCCAGCCCGGTGTTGCCTGGATAGCCGCCCGCGAGGCCGTTGTTCTGCGAGACGGCCTTGCCTGCCGAGGCGAGTACAAGACCGGCCGGCTGCGAGGATCCGTGCAGGGTGACAGCCAGCGATGCGCTCACTCCCCCGCGCTGGCGGCCCGGGCCGCCGGAGTCAGGTTCCTCGCGGCGCCACAGGGTGAGCAGTGGGTAGAGGAACTCGGTCATCTCGACGTCGGGGATGCGGCCCATCGGGATGCAGAACAGCCCGCCGGTGTCCATACCGTCCACCTCGGGACGGGCACCGAAGCCACCGGCCATCGGCTCCATCATCACGTTGAGGAAGGGCGTCGGTACCTCACCGCGCTCGTCGAGACCCGCGACGACTGCCGTGTCCCAGGTACCGCAGCAGGCTGCCTGGACGCTCTTGCCGAGATCGGCGGAGCGGTCGAGCATCTGGGACAGGCACTGGGCGACCAGGGTGCCGGTCAGCCACGCCGGCCCGATCGGTCCACGGCTGACTGCGGCCGGGTAAGTCGCATTGTTGATCGTGCCCTCCTCCGACACCAGATCGAAGCAGCGCATCAGGCCGCCGGCCGACCACGGGATGTCGTTGGCGAGGATCGGGAGAAGGGCGAGCATCACGCCGCCACGCATGCCGGCGTAGGTGCAGTTGATCATGCCTGCTTGCGGGTCGGTTCCGGTGAAGTCGAAGGTCAGGTGGTCATCGCGCTTCGTCATCGCCACGGTGATCTTGTGGACACCGCGGTCGCCCTCGTGGGACTGGTCCTGGTAGCCAGTGGCCTCCCATGTGCCGTCGGGCAGGTCGCTGAGCTTGGTACGCAGCCGACCCTCGGCGTCGGCCATCATCCGCTTCATCACGGCCTTGACGGTGTCGGCGCCGTACTGGGAGATGACCTCCTCGAGCCGCTTGCGGCCGACTGTGTTGGAGCCGACCTTGGCGCGCAGGTCGAGGTTGACCAGCATCGGCACCCGCGAGCGGCGGATCCACACGTCGACGACGTCGTCCTGGAGATCGAAGTCCTTGACCACCTTGACCGGCGGGGTCGGGAGCGCCTCGGAGAAGACGTCCTGGGCGGCCGGGCTGAACGAGCCAAGTCCCACGCCGCCGAGGTCCGGTTCGTGGCAGATCGCGCTGGTCCAGGCGAAGAGCTTGCCCTCGTGGAAGACCGGCTGGAAGACGATCACGTCGTTCTGGTGCAGCCCGCCGCCGACCCACGGGTCGTTGCAGAGGAACATGTCGCCCTCGCGGATGCCGGGGTTGTGGGACCGGTTGCGCAGGGTCCAGTAGATCGCGAGGTCGACGGCTCCGGCGAGCATCGTGTTGTAGAGGCCGACCTGTACCTCTTGGCCGAGCTCGTCGCAGATGGCGAAGTCGAAGTCGTTGGCGTCGGTGACGATCGGGGAGCCAGACATGCGCTTGAGCGCCTCGCCCATCTCTTCGGTGACCGACCAGAGCCGGTGGCGTACGACCTCGTAGGTCAGCGGGTCGAGATCGTCGATCTGCTCCTGCGTGACTGTGTGGACCTCGAGGGTCTCGGGCAGTCCGGCCGAGATCTCGTCGAGGTTCGTGGGACGGCTGGAGAAGTGCTCCGAGCCTGGAATCTGCATCGGCATGTCAGTTCCTCTAGTTCCTGGTGGTGATGGTCAGGTTGCCGAGGTGGTCGACGGTGCCGGTCATCTCCGGCGGTACGACGACGGTGGTCGTGGGGACCTCGATGATCGCCGGGCCGACGATCTGGTGGCCGGCGCGCAGCTTGCGGTAGTCGTAGACCGGGGTGTCGGCGTACCCCAGGCGGGGGTCGAGGCAGACCTTCCGGGTCGCGTGGAGCGCGACGGACGGATCGGGGTCGGCGGCCGGTTCCACCTTCGGCAGGGCGGGTGAGAACGGCAGTACGCCGGTGCCGCGAACACGGAACGTGATCGCCTGGACGCCGGCGGCGCTGAAGCCGGTGCCCTCACCGAAGAGCTCGGCATAACGCTGCTCGAAGTCGCCCATCACCTGGGCCATCGCCGCGCTGTCGAGCGTTCCGGATGGGACCTCGACGGCCACCTCCGCGAGCTGCGCTGTGTAGCGCAGATCGAGGGAACGTACGAGCTCGATACGCTCGAAGTCGAGGCCCTGCCGCTCCAGTGCAGCCTGGACCTGTTCCTCCAGCGTGGCAAAGTTCTCCAGCGCTCTGGCCGGGTCGAGCGGCATCTGGCCCGGGTCCGAGAGCTCGGAGGCGAGCACGATGTCGGAGGAGGCGAGGCCGTAGGCCGAGAAGGCAGAGGCAACCGGGCCGAGCGGGACGATGCACTCCTTGACGCCGACCTCGGCGGCGTAGAAGCCGCAGTAGGCGGGGCCGGCCCCGCCGAATGCGTAGAGGACGAAGTCGCGAGGGTCGTGGCCGGTCTCGACCACGGTCTTGCGAAGCAGGTCGCCGGTCTGTGCGTTCTGGATCGCGTAGATCGCAGCGGCGGCGTCCTCGACACTGAGGCCGAGGGGCTCGGCGATCTGTACACGGATGGCTTCACGCGCCGCCTCGAGGTTGAGCGCCTTACGTCCACCCAGCAGACCCGTCTCCGGGAGGATCCCGAGCACGAGGTTTGCGTCGGTGTTGGTCGGTTCGGTGCCTCCGGCGTCGTAGCACGCAGGTCCGGGCACCGACTGCGCGCTGCGCGGTCCGACCTGCAGGTTGCCGCCTTTGTCGAGCCACGCGATCGCGCCACCGCCGGAGCCGATGGCGTGGACCTCGAGGGTCGGCACGTTGATCGGGTGGTGGTTGATGATGGTGCTGCTGGCCCGGACCGGTTCACCCTCGACGACCAGGCCGACGAGGAACGTCGTGCCACCGACGTCGGTGGAGATGATGTTGCTGTGTCCCAGCTGCTCGCCGAGCGAGACGGCGCCGACCACCCCGCCGGTGAGGACAGAGCCCACCGTGCTGATGGCCGTGGCGGGTGCTTCGGCGGCGGCGATGGCGCCACCGTTGCTCTGCATGACAAGGAGCGGACCAACCAGGCCGTGCTCGCGTAGCCGGCCCTCGAGAGAGCCGAGGTAGTCGCGCAGGCCGGGGCCGATCTGGGCGCTCATCACCGTGGTGGAGCTGCGGGCGAACTCGCGGATTCGCGGGCTCACCTCGGAGGAGAGGGAGACGAACATGTCCGGGTCGATCTCGTGGACGATCTCGCGGATCCGCTGCTCGTGGGCCGGGTTCTTGAATGACCACAGCAGGGACACGGCGATCGCCTTGACGCCTGCGTCAAGAAGCTTGCGGACCGAGATACGCACCGACTCCTCGTCCAGCGGAACGACGACCGCGCCGTCACGGTCGATGCGCTCGGTGACCTCCAGTGCGTGGCGCTTGGGCAGCAGGCCGTGGTCCTTGCTCTGGCCCAAGACGTTCTGGAGCTGGTCGGGTGACCCGCCGAGGTAGCGGCCCTCGACGTTCATGATGAAGATCGAGTCGCGGTGCCCCGCCGTCGTCAGGAAGCCGACAGGCGGCACATTGCCCATGACCAGGGCGTTCAGTGACGACGTCGTGCCGTGTGCGATGTGGTGGGTGTCGGCCAGCATCCGCTCCACCGGCATGCCGAGCTGCTCGGCCAGCACTCCCAGCACGTCCATCACGCCTTGGGAGTAGTCCGGCGGTGTCGACGGCGCCTTCGCCGCGACGATGTTCCCTGCGTCGTCGTCGAGCACGGCGTCCGTGAAGGTTCCGCCGACGTCGACACCGATGACGTAAGCCATGAGCATCCTCGTTTCGTTGTGTCCGTTGTCACAGACGCTAGAACGATTCGACAGTAACGTCAATACGTTGACGAAGACGTAAATACGATGATCTTCCGAGACACACCTCAGGCCCCCGCGCTCGCGCGGAGGCCTGAGGGAGGGACGAGTCGCGGCCGGTCAGCCGTCGAGCAGATCCTCCAGGCGATCGAGGTCGCGGCGGATCAGTCGCAGGACGTCTCGCGGCTCGGCGCGAGCGGGGGCGCTGCCGTCAGGGTTGATCAGCGAGGCCACGGCCATGTCGGCCAACTGATCGCAGATCCGGTCAAGGTCATTGCGCTCGTCGGGCTGATACCACCAGGCGACCCAGTTGTTCATGCCCAGCAGCCCGAGCGCCGCCACGCGCGGGTCTACGGGCCGGAACAGACCCTGCGCGACGCCATCCTCGATGACACCGGCCATGGCCTTGAGTACGGCACGGCGACCAGTCGTGTGCGTGGCGGCGACACCTTCGGGCAGGTCGGCCTCAGAGCGAATCAGGAGCTGGAACCGCGCCGCGCTCTCAGCCTGACGCCGCACGCTCATGGCGACGATCTCGTGCACCTTGCGAGTGGCATCGATGTCATCGCGAGCAGCGATCGCCTGGATGCCGGTAGCGGAGTCCTGGGTGATCTCGGCGACCAGCTTGGCGAGGAGCTCGTCCTTGCTGCTCACGTAGTGGTACAGCGCCGGCCGGGTCAGGCCGACAGCGTCGGCGATGTCCTGGAAGCTCGTCCCGGCGAACCCACGTTCCGCGAACAGGCGGGTGGCATGATCGTAGATCTCCTGCTCGACCAGGCTGCGGCGTACGCCGGTGCGGGCCGAGTCGGCGTCCTTGCCGGCTTTGGTCTTCGGGAGGGGTTTGCTGGCGCTCATGACGTTGATGTTATCGATTTGACGCTCATGTCAAGGGTAGGGCGGTGTCACAGCTCAAAGAGGCCGGCAGCGCCCATGCCGCCGCCGACGCACATGCTGACGACGACGTACCGCGCTCCACGGCGACGCCCTTCAAGGAGGGCATGGCCGACCATGCGGGCGCCGCTCATGCCGTACGGGTGTCCGATGGCGATGGCTCCGCCGTTGACGTTGTATCTGTCGGGGTCGATGCCCAGCCGGTCTCGACAGTAGACCGCCTGGGAGGCGAAGGCCTCGTTGAGCTCCCACAGATCGACGTCATCGATGGTCAGCCCGTGTTGGCGCAGCAGTCGCGGGATCGCGAAGATCGGTCCGATCCCCATTTCGTCCGGCTCGCATCCTGCCACCGCCATCCCGCGGTAGATCCCTAGCGGGTCGATGCCGCGCCGGGCGGCCTCGCCGGCCTCCATGAGGACGACGGCGGCGGCCCCGTCGGACAGTTGCGAGGCATTCCCAGCGGTGATCGTCGCCTGGCGCTCGGGACGGTTCGGGAGCACCGGTGGCAGTCCGCGAAGACCCTCGATCGTCGTCGACGGACGGTTGCCCTCGTCTGCCTCGAGACGGAACGGCACGATCTCGTCGGCGAACAGGCCACTCGCCTGTGCCTGGGCCGTACGTCGCTGGGATTCCAGCGCGTACCGGTCCTGGACGTCCCGCGTGATGCCATGGCGTTCCGCGACGGTCTCGGCCGTCTCCAGCATGCTCACATAGATGTCGTGCCCTCGTTCGGCGAGCCAGGAGTCCTGCGCGCGGTAGGTGTTGCGATGGTCGTTCTGGACCAAGGAGATCGACTCGACCCCGCCGCCGACCGTCACCTGCATACCGTCCACGACGATCTGCTTGGCTGCGGTTGCGATCGCCATCAGGCCTGACGCGCACTGACGATCGAGGCTCATGCCCGGAACACTGGTGGGTAGCCCCGCCCGAAGAGCGGCCTGCCGTGCGACGTTGTAGCTGGACGTCCCTTCCTGCATGGCGCAGCCCAGGACGACGTCCTCCACTTCGCCAGTCTCGATCGGCATCCGGCCGAGAGCGCCAGCGATGGCGTGCGCTGCCATTTCCGGTGCGGAGACCTCACTCAACGCGCCTCGGTACGCCTTCCCGATCGGCGTCCGGGCGGTACTGACGACGACAGCTTCACGCATGGCTGCCGGCTTCCGTCGTCGCCTGGTTGCGCTTGGCGCCGGGGATGGCGAGTACGACCAAGCAGCCGAAGAGCGCCGGCATGGCGTAGGCGTAGAACTGGCCGGAGACCGGTAGCCCGGTGGCCAGCAGATAGCCACCGTAGGTGGGACCGAGAACCCCGCCCAGGCGCCCGACACCGAGAGACAGACCCAGGGCCGTCGCCCGGCTGGCGGTCGGGTAGGAGGTCCCGACATAGGTGTTGATCAGGATCTGGGTGCCTGTGGTGCCGACGCCCGCAATGGCTACGAGGAGATAGACGACAGCGGTCGGCGGGCGCAGCGCGAGCAGCGACAGTGACACTGCCGCAGCCAAGAACGCCGCGGCGACGATCGGCTTCGAGCCGAGTCGATCGGCTAACGGCGAGGCAGCCAAGGTCCCGAGGACTGCGCCGAGGTTGAGCACCAGGAGGAAGGACAGCGCCGAGCCGAGGCCGTAGCCAGCCTTGACCATCAAGGCGGGCAGCCATGCATTGGCGCCGAACAGCACCAGCAAGCACAGGAATGTCCCCACCCAGAAGAGCAGTGTGGTCACCAGCAGATCCCTGCCGAAGATCGTGCGAAGCTGTGTCCCTCGTGCGATCGGGACCTCTGCGACGTCGCTGTCGAGCGGTCCATGGACGCTCTCGTGGTCGATCTCGAGGCCATGGCGCTCGATGACCTCGCGAATCTCCTCCTCGCGCCCCCGTGCACGCAGGTACTCGACCGACTCGGGAAGGAATCGGAGCAAGAGCGGCAGCACGATGATCAGCGGGGCGAGGCCGACGGCGAACATGGCCCGGAAGCCGTAAGCGGGGACGATGGCGATGGCGAGCAGGCCGGCGACGGCGCCGCCGATCCCTACGCCGGCGAAGGCGATGGCCGTGTTGAGGCTCCGCCGGCGCATCGGCGAATACTCGACGATGAGCGCGACCGCGGTCGGCATGAGCCCGCCGGCACCCAGGCCCACGACGAACCGAAAGAACCCGAACTGGCCCGGGCTCGTCGCGACGGCGCACAGGCCCATCGCCACAGAGAAGACAGTCACGCTCAAGACCATGGTCCAGCGGCGCCCGATCCGGTCCGTCAGGGCCCCCGACCCCAGGGCACCCAACAGCATGCCGAAGACCGCGAGCGATCCCAGGAAGCCGGCTTGTTCCGGGGTGAGGTCCCAGGCCCGGTAGCTCAAGAGGCTCGGCACCACGGTGCCGTACATGATCAGGTCGTAGCCCTCGAGGGTCAGTGCGGCGAAGCTCAGTGCGAGGACGGGTCGCGGGGTTCGCCGGACATGGATCCCGGCTCCGGTCGTGGTCGTGGGTGTCTGCATGTCGAACTCCTTTGTCGACGCCGACCGTAGATCCGTGTGACGCGTTCGTCAATAGTTCGACATCTTCGTAAATTCGGGAGGCGAGCACTCCGCGTCGTAGTGATTGACGATCGCGTTGACTTTTCGTCGCGTGCGTTGAATCATGAAATGAGACGAAAGGACCCTCATGAACCACGTACGAATCGGCTTGGTCGTCCCAAGCTCCAACGTGACCGTCGAGACGGAGATGCCGGCCATCCTCAACCGCCACCCGCAGGCGAGCTTCTCGTTCCACTCCAGCCGCATGCGGATGGCGAAGGTCTCCCCCGAGCAGCTCGCCGCGATGAACGCGCAGCGCGAGCGTTGCATTCTCGAGCTGGGTGACGCTTCGCCCGACGTCATCCTCTATGCCTGCCTGGTCGCCCTGATGTCTGTCGGCCCAGGTGAACACCAGCGGGTCGAGGGTCTCGTGGCCGAGCAACTTGCGACCGGCGGTGCCGAGGCACGCGTCCGCTCGAGCGCGGGGGCCTTGGTCGAAGGACTCCAGGCACTGTCAGCGCGACGCATCGCACTGGTCACGCCGTACATGAGGCCTCTTGCCGAGAAGGTCGTCGCCTACCTCGAGGCCGAGGGTTTCGAGGTCGCAGACTGGCGGGCGCTCGAGGTCGAGGACAACCGCGAGGTCGGTTGCATCCCGGGCGACCGGGTCATGGAGGCCGCGCGAAACCTCGATCTGACCGGCGTCGACGCACTCGTCATCTCCGCATGCGTCCAGATGCCATCGCTTCCGCTGGTCGAGGCGGCCGAGCAAGAGCTGGCTGTGCCGGTGCTGTCCGCCGCAACGGCTGGCGCCTACAGCATCCTGCGTGCCGCCGGGCTGCCGGTGGACATCCCTGGAGCCGGCTCCCTGCTGCGGACAGACAGCCTGCAGCCCGTCACCTGAAGACCATCCGACCCCAAGGAAACGGAACCCGATGAGCTCACTCTCCGACCAGCACCTGGTCCGCGGCGTCGACCACGCCGCCTTCCCCACCTTCGACCCCGCCGGCACGGTGCGCTTCTACCGAGACACTCTGGGCTTCCCGGTCGTGCACTCGATCTGCGCCGCCGGCTGGGGCCCGGACGACCACCCGGACTTCATCCACTTCTTCTTCGACATCGGCAACGACGATCGGATCGCCTTCTTCTACTACTTCGGCCTGCCGGCGCCGCAGGTGTCGAAGGGCGACGTGTACGCCCAGTTCGGGGATGAGACACCGGAGTGGTTCGTCCGTTCGCGCCACCTGGCGATCCATGTCGACAGCCAGGATCACCTGCTGGAGTACCGCCGCCGGCTCGACGCGAGCCAGTGGCCCGTCGAGATGCAGATCCAGCACGAGACGATCGAGTCGATCTACACCCACGACCCGAACGGCTACATGGTCGAGATCACCCGTGCACTGCGCCCGGTCACCCCCCAGGAGGACCTGGACGCCAACCTCACCATCGACGCCCTCGTCGATATCGTCCAGCGCCCTGGCGCCGGCATGGACGAGCTGCTCGTGCGCAAGGCCGAGCTGATCGTCGAACGAGCCGAGGCCTGGCAGGAGCACCAGAAGGCCCTCGTCGAGGACACCCGGTCCGATCAGGTCGCCGGGCCGGAAGGGCCGGTGGCGCGATGACGCACCGTCTCTTCATGCTCGACGTCCCCGAGAACACCGCAATCGCCGCCGTGGCCAGGGACGTTCCAGGGGTCGAGGTCGACAAGCTCGGACCGTACTTCGTCATCGCATCCGAGGACCCGGTCACCATCGATCGCCGGGCGACGGGCGCCCGTCATGCGGTCTGGTACAGCTGCGTCGGAGGCCTCGACGGTTGCCGCATCGCCCAGTGGGACAAGGACGCGCTCCGGCTGGAGCGGCGATGACCGGCACCAGGTCTGACCGGGCGGGCACCGCCACCCGGCTCGGCGCCGGCCGTTACGTCGATGCGATCGACGCCCCCAACGGCGTGGTCACCTCGATCCACGAGCTCGTCACGGCCGATGATGCCAAGGTCACGGGCGTGCTGCGGATGCCCGTGGGCGCGCAGACCGTCGTGACGATCATGCACCCGCGCCAGGATGTCACCCACCACTCGCTCGTGCCGTACCTCCTTCGCTCGGGCTACGCGGTATGGACCCAAGGGTCGAGGTCGCCCAACAACGACCTCGCTCTCATCCACGAGCAGGCGATCCTCGACTTCGCAGCAGGGCATGCCTTTCTGCGGTCGCGGGGTCTCGGCGTGGTGTCCCTGGGCCACTCGGGTGGCGGCACCCTCGCCGCCTTCTACTGCCAACAGGCCCGCCTCGACCCCGCGCGGCGGCTCGCCACGGCGCCCTCGGGACGCCCGGTCGCGCTGCGCAGTGCCGACATGCCGCTGCCTGATGGTGTCGTCTTCCTGGCGCCGCATCCGGGCCAGGGCGCGTTGCTCCGGCGAGTGATCGACCCGTCCGTCGTGGACGAGGCCGACCCGTTGTCGGTCGATCCGGAGCTCGACCCGTTCGACGCTCGCAACGGCTACCGGGCGGCCCCGGAGCCGACCAGGTACGCCGCCGAGTTCGTCGAGCGCTACCGGGAGGCGCAGCAGCAGCGGCTGCACCGGATCGATGAGGTCGCGCGTGCGCACGTCGCCGCGGCCGTGGCCGCGAACAGCGCCTTCAAGGAGGGCGGCGATCCCGCCGACCGTCGGCGTGCGCTCGCGCCGCGGCTCATCACTGTCCACCGGACGGACGCTGACCTGCGGAACATCGACCTCACCCTCGACCCCAACGAGCGGCCGTATGGCTCGCTGTTCGGGCGACGCCCGGACCTGACCAACTACGGCCTCGTCGGCTTCGGCCGGCTGAGCACGGCCGAGGCCTGGCTCTCGACATGGTCGGCCAACACCACCAACGCCGACTTCGTCCGCTGTGCCCCGGGAGTCACCGTCCCCACCCTCCTGCTGGAGTTCACCGGGGACCAGGCGTCCTTCCCGGCCGACATCACGGCCATGAGCGATTCCCTGGCGGCGAGCGACCTGACCGTCGATGCCGTGCCGGGCACCCACTTCGGTGGGCCGATCCGCTCCGGCGCACCGACCGGCACCTCGCTGGCGGCGACGCGTATCGAGAACTGGCTCCGCCAACGGTTCTGACCCGCCACCAGAGCGAAGGGCCCGATCTCCGAGAAGGAGATCGGGCCCTCGTGCTCGTACCCGGACGATCAGAACGTCGTATGAACGACCAGATCGATGCGGCCGCTGGCCAGCGCGGCGACGGCGTTCTCGGTCCAGCGCTCATCGACCCGCGCCGCCACAACCGAGCCCGTCTCCCGGCGTAGCCGTTCGCCCAGGTCGAACATCGTGAGGGTCGAGCCAAGGTCGTCCTCAGCACGAAGGAGAACGCGGCCAGCGGGCTGGCCGATACCGGTAGCCAGCTGCTTCACCAGCGCGTCGCCTTCCGGGCCCCAGGGGTCGCGTACATCGACAACGACCTCGTCATGGACGCCCAGCTCCTCGACCGAGACCAAGCGCGACGGCCATGCCTTGCCGTCACGAGCAAGGGGTCGAGACAGAATCCACGGCGTCCGAGCGTCGTCGGGCACGTCAGAGACCGCGCAGCCGGCGTACTGACTCAGCCCGCGGCGTACGACATCGTCGGCGAGGACGGCGAAGCGGTCGACGCTCACCTTCCCGGCGCGTGTCATGTAAGCGATCAGCAACTGGTCGACAGGAAGATCAAGCCGGTCAGGGAAGGTGTCCCACCAGCGCATGCTGCGCCGGGCGGTGTCTTGGAGGTGTTCGACCGCGGGCCGGCGTTCCGTCTCGTAGCGGTCGAGAGCCGTCGGCAGGTCCGGCGCCGCGGCGAGGGCCGCATCGAGAGCGATCCCGTCCTCCATGGCGAGCTTCGTCCCGGAGCCGATCGAGTAGTGCGCCGTGTGTGCAGCGTCCCCCAGCAGCACCACATTGCGCTGATGCCACCGCGCGCACCGGACGGTGCGGAACTGAAGCCAGCGGGTGCGGTTGCCGATCAGGGAATGGCCCTCAAGCTCGTCCTTGAACGCGGCACTGAGGTAGGCCAGCGACTCCTCATCGGTCTGGTCGAACCGGGTGCGAGCTGTCGTCAGGTCGAAACCGGCTCGGCGCCAGGTCTCCTCGTCGGTCTCGACGAGGAACGTGCTGCGGTCCGGTGCGTAGGGATATCCGTGCGCAACGAAGGTGCCATGCTCCGTCTCGACAGGCACGAATAGGGCGCTCGGGAGAGCGAAGTCGGTCCCGCACCACAGGTAGAGGGACTCATGAGTATCGACGGTTGCGCCGAAGGCGTCGGCTGCCTCTTCCCGGGTCGCACTACTGACGCCATCGGCTGCGATCACCAACTCGACGTCAAGCTCCGCCGCCGAGACACGCTCGCCGTAGTGCAACCGGACGCCGGCCTCCTCCGCGTACTGACGCAGGACGTCCAGCAGGGTGGAGCGACCGATGGCGATGAGGTTGTCGACGGGTAGCAGCGAGCGCTGCCCGCGGACCTCCATCGCCATCTCGTGTTGAAACGACCGCTCGACGATCGCGGCCAGGCTCGCCGGGTCCGCGGCCTCGAGGTTGCGCTGAGTCCGGGTGGCGAGCCCGACCCCGAAGCCGAACGTTTGGTGTGGCGGACTCTGCTCGTACAGATCCACGGCGCATTCGGGATGGCGCAGCTTGACGAGACGGGCGACGTACAGACCGCCCGGACCTCCGCCCAGGACGGCGACGGAACGCAGTTCCACGGTGATGCCTTTCGGCCGACGACAAGTGTCTCCACGGTAGTCTCGTTCTACACCTACGTCAAGAAGTTGACACTCACGTCGAATCAGCCTTACGGTACAGACTGATGACGACGGTCACAGGGCCGTCGCGGCGAGATGCCGAGGGGCAGAGGATGGGCAGCATCGACTGGTCGGGACGCGTGGTCCCGTTCCCGCAGGAGCTCGTGTCGACGTACCGCGCGGAAGGCCTCTGGGGGACACTCCCCATCGCGGCTGAGTTTCGCGCCGTCGCCGAGAAGTACGCCGCGCGCGACGCGGTCATCACCGCAGAGGGCCGGCTCTCCTATGCTGAGCTCGACGAGCGAGCCGACCGCGTGGCCGCTGGACTTGTCGAACTCGGTCTCGAACCCGGGGATCGCGTCCTGTTCCAGGTCACCAACCGACTCCTGACGGTCGTCGCCTGGTACGCCGTCCTCAAGGCCGGTCTCATCCCAGTCTGCACGCTGGCCGTACACCGCGCCCACGAGATCGGACCCATCGCGGAGCGCACCGGCGCCGTCGCGCACCTGGTCGAGTCGGGGACCCGAGGCTTCGACCTCGTCGCATTCGCCGAGGAGCAGCAGGCCGAACGTCCCCAGCTGCGCCATCTCCTCACGATCGCGGCCGGCCCCGACCAGGCAGGAACTCGGATCGAGGATCTCGGCCAGCACGTGGATGCCGCCAGCGCCCGCACGATCGTTGACTCCATTCAGGCGGGAATCGATCCTGACGAAGTCGCGGTCTTCCAACTGTCGGGAGGAACGACCGGTGTCCCGAAGGTCATCCCCCGCCTGCACGCCGAGTACTGGTACAACGCACGTGCCTACGCCGCTGCTTGGAATTGGGACGAAACCACGCGAAACGGTCACCTGATCCCGCTGATCCACAACGCCGGGATCGTCTGCGGCCTGCACGGTCCCCACAGTGTCGGGGGCGCGCTCATCCTCGCCAGCCCCGATCTCTCCGAGGCTCTTCCACTCCTCGCGGCTTCCCGGGTCACCGACGTACTCCTCGGCCACGGTCATTACAACGCCATCCGCTCCCCCGAGTTCGACGAGCTCGCACCGACCCTCCGGACGGTGGTGCTCTCAGGCGCAAAGGTGCCCCTTCCGATCTTCGAGCGTCTCGAGGGACTCGACATCTGGAGCGGCCAACTGTTCGGGATGGGCGAGGGGTTCTTCGCGGTCACTCCGCTCGACGCACCTCGCGAGGCCCGCCTGACGACGGTCGGCTCTGGACTGTCTCCAGCGGACTCATTCGTGGTCCTGGCCCCGGGATCCGAGGATGAGGTTGCCGACGGAGAGGTGGGAGAGCTCTGCTGCGCTGGGCCCTACACGCTGCGCGGATACTTCGACGCCGCTGAGCACAATCTCGGCGCGTTCACCTCGACCGGGCTCTATCGGACGGGAGATCTGGTCGCCGTGCAGACCTACGGGACCTCACGATTCCTCTCGGTCGAGGGACGACTCAAAGACGTCATCAACCGCGGCGGCGAGAAGATCAACGCCGAGGAGGTCGAGGTCCTACTGCTGCGCCACCCCGACATCATCGGCGCTGCCGTCGTAGCCATGCCCGACGAGCGGCTCGGGGAGCGCTCGTGTGCCTTTCTCGTCGGACGCGGAGAGCCGCTCTCCATGACCGACATCCAACGTCACCTCGACGGCCTCGGCGTGGCCAAGTTCAAATGGCCCGAGCGGCTCGAGTGGATCGAGGAGATGCCCAAGACAGCGGTGGGCAAGATCGACAAGAAGCATCTGCACGCTCAGATCGCGGCTCGGGTCGATGACGAGCGGCGCTCGCTCGCATGAGCGCCCCCGCCGCACTCGTGACCGGTGGCTCGGCAGGCATCGGACTCGCGACCGCTGCCATGCTCGTCGACAAGGGCTGGTCGGTGACCTTGGTAGGCCGTGACCGCGACAAACTGCTGAGCGCCGCTGCCGAACTCGGCACCGACCGGGTACATGTCGTTGCCGCCAACTTGGCGAGCGACGTTGCCAAGGATGTGATCGCCGAACACGTACGCCGTCACGCTCGGTTGGACCTCCTGGTCAACAACGCCGGTGCTGGCCTCATCGGCCCGATCCAGCAGAAGACCTCCAAGGAGCTTGACCTGGAGCTCACGCTGAACCTCCGCAGCGCCGTGAGGCTCATCCAGGAAGCCCTACCTCAGCTGAACGAGGCCGCCAGGAGCAACGGCGCGAGCTGGATCATCAACGTCAGCTCGATGACGGCGACCGAGACGCCCCCTTACGCGTCCGTCTACTCCGCCACCAAGGCAGCCCTGGTTGCCCTCTCGAGCTCCCTCCACGCCGAGCTCAGCCCCGACGGCATCCACGTCACCGCACTGACACCCGGACTCGTCGACACCCCAGGCACCAGCTGGGCACCCGAACAAACGCGTGATCGCATGATCCCAGCCGAAGACGTTGCGGGGGCTGTTCGCTTCCTGCTGGGCCAGACGCCCCGCTGCTTCGTGCCGGTCCTACCACTCGTGGCTGCAGGGGCGGGAATGCACGAAATGGTGAACTGGCGCGCACTGGGTTGATTCGCAATCGCCACGCCGCACCGAATCGGCGACACGGTCCTGGCCGCGTCTGTCGCATTCGACGGGATTGCCTTTGTGCTGCTGGAGCTAAGGGATCGTCGCTGTGCCAAGTCGGACTCAGTCTTCGAGCGGCCCCAGGGAGGGCCCGGCGACGAAACGGGCTGTCGGATCGGCGAGCACGTCGAGCTCCAGGACGACCAGTTCGTTGCCGTCGGGCCGCAGCACCGGGCCCGGCACGAAGAGGGTCTGCTGCGGCCCGCGACGCCAGTAGCGGCCCAGGCAGAAGCCGTTGATCCAGGCGATGCCCTTGCCCCAGGCGGCGGTGTCGAGGAAGAGGTCGACGTCGGGCTCGGCCGAGAAGGTTGCGCGCCACGCGGTGGGCCCGACCCCGGCGCCCTGGCCGGAGGATGGGACGGTCTGCCACAGGCGCGGCACCCGGTCGAGGTCGATGGCCAGGACCTCCCAGTCGGTGAGTGGCATCCCGTCGAACAGGGCCGGCCCGACCAGGCCCTTGTGCTCACCGATACGGGCGCCGTAGTTGACCCGGCCCTGGTCCTCGACGACCAGCTCCAGCCGACCGCGGCCGCGCGGGAGCGCGATCGCCCGCTCGGCGTGCTCCCGCTCGAGGACGCCGACCGGGGCGCCGTCGAGGAAGACGGCGGCACGGTCACGTACCTCGCCGAGGGTGAGGACGCCCGGGCCGCCGCCGTCGCCCGACAGCTCGGTCCGGTAGACGGCCAGACGAGTGTCGGAATCCAGCTCGTCCAGCATCGGGAGCGACTCCCACGTGCTCCAGGAGCCCCAAACCTCCGGGTTGTCGAGCAGCCGGACCGGCTCGCCCAACGCCACCGTCTGCTCGGGGGCGGGGCCAGTCGCGACCGGGACCTCGGCCGGCACCGGGGCGTAGCGGGCGATGACGTCGCGGAACGCGAAGTACTTCGCGGTCGGGTTCCCGGCCTCGTCCAGCGGAGCGTCGTAGTCGTACGAGGTCACCGTCGGCCGGTAGATCCCCTTGTCATTGGCCCCGCTGGTCAGGCCGAAGTTCGTGCCGCCGTGGAACATGTAGACGTTGACGGAGGCGCCGGCCGCGAGCAGGGCGTCGAGCTCATCGGCGGCCTGCTCGACGGGGGTGGTGTGGTGCCGGCCTCCCCAGTGGTCGAACCAGCCGTCCCAGAACTCCATGCACATCAGCGGCCCGGTCGGCTGGTGGTCGCGGAGGGTGCGCAGGCGGTTCGCGCTGTCCGACCCGAAGGAGCTGGTACGCAGCACCCCGTCGAGTCCACCGGCGGCGAGCATGGCATCGACGGGCTGGTCCACGGTGACCAGTGGCACGTCGATGCCGGCGCCGCGGATCATGTCCGCGACGGCCTGCAGGTAGTCCCGGTCGTCGCCGTACGCGCCGTACTCGTTCTCCACCTGGACCAGCAGCACGGGTCCGCCCAGGTCGACCTGGTGCGGTCGCACGAGCGCCAGGACCTGGTGGAGGTACTTCTCGACCTCGTCGAGGAAGCGCGGCTCGTGGCGGCGGATGCCGACGCCCGGCTCCCGGAACAGCCAGGGCGGCAGCCCGCCGTTGTCCCACTCCGCACAGATGAACGGCCCAGGACGCACGATCGCGTGCAGGCCGGCCTCCCCCACCAGGCGCAGGAACCGCGGCAGGTCGAGGATGCCGTCGGTGTCGAAGACACCCGGGCGGGGGCTGTGCGCGTTCCACGGCACGTACGTCTCGATGGTGTTGAGGCCCATGAGCCTGGCCTTCTCGATCCGGTCCGCCCACTGGTCGGGGTGGACCCGGAAGTAGTGCAGCGCGCCGGAGAGGATCCGGAACGGCTCACCGTCGAGAAGGAAGTCGGTCTCGCCGATCGTGAACTCGGGCATGCCTGCCTCTCGCAAGGGACCGACAGCCGCCGCTCTGCGACGTGCGGCGGCTGTCGGTCCTCGTCAGTCGTGGTCGTGGGTCAGTTGACGCTGAAGCCCTGCTCGTCGCCGTACTTCACGAGCGCTTCCTGCCAGGCCGTCAGGCCGCCCTCGAGGGCGGTGTGGGTCTGGTAGGACTTGCCGACGGTGTCGCCGTAGATCGTGTCGGCGTACAGCTGGTAGGGCAGGTACTGCCAGCCCTCGACCACCTGCGTGGCTGCCTCGGTGAGCACCTGGTTGACCTGCTGGCCACCGAAGTAGTCGAGCTTCTTGTCGACGAACGCCGGGTCCTCCAGGTCCGCGACCGTGGCCGGGAAGCCACCGCTCTCCAGGAACGGCTCGACGCCCTCGTCGTGGTTGAGCCAGCGTACGAACGCCGCCGCCAGCGCGGGGTTCTTGCTCTGCTTCAGCACGGACTGGGTGCCGCCGCCGTTCTCGGCGGTCGCCGGCTGGCCGTCGTACGTGGGCATCGGTGCGGCCCGCCACTTGCCCGCACCGTCGGGCACGGACTGCTCGAACACGCCGGGCGCCCAGGCGCCGAGGGGGATGGACGCGATGGTCCCGTCACCCAGTGCCTTGTACCACTCCTCGGTCCAGCCCGGGATGGAGCAGGCCAGCTCGTCCTCGATGAGCTGGTTCCACACGCCCGTCCACTTCAGCGTGCCCTCGTCCTGCAGATCGATCGTGACGTTCTCGCCCTCGGACTCGAACGGCGTGCCACCGGCCTGCCAGATCATGCTGGTGGTGAATCCGGCCTCACCACTGTCGTTGGTGATGCACTGCGACGGGTTCTCCTTCTTGATGGTCCGGGCAGCCTCGACGTACTCGTCCCAGGTCTTCGGCACCTCGAGCTTGTGCTCGTCGAAGACCTCCTGGTTGTAGAAGAGCGCCATCGGGCCGGAGTCCTGCGGCAGCCCGTAGAGGCCCTCGCCGGCCTGCACCGAGGCCCACGTCGACGGCGTGTAGTCCGACTCGAACTCGTCGAAGCCGTACTGGCGCAGGTCGACCAGGTCGCCGGGCAGCGCGAACTGCGGGAGGGCCTTGTACTCGATCTGCACCACGTCGGGGCCGCCGGAACCGGCCTTGATCGCGTTCTGCAGCTTCGTGTAGTGGTCGTTGCCGGTGCCGGCGTTGACCAGCTTCACCTCGACGTTCGGGTACTGCTTTTCGAACGCCGCCACCTGGGCCTCGGCGGACGGGGTCCACGTCCAGTACGTGATGGTGCCCCCTTCCTCGAGAGCGGCGTCGAGGTCCGCGGCCGTGCCTTCGCCTCCGCTGCCGCCACCGTCGCCCGAGCCACAACCGGCGAGCACGGAGGCGGCCGTGAGGGCTGCCGCGACAAGGGCGATCCGGCGGCGGGCTCTGCGCCCACTGATGATCAACATGTCGTTCCTTTCATTTCACTGTTTGACGCTTCCCGCGCTCAGGCCGGACTGCCAGAACCGCTGGAGGAGGATGAAGGCGATGACGAGCGGGACGATGGTCAGCAGGGATCCCGTGACCACGAGGTTGTAGACGGGCTGCGCGTTGGCGCCCGTCGCCTGGGCGCTCCACTGGGTGAGGCCCACGGTGAGCGGGTAGAGCTTCGGCTCGCTCAGCATGATCAGTGGCAGGAAGTAGTTGTTCCACGTCGAGACGACGGCGAACAGCAGCACCGTGACGACGCCGGGAGCGAGCAGACGCAGCGTGACCGTGAAGAAGATCCGGATCTCGCCGGCGCCGTCGATGCGCGCCGCCTCGAGCAGCTCGTCCGGCACGGCGTCCGCGGCGTAGACCCACATCAGGTAGAGGCCGAACGGGCTGATCAGCGAGGGGATGATGATCGCCCAGACCGTGTTGGTGAGCCCCATGTTCGAGAACATCAGGAACGTCGGCACGGCCAGCGCGGTGCCGGGCACGGCCACCGCCCCGATGATGACGGCGAAGACCGTCCGGCGTCCGGGGAAGCGGTACTTGGCCAGGCCGTAGCCGGCCGCGGTGGCCAGCAGAGTCGCGCCGCCGGCACCCACCACGACGTAGAGAAGCGTGTTCGCCAGCCAGCGCAGGAAGATGCCGTCGCGATAGGTCAGCGTGTCGCGGATGTTGCTGAAGAACGCGAAGTCGTCGCCGACCCACAGCCCGGGGCTCGAGAACAGATCCTCCTGTGTCTTGGTGGCGCTCAGGACCAGCCACGCCAGCGGCACCAGCGTGTAGACGAGGAACAGCGCCATCAGCACGGTCAGCAGCGGCGATCGTCGCGGCGTCAGCGGCGACGTGCTCACCCGGCCCGTCATCTCATCGCCTCTCGTGAGCCGCGGAGCTGGACGGCGTACGCGATCACCGCGGTCAGCAGGCCCATCACGATCGCGACCGTCGCCGAGTAGTTGTACTGCTGCCCACCGAAGGACAGGTTGTAGGCGTAGAGGTTCGGTGTGTAGTAGGTCGTGATGACGTTGGGTTCCAGCGTGCGCAGGATGTTCGGCTCGTTGAAGAGCTGGAAGGTCCCGATGATGGAGAAGATCGTGGCGATCAGGATGGCCCCGCGCAGAGCCGGGATCTTGATCGAGAGCACGGTCCGCAGCGGCCCGGCACCGTCGAGCGCGGCGGCCTCGTAGAGCTCGCCGGGCACGGTGCGCAGCGCGGAGTAGAAGATCAGCATGTTGTAGCCCACGAACTCCCAGGTCACGATGTTGGCGATCGAGGCGAGCATCCAGTTGCTGCTCAGCGGCACGATCGAAGTGCCGAACAGGTCATTGAGGTCGGCGGCCAGCCCGAAGTTGGTGCCGTACATGAAGCCCCACATCAGGACGGCCACGACGCCGGGAACGGCGTACGGCAGGAAGATCACGAGCCGGAAGAAGCTCGTGGCGTAGAGCCGGGCGCTGTCGATGGCCAGCGCGGCCACCAGGGCGAGGGCGAGCATGATCGGCACCTGTACGACGAAGAACAGCAGCACTCGCAGCGAACCGTCCCAGAATTTGTCGTCGGTGAACACGTCGACGTAGTTGTCCAGACCGACGAACTCCGTGGTGCCGAAGAACGCCTGCGCGCGGAAGAGGCTGAGGTAGGCGGCGTAGCCGATCGGCGCCAGGAAGGTCAGCGCGAACACCGCCAGGAACGGGCCGACGAAGATCCACCCCTTGGTGTCGCTGCGCGACCACCGGCGACCGGGCACGGGTGGTCGCGGACCACCACCGGCCGCCCGGCGGCCCTCCATCTCGGCCACATCCTGGGACACGGTCCCGCCTCCTTTCACCGCCTTTCGGTGGCGGCCTGTTAACGTCAACAGGTACAGTGACGTACGACACATGTTGACGTCAACAGGTGCGGGGAAGGAATATTGCGATCCATGGCGACAGACAGCACGGCTTCGGGACCGGTGCCACGGCGAGGGGCCTCGCAGGCCGACGTTGCAAGGATTGCCGGCGTCTCGGGACAGACGGTCTCACGGGTCGCGAACGGCGCCCGCTATGTCGACGCGGCCACCCGGGAGCGGGTGCTGTCCGCGATGCGCGAGGTCGGCTACCGGCCCAACCGGGCTGCCCGGGCGCTGCGCAGCGGACGGTTCCAGAGCATCGGGGTGATCGCGTTCGAGCTCTCCAGCGTTGGCACCACCCACACCCTCGACGCGATCGCGGCCGCCGCCACCGAGACCGGCTACGCCATCAACCTGCTCCCGGTGCTGGACGCCACCCAGGACGCCGTGCGAGCGGCGTTCGACCAGCTCGGTGAGCAGGCGGTGGACGGCATCATCATCCTGGTCGAGACGCACCGGTTGGACGGCGTCGTCGTGCCGGAGGGACTGCCGGTGGTCGTGGTCGACTCCAGCGCTCAGTACGACTACCCGATCGTCGACAACGACCAGGCCCTCGGAGCACGGTTGGCGACCGAGCACCTGCTCGACCTCGGTCACGAGACCGTCTGGCACGTCTCCGGACCCGAGCTGTCCTACTCCGCGCGACGCCGCCGGACGTCGTGGCAGGAGACGCTCGAGGCCCACGGCCGAACGGTGCCGCCGGTGCTGCCGGGCGACTGGTCGACCCGGGCCGGATACGAGGCCGGCCTCCGGCTGGCCGACAACGAGGAGGTGACCGCGGTGTTCACCGCGAACGACCAGATGGCCCTGGGGCTCCTGCGAGCCCTGCACGAGCGCGGTCGCCGGGTCCCCGACGACGTCAGCGTCGTCGGCTTCGACGACATGGAGGAGGCGGCGTACTTCTGGCCGCCGCTGACCACCGTCCACCAGTCCTTCGACGAGGTCGGCCGGGGCGCGGTCGACGCCCTGATCCGGGAGATCCGGTCCGGCGAGCACGAGCACCAGGAGGCCCTGGTACGGCCCCGACTGGTGGTCCGGGCCAGCACCGCCGCACCCCGCAGGACGACCGCATGAGCCGGCGACCCCACCGCTGGGTGCGGTGGCCCGAGTCGCTCGCGACCGAGAACCCTCGCGGGCCCCTCGGCTTCGGGGCCGACTACAACCCCGACCAGTGGGACCGGGAGGTGTGGGACGAGGACGTCCGGCTGATGCGCCAGGCCGGGGTAAACATCGTCTCGCTCGGGATCTTCTCCTGGGCCCGCCTGCAGCCGACCCCGGACACCTGGGACTTCGAGTGGCTCGACGAGGTGATGGACCTCCTGCACACCCACGGCATCGCCGTCGACCTCGCCACCGCGACCGCCTCGCCACCGCCCTGGCTGAGCACCAGGCACCCGGAGATCCTTCCGGTCACGCGCACCGGCGAGACCATGTGGCCGGGCGCCCGGCAGCACTGGCGGCCGACGTCACCGGTGTTCCGACAGCACGCCCTGGCCGTCGTCGAGGCGGTGGCGAGCCGGTACGCCGACCACCCGGCGCTCGCCGCCTGGCACGTCTCCAACGAGCTCGGTTGCCACAACCTCTACGACTACTCCGACGACGCCGCGGCCGCGTTCCGCACCTGGCTGTCGCAGAGGTACGGCGACCTCGACGGGCTCAACCACGCCTGGGGCACCGCGTTCTGGTCGCAGCGCTACAGCGACTGGAGCGAGGTGCTGCCGCCGCGGCTGACGCCGACCATCCCCAACCCGACGCACCAGCTGGACTTCCGGCGGTTCTCCTCCGACGCCCTCAAGGACTACCTGCGCGCCGAGCGGGAGGTCCTCGACCGGTTGACCCCCGACGTGCCGGTGACCACGAACTTCATGGTGATGGACAACTTCACCGGCATCGACTACGCCGGCTGGGCGGCCGAGGTCGACTTCGTCTCCAACGACCACTACGTGCTGGTCGACGACCGCGCCCGCGACGAGCTGTCGTTCTCGGCCAACCTGACCGGCGGCATCGCCGGCGGTGAGCCGTGGTTCCTGATGGAGCACTCGACCAGCGCGGTCAACTGGCGGGCGATCAACCCGCCCAAGGCGGACGGCTCGCTGGTGCGGGACTCGCTCACGCACGTGGCCCACGGTGCGGACGCCGTCTGCTTCTTCCAGTGGCGGCAGTCCGTGTCCGGTGCGGAGAAGTACCACTCGGCGATGGTGCCCCATGCCGGCGAGGACAGCGACGTCTATCGGACGGTGGTCCGATTGGGCCAGCACCTCGAGCGGCTCGCCCCCGTCGTCGGGTCGCGGCGCCGGCAGGCTCGGGCCGCGATCCTCTTCGACATCGAGTCGTCGTGGACCCTCGACCTGGAGGCCAACCCGAGCTCCTCGGTGAGCCATCGGGCGGAGGCGCTCGACTGGTACGCCGCGTTCCTGGCGCTCGGTGTCCGGGCCGATGTCCTGCCCGTCGGTGCGCCGCTCGACGGCTACGACGTGGTGGTGGCGCCGGTGGTGCACGTGATGCCGGCCGCGACGGCCGACCGGCTGAGGGCGTTCGTCGACCGTGGTGGCCACCTGATCACGACCTACTTCTCCGGCGTCGTGGACGAGAACAACCACGTGCTGCCGGGTGGCCACCCGGGGGCGCTGCGCGACCTGCTCGGCATCCGCATCGAGGAGTTCGGGCCGCTCCTGGACGGAGACGAGGTCGTTCTCGACGACGGCAGTGTCGGGACGCTGTGGACCGACCGGATCACCGCGACGGCTCCCGAGACACAGATCCTGGCGACGTACAAGACCGGTCTGCAGGCGGGCCGCCCGGCGGTGACGCGACGGGCGGTCGGTCCGGGCTCGGCGACCTACGTCTCCACCCGGCTGGGTGCGGAGAGTCTCGAGGCGCTGCTGGCCAGGCTGATGGAGGCCGCCGGGGTGGACAGCGAGCTGCCCGAGGCGCTTCGTGGCCGGGTGGAGCTCGCCATCCGTACGGACGGCGCGAGGGAGTACTGGTTCCTGGTCAACCGGACCGACGACGTGGTCGACCTCGGCGAGCCGGGCGACCTCGGCGAGCCGGTGTTCTCCTCGGATGCCGATCGCGGCGCCGAGCTGGCGGGCTCCGCGGTGGCCGTGTTCACCCGCGCCGCCCGATGACAGGCACGACCCGCCCCGCGCTCGTCCGGCTGGACCAGCGGCGCGATCGAGGCCCCCTCGACCCCCGGCTGTTCGGCAGCTTCGTCGAGCACCTGGGGCGTTGCGTCTACACCGGGATCTACGAACCGGGGCACCCCTCGGCCGACGAGCACGGGTTCCGGCGCGACGTCGCGGAGCTGGTCGGCGAGCTCGGCCCGACCCTGGTGCGCTACCCGGGTGGCAACTTCGTCTCCGGCTACCGCTGGGAGGACGGCATCGGCCCGCGCGAGCAGCGGCCTCGACGGCTCGACCTCGCCTGGCGGTCGGTCGAGAGCAACCAGGTCGGCACAGACGACTTCCTCGCCTGGGCGGAGCGCAACCGGCTGACGCCGATGATGGCGGTCAACCTGGGCACCCGCGGGATCCAGGCCGCGGCCGACCTCGTCGAGTACTGCAACCTGCCCTCCGGCACGCACTGGTCGGACCTGCGCCGGCAGCACGGCCGCGAGCAGCCGTACGGCGTCGGCCTGTGGTGTCTCGGCAACGAGATGGACGGCCCCTGGCAGATCGGCCACCGGTCCGCCGCGGAGTACGGACAGCTGGCCGCCGAGGCCGGCAAGGCGATGAAGCTGGTCGACCCCAGCATCGAGCTGGTCGCCTGCGGCAGCTCCAACCACACCATGCCGACCTTCGGCTACTGGGAGTCGGAGGTGCTCGAGCAGGCGTGGGACGTCGTCGACCACATCTCCATGCACGCCTACTACGAAGAGCGGGACGGCGACCGGCGCAGCTTCCTGGCCTCCGGCGCGGACATGGACTCGTTCATCGACGGGGTCGTCGCCACCATCGACGCGGTGGCCGCGCGCAAGCACAGCAGCAAGCGGATCGGCATCGCGTTCGACGAGTGGAACGTCTGGTACCAGTCGCGGTTCAACGACGAGGGGCTGCCGCAGATCACCGAGGCGGGTCGGCTGCTCGAGGACGACTACAGCGCCCTCGACGCCGTGGTGGTCGGCGACCTGCTGATCTCACTGCTCAACCACGCCGACCGGGTGCGGATCGCCTGCCAGGCCCAGCTGGTCAACGTGATCGCCCCGATCCGCACCGAGCCGGGCGGCGCGGCCTGGCGGCAGCCGACCTTCCATCCGTTCGCCGCGGTCGCCGCTGCCGCGCGTGGTGCCGTCCTGGCCGCCGAGGTGGACTGCGCGACGCTCGCCACCGACCGGTACGGCCAGGTCCCGACCGTCACCGCCGCCGCCACCCACGACCCGGACACGGGCGCGTGGTCGGTCTTCCTGACCAACCGCTCCCCCACTCCGACCGAGACCTGCCTCGACCTCCACGGGCTCACGGCACCCGTCGCACCGTCCGCGCGCTCCCTCACGGCCGGTGACCCCGCGGGGTCGAACACCGCGTTCACCGCGACCGACCTCTCCTCCGGCCCGGGCGACACGCTCTCGCTGGTCCTGCCGCCGGAGTCCTGGACGGTCGTCGAAGCACGCCCGGACGCCCGGCTCGGCTGACCCGACGTACCACCCAATGACGAGGAGTCCCATGACCCACGCGTCCCCCGCGACCCGCCCCGCCGGCGGGGTGCACCTGCGCCGCGGCGACACCAGCCTGGTCGTCCGGCTCGACTCCACCGAGCTCCCCTGCATCCTCCACTGGGGACCGGATCTCGGCGAGACCGCGGCCGAGCACGTGCCCGACCTTCTCCGCTCCCTGGAGATGCCGAGCCTCGACGGGGCGATCTACCAGCACTCGTGGGCATCGGTGCTGCCGCAGCAGACCAGTGGCTGGGTGGGTCGTCCGGGTCTGCTGGGCAGCCGCGACGGCCAGGCCTGGGCGCTCACCTTCGACGCGGTGGACCACACGGTCACCGAGTCGGCCGACTGCACCCGGCTCACCAGCGTCGCGCTGGATGGGCCGGCCGGCGTGGAGGTGACCACCGAGATCGAGTTGTTGGGCAACGGTCTGCTGCGCCTGCGTGCCTGCGTACGGAACCTGGCGGAGACGCCGTACGAGGTGACGCTGCTCGAGCCGGCGCTGCCGGTGCCGGCCGAAGCCGACGAGCTTCTGGGCATGGCAGGACGGCACGCGCACGAGCGCACCCCGCAGCGCCACGCGTTCACCCAGGGACAGCACGTACGCGAGGCCTGGGGCGGTCGTCCCGGCCACGACTCGGCCACCGTGCTGTGCGCCGGCCGGTCCGGGTTCGGCTTCCGCGGCGGTCGGGTCTGGGGTGTCCACCTCGGCTGGAGCGGCAACCAGGTGCTCTGCGCCGAGAACTCCTTCACCGGCTGGAAGCTGCTGCGCGGAGGCGAGGTGCTCATGCCCGGTGAGATGGTGCTGGGCCACGACGAGACGTACGCCTCGCCCTGGCTCTACGCCTCCTGGGGCGACGGGCTCGACGCCTTCTCCGGTCGCTTCCACGAGCACCTGCGGGCGCGCCCGACCCACCCGCGGCGCGAGCGACCGGTGCTCCTCAACACCTGGGAGGCCGTCTACTTCGACATGGACACGGAGAAGCTGATCGAGCTCGCCGAGCGCGCTGCCGAGCTGGGCGTCGAGCGGTACGTCCTCGACGACGGCTGGTTCAAGGGGCGGCGCGACGCGACGAGCTCGCTGGGCGACTGGGTGGTGGACGAGGGCGTGTTCCCGGACGGCCTCACCCCGCTGGTGAAGACCGTGCAGGGCCTGGGCATGGAGTTCGGGCTGTGGTTCGAGCCCGAGATGGTCAGCCTCGACTCCGACGTGGCCCGGGAGCATCCCGAGTGGATCCTCGGCACCCACGCCGGTCCCGGCATCAGCTCGCGCAACCAGCACGTCCTCGACCTCTCGAACCCGGACGCCTGGGACCACGTGTTCGGCCAGATCTCGGCGCTGGTGGACCGCTACGACATCGCCTACATCAAGTGGGACCACAACCGTGCGCTGACCGGCGCGGGCCGCGGCCGGGACCACCGGCCCGCGGTCCACCTGCAGACGCTCGCCGCCTATCGCCTGATGGACGCACTCCGTGCCGAGCATCCCGGGCTCGAGATCGAGTCCTGCTGCGGCGGTGGCGGGCGCCTCGACCTCGGAGTCCTCGAGCGCACCGACCGGGCCTGGGTCTCCGACTGCATCGACGCGCACGAAGGGCACCGTCTGGTCCGGTGGACCGGCCTGACCCTCCCGCCCGAGCTGATGGGCGCCCACGTCGGATCGGGCACCGACCACACCACCGGACGTCAGCACACCCTGCGCTTCCGCGCCGGCACCGCCATCTGGGGACATCTCGGCGTCGAGTGGGACCTCACCACCATGTCGGACGCGGACCGCGAGGAGCTCCGAGCCTGGATCGCGCTGCACAAGCGGTTCCGTGGGCTGCTCCACTCCGGCCGCGTCGTGCGGGCCGACACCGTGCCCGACGGCCTCCAGGTCGACGGCGTGGTCGCCCCCGACGGGCGCGAGGCGCTGTTCCGGGTGTCGGCGCTCGACCACACCCTGGGTCAGCCGGCCGGCCGCATCCGGTTCCCCGGCCTGACCCCGGACACGGCGTACCGGGTGATGCCGGTGCCTCTCGCGATCTCACCCAAGAACCGCCCGCGACCCGCGTGGTACGACGGCGGCACGGTGATGAGCGGCCGGCTGCTCGACGAGGTCGGCATCATCGCGCCCCTGCTGGAGGCCGACGACCTGGTCATCGTGCACCTGGTCGCGACGCGGTGACCCCGAGCCGGCCATAGCGGTCGGTTGCCGCAGCCCCCGGGATTCACCGACCGTTTGCACCGTGTTGGTCGAGCCACGTTCCCCGTGACGTACGGGTCCGGTTGTCTGGTTCACGCCTCACCGCTCGGGCCTGCATGCCATCCATCGGCAGGTGCCTCCGCCCCCAGCCACAGGATCCCCCCACATGAACCAGATCAAGTTGGTCGTCGCCGGCGCAGTGGTCCTCCTAGGCGCGATCGCCTTCAGCGGATACTTCTCGCAGTCCACGCCGACCGCCACCGACAAGGCCAGCGCCGCGGTCGGCAGCAGCAACACCCTTCGGATCGGTGTCGACAGCACCGAGCCGGTCTACTTCACGAGCGAGGACGGCTCGGCCAAGGGCTTCGACTACGAGATGGCGCGCAGCGTCGCCGAAGGCATGGGCCTCGAGCCCGAGTTCGTGGCGATGGACTTCAACGAGCTCTTCCCGGCCCTGCGAGCGGGGAAGATCGACATGATCGGGGCCCAGGTCACGAACACCTCGGTGCTGGAGCGCGAGTTCGACTTCAGCGCGCCGTACTTCTCGACGTACGTCGCCTTCCTCACCCCCGAGGGATCGACCATCCGGACACGTCGCGACGTCGACGGGAAGAGGATCGCCGTCGTCGACGGCGCGATCCAGGAGTCCTACCTGCGGGACAAGTACCACGACGTCGAGATCGTCAAGGCCCCGAACGTGGGCGCTGCCGTCGAACTGATCGAGCGGGGCGAAGCGGACGCGCTGTTCCACGGAGCTCCTTACGCGCAGTCGATCATCAAGGGCGCCCCCATCGTCCTGGAGGAGCCGATCGTCTACCAGGTCGACAACGCCCCGATCGGGTTCGTCATCCGCTCCGGCGACCAGCGCAAGGCGCAGATCGACGAGGTCCTGAAGGACATGGTCCTCAGCGGTGAGTGGCTGAAGATCAAGACTGCGTACTTCGAGGCCGACCCGCTCTCCGACGTGTTCCGCGACAAGGGAGCCTGACCTTCCGGCCCGAGGGGAACCCGCCGGGCTTTCGACGACGGCGCGCTGGCCATACGAGGCAAGCTGACTACTCCAAGTCGTCCGCGAAAGTGAGATCGAGGTCGTCAGCCAGGGCATCGGTGAGATCAGCCAGCTGGTGACGGTCCAGGAGCGCCTGGCGCAGGTTGACCACCCCGGAGATCGCAGACAGGTCGTTCTCACGAAGGTCCGTGCCGCGGTAGGTGCCCTGCCCGAACCTGGTCTGCGCCAGCCTGTTCTCGGTGAACGCAGCTCGGCTGAGGTCGCTGCCGTCGAACTCGGCCTCGGTCAGCGAGCACCCGACGAACGCGACGGCGCCCTTCGCGATCACATGAGTGAAGGTCGCATAGTCGAGGCGGCACCGCTCGAAGACGACGTCTTCCAAGGTGACCTCGCTGAACCTGGCGCCGAGGAGGCGGCAATTACTGAACCTGACACGTGTGAGTCTGCTGTCGGCGATGACGAGCGAGGCCAGCTCGCAGTCGGCGAGCTCGACCGACGACAGGCGTACGTCAGACATGTGCGTCCGCTCCGCCGTCACCTTCTGAATCAGCCCGTCGTGGAGGCGCGAGTCGACCACCTCCAGGAGACGAAGGGCCCGATCGCGGTAGGAGAAAAAGGTGATCGGGTCATCGGCCGCCTCGAGGGCGGACACCGCCTGGAGATCACGCTCGCCGACGGCCGGCAACGCTACGCGGGTATCGCGGATCGTGAACGTCTCCATGGGCCTTCACCCTATGTGCGAGCAAGTAGGGATCCGCATCTCATCTCTTCTTCCAGTTGTCCCAGGTCGGCCGATTGTCGAAGCGCTTCGGCCCGGTCTTGGCCCAGTTGTCCCAGGACTTCCGATTGTCGAACGCCGTCGGCGACGGGGCCGCTGCATGCGTCGCGGTATCAAGGATCGGATGCCCGGTGCGCAGGAGTCTCGCGAGGTCGGTGTCTGGATCCAGCAGCGTCTGAGGCGAAGTCTTCATGGCTGTTCTCTCCTAGATCGGTGTGGTGTCGACGAGTGCTTTGACGAGCTCTTGCCTGCTCACTCGGCAGTAGTTGGTCTCGGTCGTATCGAAGCGGCCGTTTTCGAAGTACCGGTTTCCCGCCTGGGCGCCCCGGCAGAAGTCAAAGAAGTCGCAGGTGGCAAGGCATCTGTTGAGACCGTCGAGGAACTCAGCGACGTATCGCAAACGGCCCGCCGAGCCGAGAATCTCGCTGATGCTCTGGTCGCGAACATTGCCGGCGATGAAGTCGCCGTAATGCCCGTCCTTGATCCCGGCCAGTTCTGGGGAGAGCAACACGACGTCACCGTTGAATGTCACGGTGGGCAACGGGTCGAACCGGTGCGACTCCCACCGGTCGCGGTGACCGGTACGGATCAGCCGGAGGTAGCTCCCGATCCGCTCGAGTTCGCGCACCTCGGTCTCCGGGTGCTCGAGCGACCACGCGATCGCGCCGGCCCAGAACTCACGTGCGGTGGTAGTTGAAGGAAGTGGCCGATCAAGGTTGACCCCTTCGCGCTCCTCCATGTTGATGCCGACCGATGAGGCACCGAGTTCGGTCGCGAAGTCGAGCACGTCAGGCGCAGTACCACGACTCGGGTCGACAACAGCGATCATCGAGAAGTCGATCCCATGAGCACGAAGCCGTTCGATCCCAGCCATGGCGCGGTCGAAGGACTGGCGACCGCCGCGATCAACCCGCTCCCGGTTGAGGTCTCTCGGCCCATCGAGGCTGACACCGACCTTCACGTCGTACGCGGTGAGCAATTCGCACCACGAGTCGTCGATGAGGGTGGCATTCGTCTGCAGGCTGTGAACCAGTCTCCCGGCGCGACGCAGCGCCTCGAACTCCTCCCAGAGCCCGACCATCTGATCACGACCCGTCGCCAGCGGCTCCCCGCCGTGCCAACACACCTCGACTACGTCGTCGGCCGGTTGCTCCGCGATGCTGCTCGCGACCGCCGCAGCGACCTCGACACTCATCTCACGGCGTCGCATCCGCTCGGGCAGGTAGCAGTAGCTGCAGTCCAGATTGCACAGCGTGGTCGGCTGCATGATCACCAAGCTCGGCCGAGGAGCAATCCAACGCTCGTACGCCGCCAACGACGGATACTGCGACCACATCAGCGCGCCACCTTGCGACGGCATGCAGGGCACAGCGCGTCGTCTCTCACCTCTGCACGGGGGCGCGCCGGCACCAGGTTCCACCGACCCAGGCGACGCCCACAGCGAGTGAAGACGTAACTAGCGCGTCCGATCAAGCCGGGCCGCGCCAAGTGCCAGAACGCGCCGTCACGCGTCTTGTGGACGTACGCCATGCCCGACCGCGGCGTCGCCATGTCCATCTCGGTCATCTCTGTCCCCTTCGTCCGTAGATGGCCCGACGCCCGAGACTCTCTGGCACTGGACCCACCTTGCCGGTTGCTGACCCCAGCACCGGCGAATCCTGCGTTCGATCGATGCCGGGGTCGTTCTCAACTCTCCTCAGCGCGCGGAGCATCGGGAACGCTCGACCGCTGCCCTTCCGCTGCCCTTGCCCTGCCTTTCGGCGTGCAAACCTGATTCAATGCCGGGGGTGGAGACGTGGACGGGGGCAGAGGCGCGGTTGCTGCGTAAGGTGGCACTGCGAATGAGCCTGCGTGACTTCGCTGACCACCTCGGTATCCCGTCGCGCACGGTCAGCAAGTGGGAGCAGGCCGGTGCTACCCGAGTCCCGCGACCGCACATGCAGGCGATTCTCGACACCGTTCTAGAACGCGCCGACGCTGCCGCCCGGATCCGGTTCGAGGCAGCCTTGGCTGAGCGTCAGGTTGCACTCGTGCACCCTGCTGGCATGGTGGACGACGTCGTCGCGGATCAGCCGCAGGGCCTGGAGTTTGACGACCTGAGCCGCCGCGAGCTGCTGCGGCTGATGACGATGGCCGGAACCCTCATCGCGATGGCCGGGCTCGAGGACGGCATCGACCGGGAACGCATCGAGCACGTCGGCCGGATCGGTCCCGAGACTGTCGACGAGTACGCCGCGCTCAACAGCCATCTGTGGCGAGTATTCGCCTTGGCGAAGACGAAGCGCCATGCCTATCCGATCGTGCGAGAGCATCTCGGCGTGCTGGTTTCAGCCCTGCAGCGTACGCGCAGCGAAAAGGTTCACCGAGAGCTCTGCTCCCTGATTGCTGACCTGTTTCAGCTCGCTGGAGAGATCTTCTTCGACAGCAACCGCTACACCGATGCGGCGCACTGCTACACCCTGGCCGCCTCAGCGGGGAAAGAGGCCGGCGCACACGACCTGTGGGCGACCGCGCTGACTCGCCACGCCTTCATCGGGGTATACGAGCACCAGCACGCCGACGCCCACCCGATGCTCGACCTCGCCGCTCGCGTCGCGACCAAGGGCGATCCGAGTCTGTCAACGCGCTACTGGGTGAGCACCGTCCAAGCCCAGGTGCACGCGGGGCTCGGTGATCTCGCCGCCTGCCAGCGCTCCCTCGATACCGCTGAAGACGTCCACCACCTAACCGGCCGGATTCACACCGACGGCTGGCTTCGTTTCGACGGCTCGCGACTACCTGAGGAGCGCGGCGCCTGCTACGTCACCCTGCAGCGCGCCGACCTCGCCGAACAGGCCCTAGATGCAGCCCTGAGAATGGACATCTCAGCCCGCCGACGCGGCGGTGTCCTGACCGATCTCGCAACCCTCGGTCTTCAGCAAGGAGATGTCGATCAGCTCGTCGTCCATGCCGACGCTGCAGTCGAGGTCGCCAAGGGCACAGGCTCGGGATGGGTGGAACGAAAGCTCACCGGACTGAACAAGCAGCTCACGCCTCTGATGGGTGAGCCGAGGGTGAACGAGCTCAGCCAGAAGTTGGCATCGTTCTCGACGACGCCATGACAACAATGAAGGAGAAGACTTTGTCGGTCGACCAGGGACGTGTCTTTCGTGAGGCATGGATTGCCGGAGTCCGGAAGCACTACCCCGGAGAGCCCAAGGCGGGCTACGTGGCCCCTTGGGAAGAGACGCCGGACTGGGAGCGCGCCAGCGCGGCGGCGGTCTACCAGCAGGTCCGTGCCTTCGTCGAGACCTCAGGCGGTACGACGAGCAAGCTCACCCGTGAGCAGAAGGGCCGGTTCGTGGCCATCTGCTGGATTGCCCAGATCTTCAAACACTTCCCCGACCCAAAGCCTTCCTACGTCGCCGACTGGGCGGACATGCCGGAGTGGCAGCGCGAGACGGACGCAGACATCTTCGAGCGCATCGAACGAGATGCATAGTCGGAATCTTCGCGCCGGGTGCTGTTGTGTGCCGCGCTACATCTCGAGCCCACAGAGAGGGCGGTAGCGTCGATGGCCGGGCGCCCGTGTCACTGCGGGGTGAGTCCCAGAAAGTGTTGCAGCCACCTCGTTCTCGCGGAGGTAGGTGCCTGGCCCGAAATGCAACACTCCGCCCACTGTGACGCAGGGCGAGACCGGGCGTGCCAAGGTGTCCTGCATGCACAAGTGAAATGCCGCGGCCGATGCGTTCAGATAAGTGGCGCGCGTGGATGATCGTGAGCGCATCGATCAGGCGAAGCGAGCGAAGAGCTTTCCAACGTCCGCTGCCGCGACTTCCAACGTCTGCGATCCCGATCGCGTGAAGAAGGCATTGTTGACGGTAACTGGTTCTCCGACGTCGGTTACCTTCAAGATGATCACGGTGCGCTCGGCGATTTTCGCCACGCGCACGTCGCGCAAAACCTGTGCCTCAAGCCGTGTGTCGACCTTGCACGCCTTGTACTTGTCGGTGAACCACAACAGAACGTCATCGAGAGTCCCGAGTTGATCCATGTCTGCTTCAACGCCAGTGATGAAGCGGCTCTCTACCTCGGGGCAGTCGCGCCCAGTGACCTTCTTAATCCTCGTAGCATCGTCGTTCTTATCTGCTACGCCTACTAGTACATACCCCTCGAAGCCGTTGCCACCATTGGCCATACCAACCGTCGTCCGAGCGATGTCCTTGACGACATTGGTGTTGAGCGCTGGCGGATCAGACAGAGTCGAGAAGCCTTGCTTCATCTCAAGCGCGGAGACCTCGACCAGTGAGGCCTTGAGGAGCCGCTCAACGACGAGAGCGTTCTTGGTCTGGAACGGACCAGTCGAGATAGTCCCGGCGACGGCGTGCTTTCGCAGGACCCCAGCCACCACGTCGATATTGGAGCGCTTGGAATCGGCAGTCCAGCGACCGCCACCACCTGGAATATCCAAGTGGTTGGTCCCGAAGTCAGCGAGCGCCATACGAATCGCGCCGAAATCCAAGACGTTCAATCCCTCGACGTGCATTACGACGTCGAGGGCCAAGAAGACGACCTCGAAGTAGCGAGGAACTCGCTGCTTCGGCGCGGAGAAGAAGTGAAGCGCAAAGAGGTGGTCTGCGTCGAAAATTTCGTTGAATGCAGCCAGGGTGTCGTCGAATCGCTCTTGTACCTCTTCGGGTGAGTACTTGACGATCGCGGTGTCGATCTTCTCTGGCCGCGACTCTGTTCCCGGCAGCAACCCGTAGAACTCGTCGAGAACGCGGGAGTCGTAGGGCGGAGTGGGATCTGCAAGCATTGTCACGAGCAGATCCGCGACGATCTCCTCATCGCGCGACGTTCGTACCTGCTCCCGGTCCAGGACGCGGTGGCGAACCCAGAAGATGTCATCGACGTAGACGCCACGGCCATCCTCAGTCGACGAGATGCTGATGTTGGGCATGCGCTTCAGGTCGACCATGTCCGACACTGAAAAGTCGCCGCGGATCGCCGCCGAGATCGTCCTGACGCTGTCCGCGTAGGTCGACAGGCAACCGGCCTGCCTGATCTCCTGGCGTGAGAGGTGCCGGCCGTTTGAGTTGATTCGGCGGAACACCTCGTCAACCTTCTCGTTCGAGCTGGTCCGATAGACCGAGATGGGCAATGTATACCCAGCAAGCTCGACCGCCTGAGACCGAGGAAGAACGGGCTCGCTCTGCTCTAGGGCATTCTCGTCGAGTAGCTGCTTCGTTTCTGCAAGAGCGTTCAGATCGAAGTACCCCTCTGGGACACCGAACTCATTCTCAAAGTAACTGAAGATGGCGTTCAGGCGCTGCAGTCCGTCGATCACTTCAAGTCGCTCGACCCCGTCGTCCGTGACCTCGGCAACCAAGATCAAGGGCACCGGCATGTCCTTGAGCAGGGAGTCAATGAAGGCCTGCTTCTCAGCCTCCACCCAGACCAATTTGCGTTGGTAGCGGCGGTTCACGACCAACCGCCCACTGCGGAACTGCGTGTATAGGGATTGAACCGACTCGCCCCGAACGATCAGGCTCGTGCTGAACTCGGCCATGGTCCTCACTCTCGATTCGCGCTGCCTATGTGCCAGAAAGGTACAGGAGGCACAGACGGAAGGGACCACAACAGCACCAGATGCGTCTTACCGCCGCGTTTGTCGCGGGGGTGGCGTAGGTCTCGGTGGGGTGCGCGGTCGGCCGGCCATCACGCTCCTTCTCCGTGGCGCCGAGCGGCGTCCTTCCTCGGGACAAAGCCTTCCGAGGCCATTCAAGACAACCGCCGGCGGTCCCGAGAACAAGTGCCAAAGAAGCGACACACGGGAGATCGAGCCCTGTCCTTGACCTTCGGTGAAGGTTAAGGACAGGGCCCTGATCAGGTGTATTGACCGCGGCAGACTCGAAACCCTGACCGTCTAGGTCACTCCTTGCCCCACGCCCGTTCGATGACCTCGATCACCTTGGGCCGCAGATCGCTGGCCGCGATGACCTCGTCGACCGAGCCCACCTCGACGGCGCGGTGGATGTTGTGCACGTCGTCGAACTCGGCGGCGACCTCGGCGATCTTGTCGGCCCGCAGCTGGGCGCGGAGCTCGGCGAGCTCGACGACGAGCGCGCCGCGTTCGCCGTCCTCGGCGTGGTCGATGCGCTCCTCGAGCGCGGCGACGCGCGGGTCGGCCGCCGCTCGCTTGGAGACCTCGGCGGCGAACACGACGGCGGCCGCGGGAGCGCCACCGAGGACGGAGGCGTACGAGCCTTCGATGGCGAGGACGGTCATCGACGGGTTCAGGTGCTTGGAGAACACCACGAACGCGCCGCCGTGGTAGCGGGAGATGACGCAGAAGACGATGGGGCCCTGGAAGTTGACGACCGCGCGGCCGATCTCGGCGCCGTACTCGAGCTGCAGGTTGCGCATCGACTCCGGGGAGCCGTCGAAGCCGGACAGGTTGGCGAGCACCACCAGCGGTCGGTTGCCCGAGGCCGCGTTGATCGCGCGCGCGACCTTCTTCGACGACCGCGGGAACAGGGTGCCCGCGGTGTAGGTGTCCGGACCGTCGGTGGGAGGGAACCCGGCGCGCGGCACCGGCTTGGACTCGATGCCGACCAGGCTGACCGGGTAGCCGCCGATGCGGGTGTCGACGACCACGGCGGTGTCGGCGTCGGCCATACCGGCCCACCGCTCGAGCATCTCGTGGTCGGCGTCGGCCAGCGCCCGCATCACGGTGCGGATGTCGAAGGGTCGCTTGCGGTCGGGGTTGTGCTCGGCCGAGAAGATCTCGCCGACCGTGGCGAAGTCACCCGGGTGCGGGAAGGACGACACGTCGCGGTCGACCGGGTCGGCCGTTGCGGCGCGCCGCGGGCCGGCCTCGCCGGGGACCACGTACGTGTGCTCGTAGTGAGCCATGAGCACCCGGAAGGCACCGGCCAGGTCGGGGACCCAGTACTGCGCCTGCCCGTTCGGGCCCATCACCCGGTCGTAGCCACCGATGCCGTGGTTGTCCTCGGCGGACACACCACCGGAGAAGTCGAGCGACTGCTTGCCGGTGAGCACCATGGCGCTGTCCGGGGTCATCACCAGGATGCCCTTGGTGTGCATCAGCATCGTCGCTTCGGCGTTCCAGTAGGGCTGGGCGCCGACGTTGATCCCGGCGACGACAATGTTGATCTCGCCGCCGTCCTGGGTGAACTGGACGATCCGGCGCAGCGCGGCGGCGACCCAGTCCATGTTCTCGGTGCCGCTCTCCATCGAGATCCGGGCACCGGCCGAGACCGCGAACCACTCGACCGGGACCTGCATCCGCTCGGCGAGGTCGATGGCCGCGATCACCCGGGCGCACTCGGGCTCCGAGAGGGCACCGAGCGACTTGAGCGGGTCACCGCAGAGTACGACGCGGGTGATGCCGTCGGGGTAGAGCGAGCTCGGGGTGGTCACGACGGCGACGATGATGCCGGCCTTGTTGAGCCCGGGGGCACGGTCGACCGGTGCGAGCTTGCCGGAGTCGTCGAGGTCGTGCTCGACGACCGTGCCGCCAGCGGCCAGGGCGCGCTGGAGCTCATAGGGGTAGACGAGGCCGCGGCGCCGGGCGCGGAGCACCTTGGCGGCGTACTCGTCCAGCGGGGCGAGCGGCTCGGTGGGCGGCTCGATGACGTCGGCCACGACGCCCGCGCCCGGCTGGGCGTGGAAGCGGATCGCCAGGCGGGTCGGCTCGCCGCCGTCCGGCGAGGCCACCCGCCCTTCGGCGAGAACCTCCTCGATCCCGGTGCCCTCGCTGAGGGGTGTGATCTTGCTCTGGAGCGCGGTGATCTGGTCGAGGTCCGCCTCGACGACCGGCCACACCGTCACCCAGACGTGGTTGACGTCGAGCTTGGTGCCCTCGCGACCTCGGGCGGTGCGTACGCGGCGGATCGCCTCGAGGCAGTTCTCCACGGCACGCTCGACGTGCGGCAGCGCGATCACACGGCCCTCGTCGTCGCGGACCACGGCGAGCTGGCGGGCCTGCGCGGCCGCGACGAGCCGGCGGTCGGCCGGGTTGGCCCGGGCGACGCACTCGTAGAGCAGGACGTCGTCGGGCGCGGCGAGCCGGGTGACCTCGAACTCGCTGAGGCGCCACAGGTTGAGCCGGCGACCCACCATCGGGTGCATGCCCCGGACGAGTGTGTCCTCGACCAGCTCGGTGGTCGGGATGTGAGGGGCGCCGTCCGCGTGGTGGCGGTAGGTGAAGTAGTCGATCGGCTGCGGCGCGGGATGGCAGACCGCGACCGAGACGCGGCGGGCACGACGGGCGAACTCCTGCCCGGCGAGCATCGCGGCCAGCTCGGCCGAGGCCTGGTCCGGATCGGTGGGCGCGTCCGTCCAGCGCAGGTAGATCTCGACGACGTCATCGTGGTCGGGCGTCATCGCCGAGGTGATGGCGGTGGCGAGCGGGCCGTCGGGGTCGGCGAGCTCGGTGACGTCGCCGATGGTGGACACCACCCGGGCCGCGCCCTTCTCGTCCGTGGCGTAGTCGGCGTGCGCCACCGGGCGCCCGCCGCCGTTGCCGGTGACGGTCAGGTCGTGCAGGTCGTAGTCGCGGTAGTGGCGCCGGATCAGCACCTCCAGCAGCGGCTCGCGCTCGGGAAGCCCCTCGACCAGCCGGTCCCGGAGGAAGCCGACCAGCGGCTCGGGGACGGCCGCGAGTGCGTCGATGCGGGCAGCCCGGTCAGGGGCGTCCGGGTCGGTGAGGGCGGCGACCTCGGCCGGTACGCCCTCCAGCACCGCGCGACGCTCGTCATCGACCGCCGGCTGGTCGAACCAGCCGAACCGGACCGAGCGGGCCAGGTCGCCGACGACGGCGAACCGGAGCTGCGTGGCGCGTACGATCCGCTCGAGCAGTGCGCGGACGGCGGCAGCGTCCTCGGTGGCCGGCGGCGGGTCGCCGAGCCAGCGCTGGAGCACCCCGATCGCGACGTCGACGTCGGCGGGATGCTGCTGGGCGAGGAAGATGCGGAACACCGCACGCTCGAGCTCCGGCGTACGTTCGAGGTCGGTGACCCCGTAGTGCGCGAGGACCCGCTGCAGCTTGTCCCGGAAGTGGTCCGGGAGGGCACCCCGGTCGGGGTCCAGGCTGCGCAGGTAGGTGTGGAAGTACTCCCGCGAGCTGTGCACGCGCAGCTCGGTGGACGGCTCGTCACCGGCCGGGCGGTTGCGGCTGAGCTCGGCGAAGTCGGTGAACAGCGACAGCAGGCCCATCTCGGTGCGGAGGGTGTCCGCGGGCGCGCCGGTGGAGCGGGAGGCCAGGTGGGCGGCGAGCAGGGCCGGACGCTGATCCTCCTCGACGTCGTAGCCGAGCAGCAGGCTGCTCAGGTCGGCGATCGCGCCGTTGCTGCGGCCGGTCTCGGCGGTGGGCGCGGGCAGGTCGAGGTCGGCCAGGCGGGCACTGCTCGCCTGCTCGCCCTCGGCGCCGCCGGTCGGCTCGAGGCGCAGCAGCGGCGCCGCGGTCTCGACCTGGCTCCCGACCCGGACCAGGAGCTCCTTGACCCGGCCGGTGAACGGCGCGGTCAGCGCGGTCTCCATCTTCATCGACTCGAGCACCAGCACCGGGTGACCCGCCTCCACCTCGTCGCCGACGGCGAGCGGGGTGGAGACGACGAGCGCCGGCGCGGGCGAGCGCAGCATGCCGCCCTCGTCGCGGCTGACCCGGTGCATCACGTCGTCGACCTCGACCAGGTGGACGGGGCCGTGGGTGGCGGTCACCAGCCGGTAGCGGTGGCCGTCGACGGTGAGCCGGCCGTGCACCTCGTCGATCCGGTCGAGGGTGGCGGTGAGGGTGCGCCGCTCTCCCCCGGCGGTGATGGTGACCTGGTAGCGGGCGGGCCCGGACTGCCGCACGGTCAGGGCGTACGTCGCCCCGCGCAGCTTGAGCTCGATGGTGCGAGCAGGGTCGTGCTGGATCTGAGGGCGGCCACCCTGGGCGGTCTGGAGCATGCGGGCGATCTCGCCGCGCTCGGCCTCGTCGTAGCCCTCGATCGCGGCGGCGACGAGCGCGACGCCTGCATGCCGGGCGGCCTGCAGCCGCCCCTCACCGCGCACTCGGTCGATCCAGCCGGTGTCGGCCCAGGCCGGGCTGCCGGTGGTGACCTCGGGCTGGTCGAGGAGGTCGAGGATGAAGCTCTTGTTGGTCGCGCCGCCGTCGATGATGACGGTGGTCTCCCCCATCGCCCGGCGCAGCCGCGCCAAGGCCTGCTCGCGGTCGGCGCCCCAGGCGATCACCTTGGCGATCATCGAGTCGAAGTCGGCCGGGATGGTGTCGCCCTCCGCCACGCCGGTGTCGACCCGGATGCCGGGTCCGGCGGGGAACTCGAGGCGGCTGATCCGGCCCGGAGCGGGCGCGAAGTCGCGGTCGGGGTCCTCGGCGTTGAGCCGGGCCTCGACCGCGTGGCCCCGCTCGGTCGGCCGGTCGCCGGTGAGCGGGACACCGGAGGCGACCTGGATCTGCAGCGCGACCAGGTCGGTGCCGGTCACGACCTCGGTGATCGGGTGCTCGACCTGGAGGCGCGTGTTGACCTCGAGGAAGGCGAACGTCTTCTCACCCGGGTGGTAGAGGAACTCGACGGTGCCGGCTCCGGCGTAGCCCACCGCCGTGGCGAGCCGCTCCGCGGATGCCTTGAGCTCGGCGGCCTGGTCGTCGGTCAGCAGCGGGGAGGACGACTCCTCGATGACCTTCTGGTTGCGCCGCTGCACCGAGCAGTCGCGTACGCCGATCGCCCAGGCGGTGCCCTGGCCGTCGGCGATCACCTGGACCTCGACGTGACGGGCGTCGGTGACCAGCTTCTCGAGGAACACGACGCCGCTGCCGAACGCCCGCTCCGCCTCGTCCCGGGTGCGCTGGTAGGCCTCGGCGAGCTCGGTACCGGAGGTGACCTTCCGGATGCCGCGACCGCCGCCCCCGGCGGTGGCCTTGAGCATGAGCGGGTAGCCGATCTTCTCGGCGCTGGCCAGGGCCTCCTCGAGCGTGTCGACTCCACCGCGGCTCCACGGAGCCACCGGGACGCCGACCTCCTCGGCGATCAGCTTCGAGCCGATCTTGTCGCCCAGCTTGCGCATCGCCTCGGCGCTGGGACCGATGAAGGTGACGCCCAGCCGGTCGCAGAGCTCGGCGAAGGCGGGGTCCTCGGCGACGAAGCCCCAGCCGACCCAGGCGGCGTCCGCTCCGGTGGCGACCAGGGCCTGCTCGAGGACGGCGAGGTCGAGGTAGGGGCGATCCGCCGCCGCTCCCAGCAGGTGGGCCTCGTCGGCCTCGCGTACGAACGCCGCCCCGGCGTCGACGTCGGTGTGCAGTGCGATGGTGCGGATCGTCCCTTCGGACGATCCCCGCGCGTTGAGGTCGCGGACGGCATGGATCAGACGCATCGCGGCTTCACCGCGGTTGACGATGGCAATTCGAGAGACCTGTGGCACGGTGCAGACCTTGTCATCTGGCGCCGCTCCTGTGACCGCTCGACTCCGACAGGCTTCGCGGGGATTCCTTGTGGGCACCGGCCAGCGACACGGCCGAAACGGCGTCCCACCGGGCATCACCGGTGCCGCACGGTCAGATGTGCCGCAGTGTCACGCTGGTCACACCTGCCTGACGTACGCGTCCCGGCAGGCCTGCGCACAGAACCCGACGGTGACGCCGTCGTCCTCGACCGTGATCGCCCCCTTCCCGAGCTTGACCCTCATCCCGCAGATCGGGTCGATGACCGTCCCCTCCGGCAGGTCGACCTGGCCGGCATCGGTCCGGGCCCGGAACTCCGCGGTCATCGTCGCCAGCACGTCGTCGGCCGTGGCCGGCCTGCCGGCGAGGCCGATGCTGCCGTCGGGCACCCCGGCCAGGTCGATCCACAGGTCTCCGACCGACCTCTCCCAGCCGTGCCGGGCATCCAGGCGGCGTACGGCACGCCGCAGCCAGCCGATCGCGTGCCGCGCCGTCTCGTCCCGCCACCGGTCGGGCACCGTCATGGTGATCCACATCGGAGGCGTCACGCCCGGCTGCCAGGGGCCGTCGCCGGTCGTCCACCCGTTGAGCGCCAGGAATCCGACGTGGGTCATCGCGCGCGCCCGCCTCATCGTCTCCTCGGGGACCTCCACGGGTATCTCGTCGCCGACCAGCCCGGCGGTGATGTAACCGGCGAGCTGGGCGCGGTCCTCACCATCCAGTGCGCCGACCGGGCAGCGGATCTCGATCAGGTTCACGCCGCACCGCCATGGTGCTCAGCCGTGAGGACCGGCGCACGGTCGACGAAGGTGGTCACACCGGTGATCCGTCCGTCCGCGTCGGTGACGATCACGTCGGTGCCCTCGGCGAAGGAGGACCCGCCGACGCGGATCTCCCAGGCCAGCCGGGCCCGGTCGTGGTGGGTCTCCGGCTCGGCCCGGGCGAGGAACTCGTAGGCACCCACGTTCTCGACGAACGTCCGGGTGAACCCGACGAGCGCCTCGACGCCGACCAGGTCCGCGTTCGGGGCGACGTAGCTGACGTCCGGGGTGAACACCTGGGCGCCGACCCGGCGCTGCGGCTCGCCCGGCTCGGTGTTCCAGAACCTCACGTACGTCTCGATGGTCTCGGTCATGGTGCTCTCCTGCATCTCGGGAACTGACCTCACCACGGTGGCGCCGGCGCAGGCGGCCTGTCGATTACCTGCCAGGTAGTTGTGATCCGCACCTGCCGACGGCAACCTGAGCGACATGACGGTGGCTGCGGAGGTGCCTGTGGGCGAGCTGGTACGACGCTGGCGCGAGCGGCGGCGCCGCTCCCAGCTGGACGTGTCGATCGCCGCCGAGCTGTCCGCCCGGCACCTCAGCTTCATCGAGACCGGGCGGGCCAGACCGAGCCGCGACATGATCGAGCGGCTGTGCGACGAGCTCGACATCCCCTTGCGGGACCGCAACGCCCTGCACCTGGCGGCAGGGTTCGCCCCGGCGTACCGGGAACGGCCGCTGCCCGACCTGGGCGTTGCCAGGACCGCGGTGGAGACGGTGCTGGCCGGTCACGAGCCCAATCCCGCGCTGGCCGTCAACGTCCGCTGGGAGCTGCTGGCGGCCAACCGGTCCATGCAGCGCTTCCTCGGCGACGTCGACGAGGCTCTGCTCGAGCCTCCGGTGAACGTGCTGCGCACGACGCTGCACCCCGACGGCCTGGCGCCGAGGATCCGCAACTTCGTCCAGTGGCGGGCGCACGCCGCCCGTCGGGTCCGGCGTCAGCTCGAGCGCACCGCCGCCGAGGGCCTGGCCGACCTGCTCGCCGAGGTCGAGTCCTACCCGGTGCCCGCCGGCGCCGACCTCACCGCGCAGGCGGACGACAACGACCTGGTGGTGCCGATGCGCCTCGCCTCCGACGGCGGAGACCTTGCGTTCCACTATGCGTTGACCGTCTTCGGCGCGGCGCGCGACGTGACCTTGGACGAGATCGCCATCGAGACCTTCTTCCCGGCCGATCAGGCGACCGCCGACGCGCTCAGGGCGTAGTGGCCACCGGCACGGGCGACCGCTGGATCCGGCCGATCTCAAACTGAGACGGTGCGAGCTCACGGTTGAGCTGTGATGGGTTGGGGTACCAGAGAGACCAGAGAGGAGGCACAGCCATGTGGGACGTCATCGGAATCAACTCGCTCCATCTGTCGCACGACCTGCCGTGCCCGCGGTGCGGCCACCCGGCACACATCTACTTGGCGTGCGGTGACGGCTGCGACTGCGAGCCGACGTTGCTGCCCGGCTCCGCACTGCCAGCGGGCCACCTCACGCCACGAGTAGAGGCTGCCTGATGACCGTCGCCCTCCGGGCACGGAGATCAGCCGAAGGCGGTCCGCTCGAACACCGCGTGCAGCGGCCGGTCCGCGATCATGACGTCGACCATGAGACGGAAGCGTCCCGGTGACGACGGCGTGCCGCTGAACGTCCCATCCGCCCCCGCCTCGAACCGCACGAAGGCGCCGCTGGCGATGCTGACGCCGGCGACCTCCGCCTCGGCGTACTCGACCTGCTTGCCGGCGGAGGACACCGACAGCACCAGCGTCGACGGCTGAGCGAGCAGCAGGTCGCCCGAGAGCGAGACGTCGTACGCACCGACCTTCTGCGTGTCCCCCTCGGCGACCCGAACCTTCGGCAATCCGTGCTTCGCGCGCGGTGCGTCGACATCGGCACCGAGGACGAGATCACCGATCTCGTCGCCGGTGTCGAAGGCCACCACGAGGTGGCCCGGACCTCCCGGGCTCTCCGGAAACGCCGCCTCCCAGGCGCCATCTCGCGTCGGCTCCGCGACGGCCCGCGCGAAGTAGCGGAGGTCCGTCGACCAGTACCACGAGGTCAGCTCGCCGACGTGTGCCTGCCCGGTCTCGAGCTCGAAGCGGACCCGGCCGGCACGCCCGCCCTCGGCGCGGACGTCTGACAGGCGATAGCCCGCCTGGTGGTCGACGAGCCCATCGCCCCAACCGGCCGTTCCGAGGTTCGGATCGGCGGCGTCCGGCGAGCCGTCCGAGGCGCCGCACGAGGCCGCCGACAGCGACAGCGCCGCGAGAGCCGCGACCAGGGCGCGGTACGTCATGCCCGAGCCCGCTCGCAGACCATCGCCGTGAGCGGGTCGAGGTCGACGTACATCCGGGTCGCGTCCCGCGCTGCCTGCCTGACCGCCGACTCGAGCTGCTCACGCTCGTCCAGGAAACGACGGGACGAGACCGAGACACCGAGGCCGGCGATCACTCGTCCGGCACTGTCCCGCACCGGTGCTGCCACGCACGAGACACCCATCTCGTACTCGTCCACGTCGGTCGCGAACCCGGCCGCCCGCATCCGAAGCACCTCGCGGCGCAGCCGATCGGGGGTGTCGAGGGTGTGGTCGGTGAATCGCCGCAGGCGCGGCTGCCGCAGGTAGTCCGGCCAGCGGTCGAAGCCGATCGAGGCGAGCATGACCTTGCCGAGGGCGAGCGCGTGCGCGCCGCCTCGGTAGCCCGCGGAGATGTCGCGCAGCTCTGCCGCGCCCCGACGTCCTCGCGTGTCTGCGATCTCCAGATCGCCCTGTTTCCACCAACCCAGATAGGCGCGCGCACGAGTCTCGTCACGCAGATCCTGCAGCACCGCCGCCAGCCGCTCCGGCTGCGTCCGATTGGCGACGTAGCCCCGGTACAGCGCGGCGATCTGCGGTCCGAGGGTGTAGAGCCCCGACGTCGTCGGCGCGTGCTCGATCATCCCCACGTCCGTCAGGGTCTGCAGCGCGTAGTAGGTGGTCGACAGGCTCTGCTCGAGGCGACGGGCCAACACCTTGGCCGACACCCCCGCCGGATTCTCGGCGATGATCGCCAACGTGTTGGCGATATGGATCGCCGAGTTGAGGACTCTCTTCTGTGCACGGATGCCTTCGACTGCGTCCAGGCTGGTCGTTTCCGTCATGGTTTCCTCCGGTGTAGAAGTAACCCGCCGATTACCTGCCCTTGATCAAAGCAAACCGGACTACTGTGATGGGTCTCACATTGAGACAGGCTGAGGCAGAATCGAGAAAGCCCATGTCCAGTGCCATGCCGAGCTGGTCCGACGTGCTGACGCACTCCCTCGAACGGCTCAAGGAACGAGCATCGACCGATCCCGATGCCGGGGTCCGCGACGGGATCCTCGCGTCCTGGCGTCGCTCCTACGACAGCCAGGCACTCGGCGACCGCCTCGACCTGCCCTACGACGACAACCTGAACCTCTCGACCAGGCTGGTCCGCGCCGCCCGCCCCGTCATCGAGAAGGTTCAGAGCGATATCGACGGCAGCCCGCTGACCCTGATCCTCGGCGACAGCACCGGCAAGGTGCTGCTGCGGCACTCGGGCGAGCCGTGCCTCGAAGGGCAGCTCGACCGCGCCCTGCTCGCTCCGGGGTTCAGCTATGCCGAGAAGTACGCCGGTACCAACGGCATCGGCACCGCCCTGGAGGATCGGTCGACCGCCCTCGTACGCGGCGCCGAGCACTTCAACGAGCAGCTCCAGGTGTTCGCCTGCGTCGGTGTCCCGGTGCGCGACCCCATCACCCGCCGCCAGCTCGGCGTCCTGGACATCACCACCTGGGCCGACCGTGCGCATCCCGCGCTCACGGCGTTGGTCCGACAGGCCGGTGCCTCGATCGAGGACACCCTTCTCACGATGTCGAGCCGAGGTGCGCGGTCGCTGCTGGAGCAGTATCTCCGCAGCAGCCGGGCGGCCGAGGACCGCGTCATCGCCGTCAGCGACGAGGCGTTCATCGGATCCGCCACCGCGGCCGACCGCATCGGCGGACTGGGACGACCCGAGCTGTGGGCGCTGACCGTGGACGCCCTCGGCAATTCCGACGGTGCCGAGATCTCCCTCATGTCCGGCACCGAGTACGCCACCACCCTGACCGTACGTGCCATCCGCTCGCCCTACGGCCGACTCGACGGCGCGATCATCGAGATCCCCTCCTCCGCTCCGGCACCGCCCGTCCAGCGGTCGAGCCCGGCTCGGCCACGCGGAACCCACCAGCTCAGCCCGCTGGTCCTCGGCCCGATGGCCATGGTCGGCCGCATGGCCGCCGCACGACTGCCCGTCTGCCTCGTCGGCGAGCCGGGCACCGGCAAGCGCACCCTCATCCAGGACATCGCCATGCGCGAGTTCCCGGGGCGTACGGTCGTCGTCATCGACTGCGGTGACGACGACATCGAGGCCAAGCTCGGCTCGGTCGGCGAGCATCTCGCCGATGGTCATCCCGTCATCGTCCGCGACGCCGACGGACTGGCATCCGGCCGTCTGGCCGAGCTGGTCAGCGGCATGGACCTGCCCTCGGCCAGTGGCTGGCTCACCTTCACCACGCGCACCCATCGCAAGAGCGTCGAGGGAGCCGAGGAGGCCGAGGGCGACCTGGCCGCCGCCGGCATCCCGATGATCGCCCTTCCCCCGCTGCGGGCACGTGTCCAGGACCTCCGTGTCCTGCTTCCCGACATGGTGCGCCGGCTGAGCCGCGGACGCGTCACCGCGGTCTCCCCCGAGCTGCTGACCCGCCTGATCCGCGAACCGTGGCCGGGGAACCTCGCCGAGGTCGTCGAGCTGGTCACCACCATGATCCCCTCGGCGACCGACTCCGTCCTGCGCGAGCAGCACCTTCCGGCCGACTTCGGCAGCGGGCTGCGGTATCGGCTCACCCCGCTGGAGTGGATGACCCGCGACGCCATCGTGGAGTCGCTGCGAGCCTGCGACTGGGACAAGGCGCGCGCCGCCGAGGCGCTCGGCATGTCCCGAGCCTCGATCTACCGAAAGATCAAGGCCTACAACATCGAGCCCGGCGCCTGATCCTCAGTCGGCCGCACCGTCGCTGTCGGTGCGCTCCTCGCGCTCGACGGGGGACGGCGCCTTCAGCCATGCGTAGAGGCCGACGACGAGCGCGATGGCCACCATCGGGAACACCCACAGGTAGTCGACGATGTGCAACGGAGCGATCATCACTTCTCACAGTCCTATCAGCAGAACGAGGCCTGTCGAGGTCAGACCGACCATCAACAGGAGGTACGGCAGCTGCCCCACCGCAACCGATCGCGGGCGGAGCTCCTCGAGGGAGCGGTCGTGGGCCGCTACGACGCCGACGACGTGTCCGCAGACCACCGCCGCGAGCTGTACGACGGCGATCGTCCGGGGTGAGACGACCAGGTAGTCGATCGAGGACCGTGCCGAGCCGAAGAGGTCCCATCCCCGCCCGAACGGGTCGGACGCCAGGATCGCGCCGACCTGGCCCTGGAAGATCGCGAACGAGAAGTAGTGGGCCACGGTGTAGCCGACGATGATGGGCACCATGGTGTGCGCGAAGGCCCGCGAGGTCCCGTCGGCGTATCGCGAGAAGGCGTCGGTGGCCCGCATCGCGAGCTGGTAGGCACCGGCGACGAGCAGGATTGCGCCGACCAGGCCGAGGGTGCCGGTGATCAGATAGCCGGGTCCGGCGAGGTCGCGGGTCAGGTCGCCCCAGAGGGAGGTCCGGGTCACCCCGTCGAAGGCCGTCGACCCGAGCAGCGTGCACAGCACGGCGAGCTGCCCCGGCGGGACCGGCATGGCCGCGAGTCCGGCCAGCGGGTGGCGGAGGACCGCCTCGCCGTCCACCGAGCGCCCCCACGGCGCCAGCCGCCCGATGGTCGCCGAATAGACCTCCAGGCCGTCGGCGGCGTCGAACCACCGCGGACCGACCACCGCACCACCGATCCCGTGCACGAGGACGTACGCGGTCACGAACCCGGCCACCACGCGCGGCTCGTCGGAGTGGTCGAAGACGAGCTCCAGCCACAGGAACACGCCCAGCGAGACGACGGCCGGCCATCGGCCCACGGCCGCCGGAAGCCCGGACCGCCGCATGCGCGATGGAACGACCCGGCTCAGCAGCCGCGCCAATGCCCGCACCGGGTTGAGGAACCGCCAGACCGGCCCCAGGAGCAGCGAGCACGGCACCAGGCCGACCCACACCCACACGTAGAGCCAGGTGGGAGCCGGGTTCGCCGCCACGCTGGCCGGACCGAACCAGGCGACCGCGAGGAACACCACGGTCCCGACCAGGGCGACTGCCTGCGCAAGCCGTGAGGCCCGCTCCCCCACCGCGACCTGTACCCACCGCGGGAGAACCACCCCCGCCTCGGTCGCGAACCGGCTCGAGCGCCACAGCAGCCCGAGCGCGAGGAAGGAGAACAGCAGAACTCCCACCGCGACGTACAGGGCGACCCACACCGGGATCGGAAGATCCGAGCGGCCACCCAGCCCGTGGGTCAGGATCATCACTTCACCTCGATCTCGACGAGCAGCGTGCCCGCTCCCTCCAGCTCCACCTCGAAACGGCCGGGGATGTCGGCCGTGAAGGTCAGCGTGCTCTCCTGGCCGGCCACGAGATCGACGTGCGTGTCGTAGCCGTGAACATGCACCTCGTCCGCGACGTCGCTGGTGACGGCGAGCGTCACCGGCTCACCCAGAGCGACGCGCTCGACACGGGCCGGCGGGGACGGCTTCCCGTCCACGACCTCGATCCGGATGACATCGCCCGTTGGCGACGTGTTCGTCGGCCGGGTGTCCGTCGGCGAGGGCGTGGCGGTCCTCGCGGGCTCCGAGGTCTGCGTCGAGCCGTGATCGGCGTGGTCCGCCTCCGCCGCGGTGGAGGTCTCGGCTCCGCACGCGCTCAGAGCTGAGGCGGCGAGGAGCGTCGCGCCGGCAAGGATAAGGCGTGCGCTGATCATGAATGGTGGTTCCTTCCGAGACGGCGTTCGTTGGTCACGAGACGGCTGCTGATGACGAGGGCGAGGACGAGACCGTGCACGACGTGGATCCCGACCATCCACGGCCAGCCGATCAGGCTGCTCAGGCTCGAGGCCTCCGGCTGCGCGCCCACGACGGTCCCGACGACCTGGAGGCAGACCAGGTAGAAGAAGCACATCAGGATGACGCCGTGCAGGGCGGCGACGACGTACAGAGCACGTCCGGCGACCCGATGGTTCCGCGTGCCGAGCGAGAAGATCGCTCCGCTCACGCCACCGAGGACCACGCAGATCCCCAGTCCGCCGACGAACTCCTGCTGGAAGAAGGGTGCTGGCTCACCGGCCGCGGTCGCGGCCTGCGACACCTCGAGGGCACCCGGCGACAGGAACGAGACGATCGCGTAGAAAGGGGTCGCCGCACCGACCCCCTGAACGACGCCGGCCAGGGCGAGCAGCGCGATGATGACCAGGGCCGACAGGCTGCCGGCGACCGCTCCGCGCTCGATCGCGGCGTCGACCGCCCGCCAGCCCGTCGGCGACTCGTCCACCTGAGCAGGGCTTCTCATGCTGGTCACTTCCCGTCCGCCTGGTCTGCGGGCACGGTCTCCCGGGGCCGGGTGGGCTCCTCGGCGTCGCGCTCGAGGAGCTCTTCGAGCTCGAAGTACTTGCCGCTGAAGAGCAGCCGCGCACCCGTCGGACGCTCATCGCGGTAGCCGGACTGGTAGCGCCGCTTCGACGTGCCCGACATGTCGATCGAGAGCATCAGCACGAAGATGCCGATCAACAGCCCTCCGAGGATGACCGGACCGAGCCCGATCAGCATGTCCATGGAGCTCGTGCCGCCCCCGTGCATCGGCAGAATTTTCGGGATGGTCATGGTGTGCACTCCTGGTTCAAGGGTGGAAACCCGGTGGTGCCGAGGGAGAGCGGCACCACCGGGTGAACGTGTTCCGTCAGACCATGGCCGACGGAGTGACGAAGCTCTGGACGGTCACGAAGTTCTCGTGGCCGGCCTCGTCCTGGAGGCGCAGCACGCCGGTGAGCTGCATGCGCGACTCGCCGACCGGCATGAGCCGTTCCTTGGCCCACACCTCGTCCGTGATGCTCATCGTCAGCTCCCGTGTCTCGCCGGGGGCGATCGGCGCGGCCGGAGAGATCTGGACGGACCGCTCCGCACTTCCCGCCTCGGCCACCGGGAAGGTGAGCGTGCTCGTCATGAACGACTCCACCGATGCCGGGGAGGTTCCGGTGTTCGTCACCGTCACCTTGGCCGTCACGGTGTCCGTCGCCGGGTCGAACACGGCATCGGAGGCGTCCGCCGTGACGAACTTGGCATCCACCACCGCGTCCTCCGGGGCGAAGTGAAGCACCTGCTGCGGCATCTTGTCCGGGTAGGCCTGCGCCTGCCACACCATGCCTCCCACCACCAGGGCGATGGTCGCGCCCATCATGATGTTCATGACGCGGTGGTCCTTCTTCGTGATCAGCCCGTACGCCCCACCGTCGGTGTTGAGCGGGATCTGGCTTGTCACCGGCAGACGTGTGACGGTGGGCTTCGGGACGATCCAGTAGAGGAGCCAGGCGAACCCGATCACCAGCCAGAGGACGTTCCAGAAGGTGACGCCGCCCATGCCGATGTTCTCGAGGTCGGCCGTCTTCCCGCTCAGCAGCTTGACCTCGTTGGTGAAGCCACCGGCGGACTCCGTCACGTCGACGTACTGACCCGGGCCGATGAGCGAGCCCGCTCCGTGGATGCCGAAGATGGGATGGACGTGCCAGTGGCCGACCCGCCGCCCCTGGAGCACCATCTTGAACTGGTAGACGCCGCCCTTCTCGATCTCGATCGCCATCGGCGCCGGGGCGCCGTTGATGGTGCGCTCCTTGATGACGACGGTCGGGCCCGGGGCGATCACGCCGATGAAGCCGAGCTTCGGCTCGGCGAGCTGCTCGGGGTAGGTCTCGAGGATCTTCGCCGTGCCCGTGATGGTGAGCTCCTCACCCTGGGCGACCTTGTCGGCGGAGTACTTCACGTCCCAGAAGGCGACCGTGCCCATCCGGAGGAAGGCCTCCTGCGCCGTCTCGCCGTGAGCCGACGCCGGTGCCGGCGGCAGCGCGAGCACCACGGCGACGGCAGCGGCCATCACCGCCCCGATGTACTTCAACTTGCTACGCATGTCGTACTCCTCTCAGAACCGCTTGATGAAGCGGCCGATGGGCCAGATGGCAAGTCCGCGACCGATGGCCTGGCCGACCCAGTAGCCGGCGACCGCGAGGGTGGCCCCGAACGCCAGCGAGACATACTGGGTCTCACCGAGGAAGGTGCGCAGCGACCCGTGCTCGATCATGCGGAGGTACTCGGGGGTCTGACCACGGACGTACTCGATGCCCTGGACGTCGGCGACGGTGACGTGCAGACCCATCCAGTCGATCGGCTGCAGGTACGGCGCGAGCACCGTGTAGTTCGTGAACCAGAGGATCAGCGCGAAGCCGAACGCTCCGACCAGCGATGTCAGCACGAAGCTCTTCGTCTTCAGCAGCACCCAGTCCAGCCAGATGGCGGCGGCCAGGATCATCACCGGCCAGACGAACGCCAGCGGGAACCCGCCGAACATGTCCCAGTTGAAGATGCGGCCGATCCAGGACGCGATCGTCATGCTGATGGCGGTGTAGACGGCACCCGTGGGCATGCGCCAGGCGAGCCACTGGATGTACTGCAGTGCGGACGGGATGATGATCACCGCGAAGGGGGTCACCATCGGCCACCACTGACGGTCCTTCCAGTCCGTCCAGAAGTCCCAGTCTCCTGCGAACAGGAGCTTGGTGATGTCGGCTGCGGCGGCAACCACGAAGGCGGCCGTGACCCAGAAGACGATGTCCCACTTGCGGTCGATGAAGGTGTAACGGCGGTTGAGCAGCTTCCGCAGTGCTTGCGTGCGCTCCTCGGACTCCGGCGCCAAAGCTGTGGCACTCATGAGGGCTCCTTGGTTTGGGGATGTGAACGGTCCACGGGTCAGGCGATCGCGGGATCCGAGGTCGGTACGGCTTGTCGTTCCTCTTCGATCTCGTCCTCGATCTGGAGCAGCCGGCCGAGGGATTCGGCCCAGAGGGCGAAGATCCCGGACGCCAGCCAGCCGTAGGTGACGAAGGGCCAGTGGAACGGTGCGGCGAAGATCTCCTCGGTGATCCAGAGGCTGTGGCCCCACTCGTTCATCGCGACCTGCATCATCTCGGTGACGGAGGCGGAGATGAGGAGGAAGAAGGACCAGGGGAAGCCCTTGTCGGGCGAGTAGACCTTCGGCAGGCGGGTACGTCCGTAGAGGTAGGTGCCCACCGTCATCGTGATGCCGAGCGGGAACGCCCAGAAGAACATCACGATGTGGCTCGGGGTGAGGGCGGTGTCGCGAACAGCAGTCTGGTGCCAGACACCGTCCTGGTTCGGGAAGAAGCTCGCCATGAAGTAGAGCGTCACGCAGGTGGCGCCGATCAGGCCCCAGAAGACCGCGATGCGACGTACCTCCTCGGCCTTGCTGATGGGCCGGGCCTCCGCCTTCGCGGCGAGGTTCTGGCCGGACTTGATCAGCCATCCCCACCAGACGAGCGTCACGATCGTGACGACGACCAGCTCGCCGAGGAACAGGTTGAACCAGTACGTCCGGAAGCCGTCGCTGGCCGCGTCCAGGCCGTACTCCTTGTACCAGGCGAACTTCTGCTGATAGATCCGCAGCCCGATGAACGACCCGGCGAGCAGGAAGCTCCCGATGAACATCCAGCGCCAGCCGCCGTTCCAGTCGATCGGACCGCGGCCCTTGGGGAACTCGTCGGTCGAGTCCCCGCGAGTGTCCTCCCGGGATTCCGGGGTGATGGTTGTGGACATGGTTTTTCCTTCCGGTTGTCGTGCGGAGGTCCGGGGTCAGGGGATGAGGACGGCCCGACCACGCACCCGTCCGTGGTGCAGGTCGTCGAGCGCGGCGTTGGCGTCGTCGAGGGAGTAGATCTGGGAGTGGAGGGTGACCTTCTTGGCTGCCGCCAGCTCCATCAGCTCGGAGAGCTCGGTGTAGTTGCCGACGAGACTGCCGACGACGCTGATCTCGCTGAAGATGACCTGCAGCGCCGGCACGTTGACGTTGCCGCCGTATCCGACGACGTAGTACGTCCCGCCCTGGCGAAGCATGTTCGGGCCCTGGTCGGTGGTGCCGTGCTCGGCGACGAAGTCGATGACGGCCTCGACCCCGTCTCCCCCGGCGAGGTCCTTGACCGCCTCGACGACATCGCCCTCGCCAGCGTTCACGGTGATGTCCGCACCGACCTGCTTCGCGAGCTCGAGAGCGTCCGGGTCCGTGTCGACGACCACGATCTCGGTCGGGCTGAGCGCCTTGAGCGACTGGATCGCGATGTGGCCCAGACCGCCGGCGCCGATCACGACCGTCTTCGTCCCGGCCTGGAGCCGGGGCACGGCCTTCTTGACCGCCCGGTACGCCGTGATGCCGGCATCCGCGAGCGGCGCGACGTCGACCGGCTGGAGGCTCGGATCCAGCTTGATGCAGGCGCGCTCGTTCGTGAGCATGTACTCGGCGTACCCGCCGTCCATGGCGAGCCCGGGGAACCCGGCCGTCTCGCAGTACATGTCCTCGCCGCGACGGCATCCCGCGCAGACGCCACAGGTGATGTGCGGGTGGAGGATCACCGTGTCGCCGGGCGCCACCGTGGTGACCGCCGAGCCGACCTCGTCGACCCAGCCCGCGTTCTCGTGGCCGAGGATGAACGGGAGGAGGGTGCCGTCGGTGTCGAGGGTGTCCTTCCAGACCTTCTCGATGACATGGAGATCCGTCCGGCACACGCCTGCGGCGCCCACCTTGATCACCACGTCGTGCGGCCCGGTGATCCGGGGCTTGGGCACGTCCTCGATGACCAGCTTCGAGTCATAGGTGTAGAGCCGGGCGGCCTTCATGCCACTTCTCCTTTGTCGACGGGGATGAGTTGTGAGGGGTAGCGCTCCGCGAGCAGCGCCTTGCAGAGATGGCCGTTGCCTTCGAAGGACACGGCCATCACGCGGGCAGACCGCCGATGGGCCCGGACCTGCTCCGGACCCACCGGACGGCCATCGGCGGCGATGAGGAAGGGGTCGTCGTGGCGGCAGCCGACCCCGAGCTCCTCTCGCGTGGTCAGGTACTTCCCAAGAGCGGGAAGGTCGAGCCGGACGACGTCTCCCAACACGAGGTCGACAAGACTCTCGGCGTCGACGCCGAACTCTTCCAGCTGGCGACAGACCTGCTCCTGGCGGATCAGCAGGGTCTTGCGCCGGAAGTGGTCACGAAGGTCCTCGAGGTCGCCCTCGGCCTCGCTGGGGAACGCGGTCATGAACCCGCCCCTGCTCTGGACGCCGGACTGGATCCGCTCCGACTCGAAGTGGTCCTCGACGGAGACGGTGACCGCGCCCTTTCCGGCGACGTGCTCCGCCGCCTGGCGTACGTCGTCCACCATCAGCCAGGTGAAGTTCGGCGCACAGAAGTACGTCGGCAGCTGCATGACGATGCGCACCTGACCGGCTTCCTCGGTGACGGAGCGGATGAACCCCATGTCCGTCACCGGGCGGTCGACCTCGGGGTCGTGCACCTCATCCAGCGCAGCGAGGACGTCGGACGCGGTCGACATCAGGCCACGACCTCGGCGAGGGCGTCCACCTCTGCGACTCCGACGACGTCCGCCGGGACCTCGATGTCGTACAGGCGCGCGGCATTGAGGCCGAGGACCTTGGCCTTCTGGACGTCGGTGATGGCGTCGTACTCGCTGCCGTCGGAGAACTGGAAGTCGAGGAACTTCTCGATCAGCCAGCGCGGGGTCCAGATCGCGTAGTCGCTTCCGAAGCAGATCTTGTCCTCGCCGAGCCAGTAGAGAAGCTCGCCCATGATCTGCTCGAAGTAGCGGGGCTTGGCGTGGACGAACGGCATCGCGACCGCCATGCCGGCGTAGACGTTGCGCTCCTGGGTGCCGATCCAGCAGAAGTCCTCAAGCCTGGGCAGGCCGATGTGCTCGACGATGAAGTTGAGGTCCTGGAAGTCGGTGGCCACGTGGTCGACGTCGTGGACGTCGAAGGCGTCCCGGTCGAGCGGCCAGACCGTGGGGCCCTTGTGGATGTGGATGTTCTTGATGCCGAGCTCCTGGGACTTCTCCAGGTAGCGGTAGGCCATCGGGTCGGTGAGCGAGTAGCCGCGGGAGTCGCCCTGCCACTCCGCGGTGTAGAGCTTGACGCCCTGGATCTTCCGCTCGGAGGCCTCCCTCTCGAGCAGCTCGAGGCCTTCCTCGCCGAAGCGCGGGTCCCAGGAGGTGTTGAGGATGAACCTGCCCGGGTTCTCCTCCACCAGCTCGAGCGCCTCCTTCTCACGGCGGAAGCCGGTCTTGTAGAACGCGCCGAGGACCGTCGGGTTGAAGACCGCGACGTCGACACCGCCGTTGTCGAGGACGTCCTTGACGACGTCCTCCTTCTCGATCTTCGCGAAGCGCTCCTTCGACCACTTCTCCTCCTCCGGGGAGAGCCCGTTGTGGTAGTCGAAGAAGCACTGGGTCCAGCCCTTGCCATAGTCGTTCAGGCAGTTCTCGTCCGAGCCGTCCCAGATGTGGATGTGGCCGTCGACGATGAAGTAGTTCTTGCCGTCCCTGGTGATCATGCGGTGTCCTCCTGATGCGAGTTCGGCGTGATGGGGATGCCGACCGTGTCGGCAGCGGTCTGCCGACTCGGGATCGCTTCAGTGAAGGGCTCGGCCCTACCTGTGTCGAGCGTCACACCGGCATCGATCGCCGCTGTTCCACACCCGTCGGAATCCGCGCCGAATACCGGTTGTCAGCGGGGTCGGCGCGGCGTCGCGGTAGCGCTGCGGCCACGAAGTCGGCAGCTGTCAGCCGCCCGATCCGCGAAATCCTCGACGCTTTCCGCAGGGGGTGATGGCGGCCCGGGGTTTACCTCGCCGTTCGCTGTCCAGGCGGTGTGACGGCAGTCACCATTCCGAGACAACGTGCGGCACGAGCCACGCGTTCACCGGAAGAATCGAGGTCGCTCCATGACGTTCGAGACCTTGCTGGTCATGGCGGTCGGTATCGCGGCGCTGACCGGTCTGCGGATCGTTCTGGCCCTCATCGGAAAGGGGCATGCCGCCGACCACTCGACGATCCCGCGCCCGCGGGAAGAGGGTGCGGTCGGCACCAGGCGCCGCGCGGTACGCGGCACGGGACGCAACCGGAACCTGCTGTACTTCGTGCCGAGCCAGGAACCGCAGCCGATGCTGGAAGCTCGGCAGGCTACAGCGTCCGGCGAGCGCCGTTGACCTTCTGCCGGAGCCAGGCGGGGATGCGGTCCTCGTCGCGGGGGAACGTCTCGAGGTCGAGCGCGTACAGCCCCGGATGGGCCGGCCAGCGCCAGACCGGCTCGTCGTCGTAGTTGAACACGACCTTCGTCGAGTTCTTCTCCCCCTCGCCCTCGCCGCTGGCGATGGTCCAGCGGGCGGAGAACCAGGCGCCCCGGCCCGGCTCGTACATCACCCGCCGGAGCTCGTCGGTCAGCGCGAGGATCGTCTCGGGCGGACGGGCGTAGGCGAAGCTGCCGTCCGGCCGGTGCACGTCGATGCGTCCGGTGAAGAACATCGACAGGTTGCGGTGGTTGAAGACCAACGTGGACCAGTCGCCCTCGACCTCGTCGGCGAGGTGGAGGGCGATCTCATCGATGAGCTGTTCCTGTCTGACCACAGGAGGAACGGTCATGACCGCCAACCTACTACCGCTGTCGACCCCAATCCGGGACCAACGTCCCGAGGTCCGGCACAGTGAGGTGTTTCCCACACGTGACGGGACCGTGAGTTTCCGATGGCTCCGTGAACGCCGAGGACCGTTTCGGACTAGGTTGAGCAGATGACTCGGAACCCGCGACAGTCCCTCGATCGCTCCGTGCAGCGGCTGGGTTCCCGCGTGCGCGAGCTGCGCAAGGCGCAGGGGATGACGCTGGTCCAGCTCGCCGAGGCGACCGACCTGTCCCACCCGTTCCTGAGCCAGATCGAGCGCGGGATGGCACGCCCGTCGATGTCCTCGCTGTTCCGGATCGCGCAGACGCTGGGCACCACCCAGCAGGGCCTGCTGGCGGACAGCGTCGAGAGCCCCTCCGCAGGCCCGGCGGCGGTCGTACGCCGCTCCGACCCCGGCACCGCGGAGGCGTCCAACGGCGCGGTGCAGGCGCTGGTCGCCGGGGCCGACCATGCGTTCATCCCGATGGAGTTCGTCGGCGACGAGACGTCCTGGGACCGCTACTGGCAGCACGAGGAGGACGAGTTCGTCTACGTCGTGGGCGGGACGCTGCGGATCGACCTGGACGGCGAGGAGCAGGTCATGGAGACGGCCGACTCGGTCTACATCCCCGGCGGCGTACGTCACCGGTGGGCGAGCGCCGACGGCGAGCTCTTCCGGCTGCTGGTGGTCAAGGAGCAGCGCGGGCGCTGAACCGCGCCAGCTCCGCCACGATCTCCCGCTCGTCGGCGGTGACGAGCACACCGTCGCGTACGACGACCCGGCCGGCCACGACCACGTGCCGCGGGCGCCGCCCGGGCGAGGCCCAGAGCAGCCCGGCCGCCGGGTCGTGGACCCCGGCGTCGGCGACGCCGGAGACGTCCCAGACACACAGGTCCGTCCCCGAACCCAGCCCCGGCCGACCGAGGCCGGACGCTGAGCCGGTGGTCGCCATCTCGAGCACGTCGGCGGCGGCCAGCGGCGGACCGACCAGCGGCGCGACCTGCATGGCCAAGCGGGCGTCGGCGAGCAGGTGGCCGGCGTCGTTGCTGCCGCCGCCGCTGGTGCCCAGGCCGACCTCGACCCCGGCCTCGCGGAGCGCCGCGACCGGCGCGATTCCCCACCCCATCGGCAGGTCGCAGCCGGGTGCGTGCGTGGCGCTCACCCCGGCGGCGGCGAGCCGCCGGATCTCGTCCGGCGTCACGTCGCACAGGTGTGCCAGGGTCACGTCGGGCGCGAGCCAGCCCCACTCCTCCAGCAGGTCGATCGGGCGCCGGCCGTAGCGCTCGGCCGCGACCGCGACGTCGACCTGCTCGTTGGCCTGCGTACGCCGCCGCAGCCCGCGCCGGGCCGCCACCTCCCCCATCAGGCGGAAGGTCGGCTCCGGGTCCGAGTGCACCCCGGCCGGGCCGACGGCGACCTGCAGCATCCCGTCGGCGCTCACCCCGCCGGGCGCATCACCCACCAGCGCCTCGGCGATCAGGTCGGCGCTGCGCGCCGCGGTCTCGGGGTCGTCCCGGGCGGCACCACGGACGAACACCAATCGGGCGCCGAGCTCCGCTGCCGCCCTCGCGGTCCCCTGCGCCAGTGGCACCGTCTCCTCGGGAGTCAGGGCAGCCGGCCAGGTCAGGTGGTGGTCGGCGACCGTGGTGACCCCGCAGAGCAGCGACTCGGCGAGACCGGCCCGCGCCGCGGCGTACGTCAGCTCGGCGTCGACCCCGACCCGGTCGTAGGCCGCGGCCATCGTGGGCAGCCAGGTCGCCATCGGGACACCGCGGGTGCCGGGGAGGGTGCGGAACGCGGTCTGCAGCAGATGGTGGTGGGCGTTGACCAGGCCCGGCGTGACCAGGCATCCCGACGCGTCCAGGTCGTCGTCAGGCCCCTCGACCGAGAGATCCCCCGCGGCCGCGCCTGTGATCCGCAGCGTCATGCCGACGGCGTGAAGCGAGAGGCCTCCACGATGACCTCGGCCAGCGTCGCGACCCCGGCCTCGAAGCGGACCTTGCCGTCCTCGGCGGTGGCGGTGGTCGGGTCTCCGAGGTAGCCGTCGGTGCCGAAGTCGTCCGAGAGCCAGCCGAAGGAGACCGGCTTGCCGAAGCCGATGTGCCGGTAGCCGGCCAGCTGCTCGGGCACCTTCCGCTCCCCGCGCTCCTGGTGCACCAGCTCGGGCCTCAGATGGAGCATCATCGAGGTCTCGCCGTGGCCGCCGTGGATGCCGAGGCCGAGCTCGTCCGCCCGCGAGGAGGTGCCGCCCTGGTCGGGCGGCACGGACAGGTGCGCGAAGAAGGTCGCGAGACCGAACTGCTTGCGCAGCTCGCGGCTGGCGACCTGTCCGAGCGCGGAGTTGCCGCCGTGACCGTTGACGAAGAGCAGCCGGGTGATCCCCGACGTGCTCAGCGAGCGGCCGATGTCGACGAGCACCCGCATCAGGGTGTCCCAGGAGAGCCAGATCGTCCCGGGCGACCAGGAGTGCTCGTCGGACTTCGTGTAGGCCAGCGGCTCCAGCAGCACCACGGAAGCACTGCCCGCCTCGGCCACGGCAGCCACCGCCGCCGAGGCCGCCTCGGCGGCGATCACGTAGTCGGTCGAGACCGGTAGATGGGGGCCGTGCTGCTCGATCGCGCCGAGACCGAGGACCGCCACCGTGTCCGGCGGCAGCTCGGCGATCTCGGGGGCGGTGAGGTCGGCGAAACGAGGCACGCGGTGGGGCATCAGCGGACTCCGATGTTGACGCGGGTGTCGACCAGCGTGTGGTCGGTGAGCTTGCCCTGGTTGAGCAGCCCCTTGGGGTCGCGCTCGCGGGCGACGGCGGTGACGAGCTCGACGTTGCGGTCGACGTACCACTGGTGGGGCGAGTGCACGCCCACGCCGATCTCGTCGAAGCGCGGGATGCCGGCGAGGACCTGCTCCTCGGAGACGTACTCGGCCACCACCATCGCCAGCGGGCCTCGCCCCATCAGCTCCAGATGCAGCCAGACCGGCCCGTCGTAGACCTCGCGCACCCGGTCGGCATCGGTCCAGTAGAGCTCGCCCCCGGTCTCCATGTGGAACCAGGTCCGGTCACGGTGCGCGCGCTGCAGGAAGTAGACCGGGTGGTTGTAGGACATCCCGGAGAGCAGATCGGTCGCGGCGTAGTCCTCCAGACACGCCCGTACGCTGCCCCCGGCCGCCACGACGAGCGACTCGATCTCGGCGACCGTGGAGGCCTCGGCGATCACCCGGAGGCTGTGCTGGGCCGGGTCGAGCGAGACGTTGGTGGTCAGGGTCGGGACCAGCGCGGGCTCGTCGCCCGAGGCCAGCCGCGGCAGCACCGGCAGGTCCAGCAGCCGGCGGTGCACCGACACCATCGCCTCCCAGCTGTCGAAGGCGGCGTAGACCGCCACCCAGTCGCGCGCGGGATCGGTGCGCACCACCACCGAGGTCACGACGCCGGTCACGCCGTAGGCGTGGATGTAGGGCAGCGTCTCCTCGCCCCGCATCGTGAGCAGGCGGCCGCTCCCGTCCATCGGGGCCACGGTCAGCTCGGTGACGAAGCCGTCGGAGGTGGTGCCGTGCTCGATCGTCCCGGTGCCGGCGCTGCCGCCACCGATGAAGCCGCCGATCGTGGAGCCCTTGGTGGAGGGGAAGATCCACAGGTCGCGTCCGGCCTCGCGGGCCACCTTGTCGATCCGGGTCATCCGGGCCCCGGCCCCGGCGCGTACGTCGCCGTCGGGCAGCACCTCGATCGCGTCCAGGCCGCGGAGGTCGAGGATGATCCCACCGGTGAACGGGGTCGCCTGGCCGTAGTTGCCCGTCCCGGCGCCGCGCGGGACGACCGGCACGTCGTGCTCGAAGGCCAGGGCCAGGATGTCGGCGACCTCCTGCTCGGTCCGCGGCCGGACGATGGCATCGGCGACGTACCGGCCGCTCGGCACCTTCTCCTGGAGGATCGGGGACATCCGCGACCAGTCGGAGGAGAGCTTGACCAGCGCGGCCGGGTCGGTCTCGACCCGGTCCGCGCCGAGGCGGTCGGCGACCAGGGCGGTCACCAGGGACGTACGCTGCGAAGTCGTCATCGGCGTCACTTCATCGAGATCGAGTCGTCGATGAACCGGTTGTCGTAGAGCGACTCCGGGTCGATGTCGTCGGAGGTGATCGTGCCGGCCTGCTTCATGATCGGCGCGAACGTCTCGACGATCTCCTTCATCCGCTCGCCGTCGATCTGGCCGAAGACCCCCGACTTCGGGTCGTCGTGGACCAGGTCGAGGTCGGTCATCGTCTCGGCGGCGTACGCAGCCACGCCCTCGCTGTAGGTCCAGCCGGTCTGGTAGCGCTCGACGATGTCGACGATGACGCCGTTGGCCCAGTCCGGGTCCGCCAGGTAGTCGATCTCGGCCTGCTGCATCACCGGGACGAGCTTCTCGAGGCAGTCGGCCTCCTTGTCGACATCCTCGGCGCGTACGGCGATCGGCTCGGGGTAGATGCTGTAGCCGATCTCGGAGAGGAGCTGGTAGCCGATCGGCTTGCCCCAGCTGCTGATCTCCTTCTCGTAGATGTAGGGCTCGGCGGTGGCGAACCCCTGCTGGAGGATCGTCGGCTCGGTGACGAAGCGCTGCGGGGTGCCCTCGTAGGAGAGGTCCGACTGCTTCTTCTCGATCATCCCCTGCGACTCGAGCAGCGCGGGGATCACGTCGCCGGCGGTCACGACGGGGTCGCCGTCCTTCGCGGCGTCGGCGACGGTCTTCGCGCCGTCCTGGCTCTTCGGGTCCCACATCAGGATCTGGGGCGAGACGGTCAGCTGCGAGGTCAGCGCCACGGTGGGCTGCTTCTCCGCGGCCGCGATCGCGGCGTCGGTGTTAACCGCTCCGATGAGGATGTCCTTGTCGAGGTACATCGTCGCCGGGACGGGCTGGAACCCGGTCGCCGGGCCACCCGAACGGACCTCGATCTTCACGCCGGTGTCGACGCCTCCGGAAACGAGCGGACCGGTGACGGTCTTCTTGTCGGTGTCGACGGTGTAGCCCTCGCCGACCAGGCTGTACATGCCGCCGTGCTCGGCCTCGGGCTGCCAGTCCTGCTGCATCACCACGGTCGCGGGGCAGACGTCGGAGAGGTCCTTCGCGCTGCCCTTCTCCGCCTTGGTCACCTCGCCCGCAGAGGCGGTGTTGGTGGCGCCGGCGTCGCTGCCGCAGCCGGTCAGGGCGAGCGGGACGATGGTCGAGAGTGCTACCAGGGTGGCGGTACGCAGGGGTAGGTGTCGGTTCATGCTGGGTCCGTTTCTGGGGTGAGGGAGGGGGTCAGCGCTCGCCGTACCACTTGCCGATGACGGCACGGTCGAGGGCGGCGAAGGCCGAGAAGACGACGACTCCGAAGAGGGCGGTCAGGATGATCGCCATGAAGAGCGGCTCCATGCTGAGCCGCAGCGTGTAGACGCGGAGCAGGCCACCGATGCCGGGGCTGCCCTGCTGGAAGTAGAAGTCACCGACGATCACGCCGATGACCGACAGCCCGGCAGCGTTGCGCAGGCCGGTGAAGATCGCGGGCATCGCGGCGGGCAGCTGCAGCTTGAGCAGCCGCTGCAGCCGGTTCGCCCGGTTGAGGGTGAACAGGTCGTGTGCCGGCGCCGTCGCCGACTGCAGACCGAAGAGGGTGTTGGCGATCATCGGGAAGACGGCGATGATCACGCAGACCACGATCCGGGCGGAGATGCCGTAGCCCATCCAGATCCCGATCAGCGGGGTCAGCGCCAGGATCGGGACGGTCTGCAGGATGACGGCATAGGGATAGAGCACCTTCTCCAGGAGCCGGGTCTGGGCCATCACCATCGCCCAGGCCATCCCGATCACCACCGAGATCACCAGACCGGCCAGCGCGACCTGGACCGACTGCCACAGCGCCGCGAGCATCGGCTGCATGACCTCCGGTCGGCCGAGCGTCTCGCCGAAGACCTGGTGCGGCGGCGGGAGCAGGAACCGCTTGTCCTCGCTCAGGATGACGTACGTCACCAGGTACCACAGCCCCGCCAGGCCGGCGAGCGCCGCGATCATCGGCACCACCTTGGCGAGGAGGCGGCGCAGCACCGAGGGCGTACGCCTCCTGGGCTCTGCAGGCGCAGCCTCGGTCACGGCGGCGATGTCCGGCTCGACGACCGGCCCGGCGCTCAGCCCTGCGCTCAGCTCGGTGCTCATGCGTGCTCCTCCAGTGCCTGGGAGACCTGGCCGACCAGATGGGCGAAGTCGGACTCGAACCGCAGCTCGGGCGGTCGCGGGAACTCCCAGGGCACCGGGATCTCCGCGACGATCCGTCCGGGGCGGCCGCTCATCACCACGACGCGGGTGGAGAGGTAGACCGCCTCGGCCACGGAGTGGGTGATGAAGAGACCGGCGAAGCCCTTGAGCCTGAAGAGCCGCTGCAGCTCGGTCTGCATCGCCAGCCGGGTGATCTCGTCGAGGGCTCCGAACGGCTCGTCGAAGAGGGCGAGGTCGGGTTCGGCGACCAGCGCGCGGGCGATCGAGACCCGCATCCGCATGCCTCCGGAGAGCTGGCGCGGATGCTGCTTCTCGAAGCCGGTGAGGCCGACGAGGTCCAGCGCCTCCTGGGCAGCCCGTTGCCGCTGTGACTTCGGGAGCCCGCTCAGCTCGCCGATCAGCTCGACGTTCTTCCGGGCGCTGCGCCACTCCAGCAGGGTGGGGTCCTGGAAGACGTAGCTGGTGGTGCCGGCGTCGACCTCGACCCGACCGACGGTGGCCTCCTCGAGTCCCGAGGCGAGCCGGAGCAGGGTGGACTTGCCGCAGCCGGACGGGCCGACGACGGAGACGAACTCGCCGGCGTCGACGCTCAGGTCGACCCCGGTCAGCGCGGTCGTGCCGGTCGGGAAGCGCTTGGTCACCCCGGAGAGGGCGAGCGTGGCGGTGGTCGTTTTCATGTCACCTCGGCATGGGATCGAGATCGAGGACGGTGCTGACGCGGGTGTCGGCGACCACCCGACCGCCGTGGACGACGATGCGGGCGGCCTGTGTGCCGGCGACGACCTCGTCGACGGGCACGTCGGGGACGAGCATGAAGTCGGCCCGGGCGCCGGGCCCGGTGCCGGCGGCCAGGAGCCCGAGCACGGTGCGGGTCGTGGTCGTGACGGCGGCGAGGGCCTCGGCGGGCCGGAGATGCCCCGCGGAGACCAGGAGCGAGGTGGTCTCGAACGGGTCCGCCCGGCCGACCGGGTTGAACGGGTCGCGCAGGTTGTCCGCACCGGCCGCGACCGGCACACCCGCGTCGAGCAGCGCCCGGACGGCGGTGAGGCCGCGCGGCACCGCCGCGTCGGCGTCGCGGCCCTGCAGGTAGAGGTTGGTGATCGGGAGGGTCACGATGCCGATCCCCGCCTTCGCGACCAGGTCCACGACGGGTCGGCGCCGATCGTGGTCGAGCATCCCGAGACGTACGCAGTGGGAGGCGGTCACCTGCTGCTGCAGCCCGCGCGCGATGACCTGCTCGGCGAGGTCGGCGAGGTCGAGGTGGGTGGTGGTGGTCTGCTCGTCGGTGTGCAGGTCGACGGGAAGACCGGATCGCTCGGCGTGGTCGAGGATGCGGCTGGTCTCCTTGGCCGGCTCGTCGGCCAGGTGCGGACAGCCACCGATGACATCGATGCCACGGCCGATCGCGTCCTCGATCACGGCGTCCGGGACGTCCTGCCCGGCGAGCAGGCAGACCTGGAGGGTGACCGCTCCGCGGAGCTCCTCGCGCAGGCCGAGCAGGGCGTCGACCCCGCGCAGCGGGTCGCCCGCGAGGAGCGCGTCGGCATGCGTACGGATCGTGGTTATGCCGTTCGCCACGTAACGACGAACCGCCCGCCGGGCGCGTTCGGCGAAGTCGTCGGCGGTGAGCGTGGGGACGAGCGCACGCCACTGCTCGATGGCGGTGACCAGGTCGTTGCCCGCGTGCCGGCCCGGCGTGATCTGCTCCGCGCTCAGCGCCTTGTCGAGATGGGCATGCGGTTCACCCGCACCGGGGACCAGCCGCCAGCCGGTGGCGTCGGTCCCCGGACCGCCCTCGACCGGCTTGACGACGGTGATCTCGCCGGCGGCGAGATCCAGATCGGCGAGGGTGCCGTCCAGGAGACGTACGTTGCGCAGCGCGGTCAGCTCCACGCCGGCCAGCGACGCCGGACCGTCCACCGGCCCGACCTGTCCCGCACCTCGTGCCCCGGTCATCGGCTACCCCTTCCCGGTCAAAAATGTTGATGAGATGAACATTTTTGAGCGTAGGGAGCGGTTGTTTCGGCGGCGTAACCGTTTCGGTCCGCCTCGATGAAACCGTCTAGGACGTCGCGCGCACGGCGTCGGCGAACGCGCCGAGCACGTCGGATCCCGGGGCCGCCAGGTAGGCGACCATGGTCAGCTCGTCGTCGACCGTGCGCATCTTGGTGAGCTCCAGCTCGACCCGCCCGAGGCTCGGATGGTGGACGACACGGGTGTGGGAGCCGATCGCGGCCAGGTCACGGCGGCCCCACAGCGTACGGAACTCCTCGCTGACCGCCTCCAGGTCGGCGACCAGCTTCGCGACCTCCGGGTCGGCCATGTCGACGGCCGTCTGCGAGCGGAAGAAGGCGACCGCCTCGGCCGCCTCGGTCTCCCAGTCCTCCGACATCGCCCGCACCTGCGGCGAGGTGAAGGTCAGCCAGATGACGTTGCGCTCGACCTCGTCGAGCTGGTCGAGGCCCGGGAAGAGCAGCTCCGCTCCCCGGTTCCAGGCGACGATGAAGAAGTGGCGGTCGACCACGAACGCCGGGTTCGGGTCGAGGTGGTCGAGCAGCCGCTGGTAGTGACCGGCATCGGAGCGCTCCGCGCCTCGGGGCGGCAGCTCGCCGGACAGCCGGAAGAGGTGCTGGGTCTCGAGCTCGTCGAGGCCGAGCACCTCGGCGATGCTGGAGAGCACCTGCCGAGACGCCCGTACGTCCTGTCGCCCCTGCTCCAGCCAGGTGTACCAGGTGACGCTGACGGCGGAGAGCGTCGCCACCTCCTCGCGGCGCAGGCCCGGCGTACGTCTGCGCCCACTCACCCGCAGGCCCACGTCCTCGGGGCGCCGGCGCTCGCGGCGGCTGCGGAGGAAGTCGCCGAGCTCGCGGCGCAGGTCGAGGCTGGTCACGACCTCCATTGTGCCCAAGCCTGGTGATCCGACTACCAGCATCGACTGCATCTGGTTGGCCCCCGCCTGGTTCGTGACGATCGTCGTATCGCCTGACAGATCCCGAGGAACGAGGAAAGACATGAGCAACGTGTTCATCACCGGAGCGACCGGCGGCATCGGTGTGCCGACGGTGCGGATGCTCGCCGGCCAGGGCCACCGGGTCTTCGCCGGCGTACGTGACCACAGCCTCGCCCGCGCCTTCGACGACCTCGCCGGCGTGGTTCCGGTGCAGGTGGACGTCACCGACGAGGCCTCGGTGGCCGCGGCAGCGAAGGCGGTCGCAGCGCAGCTCGGCGCCGACTCGCTCGATGCCGTCGTCAACAACGCCGGCATCATCGTGCAAGGACCGCTGGAGCTGGTCGAGGGCGCCGAGCTGGAACGGCAGCTGCGGGTCAACGTGCTCGGTCCCGCGACCGTCATCCGGGCGTTCCTGCCGCTGCTGCGTCCCGGCCCCGGCCGGATCGTCAACGTGTCCGCCCCGACCGCACGCCGGGCCGTGCCGTTGATGGCACCGATCTCGGCGAGCAAGGCCGCGCTCGAGTCGCTCTCCGTCGCGCTGCGCGGCGAGCTGGCACCGTGGGGCATCAAGGTCGTCATCGTCGAGCCGACGGCGACGGACACCCCGATCTTCGCCCGGGCGCGCGCGGCGGCCGAGGAGTCGCTCGAGCGCGCCGACCCGCAGCTCCAGCGGATGTATGCCCCGTCGATCGACGCCGCGGACGAGGCCGCGGCGAAGATGACCCTGGCCGACCCGGACTCGATCGCCAAGGTCCTGGTCACCGCGGTGACGACCGCTCGGCCGCGGACCCTCTACACCGCCGGGCGCGGCGCCGGGATGCTGCCCATGGTCGGCCGCCTTCCCGATCCTCTGGCCGACGCCATCATCGCCCGCGCCATCGGGATCGCAGGAGTGCAGGCCGGGTGACATACCTGGCGGCGTCCGCGGGTACCGACCGAGCATGCAGCCGTCATCCACCTCCGATGCGCCGACCGGGCCCGCGGTCGCCCAGGGCGTGTTCAACATCGTCGGAGGTCTGTGGCCGCTGGTGAGCCTGCGCAGCTTCGAGTGGGTGTTCGGCCCCAAACGTGACCGCTGGCTGGAGTACACGGTCGCCGGTCTGCTCTGCGTCAACGGCGCGGCCCAGATCGCCGCCGCCCGGGCCGGCGAGCCGGTCGCGGCACGCCGGATCGGCCAGGGCACCGCGCTCACCCTGCTCGCGATCGACCTCGTGTTCGTCCCCATGGGACGGATCCGCTGGACCTATCTGATCGACGCCGCCCTGGAGGCCGGCTGGCTGGTCGCCTGGCGAGGTGCTCGCTGATGGTGACGAACGGCGTGGTGCTCGTCTGGCTCTTCACGATGGCCGCCGGGGCCTTCATGTTCGGCACCGCGAGCCGCTTCGGCGCCCCGCCGGCAGCCATCCGCAACTCCCGGCTGCCGGCTCCGGCCCTGCTCTCCCACCCCACCCTGACGGGAGGCGCCTTCGCCGCCTGGCTGGGCTTCCTCATCACCGAGGAGCGCGCCTGGGCCTGGGTCGCCGTCGGCATGCTCGCCGCCGGCATCTGCCTCGGCGCCTTCCTGTTCGTACGCACCATGAAGCCCGAGCACGTCGTCCTCGCCGAGGAGACCGACGAGGTCGTCGGCGAGCCCGTGCGCGTGCCATACGACGTCGCCGAGCACGAGATCCCGCGCCCGGTGATCTACGGCCACGGGATCTTCGCCGCCGTCACCTTCACTCTCGTCCTGCTGGTCGCGCTCGGCGTCGTCAGCTGACGTTCGTCCACAGCTCTCTAGAGGTTGAACCCGCCGGAGGCCTCGATGTCCTGGCCCGTGACCCAGCGAGCGCCGTCGGACAGGAGGAACGCGATCACCCCGGCGATGTCCTCGCCCTCGCCGATCCGGCCCAGGGCCGTCTGGGCCGCGAGCGGGGCGATGACCTCCGGGTGCTTGGCGAACCCGTCGTCGCCCAGCCGGGTCCGTGTGGGTCCCGGCGCGACCGAGTTGACCCTGATCCCCCGCGGGCTGAGCTCCTTGGCCAGGTAACGGGTCCACACCACGACGGCGCCCTTCAGCGCGCCGTACGCCGAGTATCCGGGGGTGAGACCGGTCAGCCCGGCGGCGTTGCTGGAGGTGTTCACGATCGCGCCGCCGTCAGCCAGGAGGGGCAGCAACCGCTGCGTGAGGAAGTAGGGCCCCTTGAGCAGCGCGTCGGAGAGCTCGTCGAACGTCCCGACGTCCATCTGATCGAAGGGCAGGGCCCGCGAGAGTCCGGCGTTGTTGACGAGGCTGGTGAGACGGTCGGTCTGCCAGACGTCTTTCAGACAGCGTCGTACGTCCTCCACGAAACCGTCGAAGGTCTCGACGCTCCCGACATCGAGCGGCAAGGCCGCCGCGGTCCCACCCGACCTCGTGATCTGCTCGACGGTCGCCTCGGCGCCGTCGGGGTTGTTGCGGTAGGTCACGATCACGCCGGTCCCCTGACGTGAGAGCTGGAGCGCCGTGCTCTGGCCGATGCCTGAGCTACCACCGGTGATGAGAGAGATGTTCATGCCTTCGAGCCTGGTGCCTGGCGACCCGATGCCCTAGACCGTTCCTGGTGATCTCTTGCCTGATCCTGCTCGGTTGGCCCCTTGTGGGCAACAGGGACACGTCCTCTCGCCACCGGCCATCCGGTCAAGCACGGGCGACGGATGATCAAGGCGGGCGGTCGGATCGCGGCGACGATCGAAGGGTGACATCGACTTCGCCGGCTTCGACCGCCACCCCGACCACCCCACCGACCACGACCTCCGGGCGCGCCGCGCCGGTGGTCGCGCTCGCCGCCGGGATCGCGATCCTGGTCTCGAGCGAGTTCCTGCCCGCCGGTGTGCTGCCCACGATGGCGCGCGACCTCGGGATCAGCGAGGGGACCGCCGGGCTGGCGGTGGCCGCGACCGCGATCGCCGGGGCGGCCACCGCGCCGACCATCGCCATGGTCTTCCCCCGGCTGGACCGGCGTACGTTGCTGGTCGGCCTGCTCGTCGCCGCCGCGGTCGCCAACCTGGCGGTCGCGGTGGCCCCGGGCTTCGTCGTCCTGCTCCTCGGCAGGCTGGTGCTCGGGGCGGCGATCGCCGGCTACTGGTCCTTCGCCTTCGCCGTCGGGACGTACGCCTCGCCCGGCCGTGACCACGTGATCTCGACCTCGATCGCGCTGGGCGTCACGGTCGCCACGATCCTCGGCCTGCCGCTGGGCTCGCTGCTCGCCGACGGGCCAGGCTGGCGCTGGGGGTTCGCGGCGGCCACGGCGCTGAGCCTGGCCTCCGCCGCCGCGCTGGCGCGGGCGCTGCCGCCGGTGCCGGCCCATCCGGCGGCGGGGCTGACCATGATGCGTCAGGCCCTCCGCAACCCGCTCCTGGTGGCCGGCGTGGTGGTGCTGGTCGTGGTGGTGCTCGGGAACTTCCTGGCGTACCCGTTCATCCGGATCGCCATCGCCGAGACCTCCCCGGGTGCGGGCATGTGGATGCTGGCGCTGTGGGGCCTCGGTGGGCTCTTCGGCAACCTGGCGGCCGGCCGGTTCTCCCACCGCCTGCGTGCGGTCGTGACCGTCGCGCCGCTCCTTCTCGCCGGCGGGCTGCTGCTGACCGTCCTCGCCGAGAGCACGCCGGTGATGGCGCTGGCGATGCTGGTGTGGGGATTCGGGTTCAACATGGTGCCGGTCGGCACCCAGCTGTGGGTCACCCGCGTCGAGCCGGAGCGCACCGAGTCGGCGCTGGCGCTCCAGGTCACCGCCTTCCAGGTGGCGATCACCCTCGGTGCGGCGCTAGGAGGCGCGGTGCTCGACCAGTACGGCGTCGGCCGGGTGCTCCTCATCGGAGCGATCGGGGCGGCCGTCGCCGCGGCAGGCTTCGGCGCGCTCCGCGTGCCGCGCTCCTGAGGCGTCCTCGCGCCACGCCTGCGGACCGATGCCGTGGGTGGCGGTGAAGGCGCGGCTGAACGCCGCGCCCGATCCGTAGCCCACGGCGTACGCCACCTGCTCGACCGGACGGTCACCGCCGGCCAGCAGGTGGCGGGCCGCACGCATCCGGACGTCGCGCAGCGCCTCGCTCGGGCTCTGCCCCAGGCTGCGACGGAAGCGCTCCCCCAGCGCCGACCTGGACAGATGCACCGACTCCGCCATCGCCTCGACCGACCAGGCCCGCCCCGGATCCTCGGTCAGCGCGGACAGCACCTCCGCGACCGACGGGTCCAGGGCGGGCGCGGGACCATCGGTCCCGCGCCCGGTGTCCTCGAGCCAGGAGGCCGTCATCGCGGCGCCGAGCAGCGATGCGTAGCCCGACGCGAACAGCGCCGACGGCCGGCACGGCCCCGCCAGCGGGCACCGGCGGAGCAGCTCGGCCACCCCACCGTGCCTGCCGACGAAGTCGCGCACGACCAGCGGGTTGGCGAGCGGGTAGCCCGCCGCGACCGCCCGCAGGTCGCCCCGGATCAGGGCCGCCCCGTCGTGGGTCGCCACCCGGTGGCTGACCTGTCCCCCGACCAGCGCGGCGTCGCCCGCGCGCAGGAGGTGCGACTGCCCGGCGGCGGTCAGCACCACGGTGCCGTCGTCGACGAGCAACCAGGTGGCGGAGCGTACGTCCTCACCGGCGGAGCCGGCGGACAGCTCCTCCTGGTAGGCGAACGTCATCTCCCATGCCGTACGGTCCTGGTTCACACCTGACGCAGCGCGCGGCCGCCGCCGGGCTATTCCCGAGCCTCAGTCGGCGATGAACTCGAGGATGTCGGCGACGAGGGCGTCCTGGTAGTCGCCGGCGACGCCGTGCGGAGCACCCTCGTAGACCTTCAGGGTGCCGTCGGACACGAGCTTGATCGCCTTGTCGGCGGCGGCAGCGATCGGCACGATCTGGTCGTCGCCACCGTGCGCGATCAGGATCGGCACGTCGAGCGCCTTCAGGTCCTCGGTGAAGTCGGTCTCGGAGAAGACCTTGACGCAGTTGTACGCAGCGACGAGACCGGCCAGCATCCCCTGACGCTGGAAGTCGTCGATGAGGCCCTGCGAGACCTTGGCACCCTCGCGGTTGAAGCCGTAGAACGACACCGCCAGGTCCTTGTAGAACTGCGAACGGTCGGCCAGCACACCGGCACGGATGCCGTCGAAGACCTCGATCGGCGTGCCCTCGGGGTTGGTCTCCGACTGGACCATGATCGGCGGCACCGCGCCGGCGGTGACGACCTTGCGGACGCGACCCTTGCCATGCTGGGCGGCGTAGCGGACGACCTCGCCGCCGCCGGTCGAGTGGCCGATCACGACGAGCTCGGTGAGGTCGAGGTGCTCGATGAGCTCGGCCAGGTCGCGGGCGTAGGTATCCATGTCGTGCCCGAGGTCGGTGTTGGTCGAACGGCCGTGACCCCGGCGGTCGTGGGAGATGACGCGGTAGCCGGCGTCGGCGAGCAGCTTGGCCACGGCCGCCCAGGCGTCCGAGCTCAGCGGCCAGCCGTGGCTCAGCACGACCGGCTTCCCGGTGCCCCAGTCGGTGTAGTAGATGTCGGTGCCGTCAGAGGTGGTGAAGGTAGGCATGGTGGAAGTCCTCGAGGTTCTGCGCCGGTCTGCCGCCCCCATCGCCGGAGCTGTCGCGGACCCGACGCGGTATCCATCATCCGCCTCGGGAACCCCTTTCGGCCCCGCCGTATCTGCCCGATACCCCACGAATCCGGACACCTTCGACCGCACCTCGACCACAACGGCCGAGCCTCGTCAGGTCCAGGGGTTGTCCCAACGCCCGTCGGCCTGCGCCGCCCGGACCTCGGCGATCCCCGCTGGCCGCATCCGACCCTCGGCGGTGAGGCGCTCGACCTTGGAGATGTTCAGCCGGGACCACTTCGAACCCGGACGCCGGCGGGTGTAGCGCTGCAGGTAGGTCTCCTCATCGCCTCGGCGGCGTACGGCCGAGATCCAGCCGAAGCACAGCCCGACGTCGACGAGCTCGTCAGAGGAGAGCGAGGCGGGCTCGACGCCCTTCCGGGTCAGCCGCAACCACACCGCCCGGGTGTCGGGGTCGGCGGCCTCGAACCAGGCCTCGACCTCGGCCACGGTCGGCCGCTCCAGCACCGGCTCGCTGTCGATCATCTCCATCCGGCCAATCTAGTGGTCGGCCGAGCAGTGGTAGTCGCGCGACGGCCGCTCGCCGGTGGTCAGGTAGGTCGTCACCGCGTGGTTCGCACAGCGGTTCCTGCCTGCCGGGTAGACGCCGTGGCCGCTCTGGTCGGCGGTCACCATGGTGGCCCGCTTGCCCAGTGCCGCCCGCATCTCCCGCGCACCGGAGAGCGGCGTCGCCGGGTCGCGGAGGTTCTGCACCATCAGTACGTTGGCCGGACCCCGATCGGAGATCCGGACCGGCGGTTCGACGGGATCAGGCCAGTAGGCGCACGGTGTGGCGTTGGCTCCCGCGGCACCGAACAGCGGATACCTGACTCTGTCGACAGCGACGTTGCGCTGGTAGGTCGTCACCGACGACGGCCAGCGCGCGTCATTGCAGATCATGTAGTAGCGGCCGGAGATGAGGTTGTCGACGTCGGTCGCGGTGTCGCCCCCGGGCAGCGGTGGCGGCGGCTGGTTCGCGTCGACCGCCTGCCAGATGCCCGCCAGCAGCGGCAGCTGGGTCGGGCCGTATAGCAGACCGAAGTTCACCAGCCGGAACGCGACGTGGTCGAAGGGGCCGTCCGGCGTCGGGATCGGCTTCTTCTCCAACCGCTCGGCGAGCTCGAAGTACTTCGCTCGTACCTGCGCCGGTGTCTTGCCCAGGCCGTACTCACGGTGGTTCGCCGCGGCGAACTTCGCGAAGGCCGGGAACGTGTCCTCGACCCCCTGGGACCACAGCCGGTTGCCCGCATAGTCCCAGCCACCCGGGCCCAGGTTGCTGTCGAGGACGATCCGGTCGCTGCGCTGCGGGAACAGGGTGGTGTAGACGGCGCCCAGGTGGGTTCCCCAGGAGGCACCGGCGTACGAAAGCTTCGGCTCGTCCAGCGCTGCCCTGATCCGGTCCATGTCGCGTGCGGTGTTGGCCGGGCTGACGTGCGGCAGCATCCAGGATGTCGTGGACGTCGCGCACTGCTCGGCGATCTGCTTGCTCACGTCGGCGTGCGCGGTCACGTCGGCGGCGTCGAGCGGGTACGGCGGGATGCTCCCGGTCCCCAGCTGGTCCGCGGTGAGGTCGCACGTCACCGGCGTGCTGCGGCCGATCCCGCGCGGGTCGAAGCCGACCACGTCGTAGCTGTCCCGGACGCTCTGCGGAAGACCCATCGCGACGAGCATCGCGGGGTAGCCCTCACCCGCGGACGGGCCGCCGGGATTGGTCACCAGGATGCCGCGCCGCTTGCCGGGCTTCGAGCTCGCCAGCCGCGAGACCGCGATGTCGATCGTCTTGCCGTCGGGGTCGCTGTAATCCAGCGGGACCTTCAGGGTCCCGCACTGCATCTCCTCCGGGATCGGCACCGGAGAGATCTCGGCAGGGCACGTGTTCCACGTGATGCGGTCCGGTGGCACGGCATCTGCCTCGGCCGGACCGGCCAGCGAGACCACCGGGGCCAGTGTGGCCGCCAACAAGACGACGGCGGCGGTGAGCGGTACCGAGATACGTTTCATTTCTTCCTCCCGAGGATGGAGCTGGGTCGGTGTCAGTCTTCGCTGATCGACGGACGGGAACATCCGGCCGAAGACCATTCCCGGGGTGGCCGAAAGCACTATTGACCGGTGGGGAAAGTAGCGGTGGCGCAGATCACCGCCCCTGCTGAAGATGCTTGCCGCACGAGTCGGCGACAACGGATTGGCGGTTGGGCCGCGATCGGCAAGGATGTCCCCGTGATCGACGAGCGCCCCATCAAGACCTGGCTGACCGACATGGACGGTGTCCTGGTGCGTGAGGAGGAGCCGATCCCGGGAGCCGCCGAGTTCCTGAAGAAGCTCACCGAGGCGTCGGTGCCGTTCATGGTGCTGACCAACAACTCGATCTACACCCCGAGAGACCTCCGGGTCCGGCTGCTCCGCTCCGGCCTGGACGTGCCCGAGAAGTCGATCTGGACCTCGGCGATGGCCACCGCGCAGTTCCTCGCTGACCAGCGGCCGGACGGCTCGGCGTACGTCGTGGGTGAGGCCGGGCTGACGACCGCGCTGCACGCGGTCGGCTACGTGATGACCGAGAACGATCCCGACTACGTCGTGCTGGGCGAGACCCGCACCTACTCGTTCGAGTCGATCACCCGGGCGATCCGGCTGATCGAGGGCGGCGCCCGGTTCATCGCGACCAACCCGGACCCGAGCGGGCCGAGCCCGCAGGGCACCCTCCCCGCGACCGGCTCGGTGGCCGCGCTGATCAGTGCCGCGACCAACCGGGCGCCCTACTACATCGGCAAGCCCAACCCGCTGATGATGCGCAGCGCCCTCAACCAGCTCGAGGCCCACTCCGAGACCACGGTGATGATCGGCGACCGGATGGACACCGACATCATCAGCGGCCTCGAGGCAGGGATGCGCACGATCCTCGTCGAGACCGGGTCGACCAAGCCCGAGCAGGTCGAGACCTTCCCGTTCCGGCCGACGCGCGTGGTCGCGTCCATCGCCGACGTACTGCCGCTCGTCGACGGCCAGCAGGACGGTCAGTAGGGCAATGGACCCTGGCCCGAGACGTACGTCCCGGTCGGGCCGTCCGGGCCGAGCTGTGCCATCCGGACGATGATCTCGGCACCCTCCTCGACGGTCTGGGTGCCGGTGTGGCCGTTGAGGTCGGTGTCGGTGAAACCGGGTTCGACCGCGTTGATCCGGATGCTCGGGTAGGCCTTGGCGAGCTGGATGGTGGCGGCGTTGACGGCGGCCTTGGAGGCCGGGTAGCTCAGCCCCCGGTAGAAGTAGGTGAAACCGTCGGGGTCGCTGAGCATGCCGAGCGAGGCCAGGCCGCTGGAGACGTTGACGATGACGGGTGCCGCCGACTTCAGCAGCAGCGGGACGAAGGCCTGGGTCACCCGGAGCCCGCCGAACAGGTTGGTCTCGAAGGTGGCGCGTACGTCCTCGATGCTCTCGTCCGCGGCGGTGGGGATGGCGTTGCCGGCCAGCCGCGGCTCGACGCCGGCGTTGTTGACGAGTACGTCGAGGCCACCGTCGGCGGCGATCTGCTCGGCCGCGGCGGTGACGGAGGCGTCGTCGGTGACGTCGATGCGCACGAACCGGGCGCCGAGCTCGGCCGCCGCGGCTCGGCCACGGGCCTCGTCCCGGGCGCCGATGTAGACGGTGTGCCCGGCGGCGAGAAGGCGTCGGGCGGTCTCCTTGCCGAGGCCCTTGTTGGCCCCGGTGATCAGTGTGGTGGTCATGCCTCCAGGCTGCGTCGGTGACGCGGCCCCAAGAAGCGGTCCGGTTTTCGTAGGACTGGCAGGGCCAGGACATCGGCCCGGACATGTCGGAGACTGGTGGGGTGGAGTCATCGGAGTTCGGCCGGGTGCTGCGGCGCTGGCGTGACCGCGTGGATCCCGCCGCGGTCGGCCTGCCTGCGGGTGGCCGGCGACGAGCCGCCGGGCTGCGGCGCGAGGAGGTCGCCGGCCTGGCCGGCATCTCGGTCGACTACCTGACCCGGCTCGAGCAGGGCCGGGCGACCTCGCCGTCGGCGCAGGTCGTCGAGGCGCTGGCCCGGGCGCTCCGGCTTCCGGACGCCGACCGTGACCTGCTGTTCCGTCTGGCCGGCCACGCCGCTCCCGGCCGGGAGGCGATCTCCACGCGGGTCTCGCCGAGCGTGCAGCGGCTCCTCGACCGCCTGGCGCACACCCCGGTCGTGGTCTACGACGCGGCGTGGAACCTGGTGATCGCCAACGAGGCCTACGACGCGCTCATGGGCGCGACCACGACCTGGCAGGGCCGCGAGCGCAACGCGGTGTGGCGCAACTTCGTCGGCCCGGGCAGCCGGGCGGTCACCTCCCCGGCGGAGACCGAGGCGCTGCAGGCGGGGCTGGTCGCCGACCTGAGGCTCACCGCCGCTCGCTATCCCGGTGACCAGCGGCTGCGACGGCTCCTCGACGACCTGCGCGCCGCCAGCCCACGCTTCGTGGACCTGTGGGAGAGCGCCGACCCTTCCCGGCACCATGAACCGGCCCGGCACAAGGTCATCGACCATCCCACCGTCGGCCCGATCGCGCTCGACTGCGACACGCTCACCGTCGCCGTCGAGGACCTGCGGATCATGGTCTACACCGCCGATCCGGGCACCGAGGACGCCGATCGTCTGGCCCTGGCGACGGTCGTCGGCAACCAGACGCTCGAGGATCGCTGAGCGCCGCGGGCCGCCTCAGTCCGCGAGCTCGAACTCGGCCCGTCCCTTGCGCCGCCCGCGGTCAGCGGGGAACGCCGACCAGAACCGGCGCTGGTACTGCGACGGTGAGATGCCGAGCCGCGCGACGAACGTACGCCGCAGCGCCTCCGGGCTGCCGTATCCCGACCGCGCCGCCGTCTCGGTCACGCTCGCACCGCCTTCGAGGCACACCCGGGCGAGGTCGAAGCGCACCGCGGTGACGTACTCCGAGGGCGTCTGGCCGAGCTCGTCGCGGAAGCGCCGGGCCAGATGGCGCGGGCTGGTCGAGACGAGCCGGGCGAGGTCGGTCACGGTCCAGGCGCGGGTGGGGTCGGCGTCGACCAGATCGGTCGCGCGGCGCACGATCGACGCCGGTTGCGCCCGGGCCCGCAGCGGGACGGAGTACTGCGACTGGCCGCCGGAGCGCTGCAGGTAGACGAGGAGGAGCTGGGCGACCTGCCGGGCGACGTCGGCGCCGTGGTCGTCCTCCACGAGGGCGAGCGCCAGATCGATGCCCGCCGCGACCCCGGCCGAGGTCAGGATGTCGCCGTCACGTACGAAGATCGCGTCGGGGTCGACGCGCACGCTCGGATAGCGCCGCTGGAGCTCCGGCGCGAACTTCCAGTGCGTCGTCGCGCGCCGGCCGTCGAGCATGCCGATCTCGGCGAGCACGAAGGCACCGCTGCAGATCGAGACCACCCGCCGCGCACGCGAAGCCAGCGAGGCCGCCGCCTCGGTGAGCGGGCTGCGTACGAACTCGTGGGGCGGCCGCTCGCTTCCCGGCAGGATCACGGTGTCGAACTCGCCCGCATCGTGGACGGCGCCGTGCACGGAGACCCGGCTGCCGAGAGAGGTCACCACGTCGTTCCCATCCGGTGAGAGCAGCACGATGTCGTAGGCGTCCACCGCCTGGTTGGCCTCCACGAAGACCTCCGCGGGACCGACGTAGTCGAGCATCTTCACGCCGTCGAAGAGCAGGAACGCGATGCGTCGGCGGGCGTGGGACGAGGGCACGTGACCATCGGCAGGGCCGCGGTCGATCAAAGCGGTGCTGGATATGTCGGTTCACTCCTCGAGGCGGATTACCTTGCGTACAAGGAATCTACGCCGCACTTACCTTGCACACAAGGCTTCTTTCCCAAAAGGCTTGCGCGCAAGGGTTGTAGGGTGGACCTATGACAGAGACTCGCCACAGCCTGGAGCTGAGCGAGCAGCTGTGCTTCTCGCTCTACACCGCGCAGCGGCTCGTGACCGCGGCCTACCGACCGATCCTCGACGCCCTTGGCCTGACCTATCCCCAGTACGTCGCCATGCTCGTGCTCTGGGAGAGCTCCCCCGTCACCATGGGCGAGCTCGGCGAGCGGCTGGGCCTCGACTACGGCACCGTCACGCCGCTGGTCAGGCGCCTGGAGGCGGCCGGGCTGATCACCCGCGAGAAGCGCCCCGAGGACCAGCGCAGCGTCCGGCTGCGCCTGACCGACGCCGGCACCGAGCTGCGCAGCCGGGCCGAGGGCGTGCCCGACACCATCGCCGAGGTGATGGCGCTGCAGCCCGAGGAGTTCTCCATCCTCAAGGAGTCCCTCGACCACCTCAGCGACAACGTCGCCCAGCGCCTGCGCTGAGCTCACCGCATCCCGAACAGGAACCGGGTCACCGGCGTACGCCTGACGAGGACGTCGTAGATACCGACCGTGAGCAGCAGCGAGACGGCGACGATGACCACGTACTGGAGGAGCGCCGGGAGGGGCCAGCGGACGACGACGTACGCGACGCCGACCACGACCGGTTGATGCAGGATGTAGATCGGCAGGACCGCGGGGCCGAGATAGCCGGTCAACCGGACTCGCAGCGAGGAGCCGTCCTCTCGCGGTGAGGCCCGCGGGCGGTCCAGCAGCCCGAGGATCGCCACCACCGCGCACCAGCCGACGGCTCCGTAGAACGCCCGGCCGGCCATCGCGAGCGGGCTCGACTCGACGAACGGATCCTCGGTGAGGAAGAACCCCGGGGCGCCACCGCAGAAGAGGAGCACCGCCGCCACGAGTGCCGTCCTGCCGTTTCGCTGCATCGCAGCGCGGAGCCGCTCGTCGGCGGCGATGAGCAGGCCGAAGGAGAAGAAGAGCAGGTACGCCAGCCGGTGCCAGCCGCCGTAGTCGACCTCCAGCCCCCACACCGCGCACACCAGCGCCAGCGGGAGCCCGGCGAGCAGGATCGTCCACGGCCGCCGCTCGACCGCCTCCGCGACCGCCGAGAGCGTTCGCGCGCGCCACCCGTCCGGCAGCAGCGCCACCGGCACCGCCACCACCAACGAGAACGCGAGCAGCAGGACCACGAACCACAGGTGCCCCGACTCGAACTGCTCACCACGAACCAGGAAGGGCAGCCGCCCCAGCGAGAGGTGGACGTCGAAGAAGATCGGGAGGTATTCGACGTACGACTCGGGGTGGCCGTCAGCACGCCACCGCAGCCACTGCGGGAACGGCAGCAGGGCGAAGACGGAGAAGACCAGAGGTACGCCGAGGCGGCGCAGCCGCTCCAGGACGAACCCGCTCCCGCCGCGGCGGCGCAGTGACTGCGCCGCCCCGAACCCGGCGATCACGAAGAGCAGCGGCATCGCCCAGACCACCACCGGGCCGGCCGCCATCGCGAGCGGTGCCGTGGTGTCGTTGTGGACGTAGAAGTCGGTCTCGGAGTCGAAGACCAGCGCGGAGTGGAAGAAGACCAGCCCCACGACCACCAGCGCCCGCAGCGCATCCATCTCCGAACGCCGCTCGGGCCGGGCGGTGCCCTCCGCCTCCCCCGCCGGCACGGTCGTCATGACGCCTCAACGTAGCCTCGCGCGCGTGGCCTGTCGCCCTCAATTGCCGGCGGCTGCGAGGACCGGCGCCGACCTCCTCAGTCGGTCAGGCGCAGGTCGTCCTCAGCCCGGGGCGGCAGGTTGGAGAGGGCGGTCTGGACCAGCGCGACGCGGGCCTTGACCGTGACCGCCCGGCGGAGCCGGCCGACGTCGTCACCGATGTGGCGCTCGACGGACTCGCGGATCTGCTCCTCCGGGAAGGACGGGCGACCACCGACCGGGACGTCGACGTCGGGGAGGTCGGTGAGCACCGGGAAGATCTGGGTGCCGATGCTGTCCAGGAGCTTGAAGCGCTGGAACCGGTCGGTCTCGTCCCAGACCTTGTCGATGTCTGCACCGCCCTTGCGGAACCTCCGGCCGGAGGCCAGGAAGGTCTTCGCCGTCCCGGTCAGGGCCACGGTGAGCTCGTGCTCGGTCAATCGCATGAGCCAAGCATGCCCCCAACCAGGACGGACACCACCCCTGGGCCGATCACCGATCGATAACACCTGCCCCGGCCGACCAGGAGGTCAGGCGGCGTTGAACGTCGCCGGGTCCGGGCCGGTGCGGCCGTCGCTCTCCAGGGCGTCGATCGCGGCGAGGTCGGCGTCGGTGAGATCGAAGCCGAACACGTCGATGTTCTGCGCGATCCGCGACGGGGTCACCGACTTGGGGATCACGATCCGGCCCTGCTGGAGGTGCCAGCGCAGGATCACCTGGGCGGTGGTACGGCCGAGGCGGCCGGCGATCGCGGTGATGACCGGATTCTCGAGCATGGCGCCCTGAGCGAGCGGGCTCCACGCCTCGGTCGCGATCCCGAGTCGGTCGTCGGCGGCCGCCGTCGCGCGCTGCTGCAGCGCCGGGTGCAGCTCGATCTGGTTGACGGCCGGCACCGTGCCGCCGAGGGTCACGATCCGGTCGAGGTGCTCGGGCAGGAAGTTGGAGACGCCGATCGCGCGGGTCTGGCCCGCGGCGTACAGCTCCTCGAGTCCCTGCCAGGCGGCGGCGTACAGATCGCGGCCGGGGGTGGGCCAGTGGATCAGGTAGAGGTCGACGTGGTCGAGGCCGAGGAGCTCGAGGCTCTTCTCGTACGCCTCGGCCGGCCGCTCGTGGTCGGCGTTCCAGAGCTTCGTGGTGATGAAGAGCTCCTCGCGGGCGGTGCCGGACTTCGCGAGGGCGCGGCCGACGCCGGCCTCGTTGCCGTAGACGGCCGCGGTGTCGATGCTGCGGTAGCCGGCCTCGAGCGCCGCGGTCACGGCCGCCTCGGTCTCGTCGTTCGGCACCTGGAAGACGCCGTAGCCGAGCTGCGGCATCTCGACGCCGTTGTTGAGGGTGATGGTCGGGATGGTCATGACTTCCTTCTCTTCGAGGTGGGTGAGGTTCAGGCAGGGACGGGAACGGACGTACGCCGCTCGCCCCCGGGCGCACGGACGGCGACCAGCAGCACGAGGAGACCGAGCGCGGTGACCCCGGCGCCCGCCCACAGCGGCGAGGTGTAGCCGAGTCCGGCGGCGAGGGTGAGGCCGCCGATCCACGCGCCGAGCGCGTTGCCGACGTTGAAGGCGGCGATGTTGGCGCCGGAGGCGAGGGTGGGTGCCCGGTCGGCGTACCCCATCACCCGCATCTGCAGGGCCGGCACCGTGCCGAAGCCGACCGCGCCCATCAGAACCAGCGCGACGACGGTCAGCACCTGGCTGGTGGCGACGAGGGCGAAGACGGCGAGGACGACGGTCAGCGCTGCCAGGAGGACGCCGAGGGTGCGGACCAGGTCACGGTCGGCGGCGCGGCCGCCCACGATGTTGCCGAAGAACAGGCCGACGCCGAAGAGGACGAGCAGCAGCGGGACGGCGCCGGCGGAGAAGCCGCTGACCTCGGTCAGGGTGAAGGCGATGTAGGTGAACCCGCCGAACATGCCGCCGTAGCCGAGCACGGTCAGGGCGATCGAGAACCAGACCTGCGGGCTGGCGAAGGCGGCCAGCTCGGTGCGTACGGCCGGGGCGGCCTCCTCGTTGCGGCCGGTGTGGGCCGGGACCAGGAGCGCGATGCCGATGAAGGCGATGACGCCGATCACGGTGATGGCCCAGAAGGTCGAGCGCCAGCCGGCGGCCTGGCCGAGCAGGGTGCCGAGCGGCACACCGAGGACGTTCGCGAGGGTGAGGCCGCCGAACATGAAGGCGATGGCACTCGCCTTACGCTCCGGGGCGACCAGCTGCGCGGCGACGACGGCGCCGATGCCGAAGAACGCGCCGTGGCATAGGGCGGCGATGATCCGGCCGACCATCATCGTGGCGTAGTCGGGCGAGATCGCCGAGATCAGGTTGCCGATGATGAACAGCACCATCAGGCCCAGCAGGGCGGACTTCCGGGGCACGCGGGTGAGCGCGAGGGTCAGGGCGATCGCGCCGATCGCGACGCTGAGGGCATAGCCGGAGATGAGGTAGCCGGCGGTGGTCTCGCTGACCGCGAAGTCGGTGGAGACCTCGGGCAGCAGGCCCATGATGACGAACTCGGTGAGGCCGATGCCGAACCCTCCGATCGCGAGGGCTAGCAGTGCGACGGGCATGGATGACTCCTGAACGTGGACGGGTTGCGTCTGTCGATAGTCCGCGTGCGCAGTAGTTGCACACGCTTCATATTTATAGTTGCACGCGCGCACTATCCGCGCAACTCGGGTATGCTTGGAAGTGTCCACGAAGGAGGACCCATGGGAATCGCTGACGACGCCGTCGAGATCCGCGCTCAGGGCTGGCGCACGCTGGCCGCCGTGCACGGACTGATCGAGGCCGCGCTCGAGAAGGCGCTGCAGCGCGAGCACGGGCTGTCGGTCGTCGAGTTCACCGTCCTCGACGCGCTCAGCCGCCAGGACGGCTGGCACATGCGCATGCAGCAGCTGGCCCGCGCGGCAGCCCTCTCCTCCTCGGCCACGACCCGCCTGGTCACCCGCCTGGAGAACCGCAACCTCCTCACCCGGATCCTGTGCGCCGACGACCGGCGCGGGATCTACACCGAGCTCACGCCCGCCGGACGGGCGCTGCTGAAGAAGGCGCGTCCGTTGCACGACGAGGTGCTGCGTACGGCTCTGGACGAGGCCGCCGAGATCCCCGAGCTCGCGCCGCTCGTGCACGCGCTCGGAACGTTGTCGCCCGCCTGACCAGGCCGGCGCAGAACCCCACGGGCTTCGCTCGTTGCTAGCTGGCGCCGCTCCGGCGAGGTCGCCGCGCGGGGTGAAGGAAAATTCGTTCGCCGTCGCTGGGTGAACGAACTTTCATTCGCGATCGCCGAGTGAACGAACTTTCATTCGTCCCTCGCGGGTGAATGAATTTTCGTTCACCCGACAGGAGATCAGCTCAGCCAGCCGTTGCGGCGGGCGGTCAGAGCAGCCTCGGTCTTGTTGCGGGTGCTGGTCTTACCGATCGCGGCGGAGAGGTAGTTGCGGACGGTGCTCGGGGAGAGGAACAGGCGCGAGGCGATGTCGGCGATGCTCGACCCGTCCTCGGAGGCCGCGAGCACGTCACGCTCGCGCGAGGTCAGCGGATTCGGGGCGGCGCGAAGCGTGGCGGCGGCCAGATCCGGGTCGAGAACCGTCTCGCCGCGCAGCACCCGGCGGATCGCGTCGGCCAGCTCCTCGACCGGTCCGTCCTTGACCAGGAAGCCGACCGCGCCCGCGGCCATCGCCTCGCGCACATAGCCGGGTCGCGAGAACGTCGTCAGGATCATCACCCGGCACTCCGGGAGCCGCGCAGTCAGCTCGCGTGCGGCCTCGAGACCGCTGATGCCGGGCAGCTCGATGTCGAGCAGCGCCACGTCGGGGCGCACCTCGAGCGCGGTCGGCACGATCTCGGTGCCGGCGCCGACCTGGGCGACCACCTCGAGGTCGTCCTCGAGCCCGAGCAGCACGGCGAGCGCGCCACGCATCATCGCCTGGTCCTCGGCCAGCAGGATGCGGATCACGATGCCGGCACCGTCGCCTCGAGGCGAAAACCTTCGGCCCCAGGAAGCACGTCGAGGCGACCGTCGACGGCACGGAGCCGCTGCCGCAGGCCCTCGAGCCCGCCGGACCTCTCGCTCGCTCCGCTCGGGCCCGCCGGTCCGCCCACCCCGTCGTCGACCACGGCGAGCCGGAACTCACCACCGTCCTCGGTGAGCTCGAAGCGGCAGCTGGCCGCCCCGGAGTGGCGCAGTACGTTGGTGGCCCCCTCGCGCACGACCCAGGCGAGCGCCTGGCCGGCGATGTCGGGCACCTCGCTCGGGGCAGCGGTCACCGACGTACGGATCCCGGCGGCGTCGAGAGCACGGCGTGCGCCGTCGAGCTCCTCGGCCAGGGAGAGCGTCTTCATCTGGTCGACGGCGACCCGGACGTCGGCCAGGGCTGCGCGGCCGACCTCCTCGATGTCCGCCGCGTGCGCGGCGGCCGCCTCGGGATCACGAGCCGCCAGGCGGCGTACGGCCTCGGCCTTGACGACCATCACGCTCAGCGTGTGGCCGAGCAGGTCGTGGAGGTCGCGGGACATCCGGGCGCGCTCCTCGGCCACGGCCGCGCGGGCCAGCTCCTCGCGGGTGCGGCGGAGCTGCTCGACGGCCTCGATGAGGCGCAGGAAGGACGTCGTGGTGATGCCGCTGAGCAGGGTGCCGCCGACGCTGAGCAGGTAGGCGTCGCCGATGCCCTCGATCACCGCGATCGAGACCGCGACCCCGACCGTGGCCACGGCGATGGCGACCAGCAGACGCCAGCCGCGCAGCACCGCCGGGGAGACGATGGCCAGCACTCCCCAGACGGTCTGCCAGCCCTCGCCCTGCATCGCGGCGAGCGCGATCAGAGCGACGAGCGAGGGCAGCAGGACGGGGATGCGCTCGGTGACGACGAGGGCGACCGCGGCCGCCGCGATCGCCAGCACCAGAGCGACCTGGCCGAACGCCGGCAAGAGCCCGTCGGAGAGATTGAGCAATGGGAAGAGCAGCAGCACCGGCAGCCACACCAGCACCACGCCGTGGCGCTGGAGGTGACACCTCAGGCCGGACACGCTCGTCACTTTACCGTCGCCGCAGGCCGGCGATGACCACAACGGCCACGACGACGTGCAGGCTCACGAGCCCCAGCCCGGCGGCCACGGTGAGCGCGCTGGTCGGCGTGATCAGCGAGACCGACGCGATCCCGACGGCGAGCATCGTCCAGCGCCTGGTCCCGCGCTCGGAGCGGCCCTCCCACCACCGCAGCAGCGCGCCGCCGGCGAGCCCGATCAGCAAGCTGCTGAGGATGACCGAGCCGATTCCGATCTGCTGCGCCCCCGACCCCGACTTCACCTCGAGGTCCACTCCCCCGGCCGCGGTCCACAGCACCCAGACGACCGTCGCCGCGACGGCCGCAGCGGCCGCCGTCCCCACGATCCGCGGCCACCCGATTCGGGTGCGCTGCGGGATCTCGTTCGTCACCGTTGTCATGCGAGTCCTCCGTCTCCACCACCCACCGTGGGTGGTGTCTCCAGACTCGCGCCCGAGGGATCTCGGGCGGCAGAGGTGAATGTCCGGACCCGATGGTGACAATTGTCAGTGGCCTCGTATGCCTAGGGTGAGAGCATGCGCATCGCCATCGTCGGCGGCCACGGCAAGGTCGCCCTGCACCTCCATCCGATCCTCGCCGCCGCGGGGCACACCCCGCTCGCGCTCGTACGCAGCGAGAGCTACCGAGCCGAGCTCGAGGCGCTCGGCGCCGAGGTCGGCCTGCTCGACATCGAGAACCAGGACGCCGACGGGTTCGCCGCCGCCTTCGCGGGCTGCGACGCGGTGGTCTTCGCCGCCGGGGGCGGCCCCGACGGCAACAAGGAGCGCAAGCGCACCGTCGACCTGGAGGGCTCGACGAAGTCGATCGCCGGCGCGGAGGAAGCCGGCATCAAGCGCTTCGTGCAGGTCTCGGCGATCAACGTCGACGAGCCGGTCCCGGCCGATGCCGGCGAGGTCTGGAAGGCCTACGTCGAGGCCAAGCGCGACGCCGACATCGCCCTGCGCGACAGCGATCTGGAGTGGACCATCCTGCGTCCCGGCGGCCTCACCGACGAGCCCGGGACCGGGCGGGTGAAGCTGGCCCCGAAGCTCGACCGCGACACCATCCCGCGCGCCGACGTGGCCGCGGTCATCGCCGCGGTGATCGACGACGCCGCCACCGTCGGCAAGCAGTGGGAGCTGGTCTCCGGCGACGCCACGGTCGACGAGGCCATCGCCGCCGTGCTCTGAGGCTCGCTCTCAGCGGAGAGCGAGCAGCCCCTTGACGTACGCCGCCTGGCCGATGTGCTGGGCGGCGTCGTCGACGACGCTGACCAGCCGCACTGCAGCGGTGACCGGCGGGTCCCAGCGCTCGTCGATGACGCGCGCGAGATCCTCGTCGCTCAGCGAGTCGACCAGCTCGAGGGTCGCCGCGTGGACGGCCTCGTAGTAGCCGGTCAGCAGCGTCGGGTCCTCCAGCCGGAAGGCCGCGACCTCTGCGGCCGACTGCCCGTAGCCCATCGCACGCGGCCGATAGGGCAGCCCGAACCGCTCCACCCAGCCGTCCCTCGCCCACACCTCGTCGGTGCCGGCGAGCGGTGCGATCTGGGCATCCTCCATCCGGCCGATGTGCCACAGGGTCCAGGCGATCGAGTTGGCCCCGTCGTACGGCCGCCACAGCAGGTCGTCGACCGAGAGGCCGTCGACGATCGCGGGGAGGTTCTCCGCGATCCGGCCGAAGCCGTCCGCGAGCAGGCGCTGGGAACAGGTTTGGCTCATGCTCTCCGTTCTACACCGCCGTCCTACTCCGCGTCGGGAAGGAGACTTCGGGCCTCGCTCCACATCCGGGTGACGATGTCGGCCGCGGGCTCGGCGACGGCGCGGCCGGCGGCCTGCCCGGCCCAGTGGTTGGCGCGGTCGAGAGCCACCGCCGCGGCCTCGTCGGGCGTGCCCTTGCGCCACCTGCCGACCAGCCGGCGCTGGTGCGGGTAGGGCGCGGGCGAGGGCGAGTCCGGGGCCTGCCAGGAACGCACATAGGGCGTCGGGGCCGCGCGGCCGAGGCGGCCGGAGTAGGCCCGGGTGGCGACCGTGTCCTCCGGCTCGAGCCCGTCCAGCGAGGCCGCCCAGGCGTCGGCGATCCCGGTCTCGGGCGAACGCAGCAGCGCACTGCCGACCTGCACGGCGCTCGCGCCGAGGGTCAGCGCCGCGGCGACGCCACGGCCGTCGGCGATCCCTCCGGTGGCGATGACCGGCAGGTCCACGCCGTCGACGATGTGCGGGAGCAGCGCGAACAGTCCCACGGCCGTACGCTCCGCCGTCTCCGCCTCGAAGACGCCACGATGCCCGCCGGCCTCGAGTCCCTGGGCGACGATGGCGTCCGCACCGGCCTCCTGGGCGGCCCGAGCCTCGGCCAGGGTCGTGGCGCACGCGAACCAGGCGATCCCCGCCTCGTGCAGACGGTCCACGTAGTCGGGCGAGAAGAGACCCATGATCGAGGAGACGACCGTCGGCCGGGCGGCGAGCATCGCCTCGCACTGCTCCTCGAACGAGGGCGCGGGAGGCTGCTCGGGGCCCGGCGTACCGAACCTCCCGAGGAACTCCTCCGCGGCCGCGATCCTGGCCTGGTCGTCGTCGATCGGGTCGGGAATCCAGATGTTCAGCTGCAGCGGACCCGCCGACATCGACCGGAACTCGGCGGTCCATTCCGCGATCCGTTGCGGCGAGTCGAGCACCACGCCCGCCGCCCCCATCCCGCCGGCATCGGCCACCGCGGCCGCCGCGGCGGGCGGACACGCACCCGCCATCGGCGCCTGAAGGATCGGCATCGAGAGGCCGTACGCCTCGCAGAACTCCTGAGCACGTCGTCGGGCGGTCATGCGATCCAGGTTAGTGCGCGATCAGCCCGTCGTGGCCCCAACGGGGCGTCGGCCCGGGGTCGCCGAGATCGGTGCCGGGCGGGTCCTGGGAGACGTCCTTCGCGATCGCGGTGCCCCAGTCGAAGTAGGCCATCAGCGTCTTGTGCAGCTCGGGCCGGTCGGCCAGCACCTCCTCGATGGCGGCCTGCATCAGCTCGAGCCAGCGCTGCCGGTGCTCCTCGCGGATCCCGAGGCCGAGGTGCACCTTCAACAGAGCCTGGTGGCCGCCGAGGGTGGCGGTGAAGTCGGCCGGGCCGCCGAAGATCTCGCCCAGCCAGACCGCCACCCGCTCGACATGCGTGGGTGTGAAGCTCGCGAACACCGGCGCGAGGAGCTCGTCGGCCAGCACCCTCTCGTAGAACGCGTCGCTCAGCCGGCGCAGCGCGGGAGCACCGCCGAGGTCGTCGTACAAGGTCATGCCTCACCATCACGCGCGTCCGGCGGATACGCAACGAAATACTTGTGGCGGCAGGTGGGCCCGCGCGGCAGGATCTGCACATGCGCACCCTCATCTACTCAGCGTTCGTATCCCTCGACGGCGTCGTCGACTCCCCCGGCGGCGGCTCGCCGTCCGAGCAGCACCGCAGCGGTGGCTGGACCTTCAAGGACATCGAGTTCCTGCCGGAGGCCTACGCCATCAAGGGCAGCGAGATGGAGGAGGCCGGCGCGCTGATGTTCGGTCGCCGCAGCTACGAGGCCTTCGCCCCGATCTGGCCCGACATCGAGGACTTCGCGGTGGTCAAGGAGATCCCGAAGTACGTCGTCTCGACCTCCCTCGGCGAGGAGGCTCTGGTCGAGGGCTGGGGCCCGCAGAACATCGTGAGGTCGCTGGACGAGGTCGAGAAGCTCAAGCAGGGCGACGGCGGCCCGATCCTGATCGCCGGCAGCGCCGAGCTCGCCCGCAACCTCTCCGACGCCGGCCTGATCGACCGCTACCACCTGCTCGTCTTCCCGGTGGTCCTCGGCGCCGGGAAGTCGCTGTGGAGCGAGACCGACAAGGACAAGCAGATGCTGACGCTGGTCGAGTCGGAGACCTACGCCAACGGCATCCTCAAGCTCGTCTACGACGTCGTCCGCTGACTCCGGCCAGGACGACGCTCAGGGGCAGCGCGCGTAGAGGCGGCGCGACCCGGTCCCGTACGCACCGGGATCGGTGAACGCGCAGCCGTAGTCGGGTGCGGCGACCGCGGCCCGGTCGAGCACGTCGTCGCCGGCCGGGCGGTCGCCGTGCTCGACCCAGCCGATGAGGTCGCCCCAGGCGGCCGAGGCCTCGGCGGGGCTGAACTCGCAGTGCCCGGCGGACCGGATCGCCCGCTGCACGACCAGACCGTCGCGGTGGTGGCGCTTCACCTCACGCAGGTAGATCTGCTCCAGCGAGAACGGCACGAACATGTCGCCGAGGTTGTGCAGGCTCACCACGGGTGCGCTCGGACGTCCGGAGATCCGCGAGGGCGCGTTGAGCCGGTGGCTGTAGCGCCCGGCCGGGTCGGCGGGGGCGATCCGCTCGATCTCGCTGTTGAGGTCGACCGGCGAGCTCGGCGTGTAGACGGTGTCCTGGTTGGTCGCGACCCGGGCGATGTTGAAGGCCAGCGTGCCGCCGTCGTCGACCGAGGGCAGCGAGAACAGGAAGTCCTTCCACTGCCCGAAGGCCGCGGTGGCGCCCGGCCGGGGGCCACCGCTGCGCTCGATGGTCATCGCCCGCAGCTGCTCGCCCTCCGGCGTCAGCGTGCCGTCCAGCCCCAGCCGCTCCTTGATCACCGGGACGTCGGCGCTCTGGTAGTCCGCGCCGTAGGGGTAGGCGTCGTACCCGGCGAGCGCCTGGGCGCCGAGGTTGTAGTCGACGAAGAAGTCGAAGAGCTCCACGTCGCCCAGCTGCCCGCACATCGGCATCGCGCCGTCGTAGAAGCCCGGATACTGCTCCAGCGAGCGCCCGATCACGTGCCCGCCCATCGACACCCCGGTCACGTACGTGCGGCTGGCGCGGCGGGGCAGCAGCTCGGAGGCGTACGCCGCCAGGTCCCGCGTCGAGCGCACCCCGGCACCCACGTCGTAGCCGTTGGTCGAGTAGCTCGACGCCGCCCAGGCGTAGCCCTGCTCGAGGAACGTACGCCGCAGCCCGAACGCCGGGGTCTCCGGCGTCAGCGTGTAGCTGAGCCCGCGGTAGCCGTGGGCCCACATCACCAGCTCGCCGTTCCAGTCCGCCGGCACCTCGAGGATGTACGCAGCGTGCTCGTGCACGCCCTGACGCACCGTGGTCTCCTCGCCGCCGACGACGATCGGCGCCACCGCCGGGTTGCTGATCGTGTAGCCCGGCAGCGGCTGGTCACCGGGTGGCTCGGGGTCGGCGAGGACCGGGCCGGTCGAGGCGACCAGGGCGGAAGCGGTCAGGAGCAGGGCGAGGAGAGCGGCTGACGCACGAGGCATGCCTCCGAGCGTAGGGCTCGCTGTGACCCGCGTCACAAGAACAGCGCACGAGGTGCCTCGTACGCTGCGCACAACACCGTTCGGCGGGTCAGCGGGGTCAGCGGGTCAGCGCCCGACGGCCTTCCGGATCGCGCCGAACGCAGCCTGGCCGACGCCCTTGATGCCCGCCGCGATGAACGTCGTCCAGTCGAAGTAGTCGCGCCAGAGCACGATCTTGCCGTCGCGCACCTCGAAGGTGCCGCACACCCAGAACTCGGCGGAGACCGAGCCGCGGCTGAGCACGTCGATGCGCTCGGTGAGCACCACCGGGCCGTTGGCCGCGATGTTGATCATCCGGACCTCGAAGCCGGTGGCGTACTTCCCCATGACCCGCAGCTGGCGCCCGACCTCGGACAGGCCACGGGCCGGCGGCAGGGGCACGTTCTGGTAGGTGACGTCGTCCGCGCACAGCGCCAGCGCCGCGTCGACCTCTCCGGTCTCGAGCGCGGCCAGGAACTGCTCGACGATCTGGATCTCGGTCATGCCGTCACGCTATCGCCGATCCGGCGGCAAGGGCAGGGCTCAGCACGACGCAGTCCTGGCGGTGCAGCGTGGGTTCGTCGAGAAGCTCCTCGACGGCGATGCGCTCGCCGGGCACCCGCCGCAGCACGGTCGAGTCCTTCTCCTTGACGAACACGTCGCGGGTCCGCGCCAGCTCGGCAAGGTAGCCGCGGTCCATGTGCTCGATCTCGAGCATCAACGCCCAGCGCTCCGTGCCCTCCAGCGACCCGGCGGCGCCGTCGACGACCTCCCGCTCGAAGCCCTCGACGTCCACCTTCACGCAGAACGACCGCCCCGAGCCGCCGAGCACCTCGTCGAGGGTGGTGACCTCGACGTCGCGGAGCTGCCAGCGGGCCGAGCCGTCGTGGCGCTCGTCGTACAGCGACGACGTCCCCGACCAGGTCCGGTCGACCGCGAACCGCGCCGTGCCGGGCCTGTCGGCGACGGCCTGCGAGCGAAGGTCGATCGCGACGCCTCGGGCCTCGAGGGTCTTGCGCAGGACCTTGTGCAGCGATGTGTTCGGTTCGAACCCGATCAGCTCCGCACCCGCCGGGATCTCCACCCCGACAAGCATCTCGCCGTAGTTCACGCCGATGTCGATCACGGTCTGCCACTCGTGCAGCCCGAGCGCCACCCGCCACAGCTCCAGCGAGCCACGGATGATCCGTCCCTTGTTGGCGATCAGGCCGAGAGCCCGCGGATCGGTCGGCTTCACATAGATCCGATGGCCTTCTTCGGTTGTCGCGTACGCCATCTCGAGCACCTTCGCCTAGGGGTCTTCGGCCCAGCCGCCATGGGCTGTCGCCGAACCGTACGGTGCCTACCGAAACGGCAGCCGAACCCTGGGCAACGCGGATCCGGCCGTAAGCGTCAGGAGAGCTGCTCGGCCAGGTTCGCGGCGATCTCCTCGAAGGAGTTGCCGTCCGCGAACTGCTCACCGTCGAGGAGGATCGTCGGGGTGCCCTGGACGCCGTCGTCGACAGCAGCCTGCGTGGCGGCGTCGGCCCAGGCCTTGCCGTCGAGGTTCTCGATACGGTCCTTGACCGCGGACTCCTCGGCGCCGGCCTCGACGGCGAGGTCGACGAGGTCGGCGCCCTCGGGGAAGGGACCGGACTCGCTGGGCTGGTTCTCGAAGAGCAGGTCGTGGAACTTCTTGGCGACCTCGTCGCCTGCTTCCTCCTGGACGACCGCGAAGGCCGAGGTGGCGAGCTCGGAGTAGGGGCCGATCTGGTCGAGGAGCACGAACGGGCGGTAGTCGACCTGCACCTTGCCGTCGGCGGCGAGCTCGGCGAGATCCTCGCGGGACGCGGCCTCGAAGTCGCCGCAGTAGGGGCACAGGAAGTCCTCGTAGATGACGACCTTGTGGGGCGCGTCGTCGGGGCCGATCACCAGACCGTGCTCGCTGCTGCCGGCTTCGGGCGCGGCGATCTCGCTGTCCCCGGAGCGGCTCAGGCTGAACCAGACGAGGCCGCCGACGATCACGGCGATGGCGGCGCAGACCGCCACGACGGTGAGGATCGACTTGCGGGCCTGCTTCTTGCGCAGAGCCTCCAGCTCCGCGGCGGCCTTGGCAGCGCGGGCCTCACGCTTCTCCTTGCGCGAGGGGCTGCTGGCTGAATCCGTGCTCATGGGGCCAACATAGGTCGGTCTCCTGAGTGCATGCTGAAACCACGCCATGGGAACCGTTATCACATCGTCTCCTAACCCTCCGCGAAGCCGTTGAGCAGCGGCGTTATGGTGCTCTGCGTGGCTTCACTGAACGAACGTCTGGTCTGGATCGACTGCGAGATGACCGGGTTGTCCCTCGAGAACGACGCGCTCATCGAGGTGGCGGCCCTCGTCACCGACTTCGATCTCAACGTGCTCGGCGACGGGGTCGACATCATCATCAAACCCCCGGCCGAGGCGCTGGAGCAGATGGACGACTTCGTTCGCGACATGCACACCAAGTCCGGCCTGCTGGTCGAGCTCGAGAACGGTGTGACGATGCGTGAGGCGGAGGAGCAGGTCCTGGCGTACGTCTGGGAGCACTGCGGCAAGGACTCCCGGCCGCCCCTCGGCGGCAACACGGTGGCCACCGACCGCAACTTCCTCGCCCGCGACATGCCCGAGCTGGAGGGGTTCCTGCACTACCGCAACGTCGACGTCTCCTCGATCAAGGAGCTGTCGCGCCGCTGGTTCCCGCGGGCCTACTTCTCGGCTCCCCCGAAGCGCGGCAACCACCGCGCGCTGGCCGACATCCAGGAGTCGATCGAGGAGCTTCGCTACTACCGCGAGGCGGTCTTCGTGCCGATGCCCGGCCCGGACTCCGACACGGCCAAGGAGATCGCCGCCCGGCACGGCGCCTCGATCACCGGCCTGATCGATCCCGACGAGGTCGCCGATTCCACAGATCCGGCCTGATTCCCCTATGCTTTCTGCTGGCTCGGACATGCGCTGTCCGGGTCGATGGTGGGCGTAGCTCAGCTGGTAGAGCATCGCGTTGTGGTCGCGAGGGTCGCGGGTTCAAGCCCCGTCGCTCACCCCATGTAAACGGCCCGTCCGAGAGGACGGGCCGTTCGTGATTTGCAGGAATTCCCTTGGGTCCACGGAAGTACCTGACTAAAGTCAGATACATGACAGTGGATACCTCGGTGATGCGCAAGTTCAACATGAGCTACGTCCGCCGCGTGGGAGCGCTCGAAGAGTCCTTCCTCGGCAGCGGTCTCCCCTACGGCACGGCGCGGATCCTCTACGAGATCGGCCTCGGCGCCGAATCCGTCCAGGACCTGCGCATTCGCCTCGGCGGCCTGGACTCCGGCTACGTCAGCCGGATGCTGCGGACCCTGGAGAGCAAGGGATACGTCGCGACGAAGCGTGACCCGGCCGACGGCCGGCGCCGGCTCGTGGTGCTCACCGAGGACGGCCTCAAGCAGTGGGACGACCTCGAGCGGCGCTCGGAGGAGCGCGCCCACCTCCTGCTCGACCCGCTGACGCAGCGGCAGCGTGACCGCCTCAACGAGGCGCTGGCCACCGCCGACCTGCTGGTGCGAGCGGCCACGATCACCATCGAGCCGGTCGACCCGCGCGACCCGATGGCCCAGGAGGCGATGGGCCACTACTTCGCCGAGATCGGCGAGCGGTTCGGGTTCACCGTCGGCGACGAGGGGTTCGGCGACGACCCCTCCCTCCGGCCGCCGCACGGCTCTTTCTTCGTCGCCGCCAGCGACGGCGCCCCGGTCGCCTCGGGCGGGGTGCGGGAGTTCGACGGCACCGGTGAGATCAAGCGGATGTGGGTGGACCCCGCCTGGCGCGGCGCCGGCCTCGGCTCACGCCTGCTGCGCCACCTGGAGGCCGAGGCGCTGCGGCTGGGCCACCGGGTCGTACGCCTCGACACCCGTGACGTCCTCACCGAGGCGATCGGCATGTACGAGCGAGCCGGCTACGAGCGCATCGACCGCTACAACGACAACCCGCACGCCACCCACTTCTTCCGCAAGCAGCTGGGCTGAATGCCGACCGAGGTAACTCGGTCAGCGCTCGCCTCCACCGAGTTACCTCGGTGATCATCCCCCGGCCGCCGCGTAGACCTCCAGCCGGTCCAGCGGCGGCTGGGCACTCGGGTGAGCGACGGCGGCCGCACCCACCGCACAGGCCGTACGCAGCGCCTGCTCGTCCGGCGCACCCGAGAGGATCGCGAGGGTGAGCGCCGCCGAGAAGGCGTCGCCGGCACCGACGGTGCTGATCACCTCGGACACGGGCGTGGCGGGCACGCGCGTCGCCTCGACACCGCCGACGAACATGGCCGCGCCCGAGGCCCCGTAGGTCACCGCGACCCGCTCGGCCTCCCGCAGCTCGGGCATCGCGGCGTACTCGGTCTCGTTGACGATGAAGAGGTCGACGCGCTCGACGAGGTCGGCGGGGAGCGGCTGCGCCGGGGCCGCGTTGACCGCGACGAACCCGGTCGCCTGCGCGGCCACGGCCCGGACCACGTCCACAGAGAGCTCGAGCTGCATCAGCACGGCTTCGTCGGGCCCGACCGCGGTCCCGTCGACGCCGACCAGGGCGTTGGCGCCGCCGCACACCACGATCTGGTTCTCCCCCGCCGCGTCGACCGCGATCAGCGCGGTGCCGGTCGGTGCGTCGACCGTGCGTACCGCGGCGACGTCGACCCCCGCGGCCCGGATGGTCTCGACCGCCGCGGCGCCGTCGGCATCGGCGCCGACGGCTCCGACCATCCGCACCCGCGCCCCCAGCCGGCTCGCCGCGACCGCCTGGTTGGCACCCTTCCCGCCGACGTCACGGCGCAGCTGCCCGCCTCCGACGGTCTCACCGGCCCCGGGCAGCCGCTCGACGAGCGCGGTCAGGTCGACGTTGATGCTTCCGACGACGACCAGGGGCTGGGGCGGCCGCACCGGCATCAGGGACGCAGCAGCCCGACGCAGGAGTAGGGCAGGTCGGAGACGCGCTCCACGGGCACCTCGCGCGCCTCGGCGAGCTTCCTGACCTGGGCCAGGTCGGCGTCGCGCGCCGGATCCACCAGGACCATCGCCGGCTCGCCGTGCAGCAGCAGCCGTACGGTCTCGTCGACGCCGGCCACGACCAGGCTGACGTCACCGTCCCCGAACCGCTCGGCCACCTCCTCGACCGCGTCCCAGCCCGCCCACGTCGGGGTGTGGTCACCGCCGAGGTGAGCCTCCAGGTCGAGCATCACCTTGGTGCGTACGATCGGGAACCTCGCCGCGACCGTGTCGATGAACTTCTTGGACACGTCGGCCGGAGCCAGGTCGGCGTGGAACACCGCGCCGTGGAAGTCGTTGGGTCCGACCCGGTCGTCGTCGACGACGGGACGCGAGACGAGACCCGAGACGGTGGCGTCGAGGCACGCCGACGGGATCAGGTAGTCCTCCCGGGTGCCGTAGATCGACACGCTCCGGCCCGGGTCGGCGAGAGCCGCGAGCTCCGGGGAGAACGGCGAGGAGAGATGAGCATCGAGCGTCGAGTTGGCCTTCTCCACCGACGCCGCCAGCTCGCGGGTGACCGCGCCGGTGCCGGTCCACCCGTCGACGAACATCACCCGGGCGGGGTCGTGGTTCGCGGCCAGATAGGCGAGAGCGGTCTGGTCGATGCCGCGTCCGTGCGTCAGCGAGATCGCGTAGTGGGGCAGGTCGAGCCCGTGCACACGCTGCGCCCAGCGCCGCATCAGCACGCCGATCGGAGTGCCGGACGGGGCCAGGGAGACCAGCACGGCATCCTGTCCGCGCCGCGCCAGGACGTGCTCGGTGACCAGGCCGACGGCGTACGCCACGCGCTGGGCCGACGCGCTCAGCGCCTCGTCGAAGAGCTCCGGATGGGCCGGCGCGCTCTCCTCGGCCGGCGTCTCCGCCTCCTCCGAGGAGAGGTCCTTGAGCAGCCAGGCGACGTCGTCCCGCTCGTAGGAGCCGAACGCCGGTCCGTGCAGCGGGTCGGGCAGCTGGAGGGCAGGCTGATCGTGGCGCGGCTCCGGCGCGAACGCCGGGATGGTCACGACCACGACCCGCGGCGCCATCCGGGCGAGCTGGTCGACCAGGCCGCCCTCCGCGTGCAGCGCGGGAGTGTCGGCGGGTTCGTCGACGACGAGCACGATCGCCTCGAACGCGCCCTCACGCAGGTTGTAGGCGAACCGCGGACCGTCACCGTCGGCGGGAGCGTCGTGGGACGGGAAGGTGATCGCGGTGCGGATCGCATAGCCCGGGTCGTCGACGTCGAGCACCGGCGACCGCGTGGTCGTCGAGTAGGTGATCTCGTGGCGGCGACCCTCGGCCGCCCGCCGGTCGGCCAGCGCGGAGGCGATCCGCAGGGGTGCGTACATCAGCTCCTCGGTGCCCAGGACGTGCACCGGGCCGTCGGGGATGCGGCCGGCGATGGCCGCGGCGGTCACCGTGACGGCGGACTCGTAGGTGCCGGCGGCGCTGGGCGCGAAGCCGTGGCGGCCGCCCTCCGGGACGGCCCGCGGCCAGGTCGCGACGACCTGGACGATCTCGCCGCGCGGACGCTGGGTCGGCTCGACGCCGGCCAGCTGGCGGAGGTTCTCGACGGTGTCGATGAGCCGGTTGCCGTTGTCCGCGAGGTCCTCGGGCAGCTCGATCTCGCCGCTGGCGATGGAGACGACGTCCACGGTGGCACGCAGCCGCTTGATCGAGCGCTCCATCCGGCCACGGTCGTCCTCGGAGCGCAGGTCGACGAGGGCGGCCACGACGTAGTGCTTGCGCGGGAACTTCTTGTGCAACGCCCGGATCGTGCTGACGACGGTCTTGCCCGTGATGATCTCGTCGTCGACCAGCACCAGCGTCTCGGCACGAGCGAGGAAGGCCGGGTCGGCGGGGAGCAGCCGGTGAGCGGTGGCGTGCGAGTGCTCCTCGAAGAAGTCGGCGACGGACTCGATGCCGTCGACGACCCGTCGGGTGGAGTGCAGGTAGGGCGCCCCCAGCGCGTCGGCGACGAGGTGGCCGAGCGCGGTCGCGGTCTCGGCGTAGCCGAGCACCACCGCGTCGCCCGTGACCGCGGCGCGAGCCTTGGCCCCCAGGCGCAGCCCGGCGTCGGTCACCAGACGCGGGTCGGTCGGGACGTGCTTGCCGAGGACGGAGGAGACGAGAAGCTGCGCCCGGCGGGGGTTGCGTCGCACCGCCAGACCGACCAGGTCGGTGATCATCATCCCGCTCGGCGCGTCGGTCGTCCGAAGACGCACACCCAGACGTTCGGCCACCCAGGTCCCCGACCAGCCGCTCGCTTCGTCTCTCACAGGTGACATTCTCCCCCAATGTTCCGCACCTGACTCAACCGCACGTGGGTCTTGATGTCCACTGCCGGTCTCGTACGGGCCACCGCGACGCCCAGAATGAGAACACGTTCTTGTCGGTGGCGGCAGAGAGCGCTAGGTTCCGCTCATGTCACGTCGCTCGGGAAGCTTCGGAATCGTTGCCGTCACGGCGGCTGTGCTCGCGTTCGGGACCTCGCTGCTGAGCCCGGTCGGACCGGCCGGAGCCGACCCCGCGGAGACCCCGCGGTTGGCGCGCGAGGGACGCTGGCTGGTCGACCAGCACGGCCGGATCGTGCTCGTGCACGGGCAGAACCTGGTCTGGAAGCACGATCCGTACGTCCCGCCCGACTCGCCCGAGGGCTTCACCGCGGCCGACGCGGAATGGCTGGCCGAGCACGGGTTCAACGGCGCCCGGATCGGCACCCTGTGGGCGGGCGTGACCCCGGACGCTCCCGGGAAGGTCGACGAGGACTACCTCGACGACTGGCAGCGGGTGATCGACCTGCTCGCCGACGAGGGCATCTGGATGCAGTACGACTTCCACCAGGACATGTGGCACGAGACCTACGGTGGCGAGGGCGTGCCCGACTGGGCCGCGAAGCGGCCGGCGCCCTACCACCTGCACCCGCCGATCAAGCTCTCCTTCCCGGCGACCTACATCACCCCCGAGCTCGCCACCGTCTACGACAACTTCTGGGCGAACAAGGACGGCGTCCAGGACGGCTGGGCCGCCGCCTGGGGCGCGGTCGCGCAGCGGTGGGGCGACCAGCCCTACTCGATGGGCTACGACCTCATCAACGAGCCGTGGGCGGGCCGGGAGTGGCTCTCCTGCCCGATCACCGGGTGTGCGAGCTCCTACCGCGACGAGTTCCAGCCTGCGTACGAGAGGGCGACGGCGGCGATCCGCGAGTCCGATCCCGACGGGATCGTCTGGTACGAGTCGCAGCTGCTCGCCAACCAGGTCCCCAACTCCGCCTTCGGACCGGCGAACGACGACCAGGTCGGCTACTCCTGGCACAGCTACTGCCCGTACGGCTACCTCGACTCCCAGGGCATCCCGATCGGGGTCAGCGGGTGCAAGGACTACGACGAGACCCACAACACGAAGGCCCTCGAGCAGGCCGAGACGATGGGCGCGACCAACCTGATGTCCGAGTTCGGCGCGACCGACAACACCGAGCTCCTGGCCATCGACACCGCCTCGGCCGACGACCACTTCACCTCCTGGATGCACTGGGCCTACAAGCACTGGGACGACCCCACCACGGCCGACGGTCGCCAGGGCATGTTCGCCGACGACGCCGATCTGTCGACGGTGAAGCAGGAGAAGCTGCGTACGCTCGTCAGGACCTACCCGCAGGCCACGGCCGGCACCCCGGTCGATCTCTCCTTCGACCCCGGGACCGGCGCCTTCAGCTACACCTATGAGCCGTCCACGGACATCGACGAGCCGACCGAGATCTTCGTCAGCCCGATCCACTACCCGAACGGTCCCGAGATCTCCGTCGCGGGCGGCCGGGTCGTCGGGGAGGCCGAGCACCACCGGATCCTGGTCGAGGCGACCGGAACCGGGCCGGTGACCGTCACGATTGACTAGGCTGGTCTCGTCCCGCCCGCTCCGGCCAGTGTCGGCCCAGCCATCGGAGGATCAGTTTGTCCGTCTCGCTTGCTCGGGGACAGTCGGTCTCGCTCACCACGGGTGACGGCAGCAGCATGACGCACGTGCGGATCGCGCTCGGCTGGGACGCGGTCCGGAAGGGCCTCTTCGGCGGTTTCCGCGGCGCCGACGTCGACATGGACGCCTCCGCGATCCTCTACGACGCGGCCGGATCCCACATCGACCAGGCCTGGTTCCGGCAGCTGAAGTCCCGCAACGGCGCCGTCGTGCACACCGGCGACAACCGCACCGGTGCCGGTGAGGGCGATGACGAGTCGATCATCGTCCACCTCGACCAGGTGCCGCCCGAGGTCGCCCAGATCGTGTTCACGATCAACTCGTTCACCGGGCAGAGCTTCGCCCAGATCCAGAACGCCTTCTGCCGTCTCGTCGACGAGAACACCCGCACCGAGATCGCCCGGTTCGACGTGAGCCAGACCGGCCCGCACACCGCGGAGATCATGGCCAAGGTCAGCCGCTACGACGGCGGCTGGACGATGACCGCGCTCGGCGAGATCGGCAACGGGCGTACGTTCCAGGACCTGCTGCCCTCGATCGCCCCGACCCTCTGACGTCCGGCCGACGCCTGGGCGACCTCAGCCGAGGGAGCCGACGCCGACGACGGTGAGCCCGGCGCCGAGGACCGTGACGCCGAGCGCCGCCAGGATCGGGGTGACCTTCGCCGCGACCTGCAGGTACGCCTGGGACTCGGCGACCCGGACGACGAGGTTGTTGCCGGCCAGGGCCAGCAGGCCGACTCCGAACAGGATCGTCGCCATGCCCAGGCCGAAGGTGATCACCAGCAGCAGCGCGAACGCCGAGCGGCCGGCGAACAGGCCGGTCACCAGCACCAGGAACGCGCCCGGGGACGGCGTCAGGCCGCCGGAGATGCCGAGGAGGACGATGCCGGGGCGGCGTACGCCTGCCTGATCGTGACCATGGGAATGGCCGTGCGAGTGGCCGTGTGAGTGCCCGTGGCCGGTTCCGGCGCGCGCGGAACGCCAGTGCCGGCGCAGCAACCAGAGCCCGGTGCCGACGACCAGCACCCCGGCGACGACCTGCAGGCCGGCGGTGAGGTTCTCCAGGCGTACGAGGTCGGAGAGCGAGAAGAAGGCCCAGGCCACGGCGATGACCAGCACCGAGAAGGTGTGCATCACTGCCACCGAGCCGCCGAGCCAGGCGGCGTCGCGCACGCGGCCCTCGGCGCCGATCAGGTACGCAGCCGCCAGGGTCTTGCCGTGTCCGGGCGCGATTGCGTGCGCGGCGCCGGCGGCGAAGGCGAGCACGAAGGCGGCCGCGGCGATCCCGGGCTCGTCCAGGTAGCCCTGCACCCGCTCGACCAGTGCCGCCGCGCCGAGCCAGTCGCCCGTCAAGAAATCGTTCATGTCAGGCGCAAACGATGGCACAGGGGATTCGTCGGTGGATACGGCTGCGGCAACCGTTTACCAAGTCGACAGCCGGGCGTCGACAGCGCCGCTCGGCCGTGTTCATCCGATCTCAGGATGCTTTCAGACTGGCCGGACACGGGTGTCCGGCTGTTCGGCACCTCGGGCGATGCCGCACGTCTCATTGCCGCATGACCCCCAAGGAGCATCGTGTTCGCCGTAACGAGTGCCAGCTTCGCCCGACCCAGACGAACGCGGCTTCTCGCCGCGGTCGCGGGTCTGGCCCTCGCCGGGGGCGTCGTCGCCGCCCTCCCCGGCGACGCCGTCACACCCGCCAGTGCCGCGACCTACACCGCGGTCGGCGCACCGCTGACCGGGCCGCCGCCGGCGGCCCTGGCGACCGTGGACGCCCCGACGGCCGACCTGCTCGACATCGACTTCGAGGGCGGCGCTCCGCACGAGCGCGCCCGGTCCCTGGAGCCGCGCACCTGGGGCGCGCCGACGTACGGCACCGACGACACGCTGGCCGAGACGCCCACCGGCGTCATGACCGTCGACGGCGTCGATGACGCCGTCTCCGTCGAGCACGACCCGTGGGCCGACCTGCAGCAGGGCTTCACCATCGAGTGCGTCTTCCGGGTCGAGACCACGCTGCCGACCAGCAACGAGAAGGACCTCTGCTCCAACAAGGAGGCGGGCGGCTACTCGGTCTACGTGACCGGCTCCAACCTGGGCACGATGGCCCACATCGGTGGCGGCTACAAGTCGGTGCTGACCCCGATCACGGCCGACCGGTGGTATCACGTGCTCTCGGTCTGGGACGGCCAGACGCTGAGCCTCTACGTCAACGGCACCAAGGCCGGCTCGACCGCGGCCACCGGCACCCTGCAGGCCCCGGCCGCCACCTCGCGCCGCTTCGTCGTCGGCGCCGACTCGGCGCCGAGCGGCATCGGCCAGCCCGCCCCGCCGGCGTCCTTCGCCGGCGCCTCGCTCTTCGCCCGTGCGGTGACCGACGCCGAGGCCGCGGCCCTGGCGGGGGCCTACGACACCGCTCCCCCGGTGCCGGCCGCGGACGTGCTCGACGTCGACTTCGACGACGGCACGCCGTCCGACGACACCGGCCGCGCCGTGACGACGGTCGGCGAGCCGGTGATCTCCGACGACACCGCGCTGAAGGCCAAGGTCGCCTCCTTCGACGGCTCCGACGACGCGTACGCCTATGCGATGGGCTCCTCGGCCTGGGACCTGATCGACGACCAGGTCTCCATCGAGTGCACCTTCAAGGACAACGGCACCTACCCCAACGGGACCGAGCACTCGATCTGCTCCGAGAAGGAGGGCGGCGGCTACTCGATCGTCGTCTACAGCGGCAAGCTGACCTTCGCGGTCCACGCCGGCGGCGCCTACCGCAACGCGCAGGTCGCGATCGAGACCGGTCGCTGGTACCACGCGGTCGGCACCTGGGACGGCACCACCGCCAGGCTCTACGTCGACGGCCAGCTGGCCGCCTCGATCGCCGCACCCGCCCCGCTGACCCGCCCCGGCGGCAGCGCCCTCAACTCCTTCTACGTCGGCGCCGACTCGGTCAACCAGTTCTGGTCGCCGGTCACCGTACGCAACGCCCGCATCTTCACCGACGTGCTCACCGCGGACCAGGCCGAGGCCCTCAACGTGGCTGCGCTCGGTGACGTACGCGACGCCGGCGTGGTCGTCAACGGCACCACTCCTGCGGCCGGTGCGCACCTCACCACCCCGACCGAGTTCGCCGTCGACGTCACCAACCAGGGCAACGCCTCGGGCTGGGCCTACACGCTGGACGGGGACCCGATCCAGCCCGGTCAGGAGATCGGTGCCGGTCTCGCCGCCGGCGAGCACACCATCGAGATCACCGCGAAGGACGTCTTCGGGCGACCGGTCGCGCACACCTCGACCTTCACCTCCGACGCGATCCCGACCGGTGGCGGGACCGACACCGGCCAGGGCGAGGGCACGGTGACCCTCTCCGCGATCGCCAACAGCCCCGACGGCTCCGACGTGACCACGACCTTCAAGGCGGCCTCCGCCTCGGTCGCGGACGGCGGCTTCCAGGGCGTCGTGCCGGTGCTCCCGAGCGCGCTCGAGTTCGACTACTCCTCGCCCGAGACGATCGCCGGAAGGCAGGCACCCGACGGCAAGACCGCCGACAGCGCCTCGAGCAAGCTGATCCCGTTCCAGCGCTACGACGTCACCGTCCCGGCCTCCGACGCGCGTCGCCACGTGGTCTGGACGGGCACGGCCGACCCGGCCCGATCGGTCTCGCTGCGGGTGTGGAACACGGTCGAGAACCGCTGGGACGAGCTCGCCTCCGCCCGCGGGATCGCCGACGGCGACACCACGCTGCGGGGCCGTACGCTGGCGGCGCACGTCGACGACGGCGTCGTGCACGTCCTGGTGACCGGCATCGACCCGTTCGCCGACGACCTCTCGCCGCGCGACGAGTCGGCCGCCGACGACAAGGACCGCTTCGAGAACCCCGAGGACTACGACTTCTCCTTCGCCCACTTCACCGACACCCAGTACATCGCCGAGGGTGCGGCCGGCGGGACGTACGAGAACTTCAACGGGATCGAGGAGCCCTCCGACGTGCAGCTGGTCGAGGAGCAGGCGGTGTGGCAGCGCGCCTACCGCGCCGAGACCGAGTGGATCCGCGACAACGCCGACCAGCGCAAGATCGCCTTCACCTCGCACACCGGTGACGTGACCGAGAACGACACCAAGGACCCGTTGGCCACCGATGCCAACGGCAACCTGCTCTACCCGGGGCTGGACGAGCAGATCACCCGCGAGTTCGAGTTCACCTCGGATGCGCAGTCGACCCTGGACAAGGCCGGCGTGGTCAACCAGGTCGTCGCCGGCAACCACGACAATCAGGGCGGCAAGGAGATCGGGCCGCAGTCGCGGTTCAGCCGCTACTTCAGCCCGTCGCGCTACTACGAGGCGGCGCAGGCCTGGCCCGAGGGTGCCTCCTACCACGCCTGGGACGAGGAGACCGACGCCTCGGGCAACGTGGTCACACCGGGCACGGACAACCAGAACAACTACGTGCTCTTCTCCGCCGGCGGGCTCGACTTCGTCGCGGTCGGCCTCTCCTACGGGGTCACCGAGGAGGAGGCGGCCTGGGCGAGCGAGATCTTCTCCCGCTTCCCCGACCGCAACGGCATCCTGAGCACCCACGCCTACCTGGCGCCGTCCACGGCTCCCGACGGGCGCGGGGCGAAGTTCTCCACCGACGGCTCCCGGCTCTACGACCAGGTCGTGGAGGCCAACCCCAACGTGTTCCTGGTCCTCGCCGGCCACGAGCACGGCGTCGGCACCAACCTCAAGCGCGGCATCGGCGCCACCGTCTCGCACAACGTGGTGGAACTGCTGGCCGACTACCAGTTCTACAAGGTGACCGCCGGGGAGCTCTTCCCCGACTCCGTCGACGCCTCCGGCAACATCGACCTCAACGGTGACGGCACCGTCGACCACAAGGCGACCGACCTGCTGCAGTTCGGCGCCTCCTACCTCCGCCTGCTGCAGTTCGACACCGAGCGCTCCGAGATGTCGATCGACACCTACTCCCCTCACCTGGACGACTTCGGGGCGACGGAGTACGACGACCGCCACCGCTACAACGGCGCCGAGGACAACCTGACGCTCCCGGTTGACCTCTCCACCCGGCGTACGTCGTTCGCGACCGACGCGCTGACGGTGGTCACCCCCACCGACACCGTGATCGGCACGGACACGGCGCGTTCGGGCTGGCCGGCGACGGTGGAGTGGAGCGGGCTGACCGAGGGCGAGGTGTACGCCTGGACCTCGACCTCGCGCACCGGCCAGGCCGGTGAGACCCAGACACTGGGCTCGATCGACCAGTTCGGCGGCGTCTTCCTGGCCACCGCGGCGGGCACCGACACCACACCGCCGGTGCTGAAGGTCCCGGCCTCGACGACGCTGCAGGTGGGGGCCGAGTTCGACCCGCTGGACGGGGTCAGCGCCACCGACAACGCCGACGGTGACCTCACCTCGTCGATCCAGGTCACGGGGAGCGTCGACACCAACACGCCGGGTGCCTACCCGCTGACCTACACGGTCACCGACACCAACGGCAACCAGGCCGTCGCCTCGCGCGCGGTCGTCGTGGAGGAGCCCGAGACGCCCGACCTGAAGCCGGTCACGCTCACCGCGAAGGACGTCACGGTCCGGTTCGGGCGGGACCTGACGCTGCGTACGTCGATCGCGCCGCGCAGCGCCACCGGCACGGTGCAGTTCCTCATCGGCGAGGACGTGCTGTGCGAGGCGCCCGCGCGACGCGGGGCTGCGGAGTGCGACGTGGACGTGCTCCCGCCGCCGGGGCGCCACCAGGTGCAGGTCGTCTACCCGGGCGACTCGGCTCACCAGCCTGCGACCACGAGCTTCACGCTCACGGTGAAGCAGCGCTAGTGGCTCGTCGTTTCCGGGTTCTCGCGGTGGTCGCCGGCTTCGTGCTGGCGGCCACCGCGGGCCTGCCCGCCGACGCTCATCCGTTCGGAGCCCCGCAGACCGCGACGATAGCCGGGAGCACCAGCGCTCCCGAGGTGACCTGGCGGTTCGGAGCCACCGACGACATCGCCTACCTCGCCGTGCAGGTCGGCGCGCTGCCGCCGGACCGGATGACGCTCGACGGCGTCGTCCTCTACGAGTCCGGCGACGAGACGGCGCTGGCGCGGTCGGAGGCCTATGCCGACTACGTCCTCGACCACATCCGGATCGAGGGCTGCGACGGGTCGGTCGAACCGGGCGAGGATCTCATCGCCGACGGCACCACCGTCACCTTCGACTGTCCGTCACCGACCTCGACCAGGAGGATCGAGATCGACATGCTGACCGACCTGCATCCTGCGTACCAGACCCTCGCCTCGGGCCCGAACGGCCAGAAGGCGGCGTACGCAGGCGACGCCCGCTCCCACGGCTGGTCGCTCGACGAGTCCCGGGCCGCGGCGACCGGGCTCAGCGCTTTGGTGCAGCTTGGCGGCACGCTGGGCGTGCTCGCGCTGGCCGGCGTCGCCGCGTGGTGGCTGGTGCGACGCCGCCGCTCCGCGGGGACTAGCGCTTCAGCTTCTTGATCTCGTCCTTGGCGGCCTGCTGGGCGATCGCCTCGGCCTGGGCCTCCTCGCCGAAGACGCCCTCGACCTTGGCCTTCTCGACCTTCTTGAACTGGCGCAGCATGCTCCAGGCGATCACCGCGACCGCGACGCAGAGCGCGATGAAGATGCCGAAGGCGGTCCAGCCCGCCACGACGTCCTCGTCCTGGGGCGGGTTGGGCTCAGGAGCGGGCTGAGAGGTGTGGAACGACTGCGTCGTCGCCAGAGTCGTCATCGGAAGGCCGGACATGGGGACATTGTCTCACCTTCGCCTGAGAATGCTTCAGCCCGGGCTCAGCCCGCTCAGGCGGTGATCACCTTGCCGAAGCTGATCTCGCGGCCGACCGCGGCCTTGCCCTCGTCGTCGGCGGTGGAGCGGTCGAGGCCTGCGAACAGATCGGTCTCCTGGCGCTTCTCGGCCTCGGGCACCGGCACGTAGGAGGTCACCAGCTCGTAGTCCTCGGTCGGCCAGGCCTCCTTCTCGATCTCCCGGGGCACCGCGAACCAGGGGCCGTCGGGGTCGATCTGGGTGGCGTGCGCGAGCAGCGCCTGGTCACGTACGCCGAAGAAGTCGGCGCACTCCACCTTCGTGGTGACCCGCTCGTCCCAGCCCGGGTCAGGCTTCCAGTCCTCGAGGCGCTCCTCGTAGGGCGAGCTGAGCCCGTGGCTCTTCATCGCCTCGTGCAGGGCGACCATGCGCGGGTAGTTGAAGGTGTGGCTGTAGTAGAGCTTCAGCGGCTGCCACGGCTCGCCCGCGTCCGGGAACAGGTCGGGGTCGCCCGCCGCCCGGAACGCCTCCACCGAGACCCGGTGGCACATGATGTGGTCGGGGTGCGGGTAGCCCCCGTTCTCGTCGTACGTCGTGACCACGTGCGGCCGGAACGAGCGGATGATCTCGACGAGCCGGCGCGTGCTCACCTCGAGCGGCATCCGGCCGAAGCAGCCCTCGGGGAGCAGCGACCAGTCCTTGGCCGCCACATCCTTGACCTCCATGAACTCCTCGACCCAGCCCGAGTCGACGAAGCCCAGCCAGTCCTGCTTGATGCCGAGGATGTCGCGGGCGCGATGCATCTCCTCGCGGCGGATCTCGTGGATGTTCTCCAGGATCCCCGGGCGCTCCATCTTCGGGTTGAGGATGTCGCCCCGCTCGCCACCCGTACACGTCGCGACATGGACGTCGACACCCTCGGCGACGTACTTCGCCGTGATCCCGGCGCCCTTGCTCGACTCGTCGTCGGGGTGCGCGTGCACGTGCATCAGGCGGAAGGCCTGCTGGAGCTGCTCTGGCATGGGTTCAATCCTAACCACGCCCCGTCTCACGTTTCGGTTACCCGCTCCCACTCCGCGGACAACTTTCGTGGTAGGCCGCGGGGACGGATGTGCGGTCTGCTCCGGCAGGATGGGACCATGGCCTGGTGAGCACGCCGTCAGCCGAAGATTCCCGCATCGCGACCCGCTACGGTCGCGGCCCGCGCCGTCGTCCCGGCGTACTCATGATCGCGCTGATCCTCGCCCTGGTCGCCGTCGTCGGCTGGTTCGGCTGGGCGCTGTGGCTCGCGCTGCACCCCGAGGTCTCCTCCGGGCTGGAGAAGTGGGAGGCGGTCAGCGAGAACGAGGTCGAGGTGACCTTCGTCGTACGCCTCCACGACAAGGACGCGAAGCCGGTCTGCACCGTCGAGGCCGAGGACGACCAGGAGGAGAAGGTCGGCCACCTCGAGTTCACCGCCGCCGAGGGGCGTCAGACGATCACCGTCCCGACCGAGCGCCGCGCGCTGCGGGTCGAGTGGGGTGACTGCACGGTCGAGTGACCGCGCAGTCACCGATGTGGATCAGCCGGTGTAGACCTCGGTCTTGAGGATCTCGACCTTGAGCGGCCCGCGAGGACCCTCGTAGGTCACCGTGTCACCGACGCGGGCGCCGATGAGGGCAGCACCGATCGGCGAGGCGGCGGAGGAGATCTCGACGCCGCCGGCGTAGTCCTTCATCTCGATCGAGGCGATCAGACGGGTCTCGGCCTCGTCGTCGTCATCGCCCTCGAACTTGAACGTGACCAGCTTGCCGACCGAGACGACGTCGTCGTCCTCGGGGACCGTCGTGTCCGCCTTGCGGAGCAACGCCTCGAGCTGCTGGATCTGACCCTCGAGCTTGCCCTGCTCCTCACGAGCGGCGTGGTAGCCGCCGTTCTCCTTGAGGTCACCTTCGTCGCGGGCGGAGCTGATCTCGGCGAGGATCTCCTGGCGCCGGGGGCCCTTCAGGTATTCCAACTCCGCGGTGAGCTTGTCGAATGCACCCTTGCTGAGCCAGATCGTGGCAGCCGTGGTCTCGGTCGACTGAGTCATAGCGAGTTACTCCTGATGGGTAGTGAATAGGTAAGGGGCGCCGGTCAACCCCCATCAACCGGCGCCTTTTCTCCCTGCTGTGCGGGCGTAGTTCACCCAGCGGAACGTTCTGCGGGAGATTGTCAGAACGTTCAGTTTAACAAGGCAACCACACCCGGAGACAGTTCGCGACCGAAACGTTGCTCAATCTGGCCTCGAGACCGCTCCCCGGAACGTCAGGGACTGACAGCGGGATAGCCCTTGCTGCGCAGCTGTTCGAGGACGCGCTCGGCGTGGTTCTGGCCGCGGGTCTCCAGCTGGAGCTGCACGCCGACCTCGGCCAGCCTCAGCCCGGGGTTGGTGCGCGAGTGCACGACCTCCATGACGTTGGCGCCGGTGTCGCCGATCACCGAGAGCAAGGTGGCCAGCGCGCCGGGCTGGTCGGGGATCGTGACCGCGACCGGCAGATAGCGCCCGGCCAGCGTCATGCCGTGCTGGATCACCTTGCCGAGCAGGAGCGGGTCGATGTTGCCCCCGGAGAGCACCACCACGACCGGCCCCTCGAAGGCCTCGGGCGCGTCCATCAGGGCGGCGACTCCCACGGCTCCCGCGGGCTCGACGACCAGCTTGGCCCGCTCGACGAGCGCGAGCAGCGCGCTCGAGATCGACTCCTCCGAGACGGTGCGGATCTCGTCGACGTAGGACTGGATCATCGGGAAGTTGGTCTCCCCCGGCAGCCCGACGGCGATGCCGTCGGCCATCGTCGGCATCTTGTCGAGCCGGATCGGACGGCCCTCGCGCAGCGAGACCGGGTAGGCGGCGGCGGTCTCCGCCTGCACGCCGATCACCTTCACGTCAGGGTGCTTCGCCTTGATCGCGAGCGCCGCACCGGCCAGGAGGCCGCCCCCGCCGAGCGGGATGACCACCGTCTTCACGTCGGGGGCCTGCTCGAGGATCTCGAGCCCGATCGTGCCCTGGCCCGCGACCACGTCGGGATGGTCGAAGGGGTGGATCATCACGGCGCCGGTGCGCGCGGCGAAGGCCATCGCGGCATCGAGGCACTGGTCGACGTACTGGCCCTCGAAGATCACGTCCGCGCCGTAGGCGCGGGTGGCCTTCTCCTTCGGGATCGGCGCTCCCTCGGGCATGAACACGGTCGACGGGATGCCGAGGGTGGTCGCCGCCAGCGCGACCCCCTGGGCGTGGTTGCCCGCACTCGCGGCCACCACCCCGTTCTTGCGCTGGTCCTCGGGCAGCCGGGCGATGCGTACGAAGGCTCCACGGGCCTTGAAGGAGCCCGTACGCTGCAGGTTCTCGCACTTGAGGACGACCTTGTCGCCGACGATGTCGGTGAGCCAGCGAGACCCCTGGACCGGGGTCTCGGTGATGTGGTCGCGCAGCAGCTCGCGGGCCTCGAGGATCTCGTCGTACGTCGGCTGAGCGTGCATCTCAGGCACCGCCTGCTCCTGGGCTCGGTGGGGGTGGGGACGTCGGGCCGGTGGCCGGCGCCGAGGGCGGTGGCGACGTCGGCGGAGCGGCCGTGGCCGATGCCGCGGTCGACGTCGTGGCCGAAGCCGTGGCCGGGACCGCGGTCAGGTGGTTGGCCACCGCGTTGAGAGCGGCCACGAGCGGCACCGCCACGAGCGCACCGGCCACGCCACCGAGCACGATGCCGGTGGCGACCGCGAGGATGACGCCGAGCGGGTGGACCCGGACCCAGCGGCCGAGCAGGAACGGCTGCAGGCCGTGGGCCTCGAGCTGCTGGACGAGGATCACGCCACCGAGCATCAGCAGTGCCGTCACCGGTCCCTGGGACACCAGCGCGACGAGCACGGCGACCGCGCCCGCGACGGTGGCACCGATCAGCGGCACGAAGGAGCTCAGGAAGACGAGCACGCCGATCGCCACCACGAACGGGATCTGCAGCGCCGCGGCGATGATCATGATGCCGACCGCATCGACCGCGGCGACGATCACCGTGGCGCGGGTGAACTGGGTCAGCGAGACCCATGCGACCCGGCCCGAGCTGTCCATCCGGCTGCGGGCCGCCCGCGGCGCGAGCCGCACCAGCCAGCCCCAGATCCGCTCGCCCTCGGCGCAGAAGAAGTAGGTGGAGAAGAGCACGATGAACAGGCCGGCGAAGACGTCGAGGGCGACCCCGCCGACCTCGCTGACCCGGGAGAACGGGTTGGAGGCGTACGCCGCCGCCCAGTCCTCCACGGTGGTCTGCACCGTGTTGAGCCAGGTGTCGATCTGGGTCTCGCTCGCGTGGAACGGCCCGTTGATCAGCCAGTCGCGGATCTCGTCGAGCGCCTTGACGGTCTGCCCGGCCAGGTCGGTGAAGCCGTTGGCGACCTGGGTGCCGGCGAAGCTGAGCATGGCGATGACCGCCGCGAGCACCCCGATCACCACGAAGAGCGCCGAGATGCTCCGCTTGAGGCCCACCCGGGCCAGGCCGTCGACCACCGGGGAGACGAGCGCGGCGATCAGGAGGGCGATCACCACCGGGACCACGACGATGCTGAGGAAGCCGAGAGCGCGGACGATCAGATAGCCGGCCGCGACGATGACCAGGAACCGCCAGCCCCACTGGGCCGCCATCTCGACGCCGTAGGGGACGTTGGTCCGGCTCGCGGAGGTCGGAGCCGTCACCGGCTCGGGAGCGGCCAGCTGCTCCTGGCGCCCCTCGCGCAGACGCTCGAACTGGTTGACGAGGCGCAGCGCGAAGTTCTCGGCCGACTCGCGAGCCTCGGCGGCGGCCTCCTTGGCCACCTCCGCGGACTCCCGCGCGTCGGCCTCCTCCTGCGCCTGGCGCTGGGCCAGACGATGGGCCTCACGCGCCTCGCGGTTGCGTCTGAACGCACCCGTCATCCGCTCGAAACTCTCCTTCGCGGTCGACTTCTCGCCGCCGGGTGCATCCCCCTGATCCGTCACCTGACAGAGGCTACCGGGAGGGTGTGAGGTGGGTCGCAAGGTGGCGTGCCGTGGCCGGGTGCGACCGCGCGAGCAGGCCCACCGCGGCGAGCACGTAGTCGCTGTCGACCGTCCGCAGCGGCGCCTCCGGAAGCTGCCACCCGCCGCGCGCCGACCAGCGCATGACGCGGTCCTCGATGTGCGGACGCCCATGCCGCAGTACGCCGCCGGAGCCGATCACCACGCCGACCCGGCGCAGGTCGGTGCCGGTGCGCTCGATGACCTTGCCGCTCGGGGACAGCACGACCCGGGACCGTCCGGCGTGGCGCTGCAGCGCGGTGCAGATCGCGATCCTCGCCAGGAGCTCGTCGATGTCCTTGTCCTGCTCGGTGCGCGGCAGCCAACCGGGGTGGTTGCGCCGGTAGTCGACCTCACCGGACAGATCGGACTCGGCCAGGGACGGGTCGCCGTGGTCGGCGGCATCGAGGGTGGTCGGGGCCGACCAGCGCATCCCCAGATCGCCCTCGACCGTGCGGGTCACCGGAGTGACCGCGACGACCTCCTCGCGGACGTGCTCGGCCTCGGGATCGGGGCGGACCACGCTGTGCACGTCGGTCGTGGCGCCGCCGACGTCGACGACGACCACGTCCTCGCCGAGCACCTCGGCCAGCGTCTCGACGCCCTGGAGGACCACATCGGGGGTCGCGCCCTGGACGATCCGCCGGAAGTCCGCCCGGCTGCTGAGGTTCTTGCCGCCGATCACGTGCTCGAGGAACATCTCCCGGACGGCCGCGCGGGCGCTCTCGGGCGCGAGCACGCCGATCTTGGGAACCACGTTCTCGCAGGTCACATGGGGCACGTCGGCCAGGATCTCGTCGATCTCGGGGTTGGCATCGCGGTTGCCCGCCACGACGACCGGCCCGCGCCAGCCGGCCGCGGCCAGCTCGCGCGCGGCGGAGACGATGGCGTCCCGGTTGCCGCCGTCGGTGCCACCCGTCAGCAGCACCAGATCAGGGGTCGTGGAGCTGAGCGTGGCCCCCAGGTCACCCTCGGCCTCACGGCCAGCGGTCGCGATCACCGCGACGACCTTGCCGCCGCTGGACAGCGCCACCCGCCGACCGGCCTCGGCGGTCACCAGCTCCTCGTTGCCGACCACGGCGATCCGCAGCCCGCCGCCCGCCGAGGAGCAGGCCAGGATCTCGGCCGTCGTCGCCCGCGGGTCGGCCTCGGCGAGGGTCACCAGGCAGGCGTCGTACGCCTCCATCACCTCGTGCAGCGACGTCGGCGCGCTCGCGGACCCGAGGACCTCGCCCGAGACGAGATCGACGTGGAGAGCCTTGGTCCAGGTGGAGCCGAAGTCGACGCAGACCGCGGTCTGTGGCGCGTCAGCTCTGGTCAAGGGCCTGCTCGAGGTCCGCGACCAGGTCCTCGGCGTACTCGATGCCGACGGAGAGCCGGACCAGGTCGGCCGGCACCTCGAGGTCGGTGCCGGCGACGCTGGCGTGGGTCATCTTGCCCGGGTGCTCGATCAGGCTCTCGACGCCGCCGAGCGACTCGCCCAGCGTGAAGATCTTGGTGCGCTCGCAGACCGCGAGCGCCTGGGCCTCACCGCCGGTCACCCTGAAGGAGACCATGCCGCCGAAGCGCTTCATCTGCTTCTGGGCGACGGTGTGGCCGGGGTGGGTCTCCAGACCGGGGTAGATGACCTCGCCGACCTTCGGGTGCGAGGTCAGGAAGTCGGCGACGCGCTCGGCGTTGTCGCAGTGGCGGTCCATGCGTACGGCCAGGGTCTTGAGGCCGCGCAGGGTCAGCCAGGCGCCGAACGGGTCGGCGATCGCGCCGGCGGCGTTCTGGAGGTAGCCGATCTTGTCGGCGAGCTCGAGGTCGCGGACGACCACGGCGCCGCCGACGACGTCGGAGTGGCCTCCGACGTACTTGGTCGTGGAGTGCACCACCACGTCGGCGCCCAGGGTGAGCGGCTGCTGCAGGTAGGGGCTGGCGAAGGTGTTGTCGACCACCAGCCGGGCGCCGGCCTCGTGGGCGACGGTGGCCAGGGCCGAGATGTCGGCGATGTTGAGCAACGGGTTGGTCGGCGTCTCGACCCAGACCACCTTGGTCTTGCCGGGCTGGATCGCGGCCGCGACGGCGTCGACGTCGGCGACCTGGGCCGGCGTGTGGGCGATGCCCCACTGGCTCTCGACCTTGTCGATGAGGCGGTGGGTGCCGCCGTAGGCGTCGTCGGGGATGACCATGTGGTCACCGGGGCGCATCAGGCTGCGGATCAGGGTGTCCTCGGCCGCCAGACCAGAGGCGAAGGCGAACCCCTTCTCGCCGTCCTCGACCGCGGCCAGCGCGCCCTCGAGCGCGGTGCGGGTCGGGTTGGCGGAGCGGCTGTACTCATAGCCGTTGCGCAGGCCGCCGACGCCGTCCTGCTTGTAGGTCGTGGTGGCGTAGATCGGCGGGATCACCGCACCCGTCGTCGGGTCGGGCTCGTAGCCCGCGTGGATCGCCTTGGTCTCGAAACCGGCCTTGCCGAGGTGCTGCTGCTCGCTCACGGTCCGAGCCTACGTCCGATCTCGCCGCGCGGCCCATCCGGGAACGTTCGCGCGTCGAACTGTGTTGGAGACTGGTAGACAACCCGACCAATGGAGGTTCCGCATGTTCGGCCGACCGACTCAGCTCTTCCCCGAGGACCGCACGCTCGCCGGGCGCGACCAGGCGCTCTTCGAGCTGCCTGCGAAGCACCGGGTCCTCGGCACTCCCCTGCTCGCCTCCCCTGAGGACGGGACCGCCCCGGAGGGGGCCGAGGTGGCGTACTTCGGTCTCGGCTGTTTCTGGGGTGCCGAGGAGATCTTCTGGCAGACGCCGGGGGTCTACTCGACCGCTGTCGGGTATCAGGGCGGCACGACCGCCAACCCGACCTACGAGGAGGTCTGCAGCGGCCAGACCAACCACACCGAGGCGGTCCGGGTGGTCTTCGACCCCACCGTGGTCTCCTACGCCGACCTGGTGAAGAAGTTCTTCGAGGTGCACGACCCGACGCAGGGCATGCGGCAGGGCAACGACGTCGGTACGCAGTACCGCTCGGCGCTCTACTACGTCTCCGACGCGCAGCGGGAGACCGCTGAGGAGCTCACCAAGGTCTACGGTGCCGAGATCACCAAGCGTGGCTACGGCGAGATCACCACCGAGATCCGCGAGGTGCCCACCTTCTACGCCGCCGAGCCGGCGCACCAGCAGTACCTCGACCGCGTGCCCAACGGCTACCGCTGCCACGCGAACACGGGCATCCCCTTCCCCGCGACGGCCTGAGGTCAGGTCAGCGGCAGATACATCACGTGGAGGCCGACCCGGCCGTGCGACCTCGAGTCGAACGCGTCCGGGACGGTCCCGATGATCTGGAACCCGAGGGACTTCCACAGGCGTACGGCGGTGGTGTTGGTCTCCACGACCGCGTTGAACTGGATGCCGTGGAAGCCGTTGTCCTTGTGCCACTGCACGCAGTAGTCGCCGAGGGCTCGGCCGACGCCCTTGCCGCGGGCTGCCGAGGAGACCATGAACGAGGCGGTGCCGATGTGGCTGCCGCGGCCCGGGCGGTTCGGGCCCATCTTGGCGCTGGCCAGGATCTTCTCGTCCTGGGCATCGCCCTCGACCGCGACGACGACGTGGTCGTACATCCACATCTCTCGGGCCTCCTCGGAGGTGGCACCGAGCGGATAGGCGTAGGTCTCCCCCGCCTCCACGATCTCGGACCAGAACGGGTAGATGTGCGGCCAGTCCGCGGCCGTCGCCTCGCGGATCTGCATCAGATGTCCGTCCTTCCGTCGATGGCCTCGCGAATCAGGTCGGCGTGGCCGCAGTGGCGGGCGTACTCCTCGATCATGTGGACCAGGATCCAGCGCAGGCTGATCTCCTGGCCGTCACGGCTCCTTCCGGCCGCGATGTGGTCGAGAGAGCCGGCGGCGTCGGTGAGCTCGTTGGAGCGAGCGATCGCCTCGCGAAGCAGTGTGCGCAGCTGGTCGGGGTCGTCTTCGGAGGCGCTGGTGAAGTCCCAGTCCTGGTCGTCGTCCCAGGGAGCCGTGTCGAACGGCGGGACCGGGACGTTGCCGGCCAGGCGTACGCCGAACCAGACGTCCTCCACGTACGCCATGTGCTTGAGGAGTCCCGCCAGGGTCATGGTCGTGGGCGGGAAGGGCCGGTTGAGCTGCTCGTGGTCGAGGCCCGCGACCTGCCTGAGCAGGGTCGCCCGATGGAAGTCGAGGAACGTACGCAGCGTCGTGGACTCGTCCGCGACGTAGGGGGCGCCGGTCGGATGGCGGGTGTCCTCGAAGAGTGCCTCGGTCATGGGCGTCAACGTAACGGCGGCGAGTTTCCTCGGCGAATCACTTTCGCGAAACTGTAACGCGTTCTAGATTTGGCGGCATGTCCTTCGCCGCTGGAAGTCCCGAGAAGCCGCTCAGAGTCGTCGTCTGGTCCACCGGGACGGTGGGACGCCATGCGATCGCGGGGGTCGATGCGCATCCGGACCTGGAGCTGGTCGGGGTGTGGACCTCGACGCCGGCGAAGGCCAGGGTCGACGCCGGGGAGCTGGCGGGGCTGGGGCGGACTCTCGGGGTGGCCGCGACCACCTCTCGCGACGAGCTGATCGCGCTCGCGCCGGACTGCGTCGTCCACGCCGCGATGACCGACGACCGGGTCTTCGAGGCGATCTCCGATCTCACCGAGCTCATCCGGAACGGGGTCAACGTCGTCTCCTCCGGACCCGTGATCCTGGTACACCCGCAAGGCACGCTGCCTGACGAGATGATCGCCGGGATCGACGAGGCCGGGCGGGAGGGTGGCGCGTCGCTGCACGTCAACGGCATCGACCCCGGCTTCGCCAACGACGTCCTGCCTCTGGTGCTGACCTCGCTCTCGCAGCGGATCGACCATCTCCGGGTCAGCGAGATCGCCGACTACTCGACCTACTACCAGCCCGTCGTCATGAAGGATCTCTTCGGCTTCGGGGGCTCGCTGGAGGACAAGCCGTTCCTGTGGGAGCCGGGCGTGCTGAGCACCGCCTGGGGTCCCGTCGTCCGGGTGCTCGCCGCCGGTCTCGGGGTGACCCTCGACGAGCCGCTCGTCGAGCACGTCGAGCGCCGCCCGGCGGTCAAGGACACCAAGACCGTGTCGGTCGACATCGCCGAGGGCACCCAGGGCTCCGTACGTTTCACCGTCACCGGCACCGTCGACGGCATCCCCCGCATCACCCTCGAGCACGTCACCCGCACCGACGCCGGCTCCGACCCCGACTGGCCTGTCCCCGCGACCGGCGACGGCTGCTACCGCATCGAGATCACCGGCGAGCCGTCGATGACCGTCGAGTTCAGCCACCACGGCGAGCACGGCGACCACAACGTCTCCGGGATGATCGTCACCGCCCAGCGCCTGGTCAACGCCATCCCCGCCGTCGTCGCCGCCTCCCCCGGCCTGGTCTCCCCTCTCGACCTCCCGCTGATCACCGGCCGCGGCCTCGTCTCAGCCGAGTAGGTGGTTGTGGACGCCGAAACCGCACCTTTGGTGGCCGAGACTGCAGAAATGGCGAGCGAGCCTGCAGTTCTGGCGATCGCCGGAACGACCGACTCGGCCGCCACACCTGCAGTCTCGCCCGCCACTTCTACCGATTCGCCCACCACAACTACAGATTCGGCCGCCGCTTCTACAGATTCGGCGCGACTGAGGAGACAGCATGAGCATTCTTGAACGATTCGAGTTGACCGACCACGTGGCGGTCGTGACGGGGGCGGGGCGCGGGATCGGGGCGGCGACGGCGGTGGCGCTGGCGGAGGCCGGGGCGGACGTGGTGATCGCGTCGCGGACCGAGCGCCAGCTCCGGGCGGTCGCCGAGAGGATCGAGGCGGCGGGGCGGCGGGCGCTGGTGGTGCCGGCGGACCTGGCCGACACGGCTGTGACCGCAGGGCTTGCGGAGCGGGCGTACGAGGAGTTCGGGCGTCTCGACATCGTGGTCAACAACGTGGGTGGGACGATCCCGAACACGTTCCTCGACACCGACGAGAGCTACCTGGAGGAGGCCTTCCACTTCAACGTGACCACGGCGCACGCGCTGACGCGGGCGGCGGTGCCGTACATGGTGAAGAGCCCGGACGGGCAGCAGTCGGTGGTGTCGATCAGCTCGATGATGGGGCGGACGGCAGGCAGGGGCTATCTCGCCTACGGGACCGCGAAGGCGGCGCTGGCGCACTGGACCAGGCTGGCCGCGACCGACCTGGCGCCGAGGATCCGGGTGAACGGGATCTTCGTGGGCTCGGTGCTGACCAGCGCCCTCGAGTTCGTGGCCGGCGACGAGACCATGCGTGGCGAGATCGAGGCGAAGACCCCGCTCAGACGGATCGGGGAGGCCGAGGACATCGCCGCCGCGGTGGTGTACCTGACCTCTCGGGCCGGCCAGTTCGTCACCGGGAAGCTGCTCGAGGTAGACGGCGGCACCGAGGCGCCGACGCTGGACCTCAAGCTCCCCGACGCGATGTCCTGAGCCTGTCGAAGGGTCGGCGCCTGATCGTCAGACAATCAGACCGTGACGTGCTTGTGCCAGGACTCGGTGACGTAGTCGGTCACCCAGCCCATCGACTTGTAGAGCCCGTCGGCCCCGGTGGGGCTGTCGGCGTCGACCTCGAGCGAGACCCGGTCGCGGCCGCGCTCGATCGCGTCGCCGATGACGGCGTGGAGCAGCCCCTTGGCGACCCCGCGCCCGCGGGCGTTGCGGTTGACACCGATGTACTCGACGTACGTCCCCTCGACCCCGGCAGCGTTGGCGGGCAGCACCGAGGCAACCAGTGAGCCGGCGGGCAGCGTGTCGTCCACATAGGCGAGCCACCAGTGGTCCCAACGGTGGCCGGGGTCCTCGCGGAGACGCTGGACGAACTCCGGGAAGCTCTCCCGGTAGGAGTTGAAGTGGTCCTGGAAGGACTCCTCCAGGGTCTGGTGGACCGTCTGCAGGTCGGCTGCGACGGGCATCCCGTTCTCGTGGGTCTCGACCGGTCGGATGGTCACGCCCTCGCGGAGCGGGGGCACGGTCTCGTCGGGCAGCACCGGGCGGCTCATGTGCAGCCAGGTGCGCCTGTTGGTGAACTCCGCCGCCGCCAGCCACTCGCGCTGCACGGTGTCGTCGGCGAACGGGCTGGCGTCGAGGTGGGACTCGGTGATGCCGCGCAGCTCGGCCATCGCCCGCGCCTGCTCCTCGAGCCAGGCGTAGAGCCCGGCGGCGACCTCGGCCGCCTGGGCGATGGTGCGGTCGACGTAGAGGTAGACGAGGGTGCGTCCGGCGGCGCGGTCGTGGGCGATCGCCCAGGCGCGGATGTCGCCGTCGGGGTCGACCGCGACGAGCTGCTGGCGGGTCCAGGAGGCGGGGCCGGCGATCTCGCCGGTGATGGCGTCCGCGTCGACCTTTCCGGACCCTTCGAAGGGTGTCTTGTCGGCTGCTCGGAGCCTCAGAAGTGCGGGTAGATCGTCGAGGTCTGGGACCTTCGTCGTCCATCCGTCGGGGAGTTCCACGGGCGTCTCGCTATGGTCGCTCACCCAGCCATTCTCCCAAACGTCAGGGGAGGTCGACCCACTGGTCCGTGCCCGGGACCAGCGCAGACGCACCCGCGGTGAGCTCTGCGACGAGCGCTGCGAGGCGTTTCTCCTCGGCCGGCGGGGCCCCGATCCGCAGGGTCACGGCAGCGCCGTAGCCGGTGTCCAGGACCGCGACACCGGAGGATCGCAGGTCGGTCTCGAGGCGGCCGGCGGCGTCGTACGGCACCTCGATCTCGTACTCGCGAACGAGCTCCCGCCGGAGCGTCCCGACCTCGTCCAACGCGGCGCGGACGGCGTCAGAGTACGCCCGGACGAGACCGCCCGCGCCGAGCAGCGTCCCGCCGAACCAGCGGGTCACCACCGCGACCGTGTCCGAGACCCCGGCCCCGCGCAGCACCTCGAGCATCGGGGCGCCCGCGGTGCCGGCCGGCTCACCGTCGTCGTTGGAGCGCTCGACCGGCTGCGGCGGCGGACCGATCCGGAAGGCGGAGCAGGTGTGCCGGGCGTCCCAGTGCTGCTTGCGGAGCCGCTCGACCACCGCCCGCGCGTCGGCCTCGTCCTCGACCCGGGCGAGCGTGCACAGGAACCGCGACCGCTTCTCCTCGATCTCGGCTGCGCCGTCGCGGGCGATGGTCAGGTAGTGCATCACCAGACTCCGAGCACGCTGCCGCCGATGCGGATGATGAACCCGGCGACCACGACGATGAAGAAGACGCGTACGAACCCGGCGCCCTTGGCCACCGCCGTCCGGGCCCCGAGGTAGCCGCCGATCAGGTTGCACACCCCCATCACCAGACCGGTCTTCCACAGCACCGCACCCTGCGGGACGAAGACGACCAGGGCAGCGAGGTTGGTGGCGACGTTGGCCATCTTGGCCTTGGCGCTGGCCTCCAGGAAGGAGTAGCCGAGCAGGCCGACCAGCCCGATCACCAGGAAGCTTCCCGTCCCGGGACCCAGCGCACCGTCGTAGAAACCGACCGCGAAGCCAACGACCATCGCCCCGATCACGTGCCGGTGGTCGTCGAACTTCAGCTCCGTCGCCTCCCCGAGCGACGGCTTGAAGAGCACCCACGCCCCCACCAGGATCAGCGCGACCAGCACGATGGGCTCGAAGACCTTCTCAGGAAGGTACGACGCCACCCCCGCCCCCAGCGCGGACCCGACGAACGCGAGGACCATGAGCGGGACGAAGGTCTTCGGGTCCGGCCCGACCCGCCGGTAGTAGGTCGCGGCGCTGATCGAGGTTCCGAAGACCGAGGCCAGCTTGTTGGTCGCCAAGATCTGCACCGGTGCGGCGCCCGGCAGGAACAACAGCAGCGCGGGGAGCTGGATCAGCCCACCTCCGCCGACCACGGCGTCCACGTATCCGGCGGCCAGGGCCGCGAGAGCGAGAAGGGCAAGTACGTTCAGCGTCTCCTCGGGCACGAGCGCAGGCTACGCGGCCGGATGTTCACCGAGTTAACTCGGTGAACATCCCAGCACGCTCAGCCGGCCCACCAGCCACGACCGCCGAACGCATCGGGGTAGCCGCCATAGGTGTTCGACGTACGCCGCGCCGTCCTGTCCCCCAGATACGACCCGACCACGGCGGCGCCGAGGTCGTCGAGCTCGGGCGCGACGACGCGCCCCTCGACGCGGCGGGCCATGGAGTCGATGAACCGGGCCAGGCCGGGATCCTCACCGAGGCGGAAGAAGGTCGTCTGGGCACCGAGGCGCCGTGAGTTCTCCAGCTCCTCGACGGATCTGGCGATCGTCACCGGGTGCGGCGGGTAGGAGAACCAGACGTCGCCGCCCGGCTCCAGGTGGGCGGTGGGCTCGCCGTCGGTCACGATGAGCAGCACCGGCTGGGCACCCGGGTGCTTGCGGAAGTGCCGGTTGGCCAGCAGCAGCGCGTGGTGCAGGTTGGTGCCCTTGTCCCAGATCGCGTCGAGCGCGGTGAGCTTCTCGATCTCCATCGTCTGCGCGTAGCGCCCGAACGAGATCAGCTGCAGGTCGTCGTTGCGGAAGCGGCTCCTGATCAGGGTGTGCAGCGCGAGCGCGGTGCGCTTCATCGGCACCCACCGGCCGTCCATCGCCATCGAGAAGCTGGTGTCGACCAGGAGGGCGACCGCTGCCTGCGTACGCGCCTCCGTCTCCTGCACCTCGATGTCGTCGACGGTCAGCCGGACCCCGGGGCCGCGGCGGCCCTCGCCGACCTCGCGGATGACGGCGTTCGTGATCGTGCGAGGTACGTCCCAGGGTTCCGTGTCACCGAAGGCCCAGGGCCGTGACGAGCCGGAGAGGTCGCCCGCCGCGCCGGCACGCTGCAGGTCGCGTTCGCCCTGTCGGCCGGAGAGCCGCTGCGCGACGTCGCGGAGCAGGGCCTTGCCGAGCTGGCGCATCGCCTTCGGGGTCAGCCTCAGGTCGCCGTCCGAGCCGCGCTCGAGCTGGCCGGAGTCGCGCAGCGCCTGCTCGAGCTCCTGCAGGGTGCGCGCGTCGACCGCGGCCTGGTCGCCGAGCTGCCGGGAGAGCGCGTCGAGGTCGATGTCGTCGAGCCGGCTCCCGGCGTAGGACTGCTGGAGCTGCTCGGAGAGCTGGTCGAGCTCGGCGATGTCCTGCAGCACGCCGGTGCCGTCGCCGAGACCGAGGCCCTCGCCGCCACCGAACTCCTCCGAGCCGTACCAGTCCTCGCCCGGCCGCGCCGCCTGGAGGTTGGCGTCGAGCTGGGCCATCTGCTCCATCAGCGCGGGCGACCCGAACGCCTGCGCCGAAAGCTCCATCAGCTCGCGTCGCTGCTCGGCCGACATCGAGTTGAGCATCCGCTGGGCCGCCGCCGAGCGCTGCGCGAGGGTGTCGAGCAGCTCGTCGATGTTCTGCGGGTTCTCCGGGAAGTACTGGCCGTGCTTGGCCATGAACTCGTCGAAGTCGGCGTCGGTGTCCTCGCCGCGGTTGTGCTTGTCGAGCAGCTGGTTGAGGTCTCGCAGCATCTCCGCGATCGCCTCACGGTCCTCGTCGGTGGCGCCTTCGAGCGCCTGCTTCATCCCGGCGAACCGCTGGTCGAGGATCTCGCGGCCGAGCAGGTCCTTGATCTCCTCGTAGGCCTCGCGGGCCTCGCGTGAGGTCCAGTCGTAGGAGGAGAGCTCGCTGACCGCGGCGGCGGTGTTCGGCGAGAGGCTGTCGATCTGCATCTCCCGGAACGCGCGGTCGCCGTCGTCCATCGTGACGTCGCGGGCGAGCTGCTTGCGCTCCTCGAGGACGGCCTTGTCCAGCAGCTCGCGCACCTGCTCGAGCGTGCCGTCGAGGTTGTGACGCTGCAGCAGCTCACGGCGCCTCTCGGCGACCTGCCGGGCGAGGTCGTCGAGGCCGCGCTGGTCCTGTCCGCCGCGCCGCAGGAACTCCCGCATCGCGCGCTCGGGCGAGTAGCCGGACATCACGTCCTCGCCGATGGCGTCCAGCGCCTCGGCGATGTCGACCGGCGGAGCGAGCGGGTCGCCCCCGGCGTACTTCTTGTAGCGGCTCATGGCCTACCACCTGCCGGATCAGCCATAGATCGTCTCCCCGTCAGCCGTGTCCTTGCCGATCTTCCTCGCCAGGAACAGGCCCTCCAGGGCCAGCTCGATGGCACTGGCCAGCTGGCCGTCGTTCTTGGGGCCGCCGGTGGCCTCGTAGACGCGGTCGCCGATCTGGTCGTAGAGGTCGGACTCGCCCAGGACCGGGAGGCCCTCCAGGAAGGCGCGGGCGGAGACCTTGGTGCCGGTGGTGACCATCCGGCCGTCCTCGATGGCGTCGATGAGCAGCGCGAAGTCGAGGCCGCGGAAGGACTTGCGGACGGTCTCGGCGATGGCCGTACGCAGCAGGTGGGTGAGGATGTCGGCCTCGCGGCCCTCCTCGCCCGACTCGAACTCGATCTTGCCGGAGAGCACCTCGACGGCCGTCTCCAGGTCGACGATGCGGGCGACCGCGTCGGCCTCCCCCTGCACGGTGGCCCGGTGGAGCGCAGCGGCGGCGACGGTCTCCGCACCCGCGATGGAGAAGCGCGCCGACACCCCGGATCGCTGGTCGACCGCGGAGGAGGCACGCAGGTGGCGGGTGAAGACGGCGAGGATCTCGAGGAGGTGGTCCGGTACGTCGGCGACCAGGGAGGCCTCCTGCCGGATGACCGCCATCTCCGCGGCGAGCTCGCGCGGGTAGTGGGTGCGGATCTCGGCGCCGAAGCGGTCCTTGAGCGGGGTGATGATCCGGCCGCGGTTGGTGTAGTCCTCCGGGTTGGCGGACGCCACCACCAGGAGATCCAGCGGCAGCCGCAGCACGTAGCCGCGGATCTGGATGTCGCGCTCCTCCATCACGTTGAGCATCGCCACCTGGATCCGCTCGGCCAGGTCGGGCAGCTCGTTGATCGCGACGATGCCACGGTGGGAGCGCGGGATCAGCCCGAAGTGGATCGTCTCCGGGTCGCCCAGCGAGCGTCCTTCGGCGACCTTCATCGGGTCGACGTCGCCGATCAGGTCGGCGACCGAGGTGTCAGGCGTGGCCAGCTTCTCCGCGTAGCGCTCGGAGCGGTGCTTCCACGCGACCGGCAGCGCGTCACCCTGCTCGGCAGCCGCGCGCTGGGAACCGACCGAGACCGGCTCGTAGGGGTGCTCCCCGAGCTCGGAGCCCGCGATGACCGGGGTCCACTCGTCGAGCAACCCCACCAACGTACGCAGCAGCCTGGTCTTGCCCTGGCCACGCTCGCCCAGCAGGACGACGTCGTGGCCGGCGATCAGGGCACGCTCGAGCTGGGGGATGACGGTGTCCTCCAGCCCGTGCAGCCCGGGCCAGGGGTCCTCTCCGGCTGCCAGCTTGGCCAGCAGGTTGTCGCGGATCTCCTCGCGGAGCGACTTGAACACGTGGCCGCTCGCGCGGAGCTGGCCGAGGGTGCTGATCGTGGGTGCGGCAGTCACGGACGCAACGCTACGCCGCCGCCCAACCCCTGGGCGGCCGTCGCGTCGACGTCCCGATCCTCGGATGGGGCGGGTCCGACGCCGGCGAGCAGCTCCTCGACCCGCTCCCTGGTCAGTGCGGTGCGGTCGAGCTCACCCACCTCGTCCAGGATCGCGACGACCTCGTGGAGCGTCGCGCGGGCCTGGGCGACGCGGTCGGTCTCGCGCTCGATCAGGGCGCGGCGTACGAGGGCGTTGGCCTCGGCCCACCGGTTGCGCTCCTCGACGTGGTGGGCGAGCTCGGGGCGCAGGTGGCTCTCGGCCTCGGCGTAGCGACCCAGGCCGATCAGGGCGTCGATCAGGGTCATCCGTGGTGAGGCGGAGGAGTCGACGTCGACCGGCCCGTGGCCGATCTCCTCCTCAACCAGCCGCACGGCGTCCTCGTAGCGCTCCATCCGGACGTAGACCTCGGCCAGCCCGATCAGGCTGCCGCGGGCACGGTCGTCCATCCCGGCCGCGTCCGCGACGGCGTAGGCCTCCTCGAGGACGGCGACGGCCTCGTCGAGGGATCCGATCATGCTGAGCGCCTGGCCGCAGTTGGACAGCGCCATCTCCAGACCGGCCGCAGTCCCGGCCTCACGGAACACCGCGGCGGCGGCCCGGAACTCCGAGATCGCCCGGGTCAGGTCACCCGCCCGCGCCCGGCTGATCCCGGCCTGGTTGCGGATGTAGGCCGCGTCGACGTGCTCGCCGGCGCGGAGGGCGGCGTCGAGGCCGAGCTCCTGGAGCGGCAGGGTCTCGGCGGGTGGGTGCCGCATCGAGAGGGTGAACATCTTGTTGACCAGCTGGTAGGCGGGTCCGAGCAGGCCCGCGCGCACGGCGAGACGTACGGCGCTGCCCATGGTCAGCCACTCCCGGTCGCCCCAGGCGCGGGCCTGCTGGGTGGTGGCGAAGCTCAGCGGTGTCACCCCGGCGACGACGGGGTCGAGGCTCATCAGCCGGAAGGACCGGCCGCCGGCCTCGGAGGCCGCGACCAGGGAGTGGGTGTACCAGCTCACCAGGCGCAGGAGCGCCTCCCCGGACTCCTCCTCGGAGCCCATCTCCAGCGCGTAGTCGCGGATCAGGTCGTGGAGCACGAAGCGTCCCGGCCGCTGCTCCCGGACCAGGTTGGCATCGACAAGCTTGTCGACCAGACGCCGGGCGGCGGCGATGTCGACGCCGAAGAGCGCCGCCATCGCAGGCATCCCGATCTCGTGACCCGGACGAAGGCCGAGGAGCCGGAAGGATCGCCGCGACTCCTCGTCGAGGGAGTCGTAGGACCAGGAGAAGACCGCGCGCAGGTCGGAGATCGGGTCGAGCGGCGCCTCCAGCGCGGCCAGCCGGCTGGTCTCGCCGTCGAGCTCGGCGAGCAGGTCGGACAGCGAGAGGTCCGGGTAGCGGCTGCAGCGCTCGGCGGCGACGGCGAGAGCCAGCGGCAGGTGTCCGCACCTGTCCGCCAGGGCGCGTACGTCCGCCTCGTCCGCCGCCCGGTCGACGAGCCGCTGCTTCAGGAAGGCCGCCGACTCCTCCGGGGCGAGGGTGTCCAGCGCGAGCCGGCGTGCGCCCTCCCGCGTGGCCAGGCCACGCAGCTGGCTGCGGCTGGTCACCAGCACCAGGGAGTCACCGCCCGGCAGCAGCGGCCGCACCTGGGCGGAGTCACGGGCGTTGTCGAGCACGAGGAGCATGCGCCGCTGCGCGAGGGTCGTACGCAGCAGCGCCGATGCCGCGTCCACCTCGCCCGGAACCGACGCGACGTCGACACCGAGCCCGATCAGCAGGGTCGTGAGCGCCTGCGCGTGCGAGAGCGGCTCACCCGGACCGAAGCCGCGCAGGTCGATGAAGAGCTGGCCGTCGGGAAAGTGCTCGGCCCGGGTCCGCGCCCAGTGCACCGCCAGCGCGGTCTTGCCCACCGCACCGATGCCGTGCACGGCGACCACGCTCGGCCAGCCGGCGTCGTGGGAGATCGACACCGCGTCGAGCAGCCGGAGCTCGGCCGTACGCCCGGAGAAGCTGGAGATGTCGGCGGGGAGCTGCCGCGGCACCAGGTCCTCCTCGGAGACCCGCTGGGCAGGCACCGTCGCCCGGCCCGCGGGCGCCTCGACCTCCGGAGCAAGCGGCGGGGAACCCGCCAGCAGCCGGGTGAACGTCGAGCGCAGCTCCGCGCCGGGGTCGGCGCCGAGCTCGTCGGCCAGCCGCCCGCGGACCTCCTCGTAGGCCTCCAGCGCCTCGGCCGTACGCCCCGCGGCCTCCAGCGCGTCCAGGAGCACGACCCACAGCGACTCCCGCAGCGGATGGTCGCCGATCACCCGGCGCACGTCGGCGACCGCCTTCGTGGCCCGGCCGGCGGCGACGTCGAGCTCGGCACGGCGCTCCAGCGCGGCGAGGTAGCGGTCGACCAGCCACGGACGGGTGCGCTCGGCCAGCGACTCCCCCGCGGCGTCGTCGAACGGATCGGCGCGCCACAGTGCGATGGCCTCCTCGAGCCGTTCGTAGGCCCGCGGCCCCTCCGCCGCGTCGAGCAGGTCGATGAAGGCGAGCACGTCCACCGACGAGCGTGGCAGGTCGAGGATGTAGCCGCCGGCGGCGCGGCGTACGACCTCCTTGCCGAGCACGCGACGCAGCCGCCCGATGTAGGTGTGCAGGCTGCCGCGCGGGTTGTCGGGGAGGTCCTCGCCCCAGATCCGGTCGGCGAGCAGGTCGGCGGAGACCGGGGTGCCGGCCTCCAGGGCCAGCAGGGCCAGCAGCGTGCGGGGACGTCGTCCCGGGACCTCCACGGGCTCGCCTGCACGCGTGACGATCAGAGGGCCCAGCAGACAGATGGTCACATCCGTCACCACAGCACCCCCGCCGTCCCGAGCCGCCTGCGCCTGAGAGCCACCCCCACACAATAGTCGTGTCGCTGCGGGCCCACGAAGGGATTCCAGCCATTCCGGTACACAATGGAGACATGTCCCCCTTCGGCCGCACCTCCGCCGGATCGACCCTCCAGCAGGAGTGCCCGTGCGGCAGCGGGCGGCGTTACGCGCTGTGCTGCCACCGGCTGCACCGTGGCGGAGCACTGGCCGAGACGCCCGAGGAGCTGATGCGCAGCCGCTACGCGGCGTACGCCCTCGGGGACTGGGACTACATCTTCCGCACCTGGCACCCGGGCACCCGCCCCGACGATCTCGGCGTGGCCGCGCCGGACCCGCGGCTGACGTGGACGGGCCTGGAGATCGAGGGATCCGGGCTCGACGACGACACCCACGGCTGGGTGGCGTTCCGGGCCTCGTACGAGACGCCGTCGGGAACCGGCGTGCTCGCCGAGCACAGCCGGTTCGAGGTGCGTGCCGGACGGTGGCACTACGTCGACGGCGAGATCGCCGATGAATGACCAAACGCACGCATTCGCGTGAGTTTGAGGCAGACAGTGGAGAAACTGTTGCCGATATGTGGACGCGAACGGGTGCGGCACGACAGACTCTGACAAGTGACCACCGACGCGACCGAGGACCTGACCGGTCTCGAGCCATCGGCGCGCTCGCTCTTGGACGCGGTCATCGCGATGTCGAGCGAGCTCGACCTGAGTGCCATGCTCGAGCGGATCACGCGCTCCGCCTGCGAGCTGACCGGAGCCGGCTACGGCGCTCTCGGCGTGCTCGACCTCGACGGCAACCTGCAGGACCTGATCACCTACGGCCACCAGCAGGAGCCGACGCTGCAGGTCGTGGGCAAGAGCCGCGGCCGCCGTGCGCGGCTCGATTCCGACGCCGATGCCTACGACAGTGCCTACGACAGCGCCGATGACGGTGCGGATGACGGTGCAGATGACGACGAGCCGGCATCGACGACCCGGCCCCGGGGGATCACCGCTCCCGATCCTCTGCTGCTGGTCGCGTCGCGCGGTTCCGAGGGCGGCAGCCACGCGCTGCGTACGGGCGATCCCGGCAAGCGGAAGTTCATCGAGGTGCCGCTGCGGATCAAGGACCACGACTTCGGCCACCTGCTGCTGTCCGAGAAGGTAGGCGGCGCCGACTTCACCAGCCACGACGAGCAGCTCGTCGTGGCCCTGGCCCGTGCCGCGGGCGCCCAGATCGACAAGGTACGCGAGCTCGAGCTCAGCGAGCAGCGCCGCAAGTGGCTCGAGGCGAGCGCGGAGCTCAGCCGCGTCCTGAGCCCGCCGCTGGACCACATGGTCGCGCTCGAGCGGATGTGCGAGACCGCGCTGCCGCTGATGCGGGCGATCGGCGTCGGCGCCGGCACCCGCATCGAGCACGGTCTCGTCTCCGGGGTCGCGGCCGTCCCCGGTCAGGAGGAGCGCGTCCGCGCGGTGACCGAGAAGGTCCCGCTCCTGATCGACCGCCGCATCATCGAGCCGCTGGACCTCGAGGTCGACGGGCTCTACGTCGTGGTGGCGCCGGTGCGCTCCTCGCTCGCCGGCCGCGGCGCGCTGCTGGCCATCTACGACAAGGCCCGCGCCGCCCACGACGAGCACGAGCGCGAGCTCTTCTTCGGCTTCGCCGGCCAGGCCGCTCTCGCCCTGGACCGCCTCCGCGCGGTCGAGGACCGGGCCGACCTCGCGGTCATCACCGACCGCGACCGGATCGCCCGCGACCTGCACGACGTGGTCATCCAGCGTCTCTTCGCGATCGGGCTCCATCTCGAGACCCTGGGCCGCAACCCGGAGCGGATCGAGAACCTGCCCAAGCGGCTCTCGGAGCAGGTCGACGCGCTGGACCAGACCATCAAGGACGTACGCGGCTCCATCTTCGACCTCAGCAACCACGACACCTCCTCGCTGCGGGCACAGGTGCGCGAGGTCGTCCGGGAGTACGCCGGTTTCATGGACTTCACCCCGGAGATCAAGATCACCGGGCCGGTCGACACCGCGGTGCCCGAGACGGTCCGCAACCACCTGCTCCCGGTCCTGCGCGAGGCGGTCTCCAACCTCGCCCGGCATGCCCAGGCCCACAGCGCCCAGATCGAGCTCACCCTCCAGGACGACGAGATCAAGCTGGTCGTACGCGACGACGGCAGCGGCGTCCCCGAGGAGGCCGAGGAGAGCGGGCTCAAGAACGCCCGCTGCCGCGCGACCCAGCTCGGCGGTCAGCTCGAGATCGGCCCACGCTCCCCCAGCGGCACCGAGCTCGTCTGGCAGGTGCCGATCACCGCTGGGGTCTGACTCCGCTCAGTTCCCCTTGCGGGGGTGGAGCAGCTCCTTGGCCATCAGCGCCGCCTGGGTGCGCCGCTGCACACCGAGCTTGGCGAGGATGCTGGAGACGTAGTTCTTCACGGTCTTCTCGGCCAGGAACATCCGGCCGGCGATCTCGCGGTTGGTCAGGCCCTCGCCGATGAGCGCGAGCAGCCGCTTCTCCTGGGGCGTGAGCGCCTGCATCTGCGGCGACTCTCCGTCGGGGTTGCGCATCTTCTCCATGACCTTCGCGGTCATCAGCGGGTCGAGCAGCGAGCCGCCACCGGAGACGGTGCGGATCGCCTCGACGAGGTCGTTGCCGCGGATGTCCTTGAGGACGTAGCCCTTCGCCCCGGCCATGATGGCCGAGAAGAGCGCCTCGTCGTCGTCATAGGAGGTCAGGATGAGCGCGAGCATGTCCGGGTAGGCCGCCCGGACCTCACGGCAGACCTCGATCCCCGAGCCGTCGGGGAGGCGGGCGTCGAGCACGCAGACGTCCGGCTGGATGCGGTCGATGTCCTCTCGCGCCTGGGCGGCGGTGCCACCCTGGCCGACGACAGCGATGTCGTCATGACTGTCGAGCAGCGTCGTCAACCCCTGACGGACGACCTCGTGGTCGTCGAGCAGGTAGACCCGGATCGTCCTTGTCTCGGTCAACACCGTCTCACTTCCCCCATTCGTTGAAGGGAGACCACGGTATCGGTCAACCCCAGTCCGGTCGATGTGTGAGTCATCCACACTACGGTTTTCGTGCCGCCATGCGGACCAAGCTCCGCGCCGTGTTCTCTGCCGGGCTCTGTGTCAGCTGTCGAGCCATCCTCCCGCGCGAGCACCTCGCGCGCCAGCGACGCGGCGGTCGAGGTGTCCAGATGAGCCAAAGGTTCATCCAGAACCAGGACCTTGTGCCCGGCCAGCAGCGACCTCGCCACCGCCAGCCTGGCCCGCTCGCCGCCGGAGACCTGGGCCGCGCCGTCGCCGAGCCTGGTCTGCATCCCGGCGGGGAGGGCGTCGAGCCACTCGCCGAGGCGAGCGCGCCGGAGCGCCTGCTCGACCTCCTCGTCGGTGGCTTCGGGCCGTGCCAGGCGGACGTTCTCGACGAGGTTGGAGGCGAAGACGTGCGGGTCGTCGTCGACGAGCCCGACGATCTTCCGTACGTCCTGGGGGTCGAGCTCACGCGTCGGCCGGCCGCCGAGCGTGATCGTGCCGGTGTCCGGGTCGAGGAAGCGCAGCAGCAGCGCGGCGAGGGTGCTCTTGCCGGAGCCGGAGGGGCCCACGATGCCGATCCGCGCGCCCGGCTCGAGGTGCAGGTCGGGAAGCTCGACGGCGTGGTGGGCACTCGTGTCGCCGCCGGGGTGGGCGGTGACGCCGGTGAGGGTGATCGTGGTGTCGTCGGTGGGCCGCTCGGGGTGCTCCGGGGCCTCGACCACCGGGCGACGGGTGGTGAGGTCGTCGAGCCGCCGCTGGGCCGCGCGGGTGCGGGCCCGGGCGGCACCGGCGTCGGCGAGGGTCGCGGCCGGCTCGGCCAGCGCCAGCGGGACCAGCGTGAGGAGCGCCAGCATCGGGCCGTCGCCGACGGTGGTGTAGGCGGCGGTCGCGGCGACGGCGGCACCGGCGGTGATCAGCACGAGGGCCTTGGCCGCGGAGGCGGCGACCGCTGCGGCCGTGGTCGCTCGGGTGGCGGTACGGGCCAGGCCGTCGAGGGCGTCCAGCACCGGCTCGCCCGCCTGCCACATCCGGCGCTCGGTCGCCGTCTGGGTCGCCTCGACCACCTGCTCGGACACTCTGGCCCGCACCGTGACCGAGATGTTCTCGGCACGTGCTGCGCCTGCGTACGCGATCCCGAAGGCGGCCCCCGCGGCCACCACCGTGGCCGCCGTGAAGGCCGCGGCCACCGGGTCGATGAGCGCGGTCGCCAGGACCGCGAGGAGGGCCACGACGGCGTACTCCCGGATCGGCAGCCGCACCCTCAGCTCCTCGTCGAGCACCGCGTCGACGTCGTCGACGACGCTGGCCAGGACATCGCCTCTTCGGCCGGGGAGAGCACCTGGCACCAGCGGCACCAGCGCGTCGTAGATCTCCACCCGCCGTCTGGCGAGCAGGCGCAGGGCACTGTCGTGGGACCACAACCGCTCCAGGTAGCGCAGCACCGGCCGCGCGATCCCGAACGTACGCACCCCCACCATCGCCGCGACCAGCGTCATGATCACCGGGTGGTAGGAGGCCTTGATGATCAGCCACCCCGCCAGCGCCGTCAGCGCCACCCCCGACGCCCAGCTCAGCCCGCCGACCACCGCCGACCCCCACAGCGCCACCCGCGCCGAACCGGTAGTTGTGGCAGCCGAATCGGTAGTTGTGGGTGACGAAACTCGACTTTCATCCGCTATTTCTGCAGTGTCGGCCACCGCTTCTACGGTCTCGCCTGCCACTTCTACCGTTTCGGCGGAGAGGGTGATGACCTGGTCGGCGATCTCGATGAGGGCCGGGCGGTGGGCGACGAGGACGACGGCGCGGTCGCGGGCGAGGTCGGTGACGGTGTCGGCGATGATCCGCTCGGTGTCGGGGTCGAGATGGGCAGTGGGCTCGTCGAGGAGCACCCAGGGGCGATCGGAGAGTACGACGCGGGCCAGCGCCAGCCGGGCCCGTTCGCCGGCCGAGAGCGAGCGACCGTCCTCGGCCAGGTCGGCGCCGAGCCCGCCGGGCAGCTCGGCGATCCGGTCGGCGAGCGCGACCCGCTTCAGGACGTGCCACAGGTCGCTGTCCGTCGCCTCCGGCGACCCCAGACGCAGGTTGTCGGCGATGGTCCCGCCGACGAACACCGGGCGCTGCGGCAGGTAGGCGAATCGCCGCCGCCACTCGTCACCCTCGGCCGGGGTCTGTCCGTCGAGCTCGACGGTGCCGACGTACGTCTCGTGGAGGCCCGCGATCGTCGCCAGCAACGTCGACTTCCCGCAGCCGCTCGGGCCGACGATCGCGGTGATCCCCCGCTCCCGGACCGTCGCGGAGACCGGTGCGAGCGCCGGCCGATCGCGGTCCGGATAGGTCAGTCCCACCCCGTCGAGAGACATGCCGAGACGTCGCTCCCGCGAACCGAGATGGCCGTCACTGACCTCTCGGCCGACCGACGTGACGTCTCGGCCGACCGCACCGACCTCTCGGGCGCCGAGGTCGGCGGTGGCCTCGAGCGTGGCGGTTCCCTCGGCGGCGGCGTGGAACTCGGTCCCGACGCGGCGCAGCGGCCAGTAGGCCTCGGGGGCGAGCAGCAGGACGACGAGGGCGGTCTGCAGGTCGACCGAGCCGGCGGCGAGCCGTACGCCGATGATGACCGCGACCAGTGCGACCGAGATGGTGGCGACGAGCTCGAGCACGGCCGAGGAGGCGAAGGCGATCTTCAGGGTCTCCAGGGTGCGGCGGCGGTAGCGGTCGGTGATCGTGGCGATGACCCCCGACTGCGCACGAGCTCGACCGAACGCGACCAGGGTCGGCAGACCCTTCATCACGTCGAGGAAGTGGCCGGCCAGGGCCGACATCGCCCGCCACTGGCCGGCCGCCTGGTCGCGCGTGGCGAGCCCGACCAGCACCCCGAAGATCGGGATCAGCGGCAGCGTGAGTCCCACGATGAGTCCGCTGAGCGGGTCGGTCCAGACGATCACCGCGAGCACCATGACGGGCAGTACGCAGGCCAGCACCAGCGCGGGGACGTAGCGCGTCAGATACGGCTCGGCGGCGGTGACCCCTCGCGTGGCCAGGGCCGACAACGACCCCGAACGACCCGCCTGCCCGCGCAGGATCGCACCGACCACGCGGCGCCGCAGGTCCGCACCGACGACCCCGGCAGCCCGGGCACCCGCCACGTCCGAGACCACCCCGACGAGCGCGCGCCCGGCGAAGACGGCCACGACCGCCAGCGCCCAGCCGCTCACCGACCCGGTGTCGCGGATCGCGGAGATGAGCAGTCCGGTGACGGCGTACGTCTGGACGATCAGCAGCACCGCCCCCACCACGCCGGCCGCCACCACGACGGCGAGCGGCCGCCGGGCTACCGACAGCTGGGCTCGCAGTCGCGGGTCGTTCGGGCGCATCTCAATGAGCGGCGGGGATGTGGTGGATCGAGATCCGCTTGCGGAAGATCCAGTACGTCCAGGCCTGGTAGCCCACCACGATCGGCGTGAACACCGCCGCGACGATCGTCATCAGCTTCAGCGTGTAGGGCGTCGCCGCCGCGTTCGTCGTGGTCAGCGAGTTGGCGACGTCGGTGGAGGAGGGCATCACGTCGGGGAAGAGCCCCACGAAGAGCCCGGCCACGGCCAGCCCGATCGCGAGGAAGGTGCCGGCGAAGGCGAGCCCCTCACGACCGACGTACGCAGCCCCGAGCCCACCCACGAGCGCGAGCGCCGCCAGGACGAAGATCACCGCGGTCGCCAGATTGCCGGTGAGCGCCTGGGTCCAGACCAGGAACACGACGGCGAGAACGGCCGCGACGACCCCGGTCTTGAGCGCCAGCGCGCGAGCCCGGCCGCGGATCTCGCCGTCGGTCTTGAGCGCGATGAACACCGCACCGTGGGTCACGAACAGGGATAGCGTGACCAGACCGCCGAGCAGACCGTAGGGGTTGAGCAGCGTCAGCACCGTGCCGGTGAACTCGAAGTCGGCGTCGATCGGCACCCCGCGCACGATGTTGGCGAAGGCCACACCCCACAGGAACGCCGGGACGTAGGAGCCGAAGATCACCGCACGGTCCCACCAGCCGGCCCAGGTGACCGAGGGTCGCTGGTGGCGGTACTCGAAGGCGACCCCGCGCACGATCAGCGCGATCAGGATGAGGAACAGCGGCAGGTAGAAGCCGGAGAACAGCGTCGCGTACCACTCCGGGAACGCCGCGAAGGTCGCTCCACCGGCGGTCAGCAGCCAGACCTCGTTGCCGTCCCAGACGGGGCCGATCGTGTTGATCATGACCCGCCGCTCGCGGTCGTCGCGGGCCAGCACCGGGAGCAGCATGCCGACGCCGAAATCGAAGCCCTCGAGGACGAAGTAGCCGATCCACAGCACGGCGATGAGGCAGAACCAGATTGTCGTGAGTTCCATCGCAGGCTCCTCAGTACGCGAAGTTCATCGGCTCGTCGGCATCCGAATCGGAGCCGCGCAGGGAGGGTGAGGGAGGCTCGACGAACGGGTCCGGAGCCTTCTTCACGTACTTCATCAGCAGCCCCACCTCGATGACGGCGAGCACCGCGTAGAGCGCCGTGAACCCGAGCAGCGACATCCAGACCTCCCAGGGCTCGACGCCCGGCGAGACACCGTTGGCGGTGGTCAGCACCCCGAAGACCACCCACGGCTGGCGCCCCATCTCGGTGAAGATCCACCCCATCGAGTTGCCCAGCAGCACCATCACCGGCGCGGAGATCGCCAGCGCGGGGAGCACCCGTCCCACGAACCCTGTCGGCGTACGTCCCCTGCGGGTCAGCCACAGCACCGCCAGCCCGACGAGGCCACCGACGACGCCGAGGCCCATCATCCAGCGGAAGGTCCAGTAGGTGACCGGGATGTTGGGGGTGTAGTCGCCGGGCGAGTAGTAGGTCGCACCCGGCGCTGCCCCGTAGGTCTCGCGGTACTTCTCCTGCAGGTCGTAGATGCCCTCGACCTTGCCGTCGAAGGTGCCGGTGCCGAGGAAGGAGAGCACGCAGGGCACCTCGAGGGCCCACTTCTCGTGCTTCCCGTCGCGCGTGCCGATGGTCAGGACCGAGAACGGCGCGCACGAGTCCGAGGTCTCCCACAGGGCCTCGGCGGCCGCCATCTTCATCGGCTGCACCTCGGTCATGATCTTGCCCTGGATGTCACCCGAGACCGCGACCCCGACGCCGGAGAAGACCATGATCCAGGCGGCCAGCACCATGCCACGCCGGTACATCGGACGGTCGTCGTTGGCAGTATCCATTGCCTCGGGCTCCGCTTCGGCAGGCCCCGGCCGGCGCAGGTAGAGCCAGCCCAGGATGCCGAGCATGAAGGCGGCCGAGGTCAGGTACGCCGCGAGGATGACGTGCGGGAACGTACCCAGCTGCACCTTGTTGAACATCACCGCCCAGAAGTCGGTGAGCTCGGCGCGGCCGGTGACCTCGTTGAACTTGTAGCCGACCGGGTGCTGCATCCAGGAGTTGGCCGCCAGGATGAACCACGACGACGCCAGGGTGCCGAGGTGGACGATCCACATGCACGCGTTGTGCAGCGCCCGGGGCAGCTTGTCCCAACCGAAGATCCACAGGCCGAGGAAGGTCGACTCCAGAAAGAACGCCAGCAGTGCCTCGATCGCCAGCGGAGCCCCGAAGACGTCCCCCACGAACCGGGAGTAGTCCGACCAGGTCATCCCGAACTGGAACTCCTGCACGATCCCGGTGACCACACCGAGCGCGAAGTTGATCAGGAAGAGCTTGGCGAAGAACTTGGTCAGGCGAAGCCACTCAGGGTTCTTCGTACGCAGCCAGATCGTCTCCAGCACGGCGACGAGCATGGTGAGTCCCACCGTGAGCGGGACGAACAGAAAGTGGTAGACGGTCACGATGCCGAACTGCCACCTGGCTAACTCCAGGACGCTGTCCACGCCAGTCACTATGACACTTCCGCATCACCGGCCACACCACCCCCTCCCCTAGGCATACGTCCCATGTGTCGTGGCTTACGTCCCTTGTGAATTGCTTCACGAGCTGGACCGCCACCTGCCCAACTCGGCGCCCATCGCCACAAAGCCCAGCGCTGAAGCGCTCCTCGTCTGGACGCAGCGGAGCGAGGGAGCGAAGCGACTGAGCGCAGCGGAGGAAGACGAGGATCAAGCGCAGGCGCTGCGCGAATTGCGAAGCAATCGCCCAAAGCACAGCGCTGAAGCGCTCCTCGTCTGGACGCAGCGCAGTGAGGAGCGAAGCGACGAACGGAGCGGAGGAAGACGAGGATCAAGCGAAAGCGCTCGCGAATTGCGAAGCAATCGCAAACAACTGAGCCCGGCCGCCCTGGGCTCGAGGTCACGACCGCGGGGGGATGATCGCGACCTCGAGTCCGGGACGGCCGGGCTCTCAGCTCTTCGTGCCACCAGGGCCGCAATCAGATGGGGGAGCTGATGCGGCGACCTGGTGGTCACTCAGTGGTGCAGGCCGAGGCGAACCTCAGCCCGTGAGATCACTATCTCATCATCCTGGGCCAGTGGTTGCGGTCGCGGACGGACTGTTTACGTACTGTAAACAGGTAACCTGCGTATCAGTAGACCTAATACGCGGGCGATACAGCGCTCCCACAGAAAATCCGGTATGCATTTGGATGTACCTTGAGGTGGGGGGTGACCATGTCGGATCGCGAAGGTGTCCTCGCGCGGGTGGTCGACGAGGTCGCCGACTACGTCGGTGCGGGCCTGAGCGTGCATCTGGTCGGCCCGCGAGGATCGGGCCGCAGCGAGCTCTGCGCGCTGGTCGCCGACCGGCTCGAGGACGAGGGCCTGTCCGTGTTCCAGCTCAGCGGGCACCGCGCCTGGCAGAACGAGCCGTTCGCCGCGCTGCTCGCCGCGGGCATCGGCGGCGCGACGCCGCCGGGGCCGCGTAGGACCATCGGCGAGATGACCGCGGCGCTGAGCAAGCAGCTCGGCAACGGCACCGTCCTGGTGATCGACGACGCCGACGCCCTCGACACCTACTCGGTCGGCGCCCTGCGCAACATCCACCGCCAGCGGCGCCTGCTGGCGGTGACCAGCAGCCGCCACCAGCACCCGGTCGCCGAGAACACGCTGATGCTGGGCATCGCGCCGTCGGTCCAGGTGCGCTCCCCTGCGCTCGAGGTCGACGAGGTGCACGAGGTGTGCCGGGCGATCCTGGGCGGCCCGGTCGAGGCCGGGTCGCTGGCCCGGATCACGATGGCGACGGGCGGGCTGCTCGGCTTGGTCCGGGCCATCGCCACCGTCGGGCCCCGGGCAGGGGTGCTGGAGCAGCTCGACGGGCTGTGGCGGTTGCCGCGGCGTACGGGCTGGGCTCCTGAGCTGGCCTCGGCCGTCGAGCCGCTGGTCGCCGGGCTCGACCAGGCCGCCTGGGACGGCGCGACCGCGCTCGCGGTGACGGGTCCGGTGCCGCTGGACGAGGCCGAGAAGCTGCTCGAGCGCGATGTGCTCGACGCGCTCTTCGCCCACGGGCTGGCGCGCCACAGCGAGGACGGACCGGGCAGCGGCGTCGTGGGCCTCTACCCGCCGCTCATCGGCGACTACCTGATCACCGAGGGGTCGGCGTTCGGGCTGGTGATCGCACGCAACCACCTCGCCGCCGACCAACGCCTCCTCGACCACGCCACCCACCGGCCCCGCGGCGCCGATGCCGCCCTCCTCCACCAGCGTTCGCTGCGCCAGATGGCCGACGAGGTCGCCCGCGCGCGCCGCGCCTGGACCGAGATGCCCTCGCCCGAGACCGCGCTGCCGCTGCTCGTCGCGCTCCGCAACACCGCCGCGCCTCGTGACCAGATCGACGAGGTCGAGCGGCGCACCCCGCTGACCGACACCCAGGAGTCGGCCTGGATGCTGGCGTGGTTCGCCACCTGGAAGGCGGTCGAGTTGGGTGGCCTGAAGGAGGCCAAGGCCGTCCTCGACGACGGGCTGACGCGACTGCCCGCCTTCGCCGCGACGCTCGAGGCCTCCCGGGCCCACCTGCAGTTCCAGACCGAGTACGTCCCCGAGGTGCCCACCGTCGAGCCCGACCCGCGCGACACGGTCGGCCCGGAGATGCTCGCGGTCGTCGCAGCCGAGCGCCTCCTCTCCGCCGGGATGGTCGAGCAGGCGCGCAACCTGCTGGAGAGCCAGCAGCCGCAGAACCCGCTGCCTGCGGGGCTGCACGCCTTCCTCGTCGGGCTGGCCGACGTGCTCGGCGGTGATCTCGACCGCGGCATCGACTTCGCCCGCGAGCAGCTCGAGGCGGCCACCCAGAGCTCGAGCGCGATGCTCATCCAGGCCCACGCCTATCTGTGCGTACTCGGCCTGAGCATCGCCGGCCGGCTGACCGAGGCGAGCCAGGCGGCCTTCCAGAGCCTCTCGTCCTCGAGCGTCGCCGCCTACCGCGACGTCGCCCACACCGGCATCCTGACCCTCGGCGCCGAGATCGCGATGGCGCAGGGCCGCCCGGAGTACGCCCGCAGCCTCGCCTCCCAGATCGGTGGCGCGAAGGTGGCCTTCGGCCCGTGGCCCGGGATGGTGGCGAGCATCATGGCGCCGGCCAACGGCCGGATGCCCAGCCTCAAGGAGCTGTGCGAGCTCGTCGGCCAACGCCTGGACGCCGGCTACGTCACCGGTGGCATCTTCCTCGCCATCGAGGCGGTCGAGCGCGGCGCCAACGAGAACAAGCACATCACCCGTGCCGCCAGCCTCGCGGCCGGCACCGAGAGCCCGCTGCTGCAGGGCATGGGGGCGTACGCAGCCGCCACCGCCGCCGGCGACGTCGACGCCCTCCGCGAGGCGATCGTGATCCTCGCCGATGCCGGCGCCCTCGTCTTCGTGACCCGGGCCGCCATCTCGCTGGCGATCCTGCAGCGTGAGGCCGGCAATCTGACCGAGGCCGCCGAGACGCTCGACCTCGCCTGGGAACGCTCCGAGATCTCCGGCAGCCGAGCCGGGCTGTTCCGCCGCGCGGCGACCCACATCGGGCTCTCCGGTCGGGAGAGCGAGGTGCTCCGGCTGCTGCCCGACGGCCCCACGACCGCCTCGTTGGCCGCGGACCTCGAGATGAGCACCCGCACGGTGGAGACCCACCTGCACAACATCAGCCGCAAGACCGGGGTCTCCGGGCGCGAGGACCTCGCCCGGGTGGCGAGCACCTGGCTGCGGCCGGCACCGAACGGCGACTACTCAGCCGGGGTCAGGCACTTCACCAGCGGCTCGTAGAGCTCCTTGCTGGCCTTCTGGTCGGCCTTCGACAGGTCCTCCGGGCTGATCTTGGAGACGTCCTCGGCCTCGACCAGGAGCCGCACCGCCTCGTCGGAGAGGTCGGACTCGTAGTAGGTCTTCGCCAGGCACGCGGACTGGTCCTCGGTCACCTGGTCACCGCTGCTCTTGGTGATCTGGCTCTCGATGTCCGCGACGCTGGGACGATCGCTGCCACTGCTGCTGTCCTGGCCGCCGCCGCAGGCAGTCAGCGAGAACAACGCGAGCAGAGAGGCCGCCGCCAGAGCCGACCGGCGAAATCGACGGTCTCGGGCTCCGCTTCGGCGCATGTGGGGGTACGCGATCATGACCACGCATCATGGCGTACGCCACCCTCCCCCGCTAGAGGGGAGGGTATCGCGGCCTCAGGAGCTGGTCAGGAAGAAGAGCAGGTCCTGACGGGTCAGGACACCGACCGGCTTGCCGTCCTCGTGCACCAGCAGCGCGTCGGAGCTGCCCAGGGTGTGGGCGGCATCGTGAGCGTCGGCACCGGAGCCGATCGAGGGCAGTGGCGGCGACATGTGCTCCTCGACGGAGTCGGTGAGCTTGGCCTTGCCGGTGAACAGCGCCTCCAGCAGGGTGCGCTCCGAGACCGAGCCCGCGACCTCGGCGGCCACGATCGGCGGCTCGGCACGCACGACCGGCATCTGCGAGACGCCGTACTCCTGCAGGATGTGCACCGCCTCGGCGATCGTCTCGCCCGGGTGGGTGTGGACCAGGTCGGGCAGCCGGCCGGACTTGCCGCGCAGCACGTCGCCGACGGTCTGCTTCGCGGCCTCGCCGGTCGCGAAGCCGTACTGCGCCAGCCACTCGTCGTTGAACACCTTGGTCAGGTAGCCGCGCCCGGAGTCGGGCAGCAGCACGACGATCACGGCGTTCTCGCCCTCCGGCGTGCCGGCCAGCTCCGCGGCGAGCTGCTTGGCGGCGTACGCAGCCATGCCGGCGCTGCCGCCGACGAGCAGCTGCTCCTCGCGGGCGAGCCGGCGGGTGTAGGCGAAGGAGTCGGCGTCGGAGACCTCGATGATCCGGTCGGCGATGTCGCGGTCGTAGGTGTCCGGCCAGAAGTCCTCGCCGACGCCCTCGACCAGGTAGGGCCGACCGGTGCCGCCGGAGTAGACGCTCCCGGCGGGGTCGGCGCCGATGATCTGGACGTCCGGGTTCTGCTCCTTGAGGTAGCGGCCGATCCCGGAGATCGTGCCGCCGGTGCCGACACCGGCCACGAAGTGGGTGATCCGGCCTTCGGTCTGGCGCCAGATCTCGGGGCCGGTCTCCTCGTAGTGGGAGCGCGGGTTGTTGGGGTTGGCGTACTGGTTCGGCTTCCAGGCGCCGGGCTGCGAGGCGAGCCGGTCGGAGACGTTGTAGTAGGAGTCGGGGTGCTCGGGCGGCACGGCCGTGGGGGCGACGACGACCTCGGCGCCGTAGGCCTTCAGCACGTTGCGCTTGTCCTCGCTGACCTTGTCAGGGCAGACGAAGATGCACTTGTAGCCCTTCTGCTGGGCGACCATCGCCAGGCCGACACCGGTGTTGCCGGAGGTGGGCTCGACGATCGTGCCGCCGGGCTGCAGCTCACCGGAGGCCTCGGCCGCCTCGATCATCCGGGTGGCGATGCGGTCCTTCACCGAACCGCCCGGGTTGAGGTATTCCACCTTGGCCAGAACCAGCGGTCCCTGGCCGGGTTCAGAGGCCCCGGCGCCGTCCAGCGCACGCCCCAGCCGCACGAGCGGAGTGTTGCCAATAAGGTCGAGAAGCGAGTCCACGTACTCCATGGCGACAGCGTATGTCCACTAGGTGAGATCCCCTATATCCCGATACTGAGTGCCCGGTAATGGGCCGAAGACTTTAGAGTGTTCCCCGTGGCGAAGAAGAGTCTGGCTCGCAAGACCGCGTACGCCGGTGGGGGTGTTCTGGCCGCGACAGCCGCGTTCGCCGGGGTCCTCGTCGCGGAAGCGGCGCTTGCCGTCAGGGCGACCCACCAGGTGAAGATGCCCGTGGCACCGTCGCCGACGGGGTGGTACGGAGCGCGTCAGCCGGGGCGTCCGATCAACATCGCGCTGCTCGGTGACTCGAGCGCCGCGGGCTACGGGATGACCGAGGTCGAGGACACGCCCGGCGCCGTCCTCGCCTCCGGCGTCTCCGAGAAGGCACACCGGCCGGTGCGTCTGCACGACCTCTCCGAGATCGGCGCGAAGTCCTCCGACCTGCACCCCCAGGTCGAGAAGGCGATCGCCGCCGACGCCGACATCGCGGTGATCCTGGTCGGCTCCAACGACGTGATCCGCCGGGTGCGCCCGCGGGTCGCGGTGAGCCACCTCGCCCAGGCCGTCATCCGGCTCCAGGAGGCGGGGGTCAAGGTGCTCGTCGGCACCGTCCCCGACCTCAGCACGGCCACCCCGATCCTGCCTCCGCTGCGCTCGATCATGCGGGCCTGGTCGATCCGCATCGCCGCCGGACAGATCTTCCACGTCATCCGCGCCGGCGGCCACACGGTGTCGCTGGGCGACGTCCTCGGTCCGGCCTTCAAGGCCACTCCGGCGTTCTGGTTCGGCGCCGACCTGTTCCACCCCTCCGCTGCCGGCTACCACGCCCTCGGCGAGGTGCTGGTCCCGCCGACGCTCTCGGTGCTGGGCCTCGTCGGCGACGAGAACGCCATCCTGGAGACCTACAACGGCAAGCACGTGATGCCGCTCGCCGCTGCCTCCCTGCGCGCCGTCATCCGGCCGGGAACCGAGATCGACCCGGCGCCGCGTCCGCGTGGACGCTTCGGCAACTGGGCGCGTGCCCGGTCCTTCGAGAACGAGCAGCGCACGCCTCACCGTGGCGAGCGTCCCTCGGAGACTCCCCCGCTCGCCGAGCGGCAGGCCGCCCGCTAGCCCCGCTGGTCGAGCCGCCGGAGCCGCTATGCGGAGGCGTGTCGAGACCAACACTGTTGGCATGCGAAACGAACCGCCCCGCGCCTTGGAGGCGCGGGGCGGTTGTTGCTTGTCAGCGGGCGATCAGTCCTGCTGGAAGATCGCCAGCAGGCGGAGCAGGTTGGTGTAGATCCAGACGAGGCTGACGGTCAGGCCGAAGACGGCGCGCCACGACTCACGCTCAGGGAGCTGGGCGCGGATGCCCTGCTCGATCTGGTCGAAGTCGAGGATCAGCATGAACACACCGAGCGCGAGGCCGGCGATGGCGGTGACCATGCCCAGCGTGCCGAGGCCGAAGAGGCCGAAGCTGGCGCCGAAGAAGCCGAGCACGAGCTCCATCAGGCTCAGGCCCACCATGCCGAACATGGCCGCGATCACGAAGGTGCGGAACTTGTTGCCGACCTTGATGTTGAAGAACTTGTACGCAGCCAGGGTGCCCGCGAACGCGGCGAAGGTGCCGATCACGGCCTGGACGACGATGCCGCCACCGATCATGGCGTCGAACGTCTTGCTCAGCGCGCCCAGGGCGACGCCCTCGGCAACGGCGAAGGCAAGGACCAGCGCCGGGCTGACGACACGCTTGAACGAGTTGACCAGGGACAGGATGAAGGCCGCACCGGCACCGAGGGTCGCGGCCAGGTAGAGCGGCGCGAGGTTGGCGGTGGAGTCGATGGCGGGGGTCATCACCCAGGTCGCGATGGCGGCGAGGAAGACGACACCGAGGGTGATCGCGCCCTTCTGCACCACCGAGTCGATCGTCATGGGGGCGCCCGTGGTGGGCGCCTGGGGGGCGCCGGTCGACCACTGGCTCGGGTCCTGCCCGTAGCCGGCGTACGGAGCGCCGTTGCCACCGTAGGTCGCGTTGCCGTAGGCGTTCTGCGACGGCTGCCCGAAGCCCTCTGCCCTACGGAACACCGGGTTGTTGCTCTGCATCTGGGGGTCACTCCTCGAAAGCGACGTGAAAGGTTCCGCCACGGTGGCGGCTCCTGTGGCCAGCGTACCGGCCCTGTGTCTCACTCAACGTCCGGGACGACCCTGAGGTTCCCGCAGTAACGCGACTGTCGGACGTCAACGGCAGACAGAGAAGGATGCCATACTGTTTGGTATGCCGGGCCGCACGCGCGGATGGACCGCATCGGATCTCGAAAGAGCCGTGTCCCTCTCGTTTTCCATTGCCGAGGTCCTTCGTCGACTCGACCTTCGGGCAGCAGGTGGCAACTACGCCACGATCCGCAACGCGATCGATCAAGCAGGCCTGGATACATCCCACTTCAGCGGCCAGGCCTGGAGCAAGAACGTCGTGCTCGGGGCGCGGCGGACGCTCGACGCCTACCTCTCCAACGACTATCCGATCAGTTCGCATCGCCTGAGACTGCGCTTGATCAACGAGGGCGTCATGCCCGCAAAGTGCAACAAGTGTGGCGGCGTGGAATGGTTGGGCCAGCCGATTCCCCTGGAGCTCGACCACCGAGATGGCAACTCCAAGAACAACCGACTCGAGAATCTTGAGTTGCTCTGTCCGAACTGTCACGCTCAGACACCCACCTACCGGGGAAAGAATCGCAAGCGGGCGTAGGCCAACGGCGAGCCGGGGACCTTAAAAGTCCTGTCGAATGTGTGGGTTCGAATCCCACCGCCCGCACCAACCACCCATCAACCGCAGGCGTCATAAGTACGTCTGGCGCTGGTGGAGCGCGTGGGCGCCGGCGACGCGGTCGATGAAGAGCAGACCGTTGGTGTGGTCGATCTCGTGCTGCAGGCAGCGGGCCTCGAAGGCGTCGGTGACGATCTCGACGGTCTCGCCGGTGACCGGGAGCTGGCCGCGTACCTTCAGCCGGGAGGCGCGCTTCACGTCACCGGTCAGGTCGGGGACGGACATGCAGCCCTCGCGGGCCTTCTCGTTGCGGCTGGCCTCGACGACCTCGGCGTTGCACAGGACGTACGTCCCGTGGTGGGTGCGCGTCTTCACGTGGGTGGAGACGTCGACGCAGAAGATCCGGGCCGAGACCCCGACCTGGTCTGCGGCCAGGCCGACGCAGCCGGGCGAGACCCGCATGGTGGCGATCAGGTCGGCGGCGAGCTGGACGGTCTCGGGGGCGGCGGGGTCGACGTCCTTGCCGGGGACGGAGAGGACGTGGGCGGGGGCGCGTACGACGTCGAGGACCTTGCCCTCGACACCCAGCTCGGCTTCCGTCCAGGACAAGACTCGTTCGTTGATCCCGCTCACAGGTCGTCGGCCTCGATCGGCCGCAGGGTGGCGTCGACGCCGAGCTCCTGGGTGACCCGCTTGATCGACGCCTCGAGCACGGCGACGTCGGCGTCCGCCGGCAGCTCGAGCTCGGCGACGACGACATAGAGGTCGCCGGAGAGACGGGTGGTCAGGTCGGTGATGTTGCCACCGACGGCGGCGATCTCGGCGGTCACCGTGGAGACGATGCCGGGGCGGTCGCCGCCGTGGACGGAGAGGACGAAGAGCTGGCCGGAGCCGGCCGGGGCCTGCTCCTCGGGGAGCTCGTAGACCGTGACCGTCAAGGTGCCGTCGGACGCGATCGGCTCGAGGTCGGCTCGGATGGCCTCCGTGGTCGCCTCACCCGCGCAGAGCAGCGTCATCGCGAAGTGACCTCGCAGCCGGGTCATCGTCGAGTCCTCGAGGTTGAGTCCGAGTCCGGCGAGACGGGCGGTGGTGTCGGCGATGATCCCCGGGCGGTCGTGTCCCAGGACGGTGATGGCGTGGATGGTCACACAACCATTGTCACCCGCGGCCTGCCGAACGCAGACCGCGGGTGACGCAGTTGGCCCGCTATGAGGATCAGCGCCGGAGCGCGGATCAGCCGCGGAACCAGTTGTCGGTCTTCTTCTCCTCCGCGGGGTCGACCGGCTCGGGAGCGTACTCGGGCGTGCCCTCCGGGGTCGGCTTGACCGCGGTGTCGCCGCCGCCCAGGTCGTCGTAGGACGTCTGGTCGGTGTCGGCCGGAGGGGCCGGCGGGGGCGGGACCTCGGTGGCGTAGGGGTCGGCCGGGTCGATCGGGTCGGTGAGCGGGTCACCGGTGACACCGGCCTGCGGAGCGGACGGCGCCGGCGGAGCGGGCGGGTAGCCGCCGTACTCGCTGGTCGAGGACGAGCCCGTGGTCGACTCCGGGGCAGCCGGGGCCTCCGAGACGAACCCGTCGGCGGCAGGCGCCGCGGCGGACTCGGGGGTGGACTCCGGCACCGAGCCGTTCCGGTGCAGCTTGTCGGAGGCGACCCCGGCAGCGGCCGAGACCTTCTCCTTGGCCTGCTCCGCGTAGGGGCCGGCCTTCTCCTTGACGGTGGCCGCGTAGGGCCCCGCCTTCTCCTTCACGGCCTCGGCATAAGGAGCAGCCTTCTCCTTCAAGGGCGCCGCCTTCTCCGAGGCGGTCGCGAGGGCCGACTGGACGCGCGGGTCGCTGGTGACCTTGTTCGCGCCGGCCTTCAGCTGCTCAGACTTGTTCTTGACCAGCACGCCGACACCAGCGGCAGCGATGGCAAGCAGGATGAGCTTTTTCACTTCTTGACCTTCCGAGAGACAGCATTTGGTTCTGTTTGATGGGTACGCCGGTGAACCCAAACCTAGGCGCCAAACACAAAGATCAAGTCCCCCGACATGCCTAGTCTCTAACGGACCAGGCGATTCCGTCGAGGATGTCGGACTCGGAGACGAGGAGAGAGTCGACACGCGTGCGCCTGAGGATCCGGCTGAGGATCACACCGCCCGCGGCGATCACGTCGGCCCGGCCGGGATGCATCCAGGGCAGCGCCAGCCGCTCGTTGACGGTCATCGCCAGCAGCCGGTCGACGAGCCGGTGGACGTCGTCGGGAGAGACCTCGGCATGGTCGGTGGCGGTGCGGTCGTACGCAGCCAGCTCGAGCAGCCCCATGGTCAGCTGGATCATGGTGCCGCCGACGGCGACCACGGTGCGGGCGGCGGCCGGGTCGACCGGGCAGTCGTCGAGGTGGGCGTCGATGTCGCGTACGCAGGCCTCGATCTCCTCCCGCGTCGGCGGATCGGAGCGCAGATGACGCTCATGGAGCCGCACCGACCCGATGTCCATGCTGTCCGCCGCGCTGACGCCCATCGTGGGGCCGTCGCCGAGGATGAGCTCGGTGGAGCCGCCGCCGATGTCGATCACCAGCACCGGCGGCTCCGGGGTGCCACGCAGGTTGCGGGCCGCGCCGCCGAAGGAGAGCGCCGCCTCCTCCGCCCCGGTGACGACCTCGGGCGTGACCCCGAGGCGCTCGCGTACGCCGTCGGTGAAGGTGGCCGCGTTGGCGGCGTCCCGGGTGGCCGAGGTGGCCACGAAGCGCACCCGCTCGACGCCGTGCTCTCGGATCATCGCGGCGTACTCGTCGATGGCGCCGAAGGCCCGCTCCAGGGCCTCGTCGGCGAGCACACCGGTGCGGTCGACACCCTGGCCGAGGCGGACCATGCGGGCCTCGCGTACGTCCTCGGTCAGGCCGTCCGCGGTGACCGTGGCGATCAGCAGCTTGATCGTGTTGGTGCCGCAGTCGATCGCCGCGACCCGTTGCGTCACAGAGTCACTGCTCCTCGTCCTCGAGGTCGAGGTCCACGCACGGGCCGGACCTCCACCACTCACCGAGGCGCTCGAGCACCTCGTCGCCGAGCGGGTTGACGCCGGGGCCCTGGGCCAGCGCCTGGCCGGCGAGGACGTGCAGGCACTTGACCCGATTCGGCATCCCACCTGCGGAGATGCCGTGGATCTCGGGCGGGTCGCCGAGCTCGTAGCGCGCCTCGAGGTAGGCCTCGTGGGCCTTCGCGTAGGCGGCGGCGAGCTCCTCGTCCTCGGCCAGCCGCGCCTCCATGTCCTTCATCACGTGGGTGCCCTCGAGGGTGCCGATCTTCGAGGCGGCCCGCGGGCAGGTGAGATAGAAGGTCGTGGGGAACGGGGTGCCGTTGGGCAGCCGCGGCTCGGTGGTCACCACATCGGGCAGCGAGCACGGGCAGCGGTGCCCGACCTCGTGGATCCCCCGGGGCTCGCGTCCCAGCTGTGCCGCGATCGCGGCCACGTCCTTGGGATCGATGGCCATGTCTTCAGTCTTTCTTCTGCTTGGGCGGGTCGATCTCCGACTCCGGCCCGTCTCCAGTCTGCTCCGGCGGGTCACCGGCCAGCAGCACGGAGCCCCACGCATCGTCCCACCACGCCTTCGGCTGCTCCGCACTGCCCACCGACTTGGGGTCGGTGAGCTCCGGCTCGGTCTGGATGCGCTCGCCGTTCTCGTCGAGGGCGACGTACGCCGTCTCCCCCGGCATCACGAAGCCGAACCGCTCCCGGGCCTGCTGCTGGACGTAGGCGGGGTCCTCCCAGCGACGGGTCTGCTCCTCGAGCTGCTTGATGTGCTCCTTGCGCTGGGCGATCTCGGTCTGGAGCGCGTTGATGTCGTGGCGCTGCTGCAGGTAGGCGCGCAGCGAGGAGGCGTAGGAGATCACCAGCACCGCGGCCACCACGATGATCATCATCGCCCGGCCGGTCAGCTTGGGCCGGCGCAGCCGCTTGCGCAGGGCGTCGATGCCGGCGCCCGACGGTGGCCGGACCGGGAGCGGGGCACGCGGCCGTCGCCCCGGACCCTGTGGGGCCCGAGGACCGCGTACGCGCTTGCTCTGACTCTGCTGCCCCGGTCCCTGCGTTGCCACGTCGCTCATCCTCCCATCCACGACCTACCTCCGGGCGGCAGACGCGCGGCGGCCCGTGTCCTGAGGACACGGGCCGCCGCGGCGTACGGGATTCCCTAGGCCTGGTAGCGCGGGAAGGCGGAGGCGCCGGCGTAACGGGCGGCCTCGCCGAGCTCGTCCTCGATGCGGAGGAGCTGGTTGTACTTCGCGACGCGCTCGGAGCGGGCCGGGGCACCGGTCTTGATCTGGCCGGAGCCGACGGCGACGGCCAGGTCGGCGATGGTGGTGTCCTCGGTCTCGCCGGAGCGGTGGGACATCATCGTCTTGAAGCCGGCCCGGTGGGCCATGTCGACCGCGTCGAGGGTCTCGGTAAGGGTGCCGATCTGGTTGACCTTGACCAGCAGCGCGTTGCCCTGGCCGCCCTCGATGCCGCGGGCGAGCCGCTCGACGTTGGTGACGAACAGGTCGTCGCCGACGAGCTGGGTCTTGGAGCCGATGGCGTCGGTGATCGCCTTCCAGCCGTCCCAGTCCTCCTCGTCGAGCGGGTCCTCGATGGAGACGATCGGGTAGGCGGCGACGAGCTCCTCGTAGTAGGCGGTCATCTCCTGCGCGGTCTTCTTGGCACCCTCGAACAGGTAGGCGCCGTCCTCGTAGAACTCGGAGGCGGCCACGTCCAGCGCCAGCACGACGTCCTTGCCGAGCTCGTAGCCGGCCTTGCCGATCGCCTCGGCGATCAGGTCCAGGGCGGCGCGGTTGGACTCGAGGTTGGGCGCGAAGCCGCCCTCGTCGCCCAGGCCGGTGGCCAGGCCCTTCGCCTTCAGCACGGACTTGAGCGCGTGGTAGACCTCGGCGCCGATGCGCAGCGCCTCGGCGAAGGTCGGCGCGCCGATCGGCGCGATCATGAACTCCTGGATGTCGACGTTGGAGTCCGCGTGGGAGCCACCGTTGAGGATGTTGAGCATCGGCACCGGCAGCACGTGGGCGTTGGGGCCGCCGACGTAGCGGAACAGGGAGAGGCCGGCCGAGTCGGCGGCGGCCTTCGCGACGGCGAGCGAGACGCCGAGGATCGCGTTGGCGCCGGCCTTGGCCTTGTTGGGGGTCGCGTCGGCCTCGATCATCGCCTGGTCGATGGCGCGCTGGTCGTCGGCGTCGAAGCCCTCGATCGCGGGGGCGAGGGTCTCCACGACGGCGGTGACGGCGTTCTGCACGCCCTTGCCGCCGTAGCGCTCCCCGCCGTCGCGCAGCTCGACGGCCTCGAAGGCTCCGGTCGAGGCGCCACTGGGCACCTGGGCGCGGGCGAAGGTGCCGTCGTCGAGGACGACCTCAACTTCCACAGTCGGGTTGCCTCGCGAATCGAGGATCTCGCGGGCGCCTACGGCGTCGATCGATGCCACTGAACTACTCCTGGGTCAGGAATGGATTGATGGAGAGAGGGGGTGATGTCCGTCAGCCTATTACTCGGCCGGATGGGCCTGGCGATTGGAACGTTAACCGGACAGTAGGGGTGCCACCGAGGGCGCCCACCTGGTGTTCATCGGGGAGTCGGCCGGTCGAAACGTACGTGATGCCTCGGCGCGCAGTGCCGCCGAGATCGTTCGTGCCGGCAATGATCTTCCGAGAGGAACCCCGACATGCAGCTCCTGCACAACCGACTCACGCTGGCCGGTATCGGCGCCCTGGCCATCGGGGGCCTGGGCGTCTCGATGATGACCGTCCTCGGCGGCACCGCCGCCGCGGGACCCGGCCGGCACGGCGAGTTCAGCCGGCTCGCGACCTATCCGGTCTTCCAGAACGTGCTGGCCGGGATCGACCCGGCCGCCGCGACCGTCGCCGAGATCTCGGCGGTCTCCGAGGACGGCAAGACCCTTGCCTACACCGACGCGGCCGGCGGCCGGATCGGCTTCCTGGACATCACCGACCCGTCCTCGCCGGAGGGGCTCGGCAGCCACGACGTCTCCGGCGGCAAGGGCGGCTCGCCCACGTCGGTCTCGATCGTGGGCGACCACGCGCTCGTGGTCGTCGACGAGTCGACGTACCCCGGTCTCGAGGACACCGAGTGGGAGGACGAGGAGCCTGCCGTCGGCACCCGTGCCGGGCGGATCGACGTGATCTCGCTGGCCGCCCCGCACGAGGAGGTCGCCTCGTACGATCTCGGCGGCCAGCCGGACTCGATCGCGGTCAGCCCGGACGGGACGTACGCCGCGATCGCGATGGAGAACCAGCGCAACGAGGCCGCCACCCCTGCCGGTGGCGAGGAGGGCGACCTGCCCCAGGCACCGGCCGGGTCGGTCGCGATCGTCCGCCTCGACGGCGGTCCGACCGAGTGGCAGATCACCGACGTGCCGCTGCCCGCCTCGGCGCTGAAGGGACTGGACACACCGGAGGACGCGGAGCCGGAGTACGTCGACATCAACGCCGACAACCAGCTCGCGCTGAGCCTCCAGGAGAACAACGGCGTCGCGATCATCGACCTCCCCTCCGCGACCGTCGAGACGGCGTGGAGCGCCGGGAACGCGGTCGTCCCCGGTGTGGACACGACCAAGGACGGGCGCTTCAACCCGGTCGACACCATCGACGCACCGCGCGAGCCCGACTCGATCCAGTGGGTCGGACCCGGGCTGGTCGCGACGGCGAACGAGGGCGACTGGAAGGGCGGCACCCGCGGCTGGACCGTCTTCCGCGCCGCGACCGGCGAGGTCGTCTGGGACGCCGGATCCAGCTTCGAGGACCTCGCCACGAAGTACGGCCTGCACAACGACTCCCGCGCCGCCAAGAAGGGCGCCGAGCCCGAGGGGCTGGCCTTCGAGACCTTCGGCGGCGTGCCGTACGCCTTCGTGGGCTCCGAGCGCAGCAACTTCGTGGCCGTCTACGACATGCGTACGCCGTCTTCTCCGAAGTTCACGCAGGTGCTGCCGGCGACCAACGGGCCCGAGGGGCTGCTGCCGATCCCGTCGCGCAACCTGCTGGCGGTCTCCTCGGAGGAGGACTCGGCCGAGGACCTGGTGCGTGCCACGGTCTCGCTCTACGGGTTCGGTCGGAAGCGGTCATCGTCCTTCCCGACGGTCGAGTCGGCCTCGCGGAACGGCAAGCCGATCGGCTGGGGCGCGCTGGGTGCGCTCTCGAAGGTCCCCGGTGAGCCCGGCAAGCTCTACGCGGCCAGCGACGCCGCCTACGCCACCGGCCGCATCTACAGCCTGGATGTCCGCCGCTCTCCGGCTGTGATCCGCGACGTCCTCGAGGTCACGACCGCCTCCGGCGAGATCGCCGAGGACCTCGACATCGAGGGCCTGGTCGGGCGCCGCGGCGGCGGCTTCTGGGTGGCGAACGAGGGTGCGACCGGCGCCGGGAACGCGCTGCTCCGCCTCGACCGCGTCGGCCGGATCGCCGAGACGGTCCCGCTGCCCGCGGAGATCGCCGAGAAGGTCGGCAAGTGGGGCCTCGAGGGCGTCACGGTGACTGGCAGGGGTCGCACCGAGAAGGTGTACGTCGCGCTCCAGCGCCCGCTGTGGGCCGACTCGACCGCGAAGAAGCCCGGTGTGGACGGCGCGAGCACGGCCCGGATCGGCCGCTACACCCCGTCCACGGGCACCTGGGAGTGGTTCGGCTACGGCCTGGAGCCGACCGCGGTGGCCGGCGACTGGATCGGGCTCTCCGAGATCACCGCCGTCGACGAGGACACCCTCGCCGTGATCGAGCGCGACAAGCAGAACGGCACCACGGCGGCGATCAAGCGGGTCTACACGGTCGACGTGCCCCGCCACGGCACCACCGGGCTGAGCCCCGTGAGCCCGCTGCGCAAGCGCCTGGCGTACGACCTGCTGCCCGCGCTGCAGAGCACCCACGGGTGGACCCAGGAGAAGCTCGAGGGATTCACCGTCGGCGCCGACGGCCGCGCCTACGCGGTGACCGACAACGACGGCCTCGACGACGCCACCGGAGAGACGGTCTTCCTCGACCTCGGCAAGGCGTTCAAGCGCTGAGAGGCGCCTTCACGCCGGCCCGTCACCGTTCGGTGGCGGGCCGGTGTCGTTCGTGGACCGGTCAGTCCTCGGAGCAGTCGCCGGCCGGCAGGTGGGTGCCGGCCCACTCGGTGAGCGCGCCCAGGGTCGGCGCGAGCGCGGCACCGGAGCCGGTGAGCGCGTAGCGGACCGCCACCGGCGGGCCGGGGTCGACCTCGCGGGCGAGCAGGCCGAGGCCGGCCAGCTCGCTGAGGCGCTCGGAGAGCATCGAGTCGCTGATCCCGGCCACCGCTCGCTTGAGCTCGGCGAAGCCGAGCGGGCCCTGGGTCAGGCTGCCGAGGATCACGCCGTTCCAACGCTTGCCGAGGAAGTCGAAGGCCCGCACGAGCGCTGCGTTGCACACCTGTGGATCGTGTGCGGGCTTCGTCGCGGGCATGCCTCCCAGCCTACAGGACTTGCCTGAATACTGAGGGACTACTATTTTCGAAGTAACCGGAATAATCCTAGTAACCACGGAGTTCAGAGCGACATGACCGAGACCACTGCCCTCGAGACCACCACCCTCGAGAAGCTGGACCCCCGCGGCCGCCAGATCGTCTTCACCGGTGCGCGCACGTCCAACACCTTTGCCGACACCCCTGTCACCGACGAGGAGCTCGCCGACATCTGGGAGCTCACCCGCTGGACTCCGACGATGGCCAACACCCAGCCGCTGCGGGTCGTGTTCGTGCGCACGGCCGAGGGCAAGGAGCGCCTGCTCCCGCACATCGCCGAGGGCAACGTCGAGAAGACGAAGGCCGCCCCGGCGACCGCGATCGTCGCCTACGACAACAACTGGCACGAGGAGATCCCCAACGTCTTCCCGATCCGCCCGGAGATGAAGGACTACTTCCACGCCGACGAGGACGCCCGCCACGGTGCCGGCGGCTGGTCCGCCGGCCTGCAGGCCGGCGCCTTCATCCTCGCCGTCCGCGCGGCCGGGCTCGCCGCCGGCCCGATCGCGGGCTACGACACCGCGGGCGTCGACAAGGAGTTCTTCCCCGACGGCGACTGGACCGCGAAGATGATCGTCAACATCGGCCACCCCGGCGAGAACCCCTGGTTCGACCGCCTCCCCCGCGTCGACGCCGACACCGCCGTCAAGTGGGCCTGACCCGCTGACCTGCCCGGATGAGGCGCTCGCTTGCCGTCACGGCGAGCGAGCGCCTCTGTGTTTCGCGAGCGAGTGGTTTCCGTCACGGACGAAGTGGCCCATGGAACACAGTTAGCCAAGCTAAACTTTACTTCGATGCCTTCGACCCACAGCCCCCGCCTCACGTTCGCGATCGTCGCCATCGGCGTCTGCTCCTACTCCCTGCTGCAGTCGGTCTCGGTGCCGACCATGCCGCTGATCCAGACCGAGCTGGAGACCGACCAGGCGACCGGGTCCTGGATCCTGACCGCCTTCCTGCTCTCCGCCTCGGTGGCGACCCCGATCATCGGCCGGATGGGCGACTCCTTCGGCAAGCGCAGGATGTACGTGTGGAGCCTGGCCGCCCTCACCGCCGGCGCTCTCCTCGCCGCTGCGGCGCCGAGCATCGAGGTGATGATCGGCGCGCGGGTCCTGCAGGGGCTCGGCGGCGGCACCCTGCCGCTGGCCTTCGCGATCCTGCGCGACGAGCTGCCCAAGGAACGCGTCGCCGGTGCGATCGCGGTGACCTCCTCGCTGCTCTCGATGGGGTTCGCTGCCGGGATCGTGCTGGCGGGACCGGTCGCCGAGACGCTCGGCTTCCGGGCGCTCTTCCTGCTGCCCGCGCTGGTCGCGGCCGCCGCCGCGGTCGGCACGCTGTTGATGGTGCCCGAGTCGCCGGTGATCACCCGTGAGTCGATCCCGCTGACCCCGGCCGTGCTCCTCGCCGGCTGGCTGGTCGCGCTCCTCCTCGGGGTCAGCCAGGCGCCCTCGTGGGGCTGGACCGCGCCCGCCACCATCGGCCTGCTCGGCGCCGCCGTCGTGCTCCTGGCGGCCTGGATCCGGGTCGAGTGGACCGTACGCCAGCCGCTGGTCGACCTGCGTCTGATGGGCCGTCGCGGGGTCTGGACCGCCAACCTGGTCGCCCTGCTGATCGGCATCGCGATGTACGCCTCCTTCGGCTTCATCCCGCAGCTGACCCAGACGCCGTCGTCAGCCGGCTACGGGTTCGGCGCCTCGGTCACCGTCGCCGGCTACCTGATGCTCCCGACGGCCGTCACCTCGTTCCTGTGCGGACTGGTCAGCGCCCGGCTCGCCGACCTCATCGGGATGCGCCGCATCCTGGTCATCGGCGGCCTGCTCACCGCGGTCTCCCTCGCCATGGTCGCCTTCGTCCATGACGAGCCGTGGCAGATGTGCGTCGCCGCAGGACTCTCGGGCTTCGGCACCGGCCTGGTCTTCGCGAACCTCGCCAACGCGGTCGTGGCCGCGGTGCCACCCGAGCACACCGGCGTCGCCACCGGGATGAACGCCAACATCCGCACCGTCGGCGGCACCATCGGGTCCGCGGTGATGACCTCCGTGGTCACCGCCCACACCCTGCCGTCGGGCTATCCGACCGAGCAGGGGTACGTCAACGGCTTCGGCTTCCTCGCCGTCGTCGCGCTCGGCGCGGCGCTCGCGGCCATGCTCATTCCCCTGGCACCGCGAAGGGTCGCCCCCGCCGGCCGAGAGGTCGCGTACGCGGGCCGAGACGTCGCTCCGGTCGGGCGAGAGGGCACCGAGATGCCCTGTCGGCCGACGTAGGTGACGCCTCGGCCGACGGGGGTGACGCCTCGGCCGACGGGGGTGACGCCTCGGCCGACGGGGGCGCCTACTCGGCGGGGCGGGCGCGCTCGGCGGCCTTGGCCGCCGACCAGAGCTGCTCGACCTCTTCGAGGGTGTAGCGGCGACCCGACTCGGCCTCGGGGCCGAAGACGTGGGGGTTGCGGCGCTTCATCTTCTCGGTGAGGCCGGCGATGACGTCGTCCATGGTGAACTCGCCGGCCTCCTCGGCGATGGCGGCGTGGAAGTAGACCTGGAGCAGCAGGTCACCGAGCTCCTCCTTGAGGTGCTCGGGGTCCTCCTCGGAGATGGCCTCGAGGACCTCGTCGGACTCCTCGCGCAGGTACTGCGCCAACGACGCGTGGGTCTGCGACGACTTCCACACGCACCGCTCACGCATCAGCCGCATCAGGTCGAGGAACTCGACGAGCCCCTCCCCCGATGCGTACGTCCTGCCCTCGGCGTCGGCTGAGCTCAATCCAGCGCCCCGAACGCACTCAGGCACTGCCGCAGCAGGGCGCCGCGGCCACCCTCCATGTCGCCGACGACCTCGTCGGAGGCCGCCTCGGCGGGCGTCATCCAGGACAGCTCCAGGGCGTCCTGGCGCGGCTCGCACTCGCCGGTGACGGGGATGACGTAGACCAGCGAGACCGCGTGCTGGCGCGGGTCCTGGTAGCGCTCCCCGGGCCACGGGAAGTATTCGGCGACCGTCACCGGCACCGTGGTCAGCGGCAGGGTCGGGAACGCGACGGGTCCGAGGTCCTTCTCCAGGTTGCGCATCAGCGCGTCGCGGATCCGCTCGCCGTGCAGCACACGTCCCGAGACCAGCGACCGGGTGATCGTCCCGGTCGTGGGCGACCCGCGCAGCAGCAGCCCGACCTCGGTGACGCGGCCGTCGGGGTCGACACGAACGGGGACCGCCTCCACGTAGAGGATGGGCACCCGCCCGCGGGTCTCGCCCAGCTCCTCCTCGGAGAGCCATCCCGGCTCGGTGTCCCACTCGTTGCCGAAGGGCTCCTCAGGGAAGGACTGCTCGCCGAACGCCTCCATGGTCATGCGTCGATCCTGCCAGACACAGGCGTACGCCACGGAGCAACGGCGCCGGAGTGTGGACTGTCACCGACGCAGAGCCAGGAAGCTGTCGGCCTTGAACACCTTCTCGACCATCCACCACGAGAAGCCGTCGTAGTAGGGACGCGCCTCCTCGCGGCCGAGGATCCGCGGCTCGGTGGCGGCGTGGTCGCGTCCTTTCCAGGTGATCGTGCACTCGCCGGCCGCCAGCACGTTGCGGACCCAGTTGGTGCCCGGGCCCCACGGCAGCGTGATCACGAACTCGTCCTCGGTGTGCAGCAGGGCGACCGGGAGGCTCAGCGCTCGTCCGGTCTTGCGGCCGCGGTGGTGCACCACGGCCCAGAGCGGGAACAGGCGGCGCCCGGCCAGGGTCCGCACCATCGGGGCGGTCGCCTTCGCCATCCGCCAGGAGTCGTTGCTCGGGGTGATCGTCGTCATGGCTCCACTGTCCCGGGATACCCGGGGTCACCGCTTCCCGGAAGGTGCGCAGCGCAACTGACGGGTTCCCGTCAGTCGGCCCCGTTGCGGATGGCCCAGGCGGTGGCCTCGGCCCGGCTGCGTACGCCGAGCTTGCGGTAGAGGTTGGCCGCATGCCGCTCGACGGTGTGCTCGGTGATGCCGAGGTCGCGGGCGACCGAGGCGTTCGTACGTCCCGTGGCGATCAGCCTCAGCACGTCCTGCTCGCGCGTGGTCAGTGCCGACAGGCCCGGCCCGG